>JABWBR010000029.1 GCA_013360405.1 Saprospiraceae bacterium
ACTGAGAGGTTTGGTTTGTACACCAGGTCGTTGGCATCAATTTTGGACTCATGTAGACAAAAATGGCCTATAATGCTACATCAGATTGGAGCCACACCCTTATTATTGCTGTTTGAACTCCTTTAATAATTGGCGCATCCATTATGATTAGGGAGTCAAGTTGTTCAGTCGTAATTATTCGAATTAGTTGTTTCTCCTCTTGTGTTAGGTTTTTAAATTTTTCAATCACTTTAATTACAAACTCTGTGCATACCGTTCCTTCATAGTCTGGCGCAAGTTCTTGTCCGTGGGTCTCAACGAAATTTATTATTTGAATATTCTGCACCGGTATCGTAGGAAGCAGGTCCCTGTCAACAATCATATTTATTGAAACCCACACAGGTTGGGTGTTTATCCAATAGCTGAATAAAAGCCCAATAGCTGTCATGGTAAGTCCAACCGCTATAGTTATCACTATTTTCTTAGTAGCCGACATTTTTTACATGGCATCCAACGGTCTGGCTATATGGCGTGCTGGCGTTTAGCCAGTATGAACATCATAGCCTTTGTTGTAGCCAGTGTTTTTTATTTTCATGTTGTAAGATTAATACACAATAACTAGTGGTGTTTTTACCACTACCTCATGAATCCATGATTCTATGTCATTAATACCCAAAAGTCCCTGGTAGGCTTTATGAGTTTGTTTGGCCTCATTGAATGCTTTGAGCACTTCTAAAGGGGTACCATCGGCAAGTTTTTTTACAGTGTCATATTCTGTATCTACGATCAATCGCGCCAGCTTCGGACCGACCCACTTTATTCGTAAAACATCAACGAGTTTTGTTAACCACAAGATTTCATCCATTGACAACCCTGATATTTTTTTGAATTTCTGACGGCTTTCAGGCTCGTTTATATGTGGGAATAGATTTTCCGTATCTACTATTTCAAGGTTGTTTAATTGCTTAACAATTTTTTCAGAAATGTTGGGTATATCGCTGAACTTAATCGGGGTAGGGAGCAAGTTATTCACTTCACGTTTAAGTAGCTTTAAGTAATTTTCTGGAATGCTGGTTTCCTTTGCAAATCTTTCCAAGCTTGAATTACTTCTTAAATTTTCTTTCAATTGGGCTGCATTTCTAATGCCTGCATTTCTAAGCTGAAAAAAAATTCATCAATATCATCAAGCAAGGGTTTTCTACTCGGCAACAAACGACCTGTTTTAATTTCATTTTTGAATTCATTCAGGTCTACCTTAGATATGTCTGGCATATAAGCATTTTCACTTTTCATTGACTAACTATTTATTTAGGACTGTTTCACATTGGCATCCAACTGTGGCATGGACGACGTAGCCGCGCATAGTCGGCAATCGAAGGTAGTGCAAAGTTCGCTGTATATTATTTCATTCAAGTAAAGTACGTATTTTGTAAAGCTCGTCGGTTGTAATAAAATTGGAGTATCCTTTGCTCGCCAAGCCTCTCAACAGTTTTCTATCACCTGTCCATAATTTAACCCCCATAAATTCAGCAAGCGCCACAAAGGCAATATCATCCATATCAATCTCCCGAACGAGATTGGCTGCTTTTAACCAAAATTCATAAGGAATGAGCGCTTCGTTAGTAAATACCAGGCAATTTGTGATTTGGTATTCAGATTGATCCAACTGCTCTTCACTCATCTTTGAGAATTCCAACAGCTTTGGGCGATGCTTTTTGAGTTCCGAGCGCAGCGTATCACATGCATGAAATTCGAGAATACCATGCGAGTTCATGATTAAGTCGCCGATTCTGCTTTCTGTGTTCAGAACAGCGCTAAAGGCGATATTGGTGTCGACTACGAATTTCACTCCGGTAAAAAGCGATGTTTATTTTCTTCCCACCATTGCTTATTGGCTTCACGAGCCAATTCATCTACATCCTGCTGCCTGGCTTTACTATCTTTTGTGGCTTCTTTGTACAGCAGGTAATTGACAAGTCGTTGCACTCCCTCCATGTCTATAGAACCTGGAAGCGTTATTATTATCTGGTTGTCAATTCGTTGTATTGTCATTGCTTTTACAGTTTCATACAAATATAAGGTTTTCCTGGATCAATAACAAAAGTGCCTGCTGCTGGGTTCCTTATGCGTTTTCTTTGGGCTGCGATTGCAGCGAACTTTTGCATTCCCGGCTCTGTATGGCGTGTATTTCTGTAATGTACTTTGATCATTCTTCACTAAATAATTTATATTATCAACTACTCAATATCATCCAAGGGGTTTTAATCCCGTACATAGACTTGCCGCTTTCATTACCACGTAATTCCGGATTCCACCACGCACACAGCACCTGCTTGATAAGCACAGAAAAGGAAGCATCAAAAGATTCTGTGCAAATGGCCATGTGCGAATTATCTTTTACTTGCATGGATAGCATACAAATTTTCATTCTAACTACAGGCCTGCTACAAAAATAATCGTTTTTGCCTGAATGGCAAATTTTGTGAGATGTGAGACCTTGTTCTTTTCGCCGTCAGTCTATCAAAAAGTCCTACAGTCCCTGATCCCTCCCTCTCTCACTCACCCCCTCTCTCCCTCCCATCTCAGACTTTCCACCGATCCTCCGCCAACCCCGACCAACTATGCGCCCTCGGCCCCTCAGCAGCTTTAACCTGCACAGGTATCGCCGTAAGCCGCACCATCCCCGAGTGCATCTCCACACCCGCTGTGCCATCCGCAGCAAGGATATTCACGTTTACGCCGTGCGTGGCCGCAGCCACTTTTTGCAGCGAAGCCTGGTGCCCCCAGCCATGCGGTAATGCTACCGTGCCGGGCATCAGGTCGGCAAGTAGCTTGAGAGGAAGGCGCACCGTGGCGGTTTCTGAGCTCACGTCAACGAGGTCTTTGTTGCTAAGTCCCAGCCGTTGGGCGTCGTCGGGGTGCATGTAGAGGTAGTTGGTGTAGCGCTCGCCGGCTACGAATTCTTCGAAGTTGTGGGTCCAGGAGTTGTGGGTGGTGACGGCGCGTTTGGTGATGAGCCTGAACTGGTGTTGGGTGGCCAGCTCGGTTTCGAAGTCGAGTTCCAGGCGTTTGCTCTGTTCCAACATGGGCTCAGGGGCCAGGTTGAGCTTGCCGTCGGGGGTGTAGACGCGTTTGCCCAGGAAACTATGAGCCTGGTGGCCCGGGCGCAACAACCCGTGCGGATTGCGCAGCAGGCGCCGGAAACCGGGCTGACGGGTGATTTTCAGCAATAGGTTGAGCAGCCATTCCTGGGGCAGGGAGGGCTGGGCGTTTTTGGGCTTTCGCAGACTATGCCACCACTTGGCTAATTGAAAGAATCGCTGGGCCACCGCCGACCCAAAGAGGTTGACCCCGCCGGCACGAGCCAGGTCGAGGTAGATGGTGGCCTCGTCGCGCTGTTCGCCGTCGGGTTTTACGACGGCGCGGGTGGCCTGTAGGTAGGGCTTGGCCTGCAAGCCCAGCATCAACGGAAAAATAAACGGCAGGTCGGGGCGCTCCATGGGCGAGGTACAGGGCAACATGTAGTGGCCTATGGAGGCGGTTTCTGTGGGTAGTATGTCGAGGGTAACGAGCAGTTCGAGCTGGCTAAAAGCCTCCCGCAGGCGGTTGGAGTTGGCCATCGTGATGAGCGGATTGCCGCCGGTGACGAAGAGGGCCTTGATTTGTCCGGAGCCGGGAGTCAGGATTTCGTCGGCGAGCACGGCGCCGGGGAAGGCGTCGTTGACCGAAGGAAGGTTGCCCACCCGCGAGCGGTCTTTGCGCATGAGCAGGCCCTGCTTGCTGCCGAATTTCGGGAAATCGATCACGCCTTTGCTCACCAGCATGCCGCCCGTGCGGTCGAGGTTGCCGGAGATGGCGTTGATGCACTCTTGTATCCAGAAGGCGAGCAGGCCGTTGCCGCCCATGTTGACGCCGGTGGAGCAGTAAAGGGCCGCGCCGTCGGCCTGGCGGTAGTCGGCCACCATTTGCCGCAGCAGCGCCGGTTCGATGTGGGTGACGGCAGCGCTGCGCTCGGGCGGCCATTGCTCAGCCAGGGCAGCGAGTTCAGCGTAACCTTTCATATAGGTGTCCACTTTGGTGCGGTTGACGCCGCCGCTGTGGATGAGTTCGTGCAGGAAAGAGAGGTAGAAAAACACATCGGCGCCCGGTCGGATGAATACGTGCTGACCGGCTACCTTGGCAGACTCCGTTTTGCGCGGATCGACGAAGTAGATGCGGCAACCGCGACGCTCCATTTCTTTGAGGTGTTGGCTGGGGTTGGGCACCTGCAGGAAACTCCATTTCGACACCACCGGGTTAGCGCCCACCACGATGAGGCAGTTGGTATGGAGCAGGTCGGGAAAAGGCTGCGTAAATGGGAATCCGTAAAGATGTTCTGCTACCGCAAATTTGTTGCTGCAATCCTGGGTGGCCGAGGCGTACATGTTTTTGGAGCCGATACCCTGCATAAAGCCTTGTGCAAATGCCGGGTGCAACACGCCGAAGCCGGCAGCCGTGCCCACGTACATGGCGATCGACTGGGGGCCGTGGTCGCGCAGCAATTGCTGCACTTTGCCGCCGATGCCGCCCAAGGCTTCATCCCAGCTTACACGCTGCCAGCCTTCCGAAGTGCGGCGCATGGGGTAGCGAAGCCGGTCGGGCGAATTAAACAAGTGGTGTTGCTTTAGTCCTTTCGGACAACCGAAGCCGCGCGTGGCCACGTGGGCTTCGTCGGGCTCAATTTTGGTGATTCGACCCTCCTGGAGGGTAACTTCCAGCCCGCACAGCGATTCGCAAATGCGGCAAAAGGTGTGTTGTGTGGAAGGGTCCATGGTGGTGTAGAGTGGCTGATGAGGGTTTATGGGTTTATAGGTTTATGTTAACCGCGGTTAAAATCACTATCCTACTAATCCGGCTTTTGCCGAAATATCCAGCATGCGGTCAATGCAGGCGCGGCCATCGTCGATAACCCATTGGGGCAGGATGATCTCGGGCTGCTCGTATTTCATGCACACATAGAGTTTTTCGAGCGTATTGCGCTTCATGTGGGGGCATTCGTTGCAGGCGCAGGCGTTGTTGGGAGGGGCGGGGATGAAGGTTTTGTGCGGCGAGGCCTTTTCCATCTGGTGGAGGATGCCCGATTCGGTGGCTACGATAAACTCGGTAGCTTCGTTATTGATGGTGTATTTCAGCAGTCCGGTGGTGGAGCCGATGAAGTCGGCCAGATCCAATACTTTTGTTTCGCACTCGGGGTGGGCGATGAACTTTGCATTGGGGTGGCGTTGCTTGAGCTTGGTGATTTTTTCGAGTGAGAAAATTTCGTGCACCATACACGAGCCGTTCCACAACACCATGTCGCGGCCGGTTTTTTTCACGAGGTAGCGGCCCAGGTTGATATCGGGGGCGAAAATGATAGGCTGGTCTTTGGGTATGCTTTCGATGATCTGCACGGCGTTGGTGGAGGTGCAGCAGATGTCGGTGAGCGTTTTGAGCTCGGCGGTGCAATTGATGTAACTCACTACCACGTGGCCGGGGTGTTTCTCCTTGAATTGCCGGAACAGCGGCGCCGGACAGGAATCGGCCAGCGAGCAGCCTGCTTTTAGGTCGGGCAAAAGCACTTTTTTGTGCGGAGAAAGCATTTTGGCCGTCTCTGCCATGAAGTGTACCCCCGCAAAAACGATCATATCAGCGTCTGTAGAGGCCGCTTTTTGCGAAAGACCCAGGCTGTCGCCGATGTAGTCGGCTATGTCCTGTATCTCGGATTCCTGGTAGTAATGCGCCAGGATGATGGCGTTTTTTTCCTTTTTCAACTTTTGAATTTCTTCAAAAAGGTCGAGGGTAGGGTCGATGTCTACATCGAGGAAGCCGTTGTCGGCCAGTTGCTTTTCGGCAATTGCAAGCGAGGTCATGGCAGTGTGTTTTGGAATAATTGTAACGCAAAGTTGAGGAAAAAAGTTGACTTAGTTTGATTTCTAAACTAAGTTTTTTGGGGGTGGGAGGGAATTTTATGAGTGGGGTATGCGGCTTTAATTTAACCTCAGCGTCAAACGGAGTGACGCAGAGCGAGAAAATAACTCCGTGTCACTCCGTTTTACTCCGTTTAACTCTGCGATAAAAAAAATACCTTTGTCCTGTAAAACAACAACATCATGCTCCATCGCATTGCCCTGTTAATCTGCTTAATACAAATATTTGGATTGCATACCGCTGCTCAGCAGCCCATGCTTTCCGGCGTAGTGGTGGATGACGAAGGCGCCGCCCTTACCGGCGCTACCGTACATTGGCAGCATGCCCCGGGGCAGGGCGTCACCACCGACCAGGAGGGCGCTTTTCAGCTCTTTTTGCCCGCCGATACGGCACAGCGTATACTGGTGACGAGCTTCGTAGGCTACAAAGCCGATACCCTGCGCGTGCGTTTCGCCGGCAAATTATTTATCACACTACACACCGGACACACACTCGAAGAAGTAGAGGTCAGCGCCGACCGCTCGGCCACCTACCTGCTCGACTCGCCGGCAAAGGTGGAGGTGATCAGCAGCGGTGAACTCAAGCGGGCCGCGTGTTGCGACTTGTCGGGTTGTTTTGAAACCACGGCCAGTGTACAGGCTATGACTACCAACGTACTTACCCAGGCCAAAGAACTCCGCACGCTGGGTTTGTCGGGCGTTTATAACCAAATATTAGTCAACGGCTTGCCGCTCATACAGGGCTTGTCGTATACCTACGGCGTGAATGCTATACCGGGCACCGTAATCAAAAATATCTATGTCGCCAAAGGCGCCTCGTCGGTGTTACAGGGTTTTGAAGGCATCAGCGGGCAAATCAACGTGGAATTCAAAGAAGCCGACGAGGCCGAACGCCTGCTGCTCAATGCTTATGCCAATAGCTTTGGCGAAACACAATACAACGCTAGCTATGTAACCCGCGGCAAAGGCTGGTCGAATATGTCGGCAGCATACGTCGTGTTGCCCGCCCAGCGTATCGACCGCGACAACGACGACTTTCTCGACCTGCCGCTGACCCGGCGTTTGTCGTTTTTTAACCAATGGGATTACAAGCAAGAAGGCGAACGCGGACTCGCCGCCCGCATCGGGTTGCGCTACGTGGATGAACAACGCACCGGTGGCCAGCAACTGTACCGCCGCGATAAAGACCAAGACAGCCATACTGTTTATGGTCAAACAGTAGACATCCGACAGCCCGAATTTTACACCAAAACCAGCTACCTGTTTAATGCCAACAGCCGGGTAACGCTTCTCGCTTCCGCGCAATACCATAAGCAGACTTCGTATTTCGGTGCTACCTCTTACGATGCCGAGCAAATGATGGCCTACGCCAATGTGCAATACGAACATACCTGGGCCGCCAAACACGACCTGAAAGCCGGCGCGAGCTACCGCTATTTGCATAATGAAGAAAATATCGATTTCAACGACCTGCCGCTGGGACGTACTTACGACGGCCAATACAACCGCCGCGACCTCATCCCCGGCGTGTTTGCCGAGCAGTATTTCGACTTTGCGCCTTTTTCTATCATAGCAGGTATGCGTCTCGACCACCACCAGCGCTTCGGCTTGTTTTTCACACCCAGGGCCCTTGCGCGATACCAACTCAGCGAGTTTACCCAGATCAGGCTATCCGCAGGCACGGGATTTCGCACGGTCAACCTCTTTAGCGAAAACATTGGCCTGCTGGCCAGTTCCAGGGACATCGTGTTCCAGGAAGACATCAAACCGGAGCGAGCGCTCAATATGGGGCTCAACCTGAACCACACCATCGTAGCCGACCCCTGGACTCTCACCCTGATGGCCGATTTTTACCGCACGCAATTCCAAAACCAGTTTTTCCCCGATTACGATACCGAGCCCACCAAAGCCATCATAGCCAACTTTGAAGAAACGTCGGTGTCCAACAGCGCGCAATTAGAGGCCAAGCTGAGCTGGAACCAGCGCGTGGAGTTCAAAGTAGCCTACAATTACCTCGACGTATACCGCATGGAGGGCGAGCAAAAGCAGACCTTACCTTTCAATCCCAAGCACAAATTCATGACCGCGCTGGCCTACGAAACGGCCAAAAAACACTGGCGGGCCGACGCCAACCTCCACTGGTACGGTTCGCAGCGACTGCCCAGCACCAGCGCCTATCCCGTGGAGTTTCAGCAGCCCGCCACTTCGAAACCCTATTCTGTAGTAAGTGCGCAGTTGACCAAGGTGTGGACCCGGTTTGAAGTGTATGCCGGTTGCGAGAATATCTTCGACTTCAGGCAGTTGCGGCCCATCCTCTCCTGGCAGGATCCCTTTGGACCTTATTTTGATACGGCTTTTAACTGGGGGCCGACGAAAGGCAGGGAGGTGTATTTGGGGCTGAGGTTTATCTTGGAATAGGCACGGTTTGAGTGTGGGAGGGAGAGAGGGTGAGAGGGAGAGAGGGAGTGACTTTGCGACCTTTGCAAAGAGGTGTCATTTTCCCGAGGTACGAGGGAAGGTGACATCTCGATCGTTGCAACCGCGACTTCCAAGCCGTTCGTTGAGCGGAGTCGAAACGAACAGCTACGGTGGTCATTTCGACTCCGCTCAATGACCGTCCCAGTAGGCCGGAGCCTTTCGTTGAGCGGAGTCGAAACGAATTACGCTGATTTTGGGATTGTGCATGCCTTTCCTCAATACCCATACTCTTTTACCCATTCCTCAAACAGCGGAACGCGCATGCGGAAGCCGAGGGCCTGATCGGGCACAATAAAGCCATAATCCAATAGCTTCCTGACCTCTGCCGTTTTGGCGATATTGCCTTCGCGGGCTGCTATGGCGCGAACGGCCTCTTTCATGGATTCTTTTTCGCAAAATTCATCCCAAAACACTGAAAAAGGCTGGGCGCCGCCTAACAGCACTTTGGATTGGAGGATATACGCTAAGTCGTCGCGATCTACCGGGTTTTTGACTTTCATATTGGCATAGTCCACGAGGTCGGAACAGATGGTGTGCAGTAGGTGCGGATGCCCTTGCGTGAGGTGATATATGTGGGCGGCAACACCCTCTGCGTATCGCAAGCCAAAGCCGGGAATAGGGCGTTCGATAATTTGCATGGAAGCCTGCTCTGAAAGGTAATCCACTCTCACCTCATGTACGTGCACGAAATATTTCGACCACTTTGGCTCCGGCAGGTCGCTGAAATTGGTAGCGCCTACAAACATAAACACCACCATTTTCTGTTGCTGCGAAAAGGCGCGCATTCGCCCCAAAAACGCCGCGCCAACCTCAGGATCCTGGCGAATGGCGTAGTGAAACCCCCTGTCTTCATCGTATTCATCCATGGCCAGTATGAGGCGCCGCTTGCGGGTTTGCGCCAGCCCGTCCAGAAAAGCGGCAAACTCATCCCAGGCGCTTAGGGCGTCGGTAGTGGCGGCAGGCTCAGTAGCGGGCAATTTGAGTTTGCTTTCGATGCGGCTACGCCAGTAAACGAGCCATTTTATCAATGATACCTCTCCGGAGAGCGCCTGCGCGTCAACTACTACTACGTCGAACAGCGTAGGGTCGAGCAGTGAGGGCAAAAAGTTGAGCAAAGACGTTTTTCCCACCCTGCGCTGGCCCAGGATCAGAAAGGTGGGCATGATAACAGAGGTCTGTATTTTAAGCGAGAGTTCTTCCCTGATATCCGCCCGGTCTAAAAAAAGCGACCTGTTTTGGGCTATTTCGGGTGTTAATGCGCTGCCTTTGCTGTACGGATTGAGGGTAACGGCCTGTATTTCGTTAACTTTTTTGGCGGTTTCCTGGATTTGGTTGTCTAATACCCTATTCCAGTGGTCTATGACCGCAAAAAACTCTTCTCTGCCTTTGAAAGTCTCCCGCAGGTTGATTTGCCTGAATTCTTCGACCAATTCTTTGCAATTCTGATAAAGGGTGAGCTGGTTTACTACCGCCGTGGTATCCTCCGCAGCGGCAAGTGTGTCGCGAAGTTCTCCAATTTTATCCCGCCAGATTGTGGAGGGCATTAGTTTTGCCCAGCCCTCAGGCAGTTCATCGGATAGCAGTCTCAAATTGTGGAATAAAGCCGATCTGAGTTTTAATACGGAACGCCAAGATTCCACTAATGTTGTTAACTCTAATTCTGCAGCTAATCGCAGTTGCAAGGGACGATACCGAAGAAGAAAATTTATATATTCCGAAGGTAATTTATACCTTTCATCTATGTCAGGTACTAATAACACAAGTTTTTTGGTATCTTCAATTAAATCTTTTTTCACCCAGGGAAGGGGAAGCCAAATTACTTCATCATTTAGATATGGATTGTTTATTAGCGTGTGCTTTTTAAAAATAGATTTAAAATAATATATGTATACAAAAACACGCATGCGTACAACAAAATAGAACACAAAGCAAATGATTCCACTTATTAATATGCTAAATACCATTTCTTGAAGATGTATCAATTCGCCTCTTAACGCCAATATTACAGCCAAAGCCATAAAAGCAACAGGGCCCGCGGCTTGTGATGTTCCAAGACCTTCATTTAACAGCCCCGGAGATAAATGAGGTGCGATGATAGTTTTTGTTGTTCTGGATATTTCATTAATCAAACCAAAGAAGATAGAAAAAAAAATTCCAGAAGTCAAAGAAACTGCTAAGCCAAGTGACATCCCTCCAAAGAGGCTAAAAGTCAGAACGATTGAAACAACAAAAGCTGTTCTTTCTTTAAAAATATAATTTGAATTGTTATCAATTTTCTTGCTAATAGATGGCAATGAAAATAGTAGGCCAACTACAAGAGCAAAAACTAAAACTAAAATTTGGCTAGATGCTAAAAACATCCACTTACTAATAAATCCATTTGTATTTTCCCAATTAAAAGCTAATTCACTTGCTAAATTTTCAGAAAAATTAGAAATAATTATTTTCATACTAAATATATCATCATAATTAGTTGGTAAAAATATTTCAGGATATAATGATGGAGTATTTGTGATAGTTAATATGGTAATCATAAGCAGCCAAATCAAAATCACAATAGGCATAATAAATTTATAATAAAGGCGGAATACAGCGATTTTATCTTGTTTATTATTATCCTTGAGGCTTTTAGTAAGAGTTTTGAGCAGCGTCGGCTCAAAAAACAGCCACTTAAACAACTCCCAATCGCTTCTGGGCGCTTCCGGTTTGGTGAATATTTCTGCGTAGTTGTTGTTTTCAGGCATGGTAGTGGTGGCTAATTAAACAAAGCATTATACAGTGCCACTATTTTATCCCACAAAAACCAGATCACAGAACCCAAAACCCCGGTGGCCAATACCAGCCTGGTCTGGGTGTTTTTGATATTTTTAGAAATGCCCAAAACTCGGCCGGCGCGGCGCGCCCAGTGGGAGGTGTCGCGGCTTATAGTGCCGAGGCGCAAATCCAGGCTGGGGCTTTGCTGTTTCTGGTAGGCTTTTTTCCAGTTGGCGCACAGCTTTTCGTAGTCTTTTATGGTCAATCCCGCTTCCTCCGGCAGGCTATCTGCTATAAAATCCATCCATCCTACGGGGTCGGGGTGTTTGTTAATTTCCGGTATTAATACAGCAGCATAAGCGGGTTCTTTTTTCAGTATTTTAGCCACAGTAGGTTTTGCAATACCGAGCAGATAATCTTCAATTTCCGAAAAGTCCAGCCTGGGCAAGGGAAGTTCGTGCGCGATATCCAGTCGGGAGCCCCGCACGCGTTGTCCGCCTATATAGAGTTCCTGGGCGTCAATCTTGCGTGATGAAGTCAAAAACAGGGCAATACGCGGGTTATTGTTAAAACTATTCAAGTGGTTCAAAAAATCGAGATTATAACCCTGCGCATCCACCGTTTTGGCGTCTACCGCCCGCTCCGACAACTTGTCGAACTCCTCCAGGCAAAGCCATATTTTTTGTTCCGGGTGTTTGTCGAGATAATCGAGCAGGACGCCGCGCATATCGGCTTTATGCGTATCCAGCATGCCCAGACTATCGCACAATGCAGTGAGATACCCGCTGAAACTGTGCGCATAACTTTTCATATTGATCCGGATAAACAAGGTATTGGGCGGGCAGGTCGCCTGGGTGTCCTCTATGAGTCGCTTTAATCCCTGTTTTTCAACGCCGAATACGTTTACGCTGTGGCTATCGCGCAAGTGTCCCGCAATCTTTGCCGTGAAGTTTTGGCGAAGGCATTTTTTGGGTTTATCCATAAGGCGTATCTTTTTTGTATAGCTATTGCATATCAGGCCTATCTACAAATGTAATTATTTATTGGATAAGAAAAGAGGTCATTCATTGCCAACCGATGAAGCAGATTAAAAAAATAAGCTAGATTTTTTGCAAAAAGCAGCAAAAAACGCTAACTTTCGCAAAAAATAACTTTCAAAATGGCTTTCAAAGTAAATCAGCGGCTTGATAGCTGGGTAAATGAACAACTTGCCCAGGGCAGGTTTGGATTCGCCCTGGATTCGCTTCGCGAAGCACTTCCCGCCCAGACCGAAATCGCGAGAAAATTTGCACTAAAAAGACTGTCCGACAAAGGAGAAATACTTTCTATTTATAAAGGTTATTATATCATTTTGCCGCCTCAATACGCCGAAAAAGGCGTTTTGCCACCCCCGCTGTTTCTGGATGCGTTCATGAAAGCCATCAGGAGACCCTACTATGTGTCGTTGCTAAATGCCGCAGCCTATCACGGCGCTTCACATCAACAACCCCAGGAGTATCTTATTACGACTACTTTTCCGGTAATGCGCCCCATTTCCAAAAAGGGCTTAAAGCTCAATTTCATTAGCATTAAAACCATACCGGAAGAATTGTTGGAAAAAAGAAAAACGGAATCGGGTTATATTAATATTTCAAGTCCGGGCCTGACAGCTGCCGATTTAGTTCAATATGAAAAAAGAATAGGCGGTCTAAATCGCGCAGTTGCTGTGTTAGAAGAACTGCAAGAGACTTTAACTCCTGCCGACTTTAACGCACTTTTGGTTCAGCACGCCCATGTAACGGCGTTGCAACGGCTGGGGTACTTGCTGGAATTTATATGCCATAATCAGGAGCTTTCCGATTCGCTCTATAAAAACATGCAATCCTGCAACCTTGAGTTTTTCCGCATCCCGCTGAAAACCTCCGCGCCCGTTAAAGGATTTTCTTCTGAAAACCGGTGGAAGGTGATTGTGAATACTACAATTGAATTGGAAGAATGATTCCGCAGGCATACATAAATGAATGGCGCAGGATGACTCCGTGGCAGGCCAATGAGCAGGTTGAACAAGACCTCGTTATCTGCCGTGCTTTGGTGGAGATCTTTTCAGATGACTGGTTGGCCTCTAGTTTGGCATTTCGAGGGGGCACTGCTTTACATAAGCTACACTTGCACCCCCAACCGCGCTACTCAGAGGATATTGATTTGGTGCAAGTAAGGGCAGAGCCCATCAAAGAAACGATACAAAAATTACAGGCCGTTTTATCCTTTCTTGGAGCATCCATCGTAAAGCCCAGAAAAGATGGCATTCAAATAATTTTCCGGTTTGAATCCGAGTTTCCTCCTGTACAGCGATTGAGGTTAAAAGTGGAAACCAATACACGCGAACATTTCTCGGTTCTTGGTTATACAGCTTCCCCTTTTGAAGTGAATTCTTCCTGGTTTACGGGAAGCGCTAATTTGACAACTTACCACCTGGAAGAGCTTCTCGGAACAAAATTTCGAGCGTTATATCAAAGAAAAAAAGGCCGGGATCTTTTTGATATATCTACTGCGCTCATGCAAAAACCAGAACTCGATAAAGAGGCATTATTGAAATGTTATAGGGCATATATGAGGTTTTCAGTAGCCAACCCACCTAGCCAAATTGAGTTTATCCATAATATCGAAACCAAAATCCAGGATTCTGAATTTTTAGGCGATACAATGGCATTGTTAAGACCTGAAATTCAGTACGACCCTCAACAAGCTTATTATTTGGTAAAAGGAGAGTTGATAGAGAGGATATGACAAAATGTTGGTATTTTATTTTAGATCAATCTAAAAATTTATTTTAATTAATAAAAATATTCTTATCTTTGCATCCAGGATAAGACATTAAACCTATGGATACCATATTAAGCATACTACAACAGGAATGGGCCATCCGGGCCTTAATCGCCTCCTCCTTAGTAGGATTAATGTGCGGCGTATTGGGCTGCTTCATCGTGCTGCGCAACATGTCGCTGGTGGGCGACGCCCTATCGCACGCCATCTTGCCGGGGGTTGTTTTTGCATTTATGATCGTAGGTTACAGCGCGATGGGGTTTTTCATAGGCGCCGTTTTAGCCGGTTTGGTGGCAGCGGTGGCTATCACCTGGATACAGCAGAAGGTCAAGACCAAAAATGATGCGGCGGTGGGCATCGTATTCACCGCCATGTTTTCGGTGGGAGTCATGGGCATTTCGTGGATCAGCCGCAATGAAGGTGTGCACCTCGACCTCAAGGATTTTTTATTCGGCAATGTGTTGGGCGTGGCCAACGCCGATCTGTACCTCACTGCGGGCATCACCCTGTACGTTATTGCCAGCATAATCGTATTATACCGCTATTTATTTGCCACTACTTTTCAGCCGGTAATAGCCGAAACAATGGGCATTTCAGTCAAAATGATCCATTACTTTCTCATGTTGTTGCTCTCCTTTGCGGTAGTAGCGGCATTGCAGACCGTGGGGGTTATTTTGGTGGTGGCCATGTTGATCACTCCGGCATCCACGGCCTTATTGTTGTCCAACCGGCTGCAAGTCGTATTGGTTATCGCCGGCGCTGTGGGGTTGGCCTCGGCGGTAATCGGGTTATTGGCGGCTATTCTGTTTGAAACCACGCCCGGCCCTGCCATGGCCGTGGTAGCTACCCTGTGTTATTTGCTTGCAGTCGGATTTGCGCCTGAAAAAGGCTTGATTTTCCAGTTCTGGCGAAAAATGCGTTTACGGCGACGTATTGAGATCGAAGACTTGATCAAGCAGGCTTTTCATTTGCAGCAAGCGGGCGCACTAACTGTGGAGTCGCTTGCCAAACAACTCGGGTGGGGTGCGCTGAAAATTCGACGCCGGCTATCGGTTTTGTCCGATAAAGGTTTAATCGACAAAGAAAAAATGGAATTAACCGCAGGCGGATTAACCGCTGCGCGCAAGCTGGTGCGGGCCCATCGCTTGTGGGAAACTTACCTGGCCGACCAGGTGGGGCTCAGCGGCGAGCAGGTACACGACGAAGCCGAATATTTTGAGCACTTGTTGTCGGAAGAATTGCTCGACGAAGTGGATGTTACTTTGGGTTATCCCCAAATTGACCCGCACGGAGAACCTATTCCCGCCAAATTTGATCAATCAGAATCTGTAGTCAAAAAATCCCCGCCGAAAGATACCGATCGCCCCGGTCGCAGATAATACACACGATAAGTCCTTCTTCCAGCTCCTGGGCCAGCTTGGCAGCAGCGGCTACGGCGCCTCCGCTGCTCATACCGGCAAAAACGGCGTCTTCCTTAGCCAGGCGGCGCATCATCGTAGTAGCTTCCTGTTGCGACACGTCGATCACGCGGTCTACGCGTTGGGGGTCGAAAATTTTGGGCAAATACTCGGGCGACCAGCGCCGGATACCCGGTATACTCGAGCCGTCGGTGGGTTGTACGCCTACGATTTGTATAGCCGGATTTTGCTCCTTGAGATAACGCGACACGCCCATAATAGTGCCGGTGGTACCCATCGACGACACGAAATGCGTGACTTTGCCCTGCGTATCGCGCCAGATTTCGGGGCCGGTAGTCCGGTAGTGCATACCCCAGTTGTCGGGATTTACAAACTGGTTGAGCATAAAATAACCGCCTTTTGCCACCAGTTCGTCGGCATACTGGCGCGAATACTCGATGCCGCCTGCCGCTGCCGGCGTGAGGATCACCTCGGCGCCGTAGGCTTCCATCGTTTGCACCCGTTCGAGCGTAGAATTATCGGGCATGATCAGCGTAATATCGAGTCCGAACATACGGGCGATCATCGCCAGGGCAATGCCTGTATTACCGCTGGTGGCTTCGATGAGCCTTGTGCCCGGCCTAATATCCCCCCGGTCGAGGGCGCCTTTGATCATACCGTAAGCGGCGCGGTCTTTGACGCTGCCGCCGGGATTGTTGCCTTCCAGTTTGCCAAAAACCGACATGCCTGGTTGTTTGATTACCTGCCGTATCTCTACCAGCGGCGTATTGCCGACGAGATCTAAAATAGTAGCCATCAGATCGAGGTTGTTTTTACGTCTTCATTTTGATAATACAAACGCGAATTGGGCGGCACACTGCTCGTGATCCAGGTATTGCCGCCGATTATGCTATTGCGGCCAATTACGGTCTCTCCGCCCAGAATAGTGGCGCCGGAGTAAATCACCGCGCCGTCTTCAATGGTCGGGTGCCGTTTGGTTTGGGCCATTTCCTTTTTTACGCTCAGCGCGCCGAGTGTGACGCCCTGGTATATCTTGACTCCATTGCCGATGATGACCGTTTCGCCAATGACTACGCCGGTGCCGTGGTCGATACAAAACCGCTCACCGATGCCGGCGCCAGGGTGAATATCAATACCTGTGAGACCGTGGGCATGTTCGGTGAGAATGCGGGGTATGAGGGGTACTTTGAGTTTGTAAAACTCGTGCGCCAGCCGGTATACGGCGATAGCAAAAAAGCCGGGGTAGGTACGGATTACCTCGGTAAGGCTCACCGCCGCCGGGTCGCCGTCGAGGATGGCCTGGGCGTCTTTCAGCAGTAGGCCATGTACCGCCGGCAGCCTGTCCTGGAAAATATGTTCGATTTCTTCTGCCGCTGCGGGTAGTTGGGCTTGCATAGTTTCCAGGATGTGGAATAGTTCAAGGCGTACGCTTTGATATTGCTGGTTAAACTCTCTTTTATTGCGATAGCGCTGGTCGGCTAGCTCGGGGAACAGCAATTTTAGCAGGCCGTTCAGCCATTGGCAAACAATTTGCGGGGAAGGAATCTGTTTGGCTGCCTTGTGGGCGTGAAATAGCTTATCGATAAATTGTTCTTCCATGTGTTTTGTGTTAAAAAAATGGCCACTCCAATAAAACGCCTTTATATGCAGGATGTTTCCTGGGAAAAGTCGAATTAAGTATGAAAAAATAGCGGTTACAGAGCCTGGATGCTTGCCTATTGATACGGTAAAATCAATTGATGTGTTGTTTGTGAACACAACAATAAAGTAGTTGTTCTATCTCTTTTGAAAGTAATACTATTAAACACAAATAATAAACCATGCAGGCTACAACCTCACCAATCATGCAAACGCCGGAGCTTAGCCCGAAAACTACCACAATCACCATCGCAAAAGGCGATGGCATTGGTACGGAAATCATGGACGCCACCCTGTCTATTCTGGGAGCGGCCGGCGCCCAATTGGCTTATGAAGAGATCCAGGTAGGAGAATCCGTATACCACCGGGGTTTTTCGGCCGGCATCACTGCGGATGCCTGGGATATCCTCCGCAGGAACAAAGTATTGCTCAAGGCGCCGATTACTACGCCTCAGGGGGGCGGCTATAAAAGCCTCAACGTGACCTTGCGCAAAACACTGGGATTATTTGCCAATGTGCGCCCCTGTCAAGCGCTCACGCCATTTATAGAGAGCCATTTCCCGGCTATGGATCTGGTCATCATCCGCGAAAACGAAGAAGACCTTTACGCAGGTATCGAGCACCAGCAAACGGGAGAAGTAATACAATGCCTCAAGTTGGTAAGCAGGCCGGGATGCGAGCGGGTGATCCGTTATGCATTTGAATACGCAAAAGCATATGGCAGGAAAAAGGTGACTTGCATGACGAAAGTCAACATCATGAAGCTCACCGACGGCCTTTTTCACCGTGTTTTTGATGAAATATCAGCTGAGTACCCAGACATTGAAGCCAACCACTTCATTATTGACATAGGTTCGGCCTGGCTGGCCGATCGCCCCGAACAGTTTGATGTGATTGTCACACTTAACTTATACGGCGACATCATTTCCGATATCGCCGCCCAGGTGTGCGGCTCGGTGGGGCTATGCGGCTCTGCAAATGTGGGCGACGACTTTGCCATGTTTGAGGCCATCCATGGCTCGGCTCCCGATATCGCCGGCAAAGACATCGCTAATCCCAGCGGCATATTGCAGGCGGCATGCATGATGCTGGTTCACGTAGGTCAGCCCAAAATCGCTGAAAAAATAGCCAATGCATGGCTCAAAACCCTCGAAGACGGCATTCACACCTCTGATATTTACAGCGAAACCTATACCCGTCAACGCGTGGGCACTAAAGCTTTTGCTGAAGCCGTGATCACCCGGTTGGGCCAAGCGCCGACGCAATTCA
Source organism: Saprospiraceae bacterium (assembly GCA_013360405.1). Taxonomy (GTDB): domain Bacteria; phylum Bacteroidota; class Bacteroidia; order Chitinophagales; family Saprospiraceae; genus JABWBR01. The sequence continues at coordinate 18,284 of JABWBR010000029.1, forward strand.
AACCTGTTTCTTTCAACGAGTCGGCCAAACCAGTTCAGGTCCATGTCAAAGCTATGACGCAAGTGGAAAAGAAACTGGTAGGCGTGGACGTATTCCTGCATTGGGATGCGGAGCAACGCGATCCGGAAGTATTGGGGCGCCGGTTGGAGGCTATCAAGGAAACGGGACTGCAGCTCAAAATGATCACAAATCGAGGCGTAAAAGTATATCCGGGAGGGCTACCTGAAACTTTCTGCACGGATCATTGGCGTTGCCGCTTTGTATCTGAAAACTCTCAAGTTGATACCGGCCACAATGCCATGCTCGAAGCCAAACGCGTCTCCTTACAGCAAGTCATCGGCTTATTGCAAAAACTTGAACAAGCGCATTTTGATTTTATAAAAACCGAACATCTTTACGAGATCAATGGGCAAAGGGCGTATTCGCTCGGGCAAGGCGAATAGGCCTATTGGGAATTCTATATATTAAAAACGTCAAATTGTCGGCTGGCAATAAAATTCTGCAACCTTTTGGTAATGCAGTAGTTTTAGATTTTGCGCTACCTTTACGGTTTACGAAAAAATTTCCTAAGACATTAACCGCGGTTTAGTATGAACAGAACTTTTACTACAGGTCTCTGGCTGGTGATGATGGTGTGTTTCACCCAATTGGCCACTGCCCAGCAGCAATCTACATTAGACGCCGCGCTGCGCTATGTAGAGCAGCAGCGTGAAAAATGGGGTCTCGCCCGTGCTGATATTGCCGACATGATCGTCAGCGACCAGTACCAGAGCCGCCACAACGGCGTTACCCATTTGTACTTTATTCAACGCCATGCCAGCATTGAGGTACACAACGCCATAATGGGCGTGCACCTCAAGTCCAATGGCGAGGTTGGCTTTGCTACCACCCGTTTTGTGAGCGATCTGGCCGGCAAGGTAAACGCTACCGAACCCTTGTTGTCCGCCCACGACGCCATTTCGCTGGGCGCCAAACACGTGGGTCTGCCGCTCACCCGGCCCCTGCGCATGCTCGACAAGATCAGCGACCGCCAGATGACCTTTGAAGGCGCCGATGTATCCCATTCCGACATCAAGGTCAAATTGGTATACCAAACCAACGACCAGGGCGCCGTGCGCCTGGCCTGGAATATGGCCATCGAAGCTACCGATTCGCCCGATTACTGGAGCATTCGCGTGGATGCACTCACCGGCGATATCCTGAAACTGGATAACTGGACGATTTACTGCAGCTTTTCCGGTGACAGCCGCCATGTGCACCGCGACAATTGCGTGGACGAAAACCGCACGTTCGAAAATTCTTTCCAACCGGTACAACAAGCCCTCCTGGAAGAAAATACGGCCCTTTCGGGTAATACCTACAACGTATTCCCCATACCCGTAGAAAGCCCTATCCACGGCTCTCGCCAGTTGGTAGTAGATCCGCACGATGTGAATGCCTCGCCCTACGGCTGGCACGACACCAACGCTGCTGCCGGCGCTGAGTATACGTTTACCAGAGGGAACAACGTGCATGCCTATGTCGACGCCGATGCAGATAATAGCCCCGACGGCCCTAGCGCAGAAGGCGGTACCGGTCTGGTTTTTGATTTTCCTTTCGACGATACTTCGCAGGAACCCCCCGCTTATAAGGACGCCGCCATGACGCAGTTGTTCTACATGAACAATATTATGCACGACTTTACCTACGCTTATGGTTTTAATGAAGAGGCGGGTAATTTCCAGCAGCATAACTACGGCAACCCCGGCCAGGGTAACGACTTCGTATATGCGGAAGCGCAAGATGGCTCAGGCACCAACAACGCCAACTTCTCTACCCCCGAAGACGGCGCGAACGGCCGTATGCAGATGTTTTTGTGGGATCAGGCCGGCGGCAGGCTGGTGAATATCGTAGACCCGGTAGAAATTGCCGGCGGCTACGAATCTACTACGGCAAATTACGGACCGGTTATTACAAACGTTCCTCTCACGGGTGAACTGGCCCTCGCTACCGACGGCACTTCTAACGGCACATTGAGCTGCAATGCTATTGTAAATGGTGACGAGATCGTGGGAAAGATTGCCATCGTAGACCGCGGCACCTGCTTTTTTGAAGAAAAAACAGTCAATGTGCAAGCCGCCGGCGCTATTGCCTGTATCATATGCAATAACCAGCCCGGCCTGGTAGCCATGGGCGGTCGCCCCGATATACCCGATCCTACGATTCCTACCGTAATGATGACGCAGTTAGACTGCCAGTTGATAAAAAATCTGATTTCTACCAGTACAATAACGGCCACGCTGGTATTGCCCGAGGATGCCGGCCCCGACAGTCTCGATGGCGATTTCGACAACGGCATCATCGCCCACGAATACGGCCACGGCATTTCCAACCGCCTCACCGGCGGCCCTTCGCAAACCGGTTGTCTCAATAACAACGAGCAAATGGGCGAGGGCTGGAGCGACTTCTTTGCGCTTGTCACTACGGTAGAACCCGGCGATGTGGGCACAATGGGCCGCGGTATCGGTAACTACGTATTGCGCGGAGGCGCTAACGGCATAGGTATCCGCCGGTATCCCTATTCTACCAACTCACTGCTTAACAACCAGGTTTACGACGACATCATTACTACCGGCACTTCTCCCCATCAACTCGGCGAAATATGGGCGAGTGTATTGTGGGATCTGTACTGGGCTATGGTGGATGTATACGGTTTCGACCCCGATCTATATTACGGTACAGGTGGCAACAACAAGGCTATCCAACTCGTCATGGACGGCATGAAAAATCAGGCCTGTAATCCGGGCCTGGTGGATGGCCGCGACGCTATCTTAGCTGCCGACCTGATGACCTACAACGGGGAAAATCAATGCCTTATCTGGGATGTATTTGCAAAAAGAGGTTTGGGTTACAGCGCCCAACAAGGCAGCAGCAACAATCGTCTCGACAACATACAAGCATTTGACGGCTTGCCCGAGTGCGTAAAAGAACTCAAAATTGCCAAATCGGTCACGCCGCTGATCGAGGCAGGAGATGAAGTGACCATTACCCTTACGGCCACCAACCACAAAGACGAAGCCGTAACCGACGTGGTAATCGTAGACGAAATCCCCGAAGGCATGACCTTTGTACCGGGTTCAGTCTCCAACAACATCGACGCCACCCCCGGCTCGGGAGAAATCTCTTTCGAAATCGGTTCGCTGGCGCCCGGAGCATCTGTCTCCTTCCTCTATCGCGTGGCCACTACCACCGATTTTTATTCGATTCGCCAGCTATTCGACGATATGGAGAACGGGGAAGATATCTGGACTTACCAGCCGCTCGACGATGGCATAGCTATCTGGGAATTGGTCAATACGGCAGAGGCATACAGCGGCGATCACGCCTGGTTTGTAGCCAGCACACCCGCCGATAACGACCAGATACTCGAAAACTTCGAACCCATAGCCGTAACCGGCAACCAGCCTGCGTTGCGCTTCTTCCACCGCTACGACACAGAGCCGGCAATTGACGGCGGTGTCATCCTGATATCTACCGACGGTGGCGCAAACTGGAATCCGATCGATCAAAAGTTGATCAGAAACGGATACCGCGGCAAGATCACCTACAGCACTTTCGCCACGCTCAACCTGGAGGCATTCTGGGGTACTATCCCCGAATACATCGGCACCTATGTCGACCTGAGTGACTATATCGGCGAGGAGGTGCTCATTCGCTTCCGCTTCGGTACCGACGAGGAAGCCTCTGGCGAAACGATCGGCACAGGCTGGTATATGGATGATTTCGAGATTATGGACCTGTTCAATTACAACGGAGAAGCCTGCATTACTTCGGCCGAAGGTGACCAGGCCTGCGCAATTGCACCGGCTGGTGGTACTATCGTAGAGTCTAAACTCGTTACCAGTTCGGAAGAACCTACGCTGAGCAACAACGTGAAGGTATATCCGAACCCCACCCGCGACGTACTCAACGTGGCCTTTACTGCCCAACAAACGGGTCAGGTAGCCGTAGAAGTACTCAACGCCGATGGCCGCGTGCTGCTGAAAAACAGCCAACGCCTCGACGGCGGTCGCCAGGTGATGCCACTCAACGTGGCCGAACTGGCTAGCGGCTTTTACTTCGTGAAAATCAGCACTGACACCGAAACGGTGGTGGAGAAGGTGGTGATTAGATAAGGTTAACCACAGATAAGCCAGGGCTTTACCTGGTTAAGGAGTGTGGGAGGGTGGGAGAGTGAGAGTGGGAGAAATTTTCAATGCTCCCACCCTCCCACACTCTCACCCTCTCACTCTCCCCTTCTACGCAGCCAGGGACTGCACCGATACCGGTCCTCGCGGTAGGTATCGTAAAGCTCGTCCAGCATATCCACACAAGCGGAATATCCCCATTCTTTGGCCCATTGCAATAACCCTTTCGGGTAATTGACGCCTTTGGTCATAGCAGCATCGATATCCTCAGCGCCGGCAATGCCCCAATGCAGGGCATCGGCAGCTTCGTTGATGAGCATCACCACAATGCGTTTTTTGATTTGCTCGCCCAACACCGGGTCGCAATTGGGCTCGGGGCGATGGACGCCTTCGGTGTAATCATAGAAACCGCGGCCGGCTTTGCGGCCCAGGTAGCCGGCTTCAACCAATCTTTTTTGTGAAAAGGCGGGTTTATAACGTGGGTCGTAAAAAAAGGCCTGAAAGACCGTTTCCGTAACCGTATAATTCACATCGTGGCCGATAAAGTCCATCAGTTCAAACGGCCCCATGCGAAAGCCGCCCAACTCGGTCATAGCCCAATCGATAGTCGCTATATCGGCGATGCCTTCTTCGTAGATACGCAAAGCTTCCCCGTAGAAAGGCCGTGCAATCCGGTTGACGATAAAGCCGGGCGTATCTTTGGCCAACACGGGGTATTTGCCCCACTGCCGCATTACCAACATGGCATAAGCGGGAAGTTCAGGGGCTGTTTGTACCGCAGGAATTACCTCCACCAACTGCATGAGCGGCGGCGGGTTGAAGAAGTGCAGCCCAATAACGCGTTCCGGGTGCTCACAAGCTGCTGCAATAGACGTTATTGACAAAGAAGACGTATTGCTGGCTAATATACACGAATCGCTCACGATCCCTTCAATCTGCTGAAAAACCGATTGTTTCACTTCCAGGTTCTCTACGATAGCTTCGATGACCAGATCGACACCGTGCATCTCTTCCATTGCCGATGTGAAGAGTATTCGATTCAGGATATCCTGAGCAGCATCGGAGCTGATTTTGTTTTTTTCAACCAGCCTGTTGATGTTGGTCGACAGGTTAGTCAGTGCCCTTGGCCAGGCCGCGTGGTCGCTATCGCACAAAAAAACTTCATGACCTGCCATCGCAGCTACCTGGGCAATACCCGTGCCCATGGCGCCGCAGCCTATGATGCCTATTTTATTCATGTTTATAAATGATATTTTTACCGCAGAGTTAAAAGGAGTTGAAAGGAGTTTCGCAGAGCCTGATGTTGACTCGGCGAAACTCTGCGTAAAACTCCTTTAACTCTGCGGTTAATAGAATAATCGCTGTCAAATATACTTTACCCCTCTAATATTCCCCCTAAAAATACTAACCACAGCACTAATAAAATTAATTCCTTTACTTTAGCGTTAACCCGTTTTATTTCATCCGGAAAATAACATACAATGACCCACTTTAAACAATTCATTTTCATATTAATAATACTTGCCCTGGCGCCCCGCGTATGGGCCCAGACGCCGCCACTCGACTCCATTAGCACCGGAATATTCGCTATCATCCACGTGGGGGTCATTCCCATGGAAGGCGAAGAATTACTGCCCGACCACACTGTGATCATCAATAAAGGCCAGATCGTCAGCATCGGCCCTGCCGAAAAAACTAAAGTACCCGCAGGCGCACAGGTCATAGATGGCAAAGGGCGCTACCTCATTCCCGGCCTGGCCGAGATGCACGCTCACATACCCGTAGCCAAAGACGGCGACGACGAACTGGTGCGCGAAACGATGATGCTATATCTCGCCAACGGCGTCACTACCATCCGCGGTATGCTGGGCGATCCCTACCATTTACAACTAAAAAGACAGGTAGCCCGGGGCGAAATACTGGGCCCTCGCATTTATACCGCCAGCCCTTCGCTCAACGGCCAGACCGTGCAATCTATCGATCAGGCCCGCGACAAAGTGGCGAAATACAAAACCGAAGGTTACGATTTTTTGAAAATACACCCAGGCCTTTCACTCGAGGTATTTGACGAAGTAGCCCTACAGGCCAAACGCTTGAAAATACCATTCGCCGGCCACGTGCCTGCCCTGGTAGGCATCAACCACGCCATCGACGCGGGTTATGCTTCTGTGGATCACCTCGACGGCTACGTGGAAGGCCTGGCGCCCCGCGTATCGAAAGCCAATATTGATGCCGCCGGCTTTTTCGGCTTTAATTTCACCGACGACGTGGATACGGACCGCATTCCGCCGCTTGCCGCCAAAACCAAGGCCGGTCGCGTATGGGTAGTGCCCACGCAAAGCCTGCTGGAACGCACCCTGTCGCCCCGCAGCGCCGACGAAATGCTGAACGAACCCGAGATGAAATACATCTCTTCAGCGCTGCGCTACCAATGGCGCCTCGGCAAACAACAACTCATGGAAGCAGAGGGCTACAGCCCCGACAAATACCAGCGCTATATCGCTTTACGCCAGAAGATACTGCGCGGCCTGAACCGCAGCAAAGTCGGCCTGCTCCTGGGCTCCGACTCCCCACAGATCATGAACGTACCCGGTTTTTCCATCCACCGCGAAATGCGCGCATTGGCCGATGCCGGCTTACCACCGTATGCCATCCTCAAAAGCGGCACTATCAACCCCGCCATCTTTTTTAACGAAGAGGCCGCATACGGCAGCATTCGCACCGGCCGCTCCGCCGACCTGGTATTGCTCGACGCCAACCCCCTCGAAAACGTGGACCACGCCCAGCGTATCGCCGGCGTGATGCTGCGCGGCAGCTGGCTGCCCAAAGGCTATATCGATGCCCAGTTGGCGGCGATTGCAGCGAAATATGAGTAAGAAAGGAGGATTTGAGGAGTGAGTATTCGATCCTCAAATCCTCAAATCCTCAAATCCTCAAATCCTCATCCATGACCTGGTACGAAGCCCTATTCCGCAACTACGCGGAAACCTACGAAAAGGAAGAATACATCCAGGGCACCCTTGCCGAGGTCGATTTTATCGAAAAAGAAATCAAATTCGATAAATCGAAACGTATATTGGATATAGGCTGCGGCACGGGGCGGCATGCCGTTGAACTGGCAAAGCGGGGATACGCCGTTACCGGTATCGACCTGTCCGAAGCTATGCTAAAAAAAGCGGCACAGAAAGCCGAAGCGGCTGGCGTGAAGGTTGAATTTAAACAGCAAGATGCCAGGAAATTACCCTTCCACGAAGAATTCGACCTGGCCATCATGATCTGCGAAGGCGCTTTCCCGCTGATGGAAACCGACGAGATGAATTTTGCTATCCTGAAAGGCGCCTACAATTCGCTGAAAAAAGACGGCAAATTCATCTTCACCACGCTCAACGGCCTTTACCCGCTTTTTCACAGCGTGAAAGATTTTCTAAATAAAGAAACATCCGGCGCAACGGTAGCGGAAAACAACTTCGACCTGATGACTTTCCGCGATTATTCCGTGTTTGAAACCACCGACGACAGCGGCAACGCCATGACCCTGCACTGCAACGAACGCTACTACGTACCCTCGGAAATAAGCTGGCTGCTTAAATCGCTGGGATTCCGACAACCGGATATTTTCGGCGCTACGCTGGGCGCCTTCAGCCGGGAAGACAAACTCGCGACCGACAACTTTGAAATGCTGGTAATCGCCGAAAAATAGGTATTATTGCGTATGAGCTACGCACAGCACGACCTGGAAGATACCATTGTAGCATTGGCCACACCGCCCGGCGTTGGCGCCATCGGCGTCATCCGCTTGTCGGGGCCGGCCGCGGTCGACATCGTCGACGGCGTATTCAGGGGTAAAAACCTGAAAAAACAACCCGGGCATACCATCCATTTCGGAACTATCCACGACGAACAGGATCACCTGCTGGATGAAGTACTCGTGTCGCTTTTCCTCGCCCCGCGCTCGTACACCGGCGAAGACGTGGTGGAAGTCTCCTGCCACGGTTCGCACTACATCCTGCAGTCGGTCATCCGCTTATTTATCCGAAAAGGCGCCCGCCTGGCACAGCCTGGCGAATTTACCATGCGGGCTTTCCTGCGCGGCCGCATGGACCTCTCGCAGGCCGAAGCCGTAGCCGATCTCATCGCGGCCTCCTCGCAGGCGGCGCATCAGGTAGCCATCCACCAAATGAAAGGCGGCATCTCCAACGAGATAAAAAAGTTGCGACAGGAACTCATCGACTTCGCCGGCCTCATCGAACTCGAACTCGACTTCGGAGAAGAAGACGTCGAATTTGCCAACCGGGTACAACTGCGCGGACTGGTAGACAAACTGCTGCGTCTCATCCACGCCCTGCGCGACTCCTTCCAACTCGGCAACGCCATCAAGGAAGGCGTGAGCACCGTCATCGCCGGTAGGCCCAACGCCGGCAAAAGCACCCTGCTCAACGCCCTGCTCAACGAAGAGCGCGCCATCGTAAGCGAAATACCCGGCACCACCCGCGACACTATCGAGGAGGTACTCAACATCGAGGGCATCCAGTTCAGGCTCATCGACACCGCGGGCATCCGCGAGGCCTCCGACGCCATCGAGGCTATCGGCGTGCAGAAAACCCTGGAAAAAATCAGGCAATCGGCCGTGCTGGTCTACGTCTTCGATGTCATCGGCACTCAGCCAGAGGATTTGCGTGCCGACCTCGCCCAGCTCGTCCACGAGGATGTGCGCCTGCTCGTGGTAGCCAACAAAATGGACCTCAACCCCTACACCACCTACGAACACTACGCCAACGAATACATGAGCACTGAACAGTGGGTTCCCCTATCGGCCGTCAACCGCATGAACATCGCCCTGCTCAAAGAAAAACTCTTCCACACCGTCGCCGCCGGCGACACCTCCCTCGACGCCGCCATCGTGAGCAACGCCCGCCACTACGAAGCCCTGGAAAAAGCCGGCGCCAGCCTGCAATCCGTGCTCGCCGGCCTCGATAGCGCCGTCACCACCGACTTCATCGCCATGGACATTCGCCACGCCCTGGCCTACCTCGGCGAGATCACCGGCGAGATCACTACAGAAGATTTGCTGGGGAATATATTTTCGCGGTTTTGTATCGGGAAATAGTTTTATTTACAAACATTTTGTATCTTTACTGTAAATAAACAACCCCTTTATCCTTATGAAAAAAGAACTCATCCACGAACTTTTCCGGCAATTTGAAGACGCCTGCTATCGCTTTGAAGGTACCGAATGCTGGAGCGCCCGCGAACTGCAGGCGATATTAGGCTATACCAAATGGGATAATTTCCTTAATGCCATCGAGAAGGCTAAAACAGCTTGTGAAGGAGCAGGAGAAAAAATTCAAAACCATTTTGCTGACGTCGGGAAAATGGTCGAAATCGGTAGCGGGACTCAACGCCGCATCGACGACCTCGCACTCACCCGCTATGCTTGCTACCTGATAGCCCAAAACGGAGACCCTACCAAAAAGCCTGAAATCGCATTCGCCCAAACCTATTTTGCCGTACAAACGCGAAAACAGGAACTTATCGAGCAACGCCTGCTCGATCGCGACCGTGTTAGTGCGCGCGAAAAATTGTCCAAAACCGAAAACAAACTATCCGGTATCATTTATGAAAGAGGAGTAGATGAAACCGGGTTCGCCATCATTCGATCAGAAGGTGACAAAGCCTTATTTGGTGGGCGTTCCACGCAAGACATGAAACAAAAGTTGGACGTGCCCGCCGGCCGGCCGCTTGCTGATTTTTTACCAACCCTTACTATCAAAGCCAAAGATTTTGCTGCCGAACTCACTAACCACAACGTCGTGGATAAAGACCTTCGCGGACAGCCCGATATCCAACGCGAGCATGTGGATAACAACCTCGCTGTGCGCAAAATACTACAAGAGCGCGGTGTCAGACCAGAACAATTACCTGCCGCAGAAGACGTGAAAAAAGTGGAGCGACGCCTAAAATCTGAAGAAAAGAAGGCACTGGAGAACCCTGATAAAATCAAAACTCCGCCATCGGGTTCAGAAGAATAGGCAGTAGGAAGTAGGCAGGTATATACTTCGTCCAAAATATGACGCCCCAGTGTTTTCGACGCTATCCGCCATCTACATCGGCGCAAAGTATATTTTTTCTACAGCTACCAATTTGTCCCCCTGCATAATTTGAATTAAATAAATACCAGAAGGCAAATTATCCCGGTACAGGATATGAGTCCGACCTGAAAAAAAAGTCTTTTTTACCAACTGACCCTGCGCGTTATAGATGGATACCATCGCATGATCCAATTCAAATTGCGCTTCAATAGTAGCAGCGTCTTGGAGCGGATTCGGAAAAATGGAAATCGAAGGTTGCGCTGTCCGCTCTTGCGTGCCGACGGCAACCGGATTGTAGGTGAGTATTTTTACGCCGGTCCAGTTGGAGGCAAATGGAATGCCAAAGGTGCAGATATAGGAAAGGTATAGCTGGTTTTGCCACAACCCTATTCCCCAGGTGCCGATATTATTGGAAACCCCGCCATACATCGAACAAGAATCGGGTTGCGACGGATCCGACATGTCGAGCGCCAACATATCGCTTTTGCCCGTAGCTAAAAACAGTTTTTTGCCGTTTTTGTCGTACTGAATCTCGTTGGTATGCACGGGACTTGTATACCAATTATTATTGGGACAATTGTAAGGATTCCACCACCCGTGCAGCGCAATATTCGCCGTATCGGCGATATTCAAAACTTCTACGCCGCAATAATCAACGGCGACGTACAACAGCGAGTCGTCTAACACAAGATTATTATAAGCACGGGGAAGGTTAAAAGGTTGGTACATAATGGGATTGACGTACCTGCCCGTCTCCGCGGGATGTAGTTTATCGGTACAATTGATAATGCGCACACCTCCTGCATCATAGCACAAATAAACGAGGTCGTTTTTTACTTCCATGCCGCGGGCATTGTAAAAATTGGGATTGGGATCAGCCACCGGATAATCGATATCCGGAATAAATTGGGAAACAAATTGGATATTATTGACATCAGAAATATCAAAAATAAATAACCCGCTTTTCATAGCGCCCAAGTAAGCATAATTGCCCTCTGCCTTTACCACGCCGGCGCCGCTCGCAGTGCCGGGGGCCGTGTAGCGATCCGTCACCGCGGGCATTTCCGGATTGGAAATATTCACAATTGCAATCCCTGCAGCCGAACCGCTATTGGCGAAATGATTGCCCAACGCAAGTAATAGATAGTCTCCATGCTGGTAGAGGTTCATCACTTCCAGGTTACCCAGCGAAGCAACCGGTACGGTGGCAACCGGCGTCGGTGTATTAATATTTGAAATATCGTATATGGTCAAGCCGGCTTCTTTATTGGCTACGTATAAATACGGCAGGTTGTTTTGGTCGTGGATCATGGTCATTGCCATGTTACCGCAGGTCGATACGATGTCCGCCTGGTGCTGGATGTTTAAGTCGTTGCAGGGCTGCGATAGTGTTTTTGGCGAATACAATATTACAGCAGGCAATAGCCATAGTATGGTCTTTTTCATGGCTTGATTTTTATGGTGACTTGGTTACAAATTACGGTTATAGCGATTGTGTGGTACAAATTATTGCAAATCAAATAAATAATAGTATTTTGATCCATTCCTGTCTATTGCATAGCAATCCCCGCCGCCTGGTCCCACGGCAAAATTCGTAGGTCAGTTCGTGGTTGCGCAGTATCGCCTCCATAAACCAAAAAGAGCTCGACTTGTTGGGCGCCAGCCAGATTTTGGAAAGCATAAAGGTTTTTGGTAAAGCTTGGGTTGATGGTTTTTCCTGCTTTTATTTCAACGGCTTTTAATTTAGCGCCTTCTTCCATTAGCAGGTCAATTTCCCGCATGTTGCTGTCGCGCCAAAAATAGAAAGCAGGTGTCCCCGCCGAATGAAGGGTTTGCTTGAGCAGTTCGGTAATGACCATATTCTCAAATAAAGCGCCTTTGGCAAAATGGGCGTTTAATTGGTCTGTTGTACTGATATTCAATAGCGAACATGCTAAGCCGGTGTCGAAAAAATACAACTTGGGTGATTTTACAATGCGCTTGTCAAAGTTTCTATGGTATGGCGACAGCAAAAAGACAATATAGCTGGCCTCCAAAATGCCGAGCCAGGATTTAACGGTCTTGGAATCAATCCCCAACACGTTTCCCAACTCCAGAAAATTGACGATCTGTCCCGCCCGGCCTGCGCAGGCTGTCAGAAACTGGCGAAACAAGCGCAGATCAGTCACATTTACGATTTGTCGCACGTCGCGCTCTACATAGGTACGTATATAGGCGGGGTAAAAATCGGTGGGGAGGATGTTCTTGTCATAGATGCGCGGATAACCGCCTGTCAAAATGTATTCCTCTGGCGAATCGGGCGACAAACCGGCGTTTTGCAATTCTGTCAGTGAAAAAGGGAGCAATTGAAGTAAAGCTACCCGACCGGCAAGCGACTGTGCTATTTTTTCAAGTAGCAGAAACTGCTGCGAGCCGGTCAAAATATACTCGCCTGTTTTACCGCGTTGGTCTGTATAGTGTTTTAGATAGGGGAATAAAGTGGGCACGTACTGTACTTCATCCAAAATGACACCCCCCTGATGGGCCGTTAAAAATCCATGCGGATCGTTTCTTGCAAAATCGCTGTTTTCATCAAGTTCAAGGTTGACGTATTTATAATCGGGCCTGAGCCGTTGAGCCAGTGTCGTTTTTCCCGATTGCCGGGGACCGGTGAGGGCCAGCAATGGGTATTTTCCTAAAAGTTCGTTTGCTTTGGATTCAAGTTGGCGGGATATCATCGCAGCTATTTTTATACAAATTTATGTATTTTTGGAATTCGATTCCGAAATTACATAAATTTTCGCCCTCCTATCCATCTTCCGCCAATAATGCCGGTAAACAGGCGGCGCTTTGCGGGCAATCGGCAGCCCGCCTACAGCCTCCGTCCACTCGGCTATTAATTGGCGGTGGCGCTCAAAGCAAGCGACTGAAAGCGCCGCCAGTTCACCGCTATCTGCCGACGCCGCTTTTTGAAGACATTCCGCCTGAAAGGCTTTCCGCTCGGGTTCAAAAACAGCTTTTCTGTCGGCAAAATCTTGTAAAACCTCCCGGTATAGCCGCTCGTGCCGCCACCAGAAGGAATCCGGATGGTAGGTGGAAGCCGCAGGCCCCAAATCCAAAGCCGGCGGTGGAAAAGTAACCGGTTTGAATACGCTCAGACAAGGAGAAGAAGTGGCGGTAAACCAATACTGAGAAGCCCCCGGGCGGAGTTCACACGCCATGGAGCCGGTGGTTTGCGTGGCATTGCGGGTCACGAAATTGCCGGCATGGGCGCAGATGGAGTTGCCCAGCAACGGCCGATCGGGCCGGTAGGGCTCATTGGGATGCGAGCGCAGCAGTTCCATAGCCTGGGGCAAATTCATAGATGAATGGTTCCGCAAAAAGCAATCGGATTGAAAACGCCGCTGCCGCTGGGCGGAAAAGGTGGTGTACAACCAGTCGGCGTAGCAATCCGCAAAATCGAAATCTTTTCCTTTTTTGAGCAGGCCTTCCCGGCGGGCGTGGGCAATCGCGTCCGGGTGGATCAGGTTGTATTCCGCGCCGATGGTCAGACCGTTGCTGATGGCGTAGCTGGTTTTTACCTGCTTCGCAACCCAAAGATGGTCGGCGGTTTCCAGTACCCAGGCTTCCTGTGTGTCGGCCAGGATGTAGCTGTTGTGGTAGGCCATCGAGCGGTCGTACAACCCGCAGATGCCGCCTTGCCCGAAGTCGGCGAGCAGCCCGGTGATGACTTCCAGTCCTTGCCGGGCCGTCGTTGCCCGTTCCAGGGCCAGCCGCAGCAAGTCCATGCCGGTGAGGCCGCCTTTTTTGCGGATAGGCATGCGGGTCCAGACGGCTTCGTTGCCGATGGCCAGACCGTGCTCGTTGACGCCAAATTCGGCGCCCCACATCCAAAAAGGCCGGCCAAGCCACACGGCATGAGTTTCCTTTACTTGTGGGATAGCAAGATAGGTGCACTGCAAGACGGCCCCCGGCTCGTGCTGCCTGCGCGGGTGGTATTCGAGCGCCTGCATCTCATTGGGCTCCCGGTCGCTGTTTTTGCCGAAAATGACAGCCCCGTTTTGCGTTTTGGGTGGCAATGCCACAAAAGTATCGCACATACCTAGCGTTTTATGGGTCCGGGTAAAATGAAATCGTAGGGCCGGCCCAGCAATTTTTGCTTCACCCAACGGTCTATTCGCCGGGCTGCGAGAAAAAATTGCCAGATGAATTTGTCTTCCCGGTAATACCGGCGTATGGCTTTAGGCGTAATGGCTTCGTTGTCAACTAAATACAGGTTTATTTTTTCTAAAAAAACGGGAATGAGATCCGGACGTTGTTCTTTGTACAAATTGGCCACCAGGTCGATATACACGTCGCGATGGCGATAATAGCGGTTCATCACATCGTCCAGAAAAAACAGCTTAATGACCGCCCGCAGCGGTCCGGGCGCGCTTTTCAGCAACAGATCGGGATTCAGGGTTTCTTTGCCCGCGCGTTTGAATAAAGGCGTACTGGTATCGATATAGACAAGCCGGTGGCCGCCCTTGGTTTCGAGCCACACCCAGTTGGACAACTGCCCGTCGATAGCCGCTTCCAGGCCGGGTTTGTTTTTTTGGTTGAAAACCTGCAAGTCGTGCAGCGCGTAGATGATGCGTTCCAGCATGTCGAGGTTTTCTTCTTCGGACTGTACGTGTATTCGCCGGTGGCACAGGTTGGCGTCGGGAAAACGCTCCTGCCCGATGTACAAGACAAAAAGCTGTTCGCGTTTTGGAATAATATGGCAATCGTGCTTCGGCAAATCCAGCCCCGCTTCAGCCAGCAATTTGCAGTATTCGTTGAAATTTCCTAGGTAGGCTTCTGCCTGCTCCAGCGATTCAAACAGGGGCAGGCGCTTAAAAACCCAGCCTTCGATATCCCTGATGGCAAAGATAGCCGATATCTCGCCGTAGCCGATCAATTGGGCCTGTGCGGGCAATTGTTCCAGTCCGCCGGCGCCGAGTTCGCGCTCAAAGGCGGTTAGTATGGCTTTTACTTCTTTCATGGGCGGTTCGTTGTTCATTGCCATTAAATTTTTTAAACGCAAGGTTCGCAATGGTTGCGCAAGGAACGCAATGGCAGATGATTTATACTACTTTGTCACTTTAAATCAGGAATACGGCATATTACGCTCCGCTGGAGCTTGTGGGATCTTTTTATTGCCAGTTCTACCAATATTTCGGCCCTCTGGTAGAAGATTCATGAACAAAGCGCATTATAGCTCCAGCGGAGCGCAATATGTACACGAATTTTATGCAAAATTTTAAAGCGACAAAGTAGTATTAATACTGTAATAGCGTCCTTTGCGAGACCTTAGCGCACTTTGCGTTAAAATAAATCAAGTTAGGTATCTTTTTGCCTAACGTAATTTCGCCATTTGATCATACAAACTTTTTGCATCCGAAAGCGCGCCGGCCAATTTTACGAGCGTCTCTTCCACCTCATGCGCTTCAATAATCAGGGGCGGCAAAAACTGAACAATTCGCTTATCGTTATTGGCATATAACATCAGTAACCCGTTATCGTAAGCGGCCTTGGTGAGGATTGGGCCGGCCAATTCATCTTTCAATTCCAGTCCCATCATAAGGCCCATTTGGCGAAAGCCAGTTAAAAAACCGATGTGCTTTTGCGCTAGTATGGCCACACCGTCTCTGAACAGCCTGGCCATTTCATTGACATGCGCCAGAAAGCCCGGTTCAGATGAGATCTCCAGCACGCGTTTCATCACCAGGCAGCCCAGTTCGGCGCCGCCGAAGGTTGACACATGGATAAACGGGTCGGCATGAAAAATCGATTCGAGTCGCTGGGCAAGGACGGTAGCCGCAATAGGATAAATCCCGCCCGAAAGCCCCTTGCCAAGAATCACCACATCGGGTATCACCCCAAAATGCTCAAAAGCCCAGAGCTTGCCCGTTCGCCCGAGTCCGCACTGCACTTCGTCCAGGATAAGCAACACACCGCGCTCATCGCACAGGCGTCGCACGGCCTGCAAATAGCCGGGAGGAGGAATGACCATGCCCAGCGTGGCGGGGATAGTCTCCAGGATCACTGCCGCTGTATCGTCTTCAATAGCTTGCTGCAAGGTTGCTATCTCTCCAAAAGGAACCTGCTCAAAACCGGGCGCCTGGGGTCCGAAAACCTCCCTGTACTTGGCGTCGCCGGTAGCCAGCGCCAGTCCGGTATGGCCGTGGTAACCTCCCATAGCCGAGATAATCCGGGTTTTGCCGGTATAGGCCCTTGCCACCTTGATTGCCAGGTCGGCAGCTTCTCCGCCGCCTGACCCGTACACCACGTAATTCAGGTCGCCGGGCATCAGTCCGGCCAGCAAGGCGGCCGCTTCCGCCCGGGGCCGGCTGACGAGGTGGTGATTGCCGATATCCCAGCCGTCCAGCCCCCTTTTCAGCACTTCGATAAGTTCGGGATGGCGGTGGCCCAGGTTGAACACCCCGCCGTTGCAATGCAGGTTGAGCAACTGCTTGTCGCCCTCGATATCGTGAAGATAACAGCCGCCCCGCGCCCCCGGCACAAAGTCCATTTGGAAACTCTGGAAAAACCGGGCTTTCCCCGAGGAGACATGACTGGAGAAGTCCGCAAAAATTTTCGCTTTATCAATGTCCGGATGCTGTTGCATAAAATCGGGTGGGAGTTGGTTTGCGTTGAATTGGGATAAAGATACAAAATCAATGGTACTGGGATGGGGGGAATGAAGAATGGAGAATGAAGAATTAAGAATGAAGGGGGGGGAGTTGGAAAAAATCACTGGAAAGTAACTTCTTAGCCCGCCAAGGCGTTATTTTTACCAAAGGATAACACCAATACTATGCAAACCGTACTGCATATCAATGTAAAAGACCTTGACGAAGCGTTCATCCAGGACCTGAAAAAGCAATTTGGCGCGGCAGACATAGAAATTCACATTGGACAAACGCCGCAGGATTGGCTAACGGAAGAACGCTTTTGGGCATTAATTGATCTGCTCGACTGGTCAAAAGAAGGCGACGATGATGCTATAACAGAGCCGGTTGTTCGTGCTTTGTCGGAGATGCTTATCCCCAACATCCACCAGTTTGAAGAAATCCTCGCCGAAAAACTCTGGCAATTGGACACCCGCCGCCATGCAGATGCCTCGATGCGCGAAGACCCGGACGGCCATTTTTCAGTAGATTATTTCCTTTACGATCGTTGTTGCGTAGTGGCCAACGGAAAAGCTTTTTATGAAGAAGTGCTAAATGACCCCAACAAAATGCCCAGTGGAATATCTTTTGAACCCCTCTTGTATATTGCAGATCGGGCATTTTCACGCAAAACAGGAAAAAAATTGGTTCACATTCCTTCCCGCAGTTACGAGACTTACAGCAATGAGGCGGGGTGGAATTCCTAACACCCCCTTTTTATGCCTCATGGAAATTCACACAAAAATAAAAACCCTCATCATTTATACGAAATCAAGGATACGCTTGAAAATGAGGTATACAAATATGGAATCAGCGACGATCCCATTGATGAAAACGGGCTGTCTAACCGGGTTCGAAAGCAAATCGTGCTATTTAATTTAGTGGCTAATTTTGTTCGTTTTGTTGGGCGCATTCTCATTAGAAACATACCAGGTAGAGCTGAAGCCGAACGCTTAGAGAAAGAATATATCTCCAATTACGGGAAAGCACACGGGAAACGCCCGAGGGGGAATCAGAAAAAATAGATGGTTAATTTATGGCCATTTTGTTGGCGTGATGCCCGAATTATGGGGAGTGAAGTATACTCGTTAGTGGGTGAATTTCTATTGGCGCTATCATGCATATATCCGAAAAGAAACTTTACTTTGTATTTCCCCGGCCTAACACAGACCGGAGCGAAAAAACAGAACAGCCACCACTATAACTATTGAAAACATGACCGAATTGACCTGGGAAGGCAAATACAAGGACGGTAAAAAAGTAAGCCCCATCCGTATTGCGCTGCCTTTTCAAACCATCGAAACCGTCAACGAAAAACGCAAAGCCGGACTGCAAACCGATATTTTTGCCGCCGCCGCCAGCCAATACCAGGTAGTGGTGAAAGTGATTGATATATTGGGGAATGACACGACTAAATTGATTATGGTTGAAATTTGACGTATTACGTGTTATGACTAATAATGACTTACTCGACAAACTCAATGAACTTCGCTCGCTTCCCGGCGAGACGGAGGTGGTGGAATTCAAAGAGGCAAAAAATCAGTACGATTTCAATAAAATAGGTAAATACTTTTCGGCGCTCTCCAATGAAGCCAACCTGAAAGGGCTGCGCTCTGCCTGGTTAATCTTTGGTATTGCAGATAAGGGAAAACAGGTTGTCGGCACCCGATACCGACCCAACAGAGTAGAGTTGGACAGGTTAAAAGGTGAAATTGCCAACAAAACCACCAACAGAATTACCTTTTTGGAAATATACGAACTCATTTTGCCGGAAGGACGAGTAGTGCTTTTTCAAATTCCGGCGGCGCCGCGTGGCATACCGATAGCATGGGAAGGCCATTATTACGGGCGCGACGGCGAGGAATTGGGCCCTTTGAATATCGATGAAATTGAGCGCATCCGTTCACAGCAAGTCACTGCGGATTGGAGCGTGGGGATTTGCCCCGGAGCAACGCTGGATGATATAGACCCGCGTGCATTGGAGCGGGCGAGGGTCAATTTCACTAAGAAAAATCCGCATTTGGCCGGTGAAATACGGGCTTGGGATGATATGACGTTTTTAAATAAAGCAAAATTGACAATTCAGGGAAAAATCACCCGGGCGGCGATTTTGCTATTGGGTCGCAGCGAATCAGAGCATTTCATCAGTCCGGCAGTGGCGCGCATCACCTGGATTTTG
This sequence comes from Saprospiraceae bacterium, assembly GCA_013360405.1. GTDB lineage: Bacteria > Bacteroidota > Bacteroidia > Chitinophagales > Saprospiraceae > JABWBR01. Next base: position 37,389 of record JABWBR010000029.1, read on the forward strand.
AAAGGCCACAACGGCTCAAGCCGGGATTACGAACACTTCTCCTGCCCTTTTTTGCTAACGGTAGATGAGGTTTTCAAAAAAATACGCATATTGAAGTATCGGTACATGACGGGCGAAACCTTGTTCCCCGAAGAAGTTGACCAATACGATCCGTACGTGATACGTGAAGCATTGCACAATTGCATTGCTCACCAGGACTATACAGCCGGCGGAAAAATCATCCTGACGGAAGGCGACGACGAACTCACGTTTTCTAATATCGGTAGTTTTTTACCAGGTTCGGTGGAGGCAGTCATCCGCTTGAACGCACCCCACCAATACCGCAATCCTTTTCTGGCGAATGCAATGGTAAGTCTCAACATGATTGACACCATAGGAAGCGGTATTATCAATATGTTTGAGACGCAACGGGCCAGGTTTTTTCCAATGCCTGAATACGAACTGGGGGATAACCGGGTAAAAATGACCCTTTACGGGCGCGTCCTGGATATTAACTTTGCTCGTTTGCTCGCTCAAAACCCCAGTTTATCGATAGAGGATATTTTGCTGTTGGACAAAGTTCAAAAAAAGCGGCCTTTAGGCGATTCCGAGGTGAAACACCTCAGGTCAAAGGGCTACATTGAGGGGCGGAAGCCGAATTACTTTGTTGCTGTGCAAGTCATTAAACCCATTCCCGATAAAAATTTGAAGGCTCAGTATATTCGGCAACGGGGTTTTGATGACGCACACTACAAAAAAATGATGCTCGAATACCTGGATAGATATGGCTCGGCTACCCGGCAAGATTTCGATAGTTTACTCTTGGAAAAGTTGCCTGATATATTGAGTAAAAAACAGAAAAAGGCCAAGGTCGGCAACTTGATCTCAAACTTGCGAATAAGCAATCATATAAGAAATACCGGTAACGCTGCTAAGCCTGTTTGGGTGATGATAAAATGATTTTAAGAGAGTTTAAGAGAGTTTAAGAGAGTTTAAGAGCATGGTTGGATTTTCGTGATTGAGCGAAAGCGATCAAATTTTATTTTAGGCGCGCGTAGCGCAGCGAAGTCCCGCAAGGCGGGGACGCGTTTTGCGCCATACCTTTGGCGTGGAGGCAGCTACGGCGAAAAAACGCAACATGAAGCCTGGAAGGGTGACTAAACGTCGCGCTGACAGGCCGAACTCGCGAAGCGAATAAAACAAAATTTGCCGCTTGTAGCCAAATCGAAGATTCGACGAAGGCAATTGCGCCGACTGAAAGCAATTGCGGGCCGGATGGTGAAAAAGGAGACCGATAACAGAATCCTTTGACAATTCTTTCCGACAGTCTAATTTTGGTTTTTATCCGATGTATAGAATCGTTCTGAGTCAACCAGATATTTGATATTGGTTTTGTTTTTTCTCTCAGTTGCATTGATTTTATGAGGATTTTTCAAAAAACGTACTCCCTTTGTACTTTATTCTTACAACTAATTGATAATCAAGTTACAATACTTTTTTATTGGGTAGTAGTGTGAAAAAATGAAAAATCAATGACAGGCGCTGGATAAAATAACCGGGGCCATTTTGTTGACATCAACGAAATGGTCGAAATCCGCAGTGGGCCTCAACCCCGCATTGATGACATCGCACGAGTCGTACAGTCGCAAAGTCGCATAGATCACCCCCTCCCCATCGCCGTCAGCCGCCGCCATACCCATTCCAGCGGGCCGTATTGGAAGCGGGTAAACCACCATTTGCTGAATGCGATTTGTAAAACAAAAACGACTAACGCAATGCCAACTGCTAAACCGGCGCCAAATTCCCCGAGCAAGCCGAGTCCGTAGGAGAAGAAAATCAAGGTGCCGAAAACGGTTTGCATGATGTAGGTAGTGAGTCCCATGCGGCCTGCTTCCAGAAAGACGAGTAGCCGCTTTTTCCATTTTTCTTTTTGAAAGAGGATAACCGTCAGCGAGACGTAAATGGTAGCCATAGCGGCATTGAGCAAGTCGTAGGGCATACCGCCGAACAGTCCCCACATCTTGTAATCCATTTCTATTTTCAGCGCGCTGACTGTTAATCCAATAGTCAAAAGCACGACAAAGCAAATCAAAAATGCCCAAAGCGCCCATTTCATCCATTTTTTGAAAATTTCCGGTTGCGCAAATATGTTTTTTCTGCCGGCGTATAATCCCAATAAAAACAATCCAAATGTGATGTAAATCCGGCCCGATCCGACCTGGAATTGCATTTTGGATTTAAATTCAAAAAAATTGGCTTTTAATATATCGAAATAAGTACCCGATTTAACGGTATTGTAATATTGTAATAATTCTGGTTGGGGTGTTTCAAAAAAATCGCCGGTTAGAGAAGTATGTGTAATAAACTCCACTACGCGGGTCAAAAAGGTAGGCACATTGGCTATTAAAAAAGCGGCGATAATCAGCAGCCATTTGTCGCTTACGCGGATAAATAAAGGCAGTAGAAATCCCAACATCGCATAGATAGTCAGGATATCCCCCCGGTAGTGCAAATGGTGAATAGCGCCGATAACAAACAGGATGAATAATCGCCAGATAAATCGCCGTACAAAGTGGGGATCGCCCTGGTTGTTGTTGAGTTGTATGGCAAAACTGAGCCCAAAAAGGAACGAGAATATCATAAAAAACTTGCCGGAGATGAGGAAACTCACTAATCCCAGGGCAATCTGGTCGAAGAGGTTGTGACTCGTAAAATTCTGATATTCTTCCGGCGGCGCGCCGGCATAATATTGCTCTGTAAAATGAATGATGCCTATGCCGAGCAGAGTGAAACCTCTTAATACGTCTATGACTTCAATTCGCTGGGTTTTAGCCATTGTTGTAACCATTGTGTCGGGTGAAAAAACAGGGTTATGGCCAGTGCCGGATACAAAGTAACAAGAGCAACGCTATCAGGCTATTGATTTGGATGAACGGCAGAGAATGTCGTTTCAGTAGTGCAAATAAGCCGACAAGTGAGTCCGCACATAGCGCTTAGATTTCCCCGGGAATATTCTTTTGGAGTTTTTGTATTTGTAAATAAATTGTTTATTTTTGCTAATTCAAAATGTTTAAAAATGGACAGCGAAATAATACTTTATCAAACTGAAGATGGCCAAACAAAAGTGGAAGTCCGGGTAGAAGGCGAGACAGTTTGGCTGACGTTGAATCAGCTGGCGGAGTTGTTTCAAAAAGCAAAATCAACCATCAGCGAGCATATCAAAAATGTATTTGAAGAAAACGAGTTATCAGTGAACGAAGCAACTGTTCGGAAATTCCGAACAGTTCAAGTAGAGGGAGAGCGAACAGTAGAGAGAGAATTAGAATATTACAATCTGGATGTGATCATATCTATAGGTTATCGGGTGAAGTCTCATCGTGGCACTCAATTCCGAATTTGGGCTACCAACAGGCTCCGGGAATACATCATAAAAGGATTCGCCCTTGACGACGAGCGATTGAAGCAGGGCGGACAAATGAATTACTTCGACGAGTTATTGGCTCGTATCCGGGATATACGCAGTTCCGAGCGGGTATTCTACCAAAAGGTAAAAGAGATTTACGCTACCAGTATCGACTACGACCCAAATAATTCCCAGACGCTGGAATTTTTCAAAATCGTGCAAAATAAACTGCTTTGGGCGGTGAGCCAACAAACGGCAGCCGAAATTATTGCTGGGCGCGCTGACGCGCAAAAACCCAATATGGGATTAACAACCTGGTCGGGCGGCAAGATCAGAAAGGGAGATGTGACCATAGCCAAAAATTACTTAAACGAGGAAGAAATAACCGCTCTGAATCTTCTCGTTGAACAATATCTTGCTTTTGCAGAAGCGCAAGCCCAACAGCGCAAACCCATGTACATGCAAGACTGGATCAAGCGACTGAATGATATCCTAACTATCAATGAGCGCAAAGTATTGGAACACGCCGGACGTATCAGAAAAGAGCTGGCGGATGAAATGGCCGGAAATGAGTATGAAAAATATAAAGCGCAGCAGCAGGTTATTGCCCAGCAGGAGAGCCTGAAAGAATTGGAAGGCGATCTCAAGCAACTTAAAGGCGGAGGTAAAAAAAAGAAAGATTAGTATAAAACCCCTAATAGCTTACAGCTCCCTTATTCGATATACAGAATAATTCAATCAAAATACTTGTTTTATAGAAAAACATATTAATTTTATCCAAATTACAGACAACTTATTCAATTTACCTAACATTCTATCATGCATACCCCCGCAGGAAATGTATGGCTTAGAACGCATTACCGGCTCGGGCAATTTCACCTGAGCAATGAGTCGTATATTGGCAATTACGACAAACTGGAGGTATCTGCGTCCAGTCAGATAATACGCATCTTCGGGCCGAAATATGCCCCCACTAGTGATACTACAACAGTACACCTGGAATTTGCACTGAAATACGACGACCTTCACATGGGGCTGCTAAAACAGGTGTTTCTGCATATGGAGGAAAAGGATCTTTTGAATCACATCCATTCATCAGGGCAAGGAAAATACGCCCGCAAGATGGGATTTCTATATGAATATTTAACGGGAAAGGAATTGCCCATCGCGAAAGAAATCAAAGGTAACTACGTGGATCTTCTGGATAGTTCGAAGTACATCACAGGAGCCATTGTAAAAAATGGGAAATGGAAAATCAATGATAACCTGCTTGGGAATCGCGATTATTGCCCTATTGTGCGGAGAACGAAACAGCTTGATGATTTACTAAGATACGATGTGCGATCCAATATACAAAAACTGGAAAAGCGTTACACTCCGCAAGTATTTAGAAGAGCACTTAGTTTTTTATACAACAAAGAAACCCGTTCTTCATTCGAAATTGAGCGGGATACGCCATCACCTGACAGAATGGAGCGGTTCATTGCTTTATTGCAAAGGGCAGGAATTGAAAATGAAGATACGCTATTGAGTGAAAAAAATCTGACCACATACCAGAATATTATTGTTGATCCCCGATTTGCCAATCAAGGTTTCCGCGATTTTCAAAATTACATCGGGGAGATCATGCCGAATTTTATCGAAAAAATACACTACATCTGCCCGCCTCCGCAAATGGTACAAAGCTTGATGAATGGGTTACAAGCTTGCCTGAAAAAAAGCGGCATGGTTTCACCGCTTGTGAGAGCATCAGTAATTTCGTTTGGCTTTGTCTTTATTCACCCTTTTGAAGATGGCAATGGCCGAATTCATCGCTTTTTAATTCATGACATGCTGGTGAGAGATGGAATTGTACCTAAAGGCTGGATTGTGCCTGTTTCGGCTCACATGCTGAATAACATGAAAGCATACGAACAGGCATTGGAAACCTATTCCAACCCAATTCTGCAGCATATCAGGTATAAGAAAAATGAAGCCGGTGAAATTGAGATTATCAATAAGGAAGAAATAGTCTATTATTTTCAATATCCGGATCTTACTGCCCAATGTGCTTACCTGGCACACACTATCTATGCATCAGTGACGGAAGACATGCCGAATGAGCTTGACTTTATCCAGATGTACGATGAACTGAAGTCTGAAATAAAGAATATAGTGGACATGCCGGACAAGCACGTCAACAAGCTGATATTGTTCTTGCATCAGAACAAAGGCGTGATGCCTAAAAAAAGAAGAAAGGAGTTTTCGAAACTGACTGATGAGGAAATAAACAAGATGGAGAATTTATACGCAGAGATTTTTGGTGGGGCTGGTTGATTGGGCGCAAACCATTTTGTCGCATCTGAGAAACATCAATATCATGAAAGTCTAATGCTTATTGGCTCCCTTAACTTTGCATCCTGCCGATTTGATGCAGTATCGTACTGCGCGCAAGCGTCCCGGAGGGACCTTGGTCATAGGGTGGCTCATAGGCTTCGTGGGCAGTATCGTACTGCGCGCAAGCGTCCCGGAGGGACGGTATCTTTGTAGAAAAACAGGGAGAAAACCGATATGCGTTCCGGAGGAACGATATCTAAATACCCAGGATAGCGTTCCGCTGGAACGCATACGAGGAGCATGGTGATTCTACTACAAAGATATCGTTCCTCCGGAACGGCTACGGTGTGGGCGTGCTGATTCTTGTGGAGGTTTTGTGCGACAATTTGGTTTGCGCCCGGTTGATTAGCGCATTTTTTGATTCGACAAATAACCAATATTTGATATGCCCAGGCTATTAATAATTATCGGAATAGGCGGTTTCCTCGGCAGCGTAACGCGCTATTTATTGACTAACTTTGTAAATAATTACCTCTCCTCCAACTTCCCTTACGGTACGCTTGCTGTAAATATTCTCGGCTGTTTCCTCATTGGGATTTTTGTCGGTTTATTCGACCGGGGAAATATACTGAGCCCCGAATGGCGCCTATTTCTGGCTACCGGATTTTGCGGAGGCTTCACTACTTTTTCTACTTTTTCTTACGAAAATATCAAACTGGCTCAAGGCGCTGAATTTTTTAACCTTTCTTTGAATGTGGCTGCAAGCGTTTTCCTGGGTTTTGCCGCAACTTATCTTGGCATGCTAATCATTAAATCCATCTGATTATGGAACTCGACCGCGATTCAAAACTGCTGCGCATCTTTATTGGAGAATTCGACAAATCCCAACACACGCCTTTGTATGAAGCGCTTGTGTTGGCAGCCAAAAAGCAAGGCATTGCCGGGGCTACGGTTATCAGGGGGATTCTCTCTTATGGAGCAAGCAGTCGTATTCATACCGCCAAGCTGCTCGACCTTTCGCATGATCTTCCGATTATTGTAGAAATTGTGGACAGCGCCGAAAAGATTGATCAATTCCTGGAGACGGCCGATACGCTGATAGAAGCCGCCAATTGCGGGGCCTTAATTACTATTGAAAAAGCGGAGGTCATCCGGTACAAATCGAAACCACAGTAGCACAATGCCTCGTACTCGCATTATCACCCGCAATATCTGGATACTTTCGCTGGTCAGCCTGATGACCGACGTGGCCAGCGAAATGCTCTACCCCGTCATGCCGGTGTATCTGAAAACTATCGGTTTTTCTATTGTGCTGATCGGCGTCTTAGAAGGTTTTGCGGAGGCTGCCGCCGGCCTGAGCAAAGGTTACTTCGGCAATCTGAGCGACGCGGTAGGGCGCCGGCTGCCTTTTGTGCAGGCCGGTTATGCGTTCAGCGCTATTTCCAAGCCGATGATGGCGGCTTTCGTCAATCCCCTGTGGATATTTTTTGCCCGCGCCGTCGACCGGCTGGGCAAGGGCATCCGCACCGGCGCCCGCGACGCCCTGCTCTCTGACGAAGCCACGCCCGCCACGAAAGGACGCGTATTCGGCTTCCACCGCGCCATGGACACGCTCGGCGCGGTGACGGGCCCCCTGCTGGCACTGGTTTTTCTTTCGGCAAATCCGGGGGCGTACCGCGCGCTTTTCCTTTGGGCTTTTGTGCCGGGGGTGCTGGCTATTGCGTTTACCCTTTTTATTCGTGAAAAAAGACACGCAAGGACTGTAAGCATAAGCAAGCCGGGCTTCCTGGATTTTCTGCGCTACTGGCGTCGCAGTCCCGTTGAATACCGCCGACTCGCCGCAGCTCTGCTACTGTTCACCTTGTTCAACAGCTCAGATGTATTTTTGCTGCTCAAAATCAAGGAGGCGGGCCTGAGCGATACCACCGTGATCGGCATCTATATTTTTTACAACCTGGTATATGCCTTAGCTGCCTATCCGTTGGGCATTGTAGCTGATCGGCTAGGCATGAAACGGGTTTTTGCGGGCGGACTATTGCTCTTTGCCGCCGCGTATGCAGGCATGGCGTTTGCCGATACCCACGCCGTATTTATCGCGCTGTTTTTCCTTTACGGCTTGTACGCCGCCGCCACGGAAGGCGTAGCCAAAGCCTGGATTTCTAATATTTGCGAAAAAAAGGACACGGCGACTGCCATAGGTACGTACACCGCTTTTCAAAGTATCTGCGCCCTGCTGGCCAGCAGTCTGGCCGGGCTCATCTGGTATTCCGTCGGGCCCGCCGCTATTTTTGGGTTGAGCGCAGTTGTAGCGGTGCTGGTGGCAGGGTATGTATTACTGAAGAATGAAGAATGAAGAATATTGCATTTTGATGACACTAATAAAAGTATTCAATTACTTTTATTTAAAAAAGGACTTATCTTTGCCCTGACAATCAAAAGCAATAATCATGGAAGCAATATCCGGCAACGTTCTCGATGTAACATTGATTGAACCCAGGATGAAACACCCCACCATTTTCGCCCGCTTTGACGAACTGGCCGATGGGGAAAGCCTCACGATTCACAACGACCACGACCCCAAACCTTTGTATTACCAATTGTTGGGCGAGCGGGGCAATATTTTTACCTGGGAATACCTCGAACAAGGACCCGAGTGGTGGAAAGTGAAGATCAGCAAACGCCAGTTGGGCCAGGGTGATGAAACGCTGGGACAAATTGCCGCCAAGGACTTGCGCAAAGCACAGATTTTCAAAAAATACGGCCTCGATTTTTGCTGCGGCGGCAAAAAAACCGTGAAAGAAGCCTGTGCGGCTAAAGGACTCGACGTCACCAAAATTGAATACGAATTGCAGATGGCCGACCAACAGGCATCGCTATCCAGACCGCTGCCATACAACGACTGGGGCCTCGATTTTCTGGCCGATTATATCGTGAATACCCACCATAGCTACGTGCGCAAAAATCTGCCCGATATCAGGGCGTATTCCAATAAGGTGATGATGGTACACGGCAATCGCCATCCTGAATTGTTCCGCATCAATGAATTGGTAGAGGCTGTAAACACCGAGTTGACAAACCACATGATGAAAGAGGAGCGCATTTTATTCCCCTATATCAAAACGCTGGTTGCGGCAAAAAACAGCGGTCAGCCCAATCAGCCCAGCCCCTTCGGCTCCGTGCAAAATCCGGTCAATATGATGGAAATGGAACACGAGATGGTAGGGCAAAATTTGGAAGAAATACGAACAATTACCAATAATTATACCTTGCCCGAAGACGCCTGCGCCAGCTACAGCCTGCTTTACCGGATGTTGGATGAATTTGAAGACGACCTTCACCTGCACATCCATTTGGAAAACAACATTCTTTTTCCAAAAGCCGTCGAACTGGAGAAAGTGAATAATTAATTTTACTTTGTCACTTTAGAATTTTTCATAAATTACGTGTACACATTGCGCCCCGCTGGGGCTAAAATACATGTTGCGCATAATTTATCTACCAATATTCACGCCCCGCTGGGGCTTTTGGAGCATCGCAAGAGGCCCGGAGGGCCGAAATATCGTTAGAACCAGCAACAATAAGATCTCACAAGCTCCAGAGGAGCGTAATATACGGTATGCCTGGTTTAAAATGACAAAGTAAAATTAATCTGCCGCCAATGGAACGCCAACCGATCAAACGCCACGAGACCATTGTGGAATTTTCCAGGGAACACCATTTCGGTTTGTTACTTTGTTGGAAAATAAGACACGGCATCAGACACCAAATCGCACCGGAAAGGATCGCGCCCTATGTCTTGCATTTTTTCGACGCCGATTTAAAAGCGCATTTTGATAAAGAAGAAAAATTGCTTTTCGATAAACTGCCTGACGATCCGCTTATCATACAGGCAGTGGGCGAACACGGCGAAATTTATGCGCTGATAAACCGCATCAGCAGTGGCGACAAGGGATACGAGGTACTGAATCATTTTGCAGATAAATTGGATGCGCATATCCGATTTGAAGAAAGAACCCTCTTCAACCACCTGCAATCGATATTATCCGAAGCTGAATTAATGGAAGTGAGTCACCACAACGAGGCAAAAACCTGTGATATTGACGAAGGTTGGAGCGATCATTTTTGGAAAATAAAATAACTTACCCATGCTGAATATATCAAAAATTGCCGCAGCAGTGTTAATAATCAGTTTGCTCATCCTTGGCTTTTCGGGCTGCCAGGGACATGCCCACGGCGACCATGCTCAACTCGGGCTGAATAACGGCGCCAAATGGAAAGCCGATAGCGGAACCAACGCGCACGTGACAGCCTTGCTACAAATTGCGCAAGCTAATAACCCCCAAACGCTTGCCGATTATCAAAATGCCGGCAATACTTTTCAAAACGAGCTCAATAATCTCATCAAAGATTGCCGCATGCAGGGGCCCGATCACGATGCATTACATCAATGGCTGGAACCGCTGCTCGCATCCAACAAAAAACTGATGGAAGCGGAAAACCAGGATGCTGCAAGCGCGATATTCAACGAGCAAAAGGAACATATCCAACTGTATTTTACTTATTTTGAGTAATCATGACCATTAATGCCGATACCAAAATCGGGACTATCCTCAAAGAGAACCCCGATGCCCTGGAGGCCATCGTGAGCATTTCGCCCAGGTTTGACAAACTGCGAAATCCGCTGCTGCGGAAAATTATGGCCCCCCGTACAACCCTTGCTATGGCGAGTCGGGTAGGCGGCTGCAGCGTGGCCGATTTTTTTGAAAAACTGCAACCGCTTGGTTTTCAAATTGAGCAATCAAATAATTCAGAGCTTCCATCAACCGATGAAAATACCCCGCCCGGCTTTTTGACATCGATTCGCCCAGGCGAAATGGAGATCCTGGATGTGCGACCCGTAATCGAAGGCGGGAAAGACCCTTTTACCCTCATCACCGGAAAAATCAAAGATCTGAAACCCGGGCAAGTGCTACAACTCATCAACAGCTTTGAACCGGCGCCTTTGATTAATATATTGAGCAAACAAGGATTTGAATATTATGTGGAGCACGTGGATCATAATCTGGTGTACACTTATTTTTATAAAAATGCAGATGCCGGCTTGCCCGATGAACAGCCGGTAAAATCCGGTCAGGATTGGGATGCCGTATTGCAGCAATTTGAAAATAACCTTATGGTTGTGGACGTGCGCCACCTGGAAATGCCACAGCCTATGCTGACCATATTGGAGGCATTAGACGAGCTGCCCCAGGACAAGGCACTGTTTGTTTACCATAAGCGCATCCCGGTATTTTTGCTGCCCGAGTTGCAAGACAGACAATTGGAGTATCGCATCAAAGAAATCAGCGATAGCGAGGTGCACCTGTTAATTTTCAAAGGGTAGGTATATTATGTTTCCACCGGGCGCCAATACCGATGCCATCAAAACCACCTCTTACAAAGCGGTATTGCCGTTTTATGCGTATGCCGCCCTCTCCTTTTTAGTGGCCACGGTATTGATGCTCTTTTCAGCCGGCCAATTCTCCGGGCATTATTTTCAGCCGCACACACTGGCCATTACCCATATCATGGCGCTGGGCTGGGGCACTATGATCATTCTCGGCGCCAGTCACCAACTTGTGCCCGTAATTATTGAAGGAAAATTGCACAGCGAGCGACTGGCCTACGCCTCTTTTGCGCTGGCAGCACTGGGTATTCCTTTGTTGGTGCGCGGGTTTTTCATTTTTGACATGGGTGGTCCGGCGCAGTGGGGCGGCATCCTGGTTGTATTAGCCATTGGCGTTTATTTTGTCAACCTGGGACTCAGCATTGCGAAAAGCAAAACAGAAAATATACAAGCCATTTATATTTTCACTGCCACAGCCTGGTTGTTGTTAACTTCCATACTGGGGCTTGCGCTGTTGTACAATTTTTCTATACCGCTTTTTTCGAAAGATTCGCTGCACTACCTCCCCTTACATGCGCATTTGGGCATAATCGGCTGGTTTTTGCTACTCATAATTGGCGTAGGCAGCAAGCTGATTCCCATGTTTTTGATTTCAAAATACAGCCACACTAAATTGATCTGGTGGATTTATGTCTGTATTAATACCGCGCTGTTGTCGTATATTTTTCTTTTTTATTTTTCAAATAATACCACTTTATTGCTGTTGCCGGTGATCGTACTTTTTGCGGGAATAGCGCTATTCGCAAAATACATTTATCAGGCCATTCGGGAAAGATTACGCCGGCAGATTGACGACCCCATGAAAATATCCATAAGTGCGGTTTTGATGATGGGCATACCTATTCTGCTTCTCATCCTGGCAATTGGCCTTTTATCTTTTATCGCAAAAGCCAATATGTCATTAATTCTGGCCTACGGTTTTTTAATATTTTTCGGGTGGCTGACGGCTATTATCCTCGGCATGACATTCAAAACACTGCCTTTCATCGTTTGGAATAAAGTATATCATCGTCGCAGCGCCATGGGTAAAACCCCAACGCCCAAAGATTTATTCAATCATACTATTTTTAAATTTATGGGAATAATCTATATAGCGGGTTTGCTTGTTTTTACCATCGGTATTTTATCCCATTTTGTTTTATTATTAAAAATCGGCGCGGCATTATTAGTTATTGCCGCATTTTTATACAACATCAACGTATTTAAAATAATAACCCATCAACCTGTTGAAAAATGAGCGCAACGACAAATGACAATAGCAAAAGTGAAGTGGCATTAGCAGCCCTGGAGCAGGTGATTGATCCGGAAATAGGCCTTAACATTGTCGACCTGGGGTTGATTTATCAGATCGACTTTGACGAAAAAGAAAATAAGCTCTATTGTACCATGACACTCACCACGCATTTTTGCCCGATGGGTGAAAGTATCGTATTCAGCGTGCAGGAAGCATTGCAAACGACCTTCCCGGACTACGAAATATTGGTACATTTAACATTTGACCCGCCCTGGAGCCATGAACGGATTTCAGAAAAAGGCAAAGCATTTTTAAACCAATAACCCATGCTCAGTTTAACCTGTAGAGCGGCTATCAAAGCAGTGATTTTCCTGGGTTCCAAATTTGACTCCGGCGAAAAATTCAGCATCAAAGAAATCGCAGACGCTATTGATGAAAACGAGCATACCGTGGGAAAACTCCTCCAAAAACTCGTCAAAGAAAGTGTGGTCAACAGCAGCAAAGGCCCCACCGGCGGTTTTTATATTACAGCAGAGCAATCGCAGCAAAAAGTAATCCGCATAGTCGAAGCCATCGACGGCAAAGATATTTTTAAGCAATGCGGTCTCGGACTGAGCAAATGCAGCGAAACCAGGCCCTGTCCTTTTCACAACGACTACAAGCCCATCCGCGACCTTTTTGAGACGATGTACAACAATAAGCTGGTGTATGAATTGTATACCAATGTAAACGCCGGGGGCGCTTTTTTGAAGGGGTGAGGATTAGGCATTAGGCAGATTTTCCTTAACTTCACATGCAAAAATCCGCCACTTATATGCACCTGCCCAGCCGCGCCGAAGCCCGACAACTGCTCGAACAACACGTCATAGACGAATACCAGCGCTATCACGCGCTCATGGTGGCCACCGCTATGGAAGGTTATGCCCGGCACTACGGCGAAGACGCTGATCTATGGTTCCTCACCGGCTACCTCCACGATCTCGATTTCGAGGAATACCCCGAGGAGCACCCCGGCATAGCCTTGCAATGGTTTCGCGAATGGGGATATCCCGAAGATTTTATCCATGCTGTCGAAGCCCATGCCTACGGCTACCACGAGTTCCGCACCCTGCCCAAAACCCGCCTGGCCTCCGCCCTCCTGGCCTGCGACGAGATCTGCGGAATCTTTTTTGCCTATCAGAAAGTCAACCCCGTGCCTTACGGCGAGATGAAAGTAAAATCCATAAAAAGCCGGCTCAAAGAAAAAGCTTTCGCCGCCAAAATCGACCGCAGCACCATCTACCTGGGCTGCGAGCACCTGGGCGTCACCATCGACGAGCATGTGGAGAATTTGATTAGGTTTTTAGGGGTGACGACGGGGGAGCATCCCGGGAGGTGACGGCACTGAATTTTAAGTTATATTGGGACCCAAACATTATTACACAAAAACAACGCACCAAAATGAAACCTGTATTCCACCAGCTCTTGCTTGTCCTGGCTATGTCATTGCTTTGGCTCTCTGCGTCAGGGCAAACCCTCGAATCCTTCGGCCTCTCCTCGGGCGATCAAAAAAAGCTGAGCAAAAAGATAGAAGCAGCGCCTAAAATATCCACCGTGCCATTTGTCACACCCACAATTATCCGCGCCGACCAGCGGAATTCGCCTTCTTCTCTCCGCACCGATGGCGCTACTTTCGAAATGCTGGTGAATAAAGGGCATGCAGGCGAAATCGAGAATATTTACCTTTCGCCGGATAAAAAAAGACTGATTACGACCAGCCAGGATGGGCAAGTAATTGTCTGGGACTACCAGACCGCCTCCGAGTTGCACCGCATTGGCAGAGATAAAAAGCAGGTGGGGCTATATGGGCAAAATGTAGATGTAATTAATGATTCGATAGCAGTGGTCACAGGTCTCACTATTCGCTTGTACAATTATAAAACTAACAAGATACTGAAAAGCATTGATAAAACAGAAGTGCGAATAAGTCCTAAACGCATGGTTGTGGAAGATTATGACAAGAAAGCTTTCCAGGTTTATTCTACAACTTCCTTTAATCTGGAATATACGATTCCATTCCCAGGCGATGCCATACCTAATAGAATCGATAAAAAAATATCAAATACAGGCAAGTTTCTTATTTTAAACTACCAGGATCAGGCCTATAAATACAAATACGAAATTATTAATTTGGATAATAAGTCGGTTGTATTGAAAGGCAAAGCTAATATAATTGGAAATCCAAATGCGTTCTTTAGCCCCAATGACGGCTTTTTATTAATGAAAGAAAGTTTTACTAAAATAGATATTTACGAAACCAATAAATTTTCTCGTATAAAAACCATTGAAGTAAAAAACGGGGATCTCAAGGATAATGTCTTATTCGGCTCCAACGACCAGTCTTTTGTACTGAACCCTGAACAAATGTTTGGCACATACGATGAAAAAAAACTGGGGCAAAATTCAATGTGGGTAAATACATCTACCTGGAAGACGACTAACCTGCCGGCTAATTACTCTTCCGTCGTCTTAACTGTAAAAATATTTAGCAACAATGCATTAATTTACAATAGGCTAAAAAACCAAATAATGCTGTATGATATGGCCAAATCAGCCAATGTGTGGCAGACAAGAGTGGATACGACCGGCTGGGCTTCGGGCGCAGTCTGGAATCCCTCATCTTTAATTGTATTTAACGGAGCAGGGCGATTTTTCATAGGTACTAAATTGGGCGCCATACAGGAATACGATTTGTCAAATGGCACTTATGTGCGCAGTATAGGCAGTACTGCTTCAGAACCCGCAGCATTAGTTCGGATTTCAAAAGACGGTAAATACCTGGGCGTTGTATATGGCAACAACCTGATTGGGGAATTATTCAACGAATGGCGAAAAGGAGTCCATTATTTACGAGTTATTGATTTGAGCAATTTAAATATTGTTGCTGAATTTTCAACTTTAATGCCGATTGGAGACTTTAATTTTGATAATTCCTCAAAACGGGTGGCTGTTTTATATTGGGATTACGATAACTTTGGAAATAAAGGAATACGCCATCAGGAAATAGTAATTTATGATATTATTACGTCTTCGAAATTAAATACAATAGAAAATCCATTACCCTTATTAACAAATCTCAAGATTCCATATTATGAAAAACCGGCGTTTGATAGAATTTTATTCTCTCCCGACGATCAATTTATTATCACTTCAAGTTACGATTCAGGTACGTATCTGACCTATTGGGACATTGCCGGCGGCCAAAATAAGCGGCGCATTGAAAATCCGTACACAACCAAAGTCACCGGTAAAAATGGCTTTGGAAAAGAAATTACTAAAGAATACGTGAATGCAGGTTTTTCAGATGTTATGCTCTCCTCCAACGGCAAATACATCCTGGCTTTAACCGGCGTAAAAGAACGGGTGAAAATTTGGGATTATGCTACTGGGTTTTTGATTCTTGACGCATTAATCCCCGAGCCGGCCCCCAATGCGGTGCGATCAAGCGGGTTCAGATGGAGCGCTAATGGTCAGTATATTGCAGTTGGTTCCCCCCGTGCTGATTTCAACAAAATATACAATTTAAAAAATCCTAAAAACTACTTATCGGCTAAAATAGAAAATTGCAGTGAGGGCGCTTTTTCCAATGACAGCAAATACTATATCTTTGGAAATAAACTCACCCACAAAATCGGTTTTTACAACCTCGAAAGCGGCGATATCGCCTATACTTCAGATGGACATAGCGATTTTATCACCGGCATTGCTATCTCACCCGATGGAAAAACGATGGTCAGCACCGCCAAAGACGGCGAATTTATTATTTGGGATCTCCCTTCCCGAGCTAAAATAGGTTCCTACTTTTCGCAAGGCCCCGGCAAGTACTTTTTCATCACCCCCGATTTTTATTTTTCGGGTACAAAAGAAGCCTTAAAACAAAGCGGCTTCGGCACGTTCAAATTAGACGGCGCCAACTTCCCGTTTTTGGAGTCGGATGTGTTTTTTAATCAGCCCCACGTGATCATGGAAAGGCTCGGATATGCCTCCAAAAAAGAAATCGACTTTTTCAGGCAGGCCCGCGAAAAAAGACTCGAAAAGCTGGGGTTTGCCAAAGACGCCAGGCTGAGCAAAAACTACCCCAAAGTGACCGTCACCGGCCAACAGGGCGTTTATCGCACCGATAAAGAACTCTTCGCGATTACTATAAAAGCCTCCGATGCCACCCAGGTCATCAAAACCATACATGTGCTGGTCAACGGCGTGCCGATATGGGGCGTCAACGGCAAAGACGTAGCCGCAGAAAACAAAAAAACCATCGAAAAAAAGGTGACCTTATCCCTCTCCACCGGCAATAATTCAATCGCCGTTTATTGTACCAATATTTCGGGTATTTCTTCTTTTGCCAATGCTTTTCAGGTGCGCTACGAAGCGCCCGCGCCGCCCAAGCCGAATCTGCACGTCATAGCTATGGGCGTTTCCAATTATCAAAACGCCGAACTAAACCTGCAGTATCCCTCCAAAGACGTGAACGACCTCGCCCAGTTTTTTAAATCAAAAAACAGCGTATACGAAAAGGTGACTGTACAAACCCTTCTCGACGACCAGTTTAATGAAAAGGGATTCAAGAAACTGCGAGAAACGCTGTCCAAGACCAAAATCAACGACGCCGTGGTCGTCTTCTGGGCAGGCCACGGCCTCCTGGACGACAACCTCAACTACTACCTCGCCACCCACGATGTGGATTTCAACAACCCCGCCGCTAAGGGCGTCTCCTACGAAGCGCTCGAAGCCCTGCTCGACAGCATCCCCGCCCGGCAAAAACTACTGCTCATCGATGCCTGCCATTCCGGGGAGTTAGACAAAGCATCGGTAGCCCTCATCAAAGAAAAGCGCACCGAAAGCGGCGAGATAAAATTCCGGTCGTTTAATACGCGCGTGGCGCCCCGAGCAGACGGCCTGCAAAACGCCTTCGAACTCATGAAGCAATCTTTTGTCGACACGCGGCGCAATACCGGCGCTACCGTCATTTCGAGCGCCGGCGGCGTAGAATTTGCCATCGAAGGCGAAAAATGGAAAAACGGCGTTTTCACTTTTTGCCTGCTGAAAGGCCTCCGCGAACAAGCCGCCGACGCCAACAAAGACGGCAAGGTGATGATCTCCGAACTGGAAGCCTACATCTCGCAGGAAGTGCCCCGCCTCACCGACGGCCGCCAGCAACCGGCTTTCCGCACGGAGAATATCGCCAATGACTGGCGGGTGTGGTAGGGAGGGGAGCAGGACTATTTGGACTTTGCACCTGTGTGACTGTGTAATCCTGGCCGGTCGTTGAGCGGAGTCGAAACGACGACTTTGCGACTTTGCGAAAGAGGTGACATCTTCGCGAGGCACGAGCGAAGGTGTCATCTCTTTCGCAGCTGCGGCATTGACGTATGTCATTGCATTTCAGCAACTATTATATGAAATTATTCTATCCAAATTTTCTCACCAAAATAATACTCCATGAAAACCTCAAATCTCATTTTATGGCAAATGGGCCTTTCTGCCCTACTCGTATTTACGATGTGCTGCCCTGTTAACCCAGGGCTTAATACTGTACTGACTGCACACGGCAACACAGACTGGCATATTGATACCGCAGAAGAGTTTATTACAGGGAAAGATATGAATGGCAAAAATACTGCCGCCAATCACGTTCCTTCCACATGGACGGGAAGGCATATGCACGTGGGACTTACCAATACTGCGCATTTTTATAACGATGTCGATAAAACCATACCTGGCGATGATGCCGATGCTACCAGTGGCATAGACCAGGCCATGCTGTTTTTCTATGCCGGACACGGCAATCCAACACTATGGAATACGCTTGGCGACAACGGGACTCAAAGTAAATTGCATCTGGGCGATTGCCCGGGTTATGGCTTATTGCGCTATTACTGGCAGTGCTCCTGCGAAGTTTTTGCGCATGGCCCGCGCACCGGCACAGGCGCCACTTTTGATTATTCCTGGCCGGGCAAGTTTACCGGCGGCGCCGACAGCTATGACCAGCGCAATATATACGAACGTTGGGGGCCCGCCCTGCATCCCTACCTGAGAATGGCTTGCGGCGCTTCCACACCTGCCTACTGCCACGAAAGCCAGGTGAATAGCATCTGGAATAATTACAATAATTTGGGCATGGAAGTGTCGGATGCCTTCATCGACGGATTGACTTACTACAACAATGGCGTGGTGCCAGTTTGCATTACTACAGGAGGATTTGATGTAAGTACAACTCCTCTCAACGACCTCATTTTTACTAACCAGGCTAACTTTAGTGAAAATACGTACTACCACATTCAATACCTCGGAGGTTTTGACCGGCAATTGATCCAACCTTTCTTAATGATACGCATTCCGGAATTACTTCCTGAACTGGAGTTGATCCCTATGCCTCGCCCCGACCCTATACTCCGGGTTCAACTTGAAGAACAAGGCGATTGGCTGATCTCCAGGGAGCAAACAAAGGAAAAAGTTCCCACCATCCGGATTAATAAGCTGAGCGGCGCGGTTTATCTCAAAGAAAATCGAATGGCGCAGCTAAGTACGGCTGTCCTGCCGGAACGGGAATACATACAAAAAGCCCAGACATTTGTGAAGGAAAAAGGATGGGTTGAGAACAACATGAAACTCACAGAAGCCAACCACATGATGCTCGAAAAGCAAGATAAGGCGAGTGAAAAAAAATTTGACCCGATCCAAAAGAACGTAGTGATTGTTTTCAAACGACAAGTAGAAGCCGACGGCCAACTTATCCCCGTATTGGGCGAAGGAGGGCAGATTAAAATTCAACTGAATAATGATGGTTCCGTATTAAATGCGGCCAAAATATGGCGGGCAGTTGATGTGAGAGCTACCTTGAAAAAAACCAGGGTAAAACCATACGAAACAGCGCTTGAAGAAGCCAGAAAAAGACTCCCTGATAGGAACGCTTACAAACTGGAACGCTGGGATTTTGGATACGAAGAACTGGCGGGTAATGTCGAACAGAAAGTGATGAAAACAGTGTACCACTTTTATTTCGTACCCGAAAACAAGGAACAATTTCTTGAATTCCCGCCTATGTTTATGGCGATTCCTGCACAGTAAAAAATATATTTGATAACTGTTACAAGCCTCGGCGGGTCGCTCCGCCGGGGATTTTTTGCCAACTATACCTCAGGTATGACCAAAAAATGGAGGGGTGGTTATCGCACAGTCCCAAAATCCAATAGTCTAATATCGTCAACTTAAGCCGATTATTTCACCAGAGTTAAATGGGCTAAAACCGAGTGACGCGGAGTATTTTTTCACTACAGAGTCAAAATCACGCTCTGCGTAACTCGGTTTTACTCCGTTTAACTCTATGAAAATACTCCCTATCTTTGAACAGGTATAGCTCGCACCGCCAAGTTTTGGGCATGACCTAAGCTCGGGGGCGACCCCGCCCAAAGCGGGGCGCAAAGCCGGAAAAGTTATGCACAACTTGTCCCGTACCGACAGGTCGGGATAACTTGACGGTGTGCGGTATAAGAGGCCCAGAGGGCCTAAATATTGTTAGAACCGGTAATAAAACTCCGGAGGAGCGTAATATGCGGTATGACGGGTTTAAAGTGACAAAGTAGTATTAGTTAACTAAACAAACAGCTAAACCCAATCGCTAAACCCTACTAAACAGTTGCAAAATATTTGTATAAATAATTAATAGAGATGAGGTTGGGGGGTGATTTTGGTCATTGGAGCGAGGATAAACAAACAAATATTATCTCAATAATTTATCATTATTTGTTTAAATTATAATCAAATAAATGATACTTTTGAGTGTTTCAATGAATCCGATAATGAATCGCTCGAAATTCTCTTAACCTTCTAATGAGAGAAAAAATGTCAAATCCAAATGAATCCTTTGATCTAAGTGCTCTCCCGCTTGAACAATCTATCGAAACGGTGCAGATACTACGCCAGCTTAACAAAGCAAGTCGGGCCTTAGCTGAGCTTAAGGGAGAGGCCAAGACTATTCCTAACGAAAATATTCTTATAAATACCCTCGGGTTACAGGAAGCGAAAGACAGTTCAGCTATTGAAAACATCATTACTACAAATGATGAACTTTTTCGTGCGGCAGTAGATGAATCATACGTCAATGCAGCCGCCAAAGAAGTGCAAAATTATATTTCGGCGCTCATTACCGGTTTTCGAGTGGTACGTGATACGGGGCTTTTGACCAACCGCACTATTTTATCAATCCAGCAGGAATTGGAGAGAAACAATGCAGGCTTTCGAAAACTACCGGGTACGGTGCTGAAAAATAATATGGGGGAAGTCGTATACAACCCGCCACAGGATGAGAAAGAAATTTTGGATCTTATGTCGAATCTGGAGTTGTATATCAATGATGCCACGGTGCAAGATCTCGATCCCCTAATCAAAATGGCGATTATACACTATCAATTCGAGAGCATTCATCCCTTTTATGACGGCAACGGGAGAACCGGGCGCATCATCAATATCCTCTACCTTGTGAAGGAAGGGCTGCTGGATATTCCCGTTCTGTATTTGAGCCACTCTATCATTCAGCACAAGAGGGACTACTATAGATTATTGCAAGAGGTGCGCAGTCAAAACGCATGGGAGCAATGGATCATGTATATGCTGATTGGCGTTGAAGAAACAGCCTACCAAACAATTGAGATTGTTAAAGCTATAAGGGAGTTGATGGCTTTGTATAAGGCAAAAATGCGAGCTGAAACCGGTTTTTATAGCAAAGAACTACTGGAAAACCTTTTTAGACATCCTTATACGAAGATTGCGTTTGTAGAGGAAGGGCTTGGAGTACATCGAAATACTGCTGCTTTTTATCTTAACCAACTAACTGAAATCGGGCTGGTTGAAAAGGTTAAATTGGGAAGAAGCAACTATTATATCAATAAGGATTTGTTTGAACTACTTCGTAAAGGATATGCACAAAGAGAGTAACTTTTTTGTGCAAATACGCATAACGTGCACAAAATTTTAAAAATTTTGTGCACGTTTAATTTAAGCCTCCGCCTTTAATCACCGCAAACACCAAAAACAACACCCCCACTGCAATGCGATAATACCCAAACCCGGCAAACCCGTGCCGGTTGAGCAAAGACACAAACCATTTCACCGCAAAAATAGCCGTGACAAAAGCCAAGATAAAACCGATGGCCAACTGCTGCCACTGCTCGCTTGAGATAGTCCCTTCAAATTTCAGCAAATCATAACCCGATGCGGCTGCCATGGTAGGAATGGCCAGCAGGAAAGAAAACTCGGCCGCGCTTTTTTTCGACAAGCCGTTGCTCATACCGCCAATGATGGTGGCCGCCGCCCGCGATACGCCGGGGATCATGGATAAACACTGAAAAAAACCGATATACAGCGCTTTTTTGTACGACATATTGGAAAGCTCCTCGTCGTTGGGCTCGCCAAGGTGTAGGCGCTTGTCGAGCCAGATGAGGATTACCCCGCCAACAATCAACGACACCGCCACTACCCAATGGTTGAATAGGTAGCTCTTTATTATTTTATACAATAAAAACCCGAATACCCCCGATGGCAAAAAAGCGACGAATAATTTGAGGTAAATCTCCGGCTTTAACAAAAAACGACGGGCATAAAGCGCCACGATGGCCAGGATAGCCCCGAGCTGGATAAATATCTCGAAGGTTTTGGTGAATTCGTCCTCGTGATTGCCCAACAAATAGGAGAGCAATATCATGTGCCCGGTAGAAGAGATGGGAAGGAATTCGGTGATGCCTTCAACTATGGCGGTTAAGATGACGTCAAGCAGCGACACGGTACAGGGTGTTTTGATTTGAAGGGGCAAAGGTAGGAAGTTTATTTGAGGAATTTTTTTGAGCAGTAACTGGTTATATCATGTAAAATATATGGCTAAATGTTGAACCAAATAACCTCAGAAGAAGAATACCGACAGGTGATGAAAAAAATAGAAACCTACTTGCAGCAGGCAACGAATAGCGGGGGTTTTCATTCCCTAACACCTGAAGAATGCGAAGCGTTGCAGCATCTCTCTCTACTGGCCGAAGCTTGGGAAGACAATATCCTGTTAATGCCTAATCGACAGTCAAATACATAAGAGAGACATCCGTTTTATTCCCACAAAGCTTATCGCAGCCCTCACTCTCTCACTCACTCCCTTTCTCCCTCTCCGGCAACGCAGCCCAATACACCGCAACCCCCTCCGACCCGGCCTGGCAGGTAAACTCAGCCTTATGTGGCGAAATAAAACTCTCCCCACTGCGAAACACCCCCTCGCCGGCTGCATCGGAAAGCGTCAACTCGCCTTCGAGGACTAGTCCGATTGCGGGGCCGCTGAGGGGATGCCATTCATAAGATTGGCCAGGGGCAAGAGCCAGTCGGTGCAATTCGAAATCGGGGATGGGCGCGGGAAAAACCTCAAGGCCGTTGGGCGAACTCGCCTGGATAATAAACGGCTGCACCGGATCAAAAAGCAGGTTCGCCATCAGTTCGCCTACGTCGATATGCTTGGGGGTGAGGCCGCCGCGGAATACGTTGTCGGAATTGGCCATCAACTCTACATTGACGCCTTCGAGGTAAGCATGGGGCACCCCGGCAGCCTGGAAGATGGCCTCGCCGGGATTTAAGCGCACAAGGTTGAGCAGATAAACTGAAAATACGCCGCGGTCGTAGTGCCCGTCGCGGGTGTATGTCTCGAAAGCCAGCGCAGCCCAGTAGTCGGGTTCGTCTTTGTAAAGGCGGTGGGCCTGCAATTCGGGCAATAGTTGTTGAGCCAGGGGCTGCAACCACCGATCCACTTCCTCCTGGGGCATTTCCATGAGCGCTTTGTACATGGCTTTAAGGTCGTGCTGGGGCAGCTGGGCGTACAGCTCCGACAAGCCGGGGCGCTCAGCCCACAAAGCGGCAATATCTGCTTGCCGGCGGAAGCCGTGCAGCAACCAGAACGGCGTCAGCGCCGCCATGATTTCGGGTTTGTGGTTGTCGTCTCGGTAAGTGCGGTGCGGCGCATCGAGTGGGATGCCCAGCGCATTTTCGCGGGCAAACCCCGCCTCGGCGGCGGCTTTGGTGGGGTGCGCCTGTATCGAAAGCATGCTGCGCACATCCAGTATTTTCAACAAAAAGGGGAGTCGCTCTCCAAATTGGACCCGGGCGTCGGGGCCCAGCCAATATTGGGGATCGTGGCGAATGAGGGCGCCCAATTCCTCCCATTGGCCGCCCACCCACACGAAAGAAGGGGCCAGGGGATGATCGCCCATCCACCATTCGGCAAAAGGCCGGCGGTCGGTGTTGTCGAGGCGCATCAGGGCCGGGATGAATTCGTATCCACCCCATGCATAGTGCTGTGTTTCGCCGTGTAATCGATGTACCACTGCGGTCATGGGTTTTATAGTAAAAGTAAATGTAACTGTTTAGTAGGGTTTAGCGTTAGGGTTTAGTTTTTTTAACATACAGCTTAGCTGGACTTTAGCCGATTGAACTAAAAAAATAGAACTCCCCGGAAGTGATTAAATTTGAGATCACGACAAATCAAATTTATGCTCACGTTGCCAAAAGAGTTCTCCCATCAAATATCGGTATTTGCGCCATTATTCAGCAAAAAAGTCTATGAACAGGCAAAGGTTTTGTTTTTAGGCAGCTTGATAACGGTTGGCCGAAGGACGGTTTGTAGCGTTCTTCGCGGGGTTGGGTTATCTGAAGAAAATCGTTTTCATAAATACCACCGGGTTTTGAGTCAAGCCAACTGGTCTATTCTTCGCGGAGCACCGGGACGTAGTGAGAAGTTCGCACAGCCATTTGGCTAAAGTCCAGATCTCCTGTGACTATTATCGGGGATCCATTTATCCCGACAGTCCCTCCCGAATAAGGTGTGGGCGCCTACCCGAATACCTGCATCATAACTTTTAATGGAACTGTGGCGGAAGCAGGTTTTTAGATTGATCACCGCATCAACTTCCCTATCTCTTTCCACGTCACCAGTTGTATGCCCTCCTGAGCCAGTATCTTCCGGGAGGTTTTTCCGGTAAAAAAGTCGAAGTCCATTTGCCGCCAGGCGGCGCCCCAATCGGGGTGGTCTACGGTGACGCCCTGCATTTCGGCGTTGGCAGGATAGCCCAGCCGCTCGGCAAGGGTGGATTGCGCCTGTATCGGGGCGATTCAGGCGATAAAAAGTACCGCTATGCTGATTATGGTTTTCATGTTGTCTTTTTTTTAAAAGTTATAGCTTGCGTCGCTATATTTTGAATTTAATCTAAGCTCGGGCGCGCGGTATACTATATTATTTAGCCTAATAGCGTACTTTGCCTAACCTTCGCAAACGCTGCGTTACTTGGTATTGTTAAGCTATTATAGTTACAAGATAAAAAGGAGCGCATCTTGAATCAATCGTTCCACATATTCCAGGTTGACGAAGCAGAGGCGGAGCGAATATTTACGGAAATTCCTGATCGGCATGAACAGAAAAAAATTCCTTCAATCACTGGCAGTATTGCCATTAGCAGGCGTAGCAATGAAACTCCGCGATTTAAGCAAAGTAACGGATACACTGGGCAGCACGGAGCAAATGCCCGTGCTGTTCCTTGGGCACGGTAGCCCGATGAACGCTATCGAGGAAAATGAGTTTGTGGAAGGATTCCGCAAAATCGGCCAGGAAATTCCCCGCCCTAACGCGATTATTTGCGTATCGGCACATTGGGAAACCAAGGGCACTTTTGTAACGGCCATGGAAAAACCCCGCACCATCCACGACTTCGGCGGTTTTCCCAAGGCCCTGTTCGACGTGCAATACCCCGCCCCGGGTAGCCCGCAAACTGCATTGGACACCCAAAGCCTGGTGACAAAAACGAACGTGGGTCTCGACGAAAAATGGGGTCTCGACCACGGCGCCTGGTCGGTGATCAAACACCTCTACCCCGACGCCGACGTACCGGTGATCCAAATGAGCCTCGACTACACCCAGTCGCCCCAATGGCACTACGAACTGGCGCAAGAACTGGCCGCCCTACGCAAAAAGGGCGTTCTGATCGTCGGTAGCGGGAATATGGTGCACAACCTCCGCATGGTAGCCTGGGACAAGCTCAACGTGTCAGATTATGGCTACGACTGGGCCCTCGAAGCCCGCGAAAAAATGAATGCGTTTATTCTATCCGGCGACCACCAGCCGCTGGTCAACTTCCAGTCACAGGGCCGGGCCTTTAACCTCGCCATACCCACGCCCGAACACTACCTGCCTTTGCTCTATGCGCTGGCGCTTCGCGAAAAAGACGAAAACGTCGCCTTGTTCAACGACAAAGCCGTGGCCGGCGCGCTGACTATGACTTCGGTGAAGATCGGTTGAAAACCCAAAACCATCATGGCAGATGTACATAGAAGAACAAACTTTTGATAAAGTCAATTTTCAGGAAGAACCTTTGAAAAAAGGAGAATATGAAAATTGTATTTTTAAACAATGCGATTTATCTAATTCAGATCTTTCTGATATCAAATTTACATCTTGCGAGTTTGTAGATTGCAATTTAAGCTTAGCCAAACTGGCAAATACTGCTTTTCGGGACGCTGTATTCAATGGCTGTAAAATGCTGGGTTTGCACTTCGACGATTGCAATCAATTCGGGCTTTCGTTTTCATTTGATAATTGCCAGCTCAACCACGCTTTGTTTTATAAAATGATAATCAAAAAAACGATTTTTAAAAATTCGCAACTTCACGAAGTCGACTTCGCAGAATGCGATCTGACAGGCGCCGTTTTTGATAATTGCGACCTGGCCAAAGCCGTTTTTGATCATACAATTCTGGAGAAAGCCGATTTTCGTACGGCTTATAATTATATCATTGACCCCGAAATGAACAGGATAAAGAAAGCCAAGTTTTCAATTCTTGGTGTTTCCGGTCTTTTAGCAAAATATGATATCGACATTGAAAACAACTTTCAGCAATGATATCAAGTCGAACCTGCCAAAATGTCAGTCTCTACCCACTTGGCATGCCATTTGAAGCATGCTAATACAAAAAATATAGCGCTATGCAAAAAGGTACGATATCGGTCCAAACCGAGAACATTTTTCCCATCATTAAAAAATTCCTGTATTCCGACCACGAAATTTTCCTGCGCGAATTGATCTCCAACGCGGTTGACGCCACTACCAAGCTGAAAACCCTGGCTTCGCGCGGCGAGATCAAAGGCGAACTGGGCGATCTCACTATCGACGTCATTATTGACAAAGAACAAAAAACGCTCACCATTCGCGACCGAGGCATCGGGATGACGGAAGAAGAGGTGAATAAATATCTCAACCAGGTAGCGTTCTCGAGCGCCCAGGAGTTTTTGGAAAAATTCAAAAACGAAGCCAGTATTATCGGCAACTTCGGCCTGGGCTTTTACTCGGCGTTTATGGTAGCCGATAAAGTGGAGGCCGTCACCAGGTCGTATCAGGAAGAGGCCGCCGGCGTCACCTGGTCCTGCCTCGGCGACCCCGAATACACCCTGACGCCCAACGAAAAAGCCGAGCGCGGCACAGATGTGGTGCTCTATATCAATGAGGAAAACGCGGAATTCCTCGAAGAGGCACGCATCGAAAACCTGTTGAAGAAATACTGCCGCTTCCTGCCAGTCGCCATCCGCTTCGGCAAACGCACCGAAACGAGCTACGAAGGCGAAGGCGAAGACCAAAAGCAGGTAGAAAGCGAGGTGGATAACATCATCAACAACACCGCGCCGATCTGGAAAAAACAGCCATCCGAACTCAACGACGAGGACTACCGCGCTTTTTACGAAGAGCTGTACCCCTACAGCCAGGCGCCGATGTTCTGGATACACCTCAATATCGACTACCCCTTTAACCTCACGGGCATCCTATATTTTCCCAAACTGGGCAACGCCTTTGAGGTGCAGCGCAACAAAATCCAACTGTACAGCAACCAGGTATACGTCACCGACGACGTAAAGGAGATCGTTCCCGAGTTTCTCACACTCCTCCACGGCGTCATCGACTCGCCCGACATACCTCTCAACGTTTCGCGCAGCTACCTGCAGAGCGACCAAAACGTGAAGAAAATTACGGGTTATATCACCCGCAAGGTGGCCGACAAACTCAGCGAGTTGTTCAAAAAAGACCGCGCGGATTTTGAATCCAAGTGGGCCGACCTCGGTGTGTTTATCAAATACGGCATGTTGTCTGACGAAAAATTCCAGGAGCGCGCCACCGAATTTGCCCTGCTGAAAAACGTCGACAACCAGTGTTTTACGATCGAAGAATACAAGGAGAAGGTAAAAGCCCTCCAAACCGACAAAAGCAACCGGCTGGTACTTATTTATACGAATAATGCGGTGGACAACGACGCGCTCATCCAGGCCTGCCGCAATCGCGGCTACGATGTGCTCGTATTCGACCACGTGATCGACAGCCATTTCCTGCAGCACCTGGAATACAAGGTAGGCGGCGTCACCTTCACCCGCGTCGACGCCGACACGGTGGACAACCTCGTGCCTAAAGAGGAGAAACAGGAGTCGGTGCTCAGCGAAACCGAGCAGACCCAGGTGAAGGCGCTTTTTGAGCCGCTGGTGGCAGGCGCCGGCAGCATGAACAACGTAACCCTGCAGCCCTTGTCGCCCGAAGATCCACCCGTGCAGATCACGCGCCCCGAGTTTATGCGCCGCATGAAAGAAATGCAGGCGCTCCAGGGTATGGCTTTTGACGGTTTTCCCGATTCCTATAATGTGGTGGTGAATACCAACCACCCGCTCATAGCCACTAAATTGCTACACGAAGGCGAAGAAGACCAACGCAAACAGATGGCCGAATACCTCTACCAATTGGCCTTGCTGAGCCAGCAAATGCTGAAAGGCGCCGATCTGACGGCGTTTATCAATAAGAGTCTGCGGTTTATGGATTAATCGAATTTCTCCAAATCGCGGAGCAAATCCTCCGCTTTTTGCCTGTAGGCGCCTTGCGTCTCCAGCAAAGGGCGGAGGATTTTTTTTGCCGCCTCGGTATCGCCGTTTCGGAGGTGTGCCAGTGTCAAATACCAGTTTGCTTCCGCATTCCGCTCGGGAAGAAGTTCTGCTGCCGCCGACAGGCTGTGGACGGCCTCGGGGAGTTGTCGCAATGCCAGTTGTGCGATGCCAAAGTACAGCAGCGCCTCGCCGTCCTGGCCGTACTGCTCCAGGTAGCGTGTAAAATGGGGCAGCGCGGCTGCGTAGCGCCCTTCGTCGTAGTAATCCAGGGCGATGCCCCGTTCTGCCCTTGCCGGCTCTGCCCCGGCATTTCGGCCTTGCGCGAGAAAAGTATTGGCTGCGGGAGCGAAAAAGCGGGTATACAGGATTTCAGGTTGCTGTGCGCGTTGGGATCGGGCGTACCATATAGCGGCAGCTGCGCCGCCGATTACGCATAGCAATAGCAAAGCCTTACGCCAGCGGGTTGATTTCCGCGGCGTTGGGCCGACACTGATGTTTGGCGCCTCTTCTCTTGTGAGGGCATACCCTTCCACGGCAGCCCTGCAAAGCGCGCAATCCAGTAAATGGTTTTCCACCTCGAACCTTTTTTCGGGCGATAGGCGGCCATTTACATAATTGCTAACACTTTGCTTCGAGAGGCAGGAGGAGTGGCTGAAAATGGCTTTCATGTACTCGTTTTGCCTTCCCGCGCCATTGCGGGCGCCAGCAATTGCCTCAACCGGCGCTTGCCATTTTGCAGGAAGCTTTTAACCTGATTTTCAGTAAAGGAGGTAATGTCGGCGATCTCCCTGTAGCTTTTCTTTTGGAAAAAGAACAACTCCAGGCAAATGCGTTGG
This sequence comes from Saprospiraceae bacterium, assembly GCA_013360405.1. Taxonomy (GTDB): domain Bacteria; phylum Bacteroidota; class Bacteroidia; order Chitinophagales; family Saprospiraceae; genus JABWBR01. Next base: position 66,573 of record JABWBR010000029.1, read on the forward strand.
CACTCGTCCAACTGCAGCATAGCTGCCTGCACGAGATCCTCCGTTTCGCGATCAGTAGCGGACACCATTTGCGCGCCTGAGTCGGGGTTTTCTGCCGGTTCTTCCTGCCATTGTTGCAACGCGGCTTCAAAGCGAAGCGATTGCTTGTCGCTGCTGCGCCTTTTGGAAATACACTCATTTCGCGTTAGCGTGTAAAGCCAATTGCCGAAAGAATGAACCTCCTTCTGTTGCTGTAGTTGTTGGAAGATTTTGGCGAAAACCTGCATTACGACATCGCGGCACTCCTCGCGGTCTTCCAGGAAATTCCGCGTGGTGTAATAGACCAAATGAAGATACCGCGAAAACAGCGCATTGAAATACTGCTGATCGCCCGTGTGTTGGAATGCACGAATAAGCTGTTCCGCGCTCCACTCCTTCAATTTGTGTTGATACGACTTCCTGACAAACATCACTTCTAAAGGTAGGCAACTTTTTAATAATTGCCGACCTTTTGGGACATTTTTTTAATACCTGATGCTCGATAGCAGGTATTCCAGGTGCTGCATGTGGTTGCGCTTGTCTTTACCTGGTGCGTGCAAAAAGCCGTCGACAAACAGCAATTCGCGCTTGTTGGGATTGTAAATAAGGTAGCTTACAAATGCCCCGCCCATATAGTCGTTGACGATATCCCAGATGCCTCTGGCCTCGAGGGTGTAATTGCTGTTTACGGTCTTGATAGAAGTAAACATGGGCAAATCCACGTCGTTGGTGCGCATATACGTATCGGGCAGGGTCGACGAGATATATTGGCGTCCCAGGCTATCCCTGATGGCTTTTATGCCCGCTTTGGTGAGTTGCGACTGATCGGTATACGGCACTTTATACAGAAGCAGGTTGCTGCTGATCGCCTCGGTTTCGCGGCGTATCCACATCATATTGCCTTCTTTGAGTGCGAGGAAGTATTCTTTAGGCAGGCGAATATCTGCGCCGAGCCGGCCTTTTACCTCCTCCATCAGCTTTTTATTTTCGCCGCTCACAAACAGCGTAGCTTCAACTTTGGGTTTGTCGTGGTCGTGGATTTTATTGGCGATGGCCGGGTAGTTTTCTTTGAGTACGTCTATCAACGCTTCTTTTGAATAAGCAAAAACATATATTATGAGTTGCCCGTTGGACCACTTATTGCGACCTACAAAAGAGTTGAGCTTAGGGTTGGTTTTGGCTTCCGCCGCTCTTTCTGGGCCGATGTCTTTTAATATCAGCTGCGTAGTTGCCGAGGTAGTATCGCTCAAATCGCCGATGAGCATAAACGTGCGGAATTCGCGCTGTACCTGCTGATTGATCAGTTTATCGGGCGGCAGGTGGTACAAATCGAAAATGGGCTCGGGCTGCGGCAGGATAGGATAGGCTGCGGCGTAATAATATTGCAGGGTATCGCCGAGGGGGCTTTCCCACAAATCCTCGTCCATCACTACGCGCACCTGGTTTACACTGCCGAATGCTACCGATAAAGGACGAAGTCCCTGCCGGGCATCCTCCGAACAAGCCCAGGGCAACGCGAACAATAGCCCCAGCAGCCCTATCCGGCTTATGTAGTTGATCATTTTTTTCATTGCAATGTACGGCATTTATTTTCTTACACAGATGCCGATTAGCCGGGTTTTGGCGTGCGATACCTTATTAATGTTTGATGTTTGATGTTGAATGTTGAATTATTTTTGATATGTAATATATTGTTAATTAAACATCAAACATTCAACATTCAACATCATCACATCAGGCTGGCAATGATATTCTCTTCCGAAACGCCTTCGGCTTCGGCCTTATAGTTGCGCACAATACGGTGGCGCAGCACATAATTGGCGATAGCCTGCACGTCTTCGATATCGGGAGAATACTTGCCGGAGATAGCGGCATGGCACTTGGCGCCCAGCACGAGGTACTGCGAAGCGCGGGGGCCTGCGCCCCAGGAGATATATTCGTTTACCTTAGGCGTAGCTTTAGCCGTGCCGGGGCGCGTTTTGGTGGCCAGCATCACGGCATATTCCAGTACATTGTCGGCAATGGGGATGCGGCGTATCAATTGCTGGAAAAACAAGATTTGCGGGCCGGTCACCACGTGGTCGAGTTTAAAATCCTGGATAGACGTGGTACCTTTCACCACCGCGATCTCCTCGTCGTAAGAGGGGTAATCGAGCGGCACATTAAACATAAAGCGGTCGAGCTGCGCTTCGGGCAGGGGGTAAGTACCTTCCTGTTCGATGGGGTTTTGGGTAGCCAGTACAAAAAACGGCGAGGGCAGCGCATGGCGCACGCCGCTGACCGTCACTGAGCGTTCCTGCATCGCTTCGAGCAGGGCTGCCTGCGTTTTGGGCGGCGTTCGGTTGATCTCGTCGGCCAGCACGATATTGGCAAACAAGGGTCCGCGGTTGAACTTGAAGTGGCGGTCTTCGTCGAGGATCTCCGAGCCGGTAATGTCGGAAGGCATGAGGTCGGGCGTAAACTGGATGCGTTTGAAGTCCAGGTCCAGCACTTCCGAGATCGTACTTACGAGCAGCGTTTTGGCCAAGCCGGGCACGCCTACGAGCAGACTGTGGCCGTTGCTGAACAGTGATATGATAACGGCTCTGACTACTTCGTCCTGGCCCACGATCACTTTTGCAATTTCCTGTTTGAGTTCTCTGTAAGAGGCGGCGAGTGCGTCAACTGCTTCTACGTCAGATTTAAAGTTCAATTGTGACATCTATAGTTGTTTCCGGATGATTTAACTTGGTATAGCCTTTGGGAAAACGCTGCAAAGATAGGCTTTGTTTCAATTTGTGGGCTTGAATTGTTAAATTTATGGTAGGAGTGGGCTGTTTTGTGGGAGGAGGGTGCAATAGTTGGTTTTCAAGGCCGAAGATTTGGGTTTAGGTGTACCTGGGATGAAGTTAAATAGACCAATGGCCCAGTTTAGCTCGTGACTCAACAACAGAATGCCTTCATTGCAAGGGCATAGCGGAGGTAGTACATAAATGTTACTACGGGTACTATCAACCAGAATCACATGCGTGTAGTTAAAACTGGAACCTTGATGTAAATTTTTTTGAGGCTCCGTTATTGATTTTAATATCTAATAGCTATGTTTACTCACGTATTACATCAATATAATCAACAAATAATAATAATAAAAATGAAGAATCGAATCCTATTGACAGTTATCAATATTATGTATATCTACTTTACTTCTATTTCTCAAACAACTACCTGGGAAAAATACTTTAATTTAGGGGAACTTGAGACACCAACTAGTATTATTCAAACTAGCGATAGCTGCTTTATTTTTACTGGTGGGTCGGTGGTTAATGGGAATTATAACAATGGATACATCGTCAAGATAGATTCCGTTGGAGAAGTAATATGGCAGCAAAATACACTTAGCAAGCCTGTACTAGGTGTTTTGGAGATTCCAAATAATGAGATTATGACAATCTCAAAATTAAATGCCCAACTGAGGTTAACAAAGTTGAATAGTCATGACGGAAGTTTTGTAAGTGAAACTAACTTAATGATTGATGAAGATATTAATGTTAATGAAGTTATTTCTACTAATGTCTATCCAGGTATTATTATTACGGCAAATAAGGCTATAATGCAAGGCTATCAAGGTATAATAATCAAAACAGATTTTAACGGAAACGAACTCTGGAGAAAAGTAATTACGGATACAATCTCTATGCTTATAAAATCAATCTATGAAACCAATGATGGAAACCTCATAACTACAGGTAGAATTAATAATTCGCTAGATTATGAAGGCGACACTTATATTTGTAAATATTCTTCAGATGGTGAACAATTATGGATTAGCCAAATAAATAATCCTGGCTATAGGGAGAATGGACTATCCGTAATTGAATCGACAGATGGAAGCTATTACGTATTATCTGATAGGCATGTATCAGGATTCTATTCTATGTCAAAATTTGATCAAACGGGCGGTTTGTTGTTTCAAAATTTTGGTGGCAATAATAATCTTGGCTTTTTTTTTAACGGCTTGAACTCATTAACTGAACTACCAAATGGTGATTTAGTTTTTACAGGGTGGCTAAACAACGAAATTTTACTAATTCGAACTAATTCGTATGGACATCGAATATGGCATAGGACTTATGGTGATTGCTCTTCGCCTTTTCATGATAAAGGGGTATCATTAATAAAAACTTTTGACAATGGATTTATAATATGTGGTCAAAGCTGGCTTAACGAGGATGGTGTTTTAATTGTTAAGACAGATGATTTTGGACTAACACCAGATATTATCCTTAATGAAGTAAACTATACAGTGTGTGGGCAAAATTCATTCAATTATAATGGGATTAACTATCATGTATCTGGTACATACCATCCCGTAATCAATAACCCGATAATTGGCGAATGCGATACCTTTGTTGTGCTTAATTTAAATTTTTCGAATCATATTGACACTGATATACCTGTAACACTTTGTGATGGAGATGAGTATTATTATAATGGTCATTTATATACCGTTCCAGGTATATATTTTGATACGATTTATAGCTCAGTTGGGTGTGATACAGTCGTAAGATTATTGATAGATTTTCTTCCCGCAGTAGTTGATACGATCTCTATTGAAAAATGCCAGAGTGATACTGTCTGGATTAATAGTACCCCTTTATCAGATCCAGGCGCTTATATTTTCAATCATCTAACTATAGATGGATGCGATAGCACTGAGTTAATTCTTATTTCCAACTACCCCCTTCAAGATACAGAAGAAAATATCTGGCTTTGTCCTGGTGATTCTATTCTGATTTTTGATAGTTACTATCAGGCTCCCTCAATTCTCTCTTTTGATGCTATAGATCAATATGGATGTACCAGTACAAGTACATTTGTATTGCAGGAATATGACTCTATTAGAATCGATAGTGCACTCACTATCCATGATGACGGAACAAGTTCTGGAGCAATCTCTTTATTCACAAGTGGGGGAATGGCACCCTTTTCCTATTTGTGGAGCAATGGTGCTCAAGATAGCACAATCTTTGGTTTACCTGCAGGGACGTATGAAGTAACGATCTCTGATGTAAACTGTCATCGACAAGCCCATTTTATTATTGAACTCGTCACAGGTCTTTCGTCAACGATTCCCGAAACTAATAGTTATTATGTTTATCCCAATCCAATACCACAAGATGGAACATTATATTTTTCCGGGTATGGTATTGAAAGAGTTGTTATATACGATTTATTCGGACGGATTGTAAAAGAGAAAGTTACGGCCCCTAGTTCTAAAACAAATTCTTTACATATGAATTTATTGCCAGGGCATTACTATGCCTCGCTATTGTGTTACGATAAAACGATTGCAATTCCTTTTATTGTAATACATTAATACTTAATTTCATCATTTTATTCTAACCATCACACAGCATAGCTATTGCTTACGGCGGAAACATTTTTTTTGAATATAATTGAGCGCTTGGTACCTCTTAATGTCTCCTGCTGTAAGCTCAATCTCGTCGATTAACCTTTTGTACTTATTAGGGTCGTTGGGATCATTCCAGCTTTCTTTCAATCCATTCAATATTCGCAGTGTCACAGGGTGGTAGTCCTTGAAATTAAACAATTCAAAAATTATGGCTATTTGCCTATCAAGCCTTAAACTAGGATTGTTACTTCCTAAGAGATCATCCAGTAGCTTGTGATAGTTTTGGAATCTTTTGTCTTTTTGCTCAAGTCGTTTTTGGGAGATATACTGAAAGAAAGGAAAAATCACACCAATAATTGTTATTCCGAAGCCTAAGATTTCCTTCCAGTTAACCTGAATAAAGTCCCACATTGCCATTGATTTTTTGTTAGTGAACTAAATTTATCTTATCTTTTAATTCCTCCAAAGTATATGGCGGTGATTTTTTATGGATCATAGCGTGGCAGTTCGGGCACAATGGAATCAAGTCTTTCTTGGGGTCGACCTTATATGATTGCCCAATAGTGTGAATCTCGACAAGGTGATGCACATGAATAAATCCTTTGCCAATTTCGCCGTATTTTTCCTCAAAATCAAATCCGCAGCACATACATCTGCAGCCGTAATGCGCTATACACTTCGCCCTGGCTTTGGGGTCTCGTTCATAGGCGTTTACAGTAACTGTTTTTTTAGCGCCTTCTATAAATGTTTCATCTTCTTCTAATTCATCAGGGTATGTAATTTCTTGTGGCATATATTCAGGTCGACAACTCTTACAGACCCTAAAAGTACCCGGAAATTTCTTATAATTTTCTGCACAATGTTTTTCAATTTCAGCCACATTATTTGAAACAATTTTTATCAAATATTTCCCTGTATAGGCTTTATCATCATATTGGAAGTACGGGGAAATATGAGAACATCCCGAACGATGTATCATAAAAAAGGAGTTCCCTTCTCCTCTCCCCATGTTCAATACAAAACCATTTGGATTTTTTTTCATCCATTCGAAATAGGCTTGGTCGTTTCCTTCTTTGAATACTTCTACCATGATGCATGTTTTTTGTTGCTTTAGTTTTATATAAAATCACACTAACCAATTAATCGCCGTTTAAATTATAACGCAAACCAATAGCAATAGAACTACTAATTAAATTATCAAACGAACCAATAGATGAATCTAATGTGAGCGCCAAATATAAAGGAGTTTTTTCTTTATTAAAAAGACGATAGTTGAACTCTATTCCAAATTCAGGAATAATTACTTTATGTGTATCGCTAAAAAAAGCACAGGAACAACCACTTGAACCTCCAGTTGAATTGCTGTTGATATATTCTAGTGGATCAGTTGTGAGTCGAACATGATAAAATCCCATATAAATGCCATAACTCCACTTAACTGGAAGATGGTTTAGAGATTTAAAATAATAAAAATTCAATCGATAGCTTGCTGATAAATATGGCCTTACTGTGTATCCGTTTATTACTTGAGCATCTGTGTGAGGAATAGTTATTCCACCAGATATTGAAAAATGTTTAGTGATATACAAGCTTGCCTGGATAATAGTGTTCAAATATGAATAATTATCTCTTCTGTCTAATAAAGAGTCTAAAGTAATGAAATTTTTTCTTATTCGACGAATTCCGGTTGAGATAAAAAAATCTATAGGAGATCTCCTGTATACATCTTGTCTTATTTTTATTTCATTACTTTTAATCCCACTATTGTTTTTTAGATAAAACGTGATTTCATTGGTTTTGGTTTCAGGAAATATAGAAATAAGTTCAATGTTATACCCAAAGGGGTTTCGATCATTCTTGATCGTTATGAAATTAAAATACGAACTATTTTCCGTTTTCATTTGAGCGGCAGACTGGAATTTTAGTTTTTGCTTTACTATGGCACTTAACATTCGTAAACTATCCACTTGGAGGTTAACCGAGGTATTGTAAATATTAAAGCTTGCCAAATCCTGATAATTACTGCAAGTAATGGTATATTTCTTGTTGAATTTATTTTTAGTCCCCTTGCTTTTTAGTATGGACAAATAATCATATAAAATAGAATAGTCTTCATTAACATAAATATTTGGCTTTTGAATAATCATGATACATAATGTGTCTTCACTTGAATAATCAATCCCATCAGATATCGTCATGCCTATTAGGTATTGCCCTGGAGTAGCAATGTTTAGTATGTTAGAGGGCGTATCTTCATTCAAAACGATTCTTTCCAATGGATCTATATTCAAATAGCCTTTGGGACTAATTTGCCTCCAAGTAGCGATCCATCTTTTTCTAGGAGTATCAAGGTCGACAGAAAGTTCCGACCCTATTCGAAATGTATCTTGTGTCGAAAAATAGTATACAGAGTCCTTCTTATTGGGTATTCCATTAATAGTTATTAACGCCTCTGGTGGGTGATTAAGCCCTTTGAATAACTTTTTTAAGTTATCTTGAATAAGATATATATATTCCGGATCGCTCGGATTGAGAATGAAATTTTCAATTTTTACTGGATTTTGAACTGAGTTCACTGGGAAGAGGCGACTATCATTCAACATTTCAAACTGCTGCGTTGTCTGATTCGATGTATGATATAGTTGTAGCTGGTACTCAATCAATAAGTCTAATGTATTGATGTTAACTAATAGAAAATAATTATGCGCAGTCAGTAGCGACTCAATTTCTGCACGGATTGCTTTTGCTTCCGGACTTAGTTGGTAGAACTTATTAGAGTAGCTCCCTATAACCTCCCTCAACGTCCCTTCGCTCTGTACATTGCTGTATATGCGATTAAGATTTGTGACTTTATCAAATAATTTTCGATCGTTCATTTGAAAGCCAACTAACTCTTTTTCAATGTGTGCTAATAAAAAATCGCTTTTTGGAGCAAATACCAGAATGTTATCAGCCGATTGACAATAAACATTCATTGCAAAAAGTAGCAACAACAATGTAAGGACTATATTTTTCATAAGCATTCTATTATAACCTGAGCAACTTGCTCGGCGTTTTCGTTTGCTAATCGTTTTATTTGGCTTCGAATCTGTTCTTCCAGAGTTATACGCGGATTAGCTGGATAATCAAGCGCTTCTAACTTGATATCGTATAAATTTCCGCAAACTTGTCCATCTTTTTTAATCACTAAATGTCCTCCTCTGAAAACATATAAATCCCCTCCTTCAACCTTTTTAACCTCATTTGAATGTGAAATCATAATTGTATTAGATTGAGTGCTATTATTGTATTTCAGATACCCTGCTTTTTTTAGTATTGCTAATATGTTATCATAATCTTCAGATGATTCAATGTTAAAATACTTATTTGTCGTCGTATTTTTATGTTTTATATCATTCATTGTTGTATCATCTATCTTTACCAATATCGTATCCTTTGATGGTAAAGGTGGCAATGTGTCTTCTGAAGAAAAAACATCTTGTATAGTTTCAATTGACTCAATTATGTCCTTTAACCCAATAATGAGGGCAGATAAAATCAGCACAAAAACAATTGCTTTTTTGTTTTTGAACCAGTTAATTACTTTTTCGTAAATTGTTTCTTTATCGCCGGCCATTTATTTTTAATCGTTTAAGGCACTATTTGATTGCATGTTAGCAAGTTAATAAATCATTGTTGAAACTATTTGACCTCAACTAACACTTCCCATCTCATCAATCATACCGTTGCAATACTATGCGCTTAGTCACATCAGGCAGCCCCTCCGATTTTACCTTCACCAGATACATGCCGCTTTGGTAGGCAGACAGATCAAGGCGTTCCGCGTTTTGGACTTCGGGTATTTCATTGAAGTACAGCATTTGGCCCTGGAGGCTATAAAGCTCTATGCGCACGGCACGACTATCGTAATTTGAAAGATCTACGTTAAGCTCTCCTGTAGTAGGATTGGGAAAAAGTGCAAAATCAGGAATAGAGACCTCGGAAGTCAATACATAGTCGCCATTCTCTGCCAAATTATAGCCACTGACTGCGCTAACATTTGCAAAAGTGGCAATAAGCGTACTATATGAGGTCGAATTAGTCACAACCAATCCCATTTGGATGCAATTAGACATATTGACAGTTACTGCCATTATTTGAGACCATTGCAATCCGTTTGGAGATATATAACCTATAAACTGGTTACCCTGTCGCAGTAAACGAAGCCAATATCGTTGCTGACTAGGGAATTGTTGAGGAATCGCCTGCCCATTAGTTGAGTATCTGACCTCTCTTCTGCTTAGACTACTCAAGTTGGTCATAAGCTGAACTTTTTTAGCACCTGATGCATTACTTTCTCGCATGATTATGCCGGCCCAGCCAATATTGCTTGCATTGATGCTTGTTACTTGCGCTATGATGCTTCCATTACCGCACAATGTTTGTTGAGCAAAAGCTAAGGCGTCAACATTGAAAGGATTGGCATAGTAGCAATTGGTACTGGTTACTGTCCAAACACTACTGGCAGGATTGTAATCTATACTATTTCCTTCCGCACAGTTCACGCCATCCTGTTGCTGATTCCACCCACAAGGTAACCCGGTAACATTTACCTGACTTGTACAATTTGTAGATAGGCCATTAACATCTATAGCTATTGCAGTAACTGGAATAACTTGACCAAGCTGAGAACAGCTAATATATGATGGCGACAATGTGATCCCTTGTATCTCACAATTGTCGCTAGCTGTTACAAGAGTACCCGCATCAAGTGTGATCACCGATTCGCCGTTGAAAGTAATAGTTTGATTGTTGCAAGCTATATATGGTGGAGTATCGTCAACATGATGAACTGTGAAACTGCATCCCGCATTGTTTCCATTGGAATCAGTTGCTGTCAAAGATACCATCAATTGACCAACATCAGATACGACTGTACCTCCAAGCGGATATTGTACCACTGTAACTTCGCCACAGTTGTCATCTGTCGATGCCAAGTCAGCGTAGTCCGGTAACAATCCAAAGCAGTTTTCGTCGAGAGATATGGTCTGCGACGACGGGCACGTAATTATTGGTAATTCGTTATCGACTATTTCGATATAATAACTGCAATGCGAAGTACCTGAGCCATCCGTTATCTGCCATTCAATTTCATAAATCCCTTCATTAAGAAACAATGAATTGTCAGTAGAAGCATAAAAGCTGCTGTACTGCTCAATAGGAGCATAATTTGAATCGACTTCGCGATAGTGAAAAACTAAAGCGCCTGCGCCGCAGATGCTGTTTAATTCAGGTAATGGCAATGTCAGTAATAAGCCACATAATCCGGGGGCAGTATTGAAAGATAAATTATCAGGGCAATTAATAACGGGTAGATCATCATTATTTAGTATTAGCCCAGTCCCATTTAAGGTGCTAAGACCTCCGATCAATATTACATTTCGACCACCGCTGAATAGGTTACTCAGCTGACCTATAAAGGTTTCGGTAGACTCTATTTTACAATCCCCATTTACTATTACCATCACTTGATGGGTCGTCTCTCCTGTCGCAATAACGCGAATACCGCTTTCACTTTGATAATCAGCGTCAGCAATTTCAGCCGTACCATCATTAGTAGCAAAATTGACTGTAACCGCGGTATCAACTGCATTGCTCATAGCAATATCAAAAATGATGACTTGTGAACCTGCATCACCTTCAGTTATCGTAGGACTGGTAATTGAAATAGAAGCCGAATCATCATTTAGAATAGTTCCAACACCTTGTCCATTGATAATCGTCGCATTCACAGGATCATGGAGGGTTACAAAGAATGTTTCGTCAAGCTCGACAATATTGTCGCCATTGACCAAAACTTCAATTGTTTGAGTTGATTCGCCTTCTGCGAACACAAGTGTACCCGTCTTAAATACAAAGTCATTGTCTGACGCGGATGATGAATAATTGTCTGTTGTGTAGTTAACAGACGCCTCGCAATCTAAATTACTTCGTGTAACGGTAAATAGGAAAATCATGGTGTCGGTATTGCCTTCAAATTGGGATACACTATCAATGCTTATGTCGCAAGAATAATTCTCAACAATTGTCACAGTAATATCTCCCGCTATTTTAGCGGGTTCTTGGTTTCCTACATTATCTGTTGCAAGTGTAAAAAACGAATACGTATTTCCGGTTTGTCCTGTAAATGTAGTACACAAGCCCTCAATGCCATCGCGATAGAGCGTAAAAGCGCTGCCATTGACAGCATAATATAGCGAATAATTCTTCACACCGGAACCGCCTGGATCGTCCTGGCCATTCCAACAAATTTGGATCGACATGGAGTCAATAATAGCAGGTAGCGCTGTAGTGATAGTGCTTGCGGGTGGGAATGCGTCAATGGTGTTTTTCCATATGTTCGTTTCGATTGGGTCATTGATATCGAATACAATTTTTGCTTGTGCCGTAGCTGTATCCCCCGTGATTGTTGAAGCTTTGGGAGAAATGCGATAGCTTACGAAGCCTTGCCCGCGAGCGAGAGTATCATTTATAGGCAAAAAACCTACACTGGGTAAAGCAGGCGGTAAACCCGTTTGAGGGTCAATCGCCTGGAAAGTCCAAAATGCCTCTTGATTGATGATATCCAGGCCTGCGCTTACTTCAACGAATACGCCGAGTGATCCCAACACATCAAGTACTTTAGTATAATTAAGGGTGTTTTCGGGAACTTGAAAATTCAATCCTGCAAAGCCAAAATCGCCTAAACGAAGACTAAAAGGATTTACGTTTTCATGTAGCGGAACCCGCACTGTGACGCGTTGGGCTGGCGCAGTAGCAATTGTACTGTCGTTCTCGAAGTTGACAGTATATACCAAGGAATCGAATTTGGAGACCCAACGAGCAGTGGTGTCGTAACCAAGTGGGCCGATGATGTCGTTGGGGTCGCAGGATTGGATTGTGGGTACTTGACCACAATGTGTATCAAGTCCACTCCAGTCAAAAAGTAAAGTAGCAATAGCAACCAATATGCCCGAATCATTAAATGCGCCTTTTCCTTTCTTTGCAATTTCAATTGCTTGAACTGCTAAATCTCCATATGTTGCTACATCATCGACAATCTCTATGAGTTCTTGGCCACAAGTCGTGAATAAAAGGCCCCCACAGTTATTTGCTGTACCAACAGCGCAAATTGTACTTGAATATTGTAAGCATTTATAGACTAAAGGCGGGGCTAAAGACGACGAAGTACATCCACTGTACCCAAGTGCACAGTCAAGAATTGAAAGATCACACATGGTAAATCGAAAAACTTGATGACAAATACATTCTGGGCTTGTTAAATCAGGTATATTTTCGCAATTGATATTCGGAGTAAAAAGTGAGGCTTGTATAATAAGCTGAGCGATGGATTCATTATTTCCCTCTAAGCCATTATTTCCTTCCTCACCACTTGAACTCTCAATAGCTCCAGTACCACCAATACCTCCAGTACCACCATTGCCTCCAATACCGCCTTTCCCGCCTTTCCCACCATTCCCACCGCGCCCTCCATTAACACATGGGTCTAGCGGGCTACAACCAATAGTCCCGTTTCCACCATTCCCACCATCCCCTCCTGGAGCTCCTGTTTGTCCTAATACACCTTGTCCTCCAATTCCACCATTTCCTCCTGCCCCCCCCTGAATGCCAAAAATGCATGGTTCTCCACCTCCCGCTATTGCATCTCCCCCCCTTCCTCCATTGCCTCCTGCGCTCGGTGGATTCACCCCGTTGCCTGCTGATCCTGCTCCTCCATCACCTCCAGGTGCGGCAGGTCCTCCTTGTCCACCATTCCCTGCTGGGTACCCACAAAGCCCAGGGCCACCATTGCAACCCCGATCGCCAGGCAATAACACTCTATGTATAAAATGAATGAAAAGTGTTTTTTCATCTGCACTTAACTCTAATTCGAATCGCCCCCCACAAAGATTATTTTTCTCTTCAAAACCTTCATAAAATAAACGAAATTTAGCGGGATCAAAGCCAATAAATCCTCCTTCTGCAATAGCAATTGGCCATAAATAATCATGCCATGGTTCCCAAGTAGTTAAAAAGTCATAATTATTATCACACGGATTGAGGGGACGCATAACAATCCAAAATGGATCTTCTTCAGTTGAAGTTATACTAATCATACCAGTTGCATGTATTAAATCCCATCCAAGATTTTCCCCTGCAGAACCGCCTTCTGTCGAACTTAGATTGATTTCCCAAAGGAATAAATCTCCTCCCCCCATCTCTTGATTTAAGAAAAAGGACTTCCCTATATTAATGCCAGGATCGAACTTAAAGTATTCAATTTGATATTCGCCATTTGCAACCTCATTTGAATCAATAAATCCTTTTTGTATAAATGGATAAAACATAAACATTCTAAAATCGTCTTCATTAGATGCTAATTCCAATATATTAGGATCTTGTACTAAAGTTGGATCGCCTAAAAGAACCTGTCTTTGTCTTTCAATATTGTAAGCCTGTTTTTTTAAGAACTGTGCTTTTGTATAAGGTACAGGGATGACATTTATCGGAATGTATTCAGCTTGCGAGTTTGTTAGCATGAAGCTAATAGACCCTTGCTCGCCGGGTTGGATATTCTGCATAAAAAGTGGGATACGATGTAAGTTATTATTCGTAATCTTCATCGTAACACTTACAACATTTGTATCAATAATGTCCACTATTGATATTATGTTGTCAGTTTTGTTGATTTGACTAAAATTAAGAACTTCGCCTATTAAATTAATTTCGATTTCAGCAATTGGAATATCGATATTTCCAGCATTAATAAATCCAAAAGACCAATTTGCTGTTTGACCAACACGCATCTGTGATGGAATATTTTTCAAGAGTGCCAAATGTAAATCTTCCGCCACTTCCACCACCACCCCATCAGTCAATATCGCCATATTACCTCCCTTCACAGCCACCACATCATACACCCCCACCGGCACATTCGTCAAATCCCACCGTACATTAATCTTCATGCTGTGAAAGAATTTGGTGATCTCGCCAGTAGCCATCGGGACGCCGCCTTGACGCAATTCCACCGTCATGCCGGAATTAATAAATCCGGCTCCTATAAGTGTGGTAGTCACCACACCCTGCCCAAGGTGGTCCGGTGAAGCGGAAACGATGCTAAAGGGTAAGGCCCTTACCAATATTTCTGTTTGATTCTGATCAGTAAAAGGCTCTTTTACTTGGGCCAGCACATAGTATGTACCCGCTGCACATGTTGGAATAACAACCGTGCGAATGCCATTGCCATTATCATCGATAAAATCGTAGTCATCAGGAGTGGGTACGCGGTTAAAGCCGATGAAAACCCTGCCGTTGTTAACGCCGGCGAGGTTTGTTAGTGTCACTAATATGTCGAGGTTTGCCCCAACGGTAAATTTATAGTAATCCCAATCTCCTACATTGAGCGATGTCACTTCCGGTACGTCAAGCGTCAGTACTCTTGCGTCTACCGCTATCGTTGCTGCCGAGATGCCGAGATTGTCAGCAAGGGTGCTTTCCGCCAAGGTCGCTAACACATTTGTGCGAGCCATGGAATAATGATCGCCAATTATTTTGGTTAATAATGGCGCCGTAGTGCTTCTAGTGATAGATATTCCTTCATCTAATGTGAGCTGGTAATTGTCAATTTTTTGCAGCCGATCACTAGCGCCATTAAAAATATTGTCTGTGGATAAATAGGTGATATCGCGAACCAAGCCGGAAATCAGCGTATCCCCGGTGTTTTGAATTTCGTATGCAATGGTCACTGGGTCGCCAAGAAAAGCAGATGTTGGTGCAGTAACCCCTGTTACGGTCAGGTTGGCTGTAACCGAATTAGCCGGTAAAACCTGAATCGGTTGTTGCTCCATTCCGCTTCCCGCAATCGTGCCTACATAAACATTGTTATTTTCTCCATTAAATTCGTAGATGTTATCAGTATTATCCGTGCGCATTACCAGGTAATAATAACCATTTGCATAAGCGGGGATTTCTACTTGAACACTATCCATGTAGCTTTGGCCAGCAGACAATATCCTGGCTTTGGAGGTGTATCCAATGTCGTCAGCGCCGGCAAGCGCAGGATTGTTACCAAGAAATACCCGATCCGAAACTATCTGACCGTTCACCGTGCCGGAGCCGTTGTTCTTTACCGTGTAATGCGCCCAATAAGTTTGGCCCGCTACTACCGGCGAGGATAATGTCAAATCAGTTATCACTAAATCGGCAGAAGGGGTTAGATTGACCAGTATGGGGATGACTACAAAGTCGTTGCCCAAATTATTGTCATTAACTGCGCTAGCTGAATACGCTACATCGAGTAGCAGAAAATAATTGCCGCTCAGACCGTTTGGTATGCTAAACAAACGTGATTTACTGTAACTACTATCCGGCAAAAGGCCGCCAATATGTTCCACATAACCCAACAAATAATCCCCTCCGTTTAACGAAGCATCAGTGGAAAGCCATACGTAATCTGCCCAGTAACCAGTACCCGTTGGAACGTTTCCGCTATTCCGAACCTGCCAATTTGTTGCAATCGTACTTCCACTATTTGCGCCTGCCGGGGCGTTGAAACCTAGAATTTCTAAATCGGCAAATTGCTGTGTGACAGTTACGCCATTACTACGAGAGAGGTTGTTTAGTTCTCCGCCATGCTCATAAATATCATTGTTGGAGTCGGTCTTGATATAAAAATACCATACTCCTCCATCAGCTAGATTTGGTAGTATAAAATTAGTGGTGTAAGTAATTGAATCACCTGAACTGAGACTACCGGTTCGCTGAAATGAACCTATAGACACAAAGCTACCACTACTGCCGTCCCAATTAGGGTTTTGAGATAAAATTACCGCTTCCCGATAAGGCCCTGTTACAGATGCATATCCAATGTTTTTTGTTTTCCAAACAAGCGAATAAGCCTGTTGCTCCGTCATAGAAAAAGAAGATGGGATAATATTTGAAATATTTAAATCGGGGGTAGGCGTCAGTGAAATGCTGATGGTACTTAAACTTGCTGCAATGTTATTATTTTCAAAAATATATTCGAATACGTTGTCATTTGCATCTGTTTTCACAAATACATAATAATTACCACTTGTGCCGTTAGGAATTTGAAACGAAATAGTAGTAGAATAAGACCCGCCAATTGCAATTCCTCCAAAATGATATGCAGATCCAACTAATACTGCCGAATTGTCAAAAACAGCATTTTGGGAAATGAATACTTTGTCTAACCAGGCTGTTTGATTTGGATAATTTTCCGCCCCATTATTCCGTATTGTAAATCCAACCGAAATTGTTTGTCCTGAACTCGCTGTAGCGGGGATGCTGATGGAGATAGGCTCTAAATCAGGGGACGGCAGCAATGATACGGCTATCGCCTGCATAGTTGTCCCTGCATTATTGTTTTCAATAAGTTCGACTTCTTGGCTCTGCGCGTCGGTCAAAACGTGTAGCCACAACTGGCCATAGGCCGAGTAAGGGATTTGGACCGTTTGTGTTTGAGAATAGGCGCTATCCTGATGCAAAATTAATGATGTGCCACCTGCCCAATAGCTGCCCAAAAGCGTGGCATTACTTGCATTAAACGTGTTACTATTCGACAGATAGATATAGTCATACCAATCTCGCGTGGCATCAAGCTCTCCGTGATTATTGACTTGCCAGGTGATGCTTACATTATCCCCCCCAAACGCTGCTGTTGGCGCAGCAACCGATTCTACCCGCAAATCCGGTAGCGGAGGAATGGTAATTAGTAATGGAAGGTGTTGTGTGTTATTAGTTATTTGCACTTCCTGTATTCCAACACCTGATTCAATAATTAAATAAAATACGCCGAAATAGCCATATGGTAAATTCAAATCTTGCGTTTGCGTGTAAGATTCTCCAGGGTTTAGATAATTGAGGTTAGACCACGAACCGAGTAGAATATCATTCCCCGAAACGATCGTATCTACCGAAAGCCAAATGTGGTCAGCCCATGTCGATGCCGCAGTTCCAGCATTGCCTATATTTTGTACTACCCACGATAGCCCAATTGTTTGACCATAATTAGCTGTCGGCGGAGCAGCAAAATTAATGACATCCAGATCAGGTAATTCGCCGGAAAAAAATGTTAACGTATCACTCCAAGCCTCGTGGCAGTCATTTTGGGCTCGGATTTGCCAATTATATTGTGTAGAAAACTCTAAAACAACATTCGACATAAACGCTTGCAGGTTACTGACCGTAGGGATAACTGGGCGCGATTCGTTCATACGCCATACGTATAGGTCGTATCGTTCTGCTTCCGGCATGGGCGACCAAGTAAATAGAGTAGGATTTGGCGCGACATTTATTGCACCGTCTAATGGCGATAGGCTATTGTTAATAACTATGATAGGTTGATCTCCTGATATTGGAACGGTGTAGGTTAAATCTACGGTACACCCATTAATATCGGTTCCGCTTACAGAAAAATCGGCCGTCGCTGTCGTATTAACTGTTATGTTTTGATCCGTTTCACCCGTTGACCAGGCTCCTGAAGCAAGTGCATACGCCAAACTCAATTCAACAGGTGAATCGGGACATACTTCTCCCTCCGGCGACGCAATGATATTATTTTGCCAAACAGGGACAACAATCTGTGCAAAGGCTATACAGTTATTTGCGTCTGTTACGCTTACTGTATACTGAGTAGTACTAGCCGGAGAAATAAGCTGCGTAGCCTGCGGCAAAAGGCCGTCACTCCACTGATAAGTGTATGGCGCTGTTCCGGAAGTTGGTAGAATCTCTATCGTACGTTGTTCACCAGGACAGCCGTTGGTCGGCGATACACTAGTGGTGAGATCGATAACATTGACCGATACAGCCACTGCATCGCTGGCAGTACAACCCACAGCATCCGTTACTACAACGGAATAAGTCGTATTAGCGCTGGGGGTAACGCTGATTTCATCGCCCATTGCACCCGTACTCCAGGAAAATGTTGGAGTACCCGTACCCCCCGTAGCTATAGCAGTTAATAGGACAGAATTACCTACACAGACTTCTGGCAGGCTACTGGAAGCAGATACTGACACAGCAGGTGAAGGATAGACTTCCACTTCGTCGCTGCCAACGCAGCCTGCGCTAGTGGTTACTGTAACCGAGTATGATTCAGTGGCCCCCGGGTTTACAAAAATCGAGTTGAGGTTAGGGCCGCTCTGGCCGGTACTCCATTGGTAAAAAACAAATCCGCCGAAGGCAGTCAAAGTTGCCCCGGTTCCTCCACAGGAGGCTGCAGAAACAGGTAAGCCTGCATCAGGAATAGGCAGCACTGTAACGGTCGTACCACCCACAGCAATGCACTGCGTGGCAGGGTCAGTTATACTCACGTAATACGTGGTTGTTGCAGTTGGATTGACAGATATGGTTGGTGTTGTTTCTCCCGTGCTCCATAGATAACTTGTTCCACTCGAGGCAGTTAGCGTTGTGCCATTTCCCGTACATATTGAGGGGTTTGAGGGCAAGATGTTCACAGGAGAAGGGTTGTTATCTACAAATCCATCGCAGTTGTCATCGACTGAATTGCATGCTTCAACGGCACTTGGATTGATTGCAGGATCTGAGTCATTACAATCTGTGCTATTGGCTACATATCCCGGAGGGGCTGTAAAGGCCATAATCGTAACCGCGGGATCACCATAGGTATCTCCATCCGAGTCGGCATAAAAAGTCAATGGGGTAGCTTCTTCGACATAAAAAGTATCATTAGTGACGCCGCTCCACTGTCCGATATTATCCAGAAACCGGAGATGTAAGGTATGGTTGCCGACTGATAAGCCTGTAGTAGATAGATCATCTTCTATCACCACAACTTCTGAAGTAGCAGTTATCGGTACCTCCACTGCCTGCGAGGAGGCATTGTCATACCAGTATTGATAAGCTATAATCTGACGCTCTCCGCTTTGAGATATCGGCAGTTTTGTGACGAATTGACTCAACACCCCGCCCCATTTCCCACTGTCATCCTTAAAGCGCAGGTGTAGGGTATGCAATCCGTTCGATAATCCTGTTGTCGGCAGGTCATTTAGAATTACGACTTCTGAGGCTGCATTGACAGGTACCTCTATCGCCTGAGCAGAGGCATTGTCATACCAGTATTGATAAGCTACAATCTGCCGCTCTCCGCTCTGTGCAACTGGTAGTTTTACAAAAAATTGACTCACCACACCACTCCATTCTCCACTGTCATCCTTAAAGCGCACGTGTAGGGTATGTAAGCCGTTTGATAATCCTGTTGTCGGCAGGTCATTTTGAATTACGACTTCTGAGGCCGCATTAACAGGTACATCCACCGCCTGCACAGAGGCATTATCATACCAGTATTGATAGGATACAATCTGCCGCTCTCCAGCTATCACAACAGGCAGTTTAACAAAAAATTGACTCAACACGCCGCTCCGTTCCCCACTGTCATCCTTAAAGCCCACGTGTAGGGTGTGTAAGCCGTTTGATAATCCTGTTGTTGGTAGGTCATTTAGTATTACAACTTCTGAGGCCGCATTGACAGGTACCTCTATCGCCTGCGCAGAGGCATTATCATACCAGTATTGATAGGATACAATCTGCCGCTCTCCCCCTATTGCAATAGGCAGTTTTACAAAAAACTGACTAGTTATCCCACTCCAGTATCCATTATCATCAAGAAAGCGAATATGTATATTATGAAGCCCATTGGTTAAACCTGTAGTGGGCAAATCAATATCAAGTGATAACTCTTCGGTTGGATCTACAAGAACTATAGTTGGCTGGCCTGACTGGTCAAACCAATACTCGTATGCAACAATCTGCGCCGAAGTGGAATGGTAAAAATGCTCAGTTGGAATAAAAACGTTTCCTGCTGAAATGCTGGTTGACATTAATATCACTATCAAGCATATAGATGAGATAACTAATGGTTGGGTTAGTTTCAGCATGGTGGAGGAGTTTTACGATTCTTGATTCACACACAGGCACATCTGAATAGGAAAAATGTTATGCATCATATATGCATACAAGGCTTTCACTTTTTATACCCCTAAGCAATCCTAGTTATCCTGCGCTTTCACCACTACATTAATATGCAATGTACCATCCGGATTGGTCGATGCATTGATTATTTTAGCGCGAATATGCGGAGTAGAAGGAAGTCCACCTTCTTTCCACGGAAATACGCCGCCATAAATACCAACAGGTGTTCCATCATTTCCCAGATAAGCAGGGTTTATTACATGAAAATCGTTTTGAAAGAATGTATTGCTGGTAGAATAATTAACAAATACGGTTGGCAGTGGAACATCATCGAGGTAGTTATTGGCGCCAGTATTTCCGCCGGCATCAGGACCGCCATTTACCCCTGCGTTTAAGTTGTTGTATCCTTGGCAATTGTTTGAGTAATTTGCATAGTTTGAAATAAACACATTGTTTTTAACAATAGAATATGTAGCAGTTAATGTTGGAGGGTTGAGGAAAATGTTGTTGCTGATTTCAGAAGAGGTAAAAGAATAACAATATCCTTTAATTACATTATTGGATATTAGAAAATTTGATGCTCCGCCAGATTGCAAGTAAATTGAAGCTCCATATGCTGAGGAAATATTAATCCAATTTTCTGAAATTATCCAATTTGAATATTGAACATTATTGAAAAATGCTATTCCCTGATTAAGAAAACACCTGGACAGGGTTACTCCGGAAATATTTCCGTAACAACCTATATGACTAGTAAAAAAAATACCAGTAATATAGCTATCGTCTGCAGCATCACCAAGCGAAAGATGGGATAGAATGGTTGGTCCGGTTGCCGAAGTACTATCGGGGTGGTAACCAACACCAATCAGCGTTAATGACTTGTTTAAATCAAATCCATTAAAACTTCCTCCCGGCAAGTACATAGTATCGCCATTAACGGCTGCATTATAGGCCGCATTAATATCGGTATGATATGAGGCTATACCTTGATGGTGAACGGCGATGAGTTTTTGAGCGGATACAGGTGTACAGGCGATAACTAACAGGCTGAAGAGAAGGGTATAGGTACGCATAGGAATTAGGGTTATAATTAAAAAAAGAAATATACATATAAAACCCAAGCATACCAATTTTTCATATAAACTCTATTTATTTGTAGCTAGTCTATTTCTAAATATTTATATAAGCTTATCTAAACATCTTTTCATTCAAACCTCACCCCCGGCAACCCCTCCACAATCCCCACCGTCTGCATACTCACATTGATGACGCTCAGCAGCAAATCGAGTATATAGCGCGGATTGCCTACTTCGGTGGCCCAGTCGTTGGGATCGTTTTTGATGCCGCTTTCTTTGTGTACGGTGACCTGGTAGCGCTCCATGACCCACTCGATGGCGCTTTTGCCGTTGACGACGTAGTCGGCTGTTGTATATAATAGTGTCTTTTTGCCCCTTTTGCGGGAAACGCATTTTTTCTACGGTGAAAAAACCGCTGTCTTCACCGCTGACTTGCACGCCTTCGTAGGGTGGTACGCTTTCGTAGTGGATGTGCAGCTCGGCCAGCGCGCGACCTGCTTTGCTGAATGCCCAGAAATCGCGCACGTCTTCTACTAAGGGCAGCCGTGGCAACATTTTTTTGAGGTCGTTGGCAAAGGCTTCGCGGTAGGCCGGACTGTGCAGAAATCCATACACGTAGTAGAAGATGTCTTCTTTGCTTACGTTTTTGCCGTATTGTTTTTGCGCCCTGCCCAGGATGAAATCACTAACCCCGTCGCGCCGGATGTATTCGCTTTCGCCACCCGCATCAAATAAGCTGGGACTTTGCTTTTGGCGCTCTTCGTAGTAGTAGAGGGGGAAGCATTGGGTACCTGCATCTAAACAATTTAAATCTGGAATATTGTTAGTAATCAAAGTAGTATTCTCTTTACTACCGCCTATTCCCGACACGCATATAACCCGGTTTTTAATGGTGGAGGTGGGGAAGAATAGATCTAATCGCGATACAATATTCGTCAACTCCCTGCTAAAATAAAGATGTTGTTTATAAAAGGGCCTGTATATTCCTATTGTAATTTTATTAGGTTGGAATACCTTTTGCTTACTATTTTCAATATCTGTCAAAAAGGCGCGGGACCAGCTAATTTGTCTATCGTCAAATGAAATTAAATCTTGTATTTTATCGGTATTACCGGAAGACCTTGCCTTTAAATATAAAGTTAATTGCAGGTTATAAAAATCTATAGTGCGCTCAATATTGGTTTTTAATACTTCACTATTTGAATTGTATACCCACGCATCTCTTGCTGTCTCTAACCCCCTGCAAAAAATGCCTTTTACAAAAAAGGTATTACTTTCTGCACGATCCCCCAGCGCAATAAACGTCCCAAACACATCATTTCGGAGGCTGATCCAATCGCCGTGTTCATTGGGCTGGAGGGTTTGCCAGGGCAGGTCTGCATTGGCGACGGAGCGGTATTTTTTTACAATGGCCAATTTTTCTTCGCGACTAAGGTAATCACCGATATCGTGGTAATAAATCGTCGCCTTTTCGGTTTTTACAGCGGGATTTTTTACCAACAAAGCAATCGAAATAGGCGTGCGGGAGCCGGAGCCGAAGATTTTGCCGCCTTCTTTTCGGCTCAATTCACCGCTGGTTCTTTGATTACCTCTTAAATTAAACACATAAATCGAAGAAAACTCTTTTTCCAGGCATTTACGGAAGCCGTCCTGGGCATTACCGTCGATCCAGGAGCCGTTGGAGACAAAACAAAGGATGCCGCCGTGTTGGGAGTCGAGGCGGTCGGTACTCCAGCGGAAGGCTTTGATATAAGAGTCGTACAGGGAGTTTTTGTTGGTAGCGTCGGTTGCTGCGGCATACGTTTTGGCGATGCGGGCATCCAGTTTGTCGTATTTCTGTAAGCACCCGGCCAACTACACCTCCCCCTGCTGTTCAGTTACCCTCACCATTCCGGTGTCAAGTGGTGTCCAATGTTGAGGCAGGAGTTCATCCAGT
>JABWBR010000030.1 GCA_013360405.1 Saprospiraceae bacterium
CCGGATGCCGATGCCGGTAAATGGATAAGTCGGCTCGGAAGACGTTATTTCCATACCCAAAAACCGGCTGCGCTCAACGAATAGCGGCGTATTGCGGGTGACAATGCCGCTTCGCAGGTTTTCAAACACATTCTCCGGCGCGCCCGCTACGCCGATGTGCAGGAGGTTGTAGCGGTCAGTCACCTCGATGCCCGCAAAACTGCGCAGGCCGGGGGTCGGCGTCTGGCCTGCGTAGGCCGGCAGCAGGTCGTCGTCGGTAGCAAAGGTGTTGCCGTAGAAGGGATCCATTTCAAACACGTAGGGCCCTTCAAAGTACAAGCCTACGTAATTGTCTATGAACATAGAAGATGAAATATCCACCCGCGATTTGTCCAGCGGCCTTACCGCATACCGGGCGTCTTCGATCCAGGCCTGCTTGGCTATAAAATGGCCGTCGGTTTGCACGGTTATGCCCTTCCACATGTATTCGCAGCCGTGTACTTTTTGCGTGGCATTCATGCCCGACAAGGCGAACTTAGCCTGCGGGGCTACTACGATCTCAGCACCCTCTTCCATCAATACCTCACTTTCATTGATTTCATAGTCTACATCAACTACCAAGCGTCCCCGGATGATGATGCAGGCATTGGTAAGGTAATCATCGGGCAGGTAATTGATCACATCCGTAAAATAGGACAGTTTTACTTCCGTTTGGGGAGGGTTAAACGCTTCAACATCCAGCACGTAGGGATCGGTACATTCGCAGATCAGGTCGGAAAATGTGCAATCTTCTACTGTTACTGCTATGGTGTCTGCGTCAATTTGTCCGCACACATTGGTAACCATGTGGATTACCTGGTAGACGCCAGCCTGCTCGTATTCAAACACAGGCATCTCATCCGTACCGGTAAGCGCGCCTGCGCCGCCGAAATCCCAATCGTGTTCGCCTTCGGTCGGGCCGGTAGTGAAGCTCGCAAAAAGGCAGAAGGTGAGGGCGCTGAAGCCGGCGTCGGGGGCGGGGGCTTCGCAGCAATCGTCAATTACTACAGCCAATGTATCAGATTGGCTTCCGCATTCATTTGTAATCGTGTGAATGATAGGGTAGGTTCCGTTTACCAAATAACCGAAACCCGAAAAAACCATTGTACTGATTACTTCACCGGACTGCCACAGGTGGTCGCCTTCTGTTTCGTTTGGTATAAGAAAAACGTCACAACTGTCAACTATTGCCGTAAATCCCGGATCAAGCAGCATTTGGGTAACGGTCACCGTAACTTCGTCAAAAGCGTAGCATAGTTCAAAATCTTCGTCGAGGCCGCCGTCATCGCAGATAGTGCGCTGTAACGCGTAAGTAGTGGTTTCAAAAGGGGCAACGATCAGTTCCTGCGTTTCCTCATCAATATTTCCCACGATTGTTTGCTCATCAATCAAGCCATTAAGTACTTCATAGGAAGCAACCGGCGTTAATTCGTTGTTTGCTCCTACTACAAACCATTCGTAACATATTCCGACGTCGGACAGCATGCAAAACGCATTGCCCAATCTTATTTCCATGCCGCAAGTATCAGAAGTTTGATCAGGCCCTGCGGAAAAATTGTCTTCGACCAATTCTAAAAAATCAAAAATGCAAGTTAATGTTCCCTGCATACCGGGGATATAAATCCACAAGGCATTCAAAGAAGAGTCAATTGGGGCAAAACAGGCACCTAAACGGCCGGAGAATATCGACCCCACTGCTTGTTCTCGTGTAATTACATGTTGTTGGGGGCCATTATAAGTCGGAGTCCCCATTAATATTGACGGGGAAATATTTAGATGCTGGCCGTTAATTAAATCAATAAATAAGGCAGAGGTGTCCTCTTGTTCCTCTAAATAATCAATTGAGATGGAGAATAAATAATTCTGACTTTCAACCAAAGGAACATAAGTAATTACGCCTTCGTTATTTCCATTACTACTTTCACATGCAATTTGAATTAATGTCTCAGGCAAAAGTAAATCCGGCGTTCCTTGAGTCCTGGCCCAAGAAGGGATAATAGCAACCCCATAATCACTAAATAAAGGGGGATCTATCCAGCCATTGGTTTGTGAAAAAATAACAGGAGGATCATTAAATGTTATGCCACATAAATCAGGATTACATATCAAATTACAGGGATTATCAGTTTCACAATCATAATTAACCTGACAATCATGTGGATACAAATAGGAAGGAAGATCTTGGCACGAGAATTCATCGCTGCATGTATATTCAGGACAAGAAAAATCATTGTACACTTGTACATAAACATAAGTAGTGTTTCCTCTGCGGCCATTACAGCCCATTGGTATATATGCAAGTGTGGCAAGACCGGTCGTATATGGGGTAAATACAAAATCACCGTTTGTGTCGGGCGTCACTATGCCTTGATGTGGATTAACTACAAATAGGTCGTCAATAGCGGTAGTATTAGGGTGATCGTTGGCCAGCAGGTCTTCGGCATATATTGCTTGTGCATCGCATAAAGAGATGCGATATATGCTGTCGCAATCCGGGCCGTAATCATCAACGCCAGATACCGTACAGCCGCAGGAATACCCGTTTTCCTGATCCAGCGTGTAGCCTATTTCACACAAGATGTCCATTTCGTCTTGAGTGATATTTCGACGAATTCCTATCGGTACAAAGAAATTCATTAGATAATCTTCGGTAGTGGTATTGTCACAATTAATGTTCAGATGGGAATGCGATTGTAATCGTAAGAGAGTTGTTGAAGTGTCTGCGAACACAGGAATATCACTGTTGGCCGTTCTAAAAATTATATCAGGTACTGTTGACCCTGTGCCATCTTGACAACTCGAAAATAAATCCGGATGACTGTAACCTAATCCCGAAACAAATCCCCACCGTAATGGATAGTTTGGATGTTCCTCAATAATTGTTGTTTCTGTTGAACTATATTTTAGCCATAGATATTGATCAAAAAAAGAAAACGTTTCTTCACTGAAATCATTAAGTAAAGAATTAAAATCCAAAACATGAAGCGCTTCATGCCATAATATTGTTTTCAAGTCAGCAAATCCCGCTATCGGTTGATTTAAGTCATGCGAAAATTCAAAATTTGGGCTATCGAAATTAATTCTGATATAGCCATGAATAAAAAGCCCAAATTCAATTAAAGGTTCAGCGTTAGAATTAACAATACGCAAGGGGAATCCGGCTGTTAAACCTCTTTCAATAAAATAATAATAAGCGGAGGCGATACCTCCAATATTTGGATCAAGTAATTCATTGATATACAATTCCGGCGTAATTTGCGACGGCTGGATCTGGATATTTACTTTTAAATTATCATCGCCACAGCCTGCTTCCGTTTGTGGAATTAACATTGCCTCTAATTCTGCAAATACCTGACAGGCTACCCGTCTGCGGTCTTCGCCAAGCATTCCCGGCGCTCCAAAGCCTGTGCCGGTGTTCAATCTGCAATCTTCAAACCACAAATCGAATAGTAGCAATTCAATATTAAATTCCTCGAGGCAATCGCAGCCGGTAAAACCTCTGGGTTGGCTTCCGCCCCCATTCGTGGTGTCGATTCTTAATTGGTCAAGGCTGTATCCATAGCCGAATCTGTCCACTACATCAGGCGTTTCCGGCTGATTGACCGGAGCCGGCGCTTCTCCGCAATAAACGCCCGGCACTACAGGTTCTATCTGGAGTATTAAACCTTGCGGCTCAACAATTTGCGTCCCATTTCCGCCTTCAACATCGCTAAGGGAGAATTCATAACTGCGAAATTCTTCCACCTCATTGATTACCTGAGTAAAACACAGCACAGTATCTCCCTCGTCAAAGGTTATAGTCTGCGTTGCATACCCCGTCAAATGCGGAGCGCCACTGCCTTGCAGCACCACATCCACACTCGTAGGCGAGCATGCACACGGATTTGCAATTCCAACGCATATTTGAACCGTATCGCCTGCTTGGGCAACTAAGGTATCCTGCATAAAAAATACTTCAGTGGAAGGGGCGGAAGGGGAACTAAACCCACTTAGCGTTGGGCTGTCAAAAGTAGAAGCGATGGTAGTTGTGGTGTTGTAACTATGCGCAAAAACGCCTGCCAGGATGCAGGTGTCCATACTGATGGTCTGGCTCATTACTTGTGTCCAGCTTTGGCCGGTAGTAGATACATGAGCAGTCAGAGAATTTCCGCTTCGCGCCAATTTCAGCCATCGGATGTTTTGAATCGTCTGGTTTTGCTGGGTAACCGAACCATCGGCCGTGTTTCGGTAAAAACGGGCTATCTGACTACCTAATTGGGTTTTGAGCCCGAATTTTTTTGCGCCGGCTGTCGTATCAGCCCGCAATTCCAGTCCGGCAAAACCTCCGGAAGGTGAAATGTCGTTGATATGAATCAATATTTCTCCATCGCCGCAAACTTCACGATACAGGGCATACTGCTTATCTGCGGTGGCGGATGTGGTGTATGCCGATGTGCTCAATACAATGGTATCGGTAAGGCAGGTTTCAAAACTTACGCTTCCATTTGCTCCGTTTATCGGCGCTTCGAGCCATTCGGCGCAACTGCTTGTTGGTGTTATTACTTTCACCATGTAATTCTCGTGGGAACCTAATAGAATAGCATAGAATAGCATTGAATAGAATAGTGAGTACATCATAGGATGAGGATTTAGAAAGTTAGGAATAACCTATTTCTAAATATATCCAGCCAAAGAGGAGTGTTTGTTCGAGAAGTGAAAGTGCGTATTCTTATTTCAACTATGTCACCGTATACAAATATACAAGAATCTCAGCAATATGCAAGAGGCCCATGTCGCCTGTTTTTTGCTAAAAGTCAGGATGTTGAAATGCTGGTTGTTTGTTAATTGTCTGATTATGAACAAGAAAGAGAAAGTAATTTCATTTGCGAAAATAGCTCGACCCGAAATGTCATACTAAATTTGCAAACACAGTTATCGGTTCATTATCTTGGGCAATTATACACTTACAGAGAACTTGGTGAACAGAGAACAGACAACCATGCAAACAACACTCAACAACCGTCGCACTATCAACGCCTGGGCCTTATTCGACTGGGCTAACTCGGCTTTTGCCCTGGTGATCGCGGTGGCCATTTTTCCGGCGTATTTTACGCAGGTGACCGACGACGAGGTGAGGGTGCTGGGCATCCATATGTCGAATAGTTCTTTGTATGCGTATGCCATTTCGGCGGCATACCTGGTCATTACGCTGTTGTCGCCGCTGCTTTCAGGGATAGCCGATTACGGCGGAAAAAGGAAGACCTTTCTCCGGTTTTTTACTACTATCGGCGCACTGGCCTGTATTTCGCTTTATTTTTTTAAAGGCATGGGGCAACTGGAATTGGGCGTGATCGCCTTTATTTTGGGGGTGATAGGATTTGCAGGAGGTTTGGTTTTTTACAATTCGTACCTGCCCGTCATCGCCAGTGAAGACCAATACGACAAGGTGAGCGCCAGAGGTTTCGCCTTCGGTTATATAGGTAGCGTTTTGTTGTTGCTGATCAATTTGCTGGTGATTAGCAAACCGACCTGGTTTGGACTGCCCGAAGAAGGCAGCATCGCCGTCCGCCTCGCTTTTGTGATGGTGGGTTTGTGGTGGCTGGGCTTTTCTATTATTCCCTTTCGCCGTCTGCCGGCCGACGCCGAGGGCCGTCCGCAGACTAAGCTCATTACCAGGGGCATGGAAGAATTACGCAAGGTGTGGCGCACGGTGCGCCACCAACGCTATATCAAAGCTTTTTTGCTTTCGTTTTTTTGCTACAGCGCAGGGGTACAAACGGTGCTGTATCTCGCCGCCACTTTCGCAGAAAAAGAATTGCAATTCGATACCGGACAGCTTATCGGCGTGATTCTCCTCCTCCAAATCGTGGCTATCGGCGGCGCCTACCTGTTTGCCCGGGTATCGGCCTGGAAAGGCAACAAAGCTTCGCTGATGGTTATGTTGATTATCTGGACGAGCATCTGCTTTTGCGCCTATTTTGTACAAACGGATATGCAGTTTTATATCATCGCCGCTTCCGTCGGTACGGTGATGGGTGGTATTCAGTCGCTCTCCCGTTCTACGTATTCCAAATTATTACCCGAAAAAACGCCCGATACAACTTCCTATTTCAGCTTTTACGACGTGCTCGAAAAAACGGCTATTATTATCGGCACGTTTAGCTTCGGCTTTATCGAACAACTCACCGGCTCTATGCGCCTGAGTGTGTTGCTTCTCGGCGTGTTTTTCGTAGCAGGCCTGCTGGCGCTCATCCGCGTGAAGGTACAACCGGCGGTTGGAGAGGGAGGGAGGGAGGGAGGGAGAGAGAGAGAGAGAGTGAGTGAGTGAGTGAGTGAGTGAGTGAGTGAGTGATTTCTGTCCCGTTGTCACCCTGTCACCTTGTCACCACCAGGGGCGCTCCGATGCCGTCACCACCCCAGTCAGTTCCCGGCCGTCACCACCAGGGGCGCTCCGATGCCGTCACCACCCCAGTCAGTTCCCGGCCGTCACTGCCGTCACCACCCCAGTCAGTTCCCGGCCGTCACCACCAGGGGCGCTCCGTGGCCGTCACCCCCCAAGCCAATTCCCCCGCCCTTACCTTCTCAATCAGCATAGGCAGCACGGTTTGATAATCGCCTACGATGCCGAAATCGGCGGAATTAAACATATTGGAGCCTGGGTCGCGGTCGATGGCCAGTACTTTTCCCGATTCTTTCATGCCGCTGGTGTGCTGGATGGCGCCGGAGATGGCCACCGCCACGTATACCTTGGGTCGCACGGTTTTGCCCGACTGGCCGATCTGGCGACTGTACGGCGCGTAGCCGCGGTCGACGGCCTGCCGGCTGGCGCCCCAGTCGGCTTTGTAACCCCTGGCTTTGAGCGCCTCCGCGAGTTCTTTGATGAGCTTGAAGTCGTCGAGTTCGCCGCAGGGCCGGCCCCCGCAGATGATGATATCGGCGCTGAACAGACTCTGACTTCCGCTTTCGTTGCGCTGGGTATCCAGTATGTCGACGATGAAGTCTTTTGGGCTGAGTTCAGCCTTGAATTCGGTAATTTTCCCCTGCCGGCTGTGGTCGACGGGCAAGGCCTCGAAGGTGCCGGGCCGGGCCGTGGCCATCTGCGGACACCAGAAGCCTATGATGGTGGCCAGCTTGCTCTCGCCGTAGGTGGGCCTGATGGCTTCCAGACAGGGGTAGAGAATCGCTTTTTGTTTTTTATTTACAAAATCGCCTATTTTCAAAATGGTGCAGTCGGCCGTCACACCTGCCTTGACGCGGCTACCCAGCCGGGGCGCAAGCTCGCGACCCGAGGTGGTGGCGCCAAACAGGGCAATCTCAGGATTTCGGTCTTTGATGATCTGCGAGATGACCGCTGTGAAGGGAAGCGTCGAGTATTCCTTCAGCCGCGGGTCGTTGACTACAATCACTTCGTCGGCGCCGTGGGCGATGACTTGTTTGGCAAAGGGCGTCACGTTGTCGCCGATCAACACGGAAGTGACGGTCGTCTGGAGTTCATCGGCCAGGCGGCGGGCGGGGTTGAGTATTTCAAAAGACGAATGCGCCACGTGGTCGTCGTTCATTTCTATCCAGGTCAGGATGCCTTTGGCGCCTTTCCTGAAATCGACGCGGGGGTAGGCGGCGTATTTCGCTTTTTGTTCTTCCGTTTCGGGTTCGTCTTCGTCTTCTGTGTCTTCCTGGTCGGTGGCATCATGGGCTGCCAGGGGCGGCACGTAGTTTTCGTCGAAAACGGGCGCCAGCTCGGCAAACAGGGCCTCCGGCGTTTTTCCGCGGAGCATCGTCACCGGCGGACGGCTTCTTTTGATATTAACCACCTTGGAGACCAGCGTGGGAGAGCCTCCCAGGCCTACTTCGGCCGGCGCCAATCCGATATCGTCGAGGGTGTAGGTCTCTATCTGCGCTTCGCGAGCCCGGATTGCGTCGCTTAGCGAAGGCCGCCGCGCGTGGATGGCCGTCGGCGCAACCGAGATGATGCAGGGCACAGGCAGCCGCAGCCGCTGGTGGCCGCCTTCTATCATGCGCACTACTTCTACATAGTCGCCGTGGTAGTCCACTTCTTCCACGAATGTAGCCTGCGGAATATCGAGGTTTTCACCCACCTGCGAAGGCACGTGAGCCGTGTCGCCGTCGCTGGTTTGCCTGCCGGCGAAGATGATAAACGGGTCTTTGCTGTCGGGCGGCAATAGTTTGGTTTTGAGTAGCGTAGACAAGGCAAGGCCGGTGGCAAAGGTGTCGGAGCCGCCCAGACGTTTGTCGGAGAGCAATACCGCCCGGTCATAACCCAGTGAAATGGCTTTGCGCAGCGATTGCTCAAAACTGCCCGGCCCCATCGACACTACGATCAATTCGGCGTCGGGCGCCTTTGCTTTGATTTCAAGGCCCTGTTCGAGGCCGAAAGTGCAGTCTACATTGATCATTGACTTGGCCCGGGTGCGGTCCATCAACCCGTCGGCGCCCATGCGCATCTCCGATGGCAGTGGCACTTGTTTCATCAGACTAATTATTTTCAGTGCCATAACTCGCTACATGTTTACGTATTCCGGACCGTCGCCGCCGTACGGGGTGGTCCAGGTTACGTTGTGGAATGGGTCTTTAATATCGCAGGTTTTGCAGTGTACGCAGTTGGAGGGGTGGAGTACCAGGCTTTTGGCGCCTGTTTTCAGCTCTGTGACGATCTCGAAGACATTCGCCGGACAGAACCCCTGGCAGGGAGCGTTGTATTTATCGATGCACTCCTGGCAAATCGCCAGATTCGGTACTTGAATATGAGAAGGTTGTTCTTCGTCGTGTTTGGTGCCCGAATAAAACACGTTGGTCTCCTTGTCGAAGGTGGTTTTTTTATCAAAAACTAACTGCCCATTGAATTTACTTTGGAAAGTCGTTCCGTTGAGGTTTTTGAGAAGATCGTAGTGTTTATAGTCTTCTGCCATCTCCAATTTCCCGCTAAGGGAAAAACCTCGTCCTCCGGTCACCAATTGCGTGCCGAATTGCATCATACCGGCGATCAGGTTCGACTTAAAGCCCTGCCTGAAATTGCGTACGGGGTAAAGCGCCTTGTAGATCGGACTTTGCCGGAATAGTTCTTCGTAGCGCCGGAGTTGCTGCTGCGAGGTATCGCCTTTTTGCAAGGCTTCGAAGGCCGTTTTGGCGGCCAGCATACCCGAATAGATGGCCAGGTGGATGCCTTTCAGACTGGGCATGGCCACGAGCCCCGCCGAGTCGCCCACGATCATCACGTTGTCGTGGTACAATTGAGGAATAGCGAAATAACCGCCTTCGGGGATCGTCTTGGCGCCATAGCGCAAGATTTTGCCGCCCTGCAGCAGTTTCGCTACGAAGGGGTGTTTTTTATAAATTTGAAAAGCGTGGTGCGGGTCGAAGGTGGGGTCGGCATAATCGAGGCCCACGGCGAGGCCCAGCGCCACCACGGTTTTGCTCATGCCGTAGATAAATGCGCCGCCAAATTGGTCGATTGAAAGCGGGTAGCCCATGCTGTGGGCCACGTAGCCGGGTTCTATGCGGCCTTCGGGGATTTCCCAGACTTCCTTGACGCCCAGCGAATAGATCTGCGGATTCCGGCCTTTGTCGAGGTTGAACTGCCGCACCAGGGTTTTGGTCAGGCTGCCCCTGGTACCTTCTGCAAGTATCGTTAGTCGTGCGAGTACATCGGTGGGCGGCTGATAATTGGGCATGGGTTCGCCGTGTTTGTCTATGCCAGAAGCGGCGGTGCGTACGCCGGCCACCCTGCCGTTGTCGTACAATATTTCGGCGGCGCTAAAGCCGGGGAATATTTGCACGCCTTTTTTCTCGGCAATATCAGCCAGCCAGCGCGTTATTTTGCCCAGCGAGGCCACGTAGTTGCCCTTGTTGTCAAAGTAGGGTAGTGTTACCGGCGAGGCAAAATAACTTTGGCTGGTAAAATACATGACCTCTTCTTTTGCCACCGGCGCTTCAAAGGGCATATCCTTTTCGGCGATGTCGGGCAAAAGCGCTCGCAAAGCCCCCGGATCGATTACTGCGCCCGAAAGAATATGGTTGCCAATGGCGCCGCCTTTTTCGAGGAGCATGATTTTTACCGGGAGCGGTTTGGTGAGATCTGCAAGGTGAATCGCGGTAGCTAATCCGGCGGGACCCCCGCCGATAATAAGGATGTCGGTGTCGACGGTTTTTATTTCTTTCATAACCACGAGTATTCTTACCCCAGACGGGGCAGTTGAAAACGCTACATGGTCAATTGAGAAATTACAAGGTCAATATAAGATTTTTTTCAACACCAAATAAATAACGTCAACCGAATAATGTTCCGATTGGTAAAAAAATGATATTCCTGTGACCTTACGCAGTTACCCGAGTGCCGAGTGCCGAGTGCCGAGCGCTGACTGCTGAGTGCTGACTGCTGACTGCCATTAATTGTCCTTGATTACCCGGTTGGCATTTCTGTTAAAATTATCCTGCACGCCCGTGCCGTCGAAATAATTGCCGTCGATATCGTTGGGCGCGTCGCGGTATAATTCGCGCATCCATTGGGGGTTGTTGACTTCGCCCACCACATCGGAGTGGAGCAGGATGAAATCTTCGGCTGCCAGTGAGGGGTTGTAGAAGATAAACCGCACATTATTTTGTCGGGTTTGGGGTATTTCGTTATACGACCATACCTCGTAGGGTGGGGCGGAGGGTTCGGTCTCCCTGCGTTCGATATCGTTGGGTTGGCCGTATTTGATATACACATAGCCGCGGTCGGTTTCAAAGCCGTAGCGGAAGCCCGAGTGGAATTCCTTGTCGACTGCCCGTGCCACTTCCATAAACTTTTCGTAGGCAAATTGCGGCGCCGTGGGGCTCTTCTGCAGCCAATAGCTGAGTAGGTACATGCGCTGGGCGTTGAGAGAGTCATTTTTGAGCATCAGGTTGACCACCTCTACGTCATTGGGCGGCAGCAGCGGAGTGATGGCCCGCAGGCTATAATCCAGGGCTTTTTTGTCGAGACGGCTCACAAATTCATCGGCGATGTTAACCCCGCTCAGGTCGATTTGTTGCGCATTGAGGTAGGGGTTGCTGCGCTGGAAAAACACCGATTTGCGGCTCAGTAATTGCTTGGTTTTGTTGCGCACCTCTACCACCAGCGTGTAATTGCCCGAAGGCAGACTTGCGATGTCCATCTGCATTAGTATGGGGTTAAGCGCGTTTGGCTTTTGGCGTTTATGGCCAATGACCATGATTTTCGCGTTGCCGTCTTCAATGAAATAGCTCACCGCATAATCCTCGGCAATGGCTTTGTCGGCCTGGTATATTTCGTTGTAGAAAGCCAGCGTGGAGGCGTATTTGCCGTAAAAATTGTGGGGCAGCGGCTCCATGTACAGTCCGTTTTTGACGAAGGGCCCCGTGCCCTCGTCTTTGTGTACGGCTGCCAATAACTGGATATCGGATTGCATCAGCGCCTCGCCGTCGAAAGCCATGGTACACTGCGTGCTGTATTCTTTTGTGTTTTCGGGGTTGTTCACATCCTTCACGCTCACCAATAATTGGTAAGTGCCGTCGGCCAGGGTGTATCTTTTCAGGTCGATAAAGTCGAGGATACGCGGCGTGACCGGACTGTTGAGTTGGAATTTATCGAATTTTACGATTTCTTCTCCTTTCTTGAATACGAGAAGCACCTCCACTCCCGCCTGTCCCAGTGAATCGTTTACCGGTACAAAGGTGACCGACTTTCCGGCGATATGCAGGTAGACTTCTATGTAGTGCTGGTCGATGCCTTTGAATGTAGCATATGACAAGCCGGCATCTATGGCCGTTGCGCCCAGGGCCCAGCCCAGGAGCGGCAACAATAACAGTAGGTGCATATTTTTCATAGCTCAATGTCGCTTTTTGGTAAAAAAAGAAACCCCATCATACAAAGATAGCCCAAATGGATATCATAATCCAGTGGGCGGCAAAAGTATTCCGGCTAAAAAAAAGGGAAAAGTCAGGAAACAGGGCATGCGGTATAGAATAATTTTGGTATTTAGGATAATTATATGTACTTTTGAAGTATAAGAGTATGGCTGGTATTTGTTTTTTTTACATTACTTTTTAGTAAAAATTACAATTTATGAAAAAATTAATATCGTATATTAAGTTATCAATTTATATCAATTTATATCAATTTATATCAATATTGCACTTAACTTTTATTACATTTTGGGTTGTGGATTTGAATGCTCAATCCATATATTGGGCGCCTTACAATGAAGTTTTCTTATTGCAAGATACATTTTATACTGGTGATACGACTGAAGCAATAGGGATAGGAACATATCCAGACCCACAACTGCATATATTTTTAAAAAAATATATTATTCCAGAAGAGTGTGATACTCGTCCATATATTAACGTCTTTTCAGATGATTTTCCCGGTACTATACTCGATACAACTCGTTGGTTGACGGAATATCCTTATCCAGAGCCTTTTAATATAATCCATAATCCGACTTCTAACTCCGTCAATTTCCGTGAGAATGTTGAAGTTGACAATGGTTGGCTTCGGTTAAAATTAAAAAAATTAGAAACTCCAATGAGTTTTGAATGGGAGGATGATGAAGGCAACCATCATACAAAAACCTTGCATTGGTCTTCAGGCGTGATCCATACTAATAATCAATTACCATCAAGTTCTAATCCTTCAGGTTGCTTTAGATTTGGAAAATTTTGTTCAAAAATTCAAATACCAGCTCCCCTTGGGCATTGGGGCGCATATTGGCTGTATGGTTGGCCAGGCGAAATTGATATTTTTGAATTTTGCTTACCAGAATGTAATGAATTACAAACTACCTTGCACCAATGGAATCTTCCCAATGGTGTATTGTCACTTGGCCATCCGGCTTACCCAGCTGATCATATTTTTTCGGGTCTAAGCTCCAGCTTTCATGAATATTGCTTGGAGTGGACGCCGTATAAAGTAGAGTGGTCGATTGACGGGCAGCCATTTCGTACTTTCTATCGATATTATAGAAAGGAAGATGATGGCCATGGTATCGCTTTTTGGGCCTTAGATTGCGATGATATTTTATCCTATGCAGAAGGCGATACTTCAATAATGTTATATGAACACATAGCCTGGAATAGATTTGATATTTTTTTTCTGGAAGTTATTTTGAACACCGCCATAACCCTGGATGTAAATCCACCCAACGTTCAAAGCGAGATGATTGTTGATTGGGTTAAAGTCGATCAAAAAAAAGATTATGAATTAGAAGGAGAAACTTATTTATGTGATCGTTCACAAACCTATACTTTTGATTTAAATGGCTCTAACATACCTTCACTTGTAAACTGGTCTGTAACTCAAGGAGTCAATATCATTAGTCAGAATGATACTTCAATAACCCTGCAGCCTGGCACTCGATTTTCTGGCGAGGTTTGGATCAGGGCGACGATCCCCAATCATGAGTCTTGCTATGATCTGGTAATGGAGAAACTAATTTATGTTGGATCGCCTGGAATAGTAAGTGTAGATATTGTATCTGAACCATGTGAAGGATGGGTTTCTTTGTTCGTCAGTCCTGCTTCTACGTTCAATTCTTATAACTGGAACGTTGTTTCCGGAGCTAACCTGTTAGCAGCTTCGCTCAATGCCGCTCAATTTGAATATCCAATTGGAACTAATACGATTGAATATGAAGTAACGATAAGTAATGAATGCGGAGACGATACTCATAGTGAAACAATACAGCTTGAGGATTGTGAGGGTGATCAAAAAAATATCGTCGTTTTTCCAAACCCTGCTAATGATCAGATAACAGTTGAGTTCGAAAACTTCACTTCGCAAGAAATGGAGAACGCCATGCTACATGTGGTTGACCCTCTTTTAAACACTGTTAAAACCCAAAATATAGATCAGCTTGAAGTACAAGTATCTGTTGTTGGAATTCAACCAGGATACTACTATATCTGTGTCCCTATTCCAGGAGATATAATCTATTCAGCAAAATTTTTAATTCAAAACTGAATACTAGCATGCGAACTCATATAGTGCTATTCTTTTTAATTTGTTATACCCATTTCAGTAACGCCCAATCAAGCTTTCAAGAAGGTCAACTTCGCATTGGGCTAGTAAAAGCAAAATTAGTAAATTCTGTCGATGCAAAATATGATGGTATAAACAAATATTGTATCGGCTTCTATTTGGAAAGGCGAAATGCAGATAAGCCACTATCTATACTAACAGGGTTGGAGGTTATAGGAAAGGGGAGTAATGTTTTATATGGGGAAAGAGTAAATTTTCAATATTTATCTGTACGCATATCTCCTCAATGGAATTACAAAAATATTTTTTTTTCAACGGGGATATATGTAAGCTATCTTTCTTCTATTGAAAGTAATGTTCCATCGGCTTCGCGCTTTATCATAATTGAAGATGTAAAAAAACTCGATTTTGGCATTTGTTTAGGGCCTGGGTATCGTTTATTTCAATTTTTAAATATTGGTTTACTATATGATATCGGTTTAAACAATATGTATATGACTAAAACTTACGGAGCTAATGGCTCATTTGCTAAGGTCAATTATCGCAATCGAAATTGGCTTCTATATATAGGTGCAGCGTACAGGTTTTGAATATCCATGCCCTGTCGCTTTTAATTATGAAGAATCGGTCAGTCTATTAACACGACAAAAAAGTGGAAAAGTCAGGTTTCAGCTATCAGCACTCAGCACTTAGCGCTCGCAGTCAGTTTCTCTGACCTGAGTGCTAAGTGCTAAGTGCTGACTGCTGATCAGCAATACCGCTCAATCGCCATCTCCAGATTGGCGGCGATGATCTCTGCCGAACGGCCTTCGATGTGGTGGCGCTCGAGGAAGTGCACCAATTGGCCGTCCTTAAACAGGGCGATAGAAGGCGAAGAAGGCGGGTAGGGGAGCATGTATTCGCGGGCGCGGGCCGTAGCGGGGCCGTCTACGCCGGCAAAAACCGTCACCAGGCGGTCGGGGCGCTTTTCGCTGCGTGCCACGGCCAACTTGGCGCCGGGGCGCGCATTGGCGGCCGCACAGCCGCAAACCGAATTCACTACTACCATCACCGTGCCTTCTTTGGTTGAAAGCGCCTCGTCTACCAATTCGGGAGAGTGCAGGCTTTCAAAGCCGTAATCGGTCAGGTCTTTTGCCATTGGTCTGGTCAATTCTGCAGGATACATATGCTTGGTCTGTTTTTTTTATGCAAATTTAGACTAATTCTCTACTCGTCGTATGAATATACAAGCGAAGGAGGGTATTGGTTTAAAAAAACGTTTAATTTAGCAGTCAGGTCTCAGGTCTCAGGTCTTAGGGCTCAGGGCTTAGGGCTTAGGGCTCAGGGCTCAGGGCTCAGCGTTTAGTTGCTAAGAGCTGACTGCTAAGCCCTAACTGCTAAGCTCAGGTCTTAGCGACTGACCGCTAACTGCTAACCGCTATGAAAACAACCCTGCTCACCACATTTTGCCTGCTGATTTGCCTTTCGCCGGCAACCGCTCAAAGAACCGTCTCCGGCCTCTGGTCGGGCACACTCACCACCGGCGGACTCGAATCCACCACAGGCTACCGCTTCGAGTTGTGGCTCGAACAAAAAGGCAAACATATCCGCGGTAAATCATACCTGCACCTCGGCAAAGGCCAGGTCGTGGAAATGTCGCTCAAAGGCACGATGTACCACGACCGCTCGATGTACATCAACGAATTCGAATTCATCGGCAAAGAAGGCCAGCCCGACCCACCCTTCTTCCGCACCTACCAGATTATGCACCACAACGGCATTTGGGATACCAACCTGCAAGGCTATTGGCAGGAAATCACCCCCCAGGTTTTCTCCGACAAACGCCAACTCGGCAAATTATTACTCAAAAAAGCAGACGGATCAAAGGCATAGATATGAGGAGGGTACTGTTGTCGGTTATCAGTTGTCAGTTGTCGGTTTGTTTGTTTGTTTGTAATTATTATTAATTTTACATACATCTATAATCAACCTCGAATAATCGCAAGACAAATCGATAAACGAGAACCGAAAACGGACAACGGACTACACCAATGGGCGAAACGAACAACACTGAAAAATGGGACAAAGTCATCAGTTTTATAGCCGATGAAAAATGCCTGTTATTGATTGGGCCTGAAATACAGCAAAACGAAAGCAAATCTCAAAGCCTCGTTTTTAGGGAAAAACTGTATGCCAATTACGAAGACCAAATCGCGCATTACCACCAGCACGATGGGTTGTTTTTATTTAAAAATGACTACGTCAAAGCTGAAATTTCGCAGGATCTGAAGCAGTTGTATACCTCTACGCCCTACGACGAAACAATTTACAAAACCATCGCGCAGATCCCCTTTCACCTCGTCATTTCTATCAACCCTGAGGCCTATCTCAGCGATGTGTGCTTCAAATACAATATCCGCCACCGCTTTTCTTATTTTAAAAGTAAAGAAAAAGCCGTAGGACAGATCGAGCGACCCACCCGCGACTTTCCGCTTGTTTACAACCTTTGCGGCAGCATCAAAGACGACGAATCGCTCATCCTCGATTACGAAGACCTGTTCAGCCTCATCGGCTCGGCGCTGGGCATTCCCGGCCTGCCCGAAGAACTGCGCGCCGCCCTCGACAAGATCCGCACTTATGTATTCCTGGGTTTTTCTTTTGAAAAATGGTATACCCAACTCTTGTTGCGCATCATTTGCGGCGACAAAAAATACCCGAAATATTCGGTTCACCACCGCTTTGGCGACGACGATACCAAAAATTTTCTCATGCACCAATTCCAGATCGAATTCCTCGAAGAAGATTTTCGCTTCCTCGACCAGATCATGGAATCATGCAAAGAAAAAGCCAAAGACCCGCTGAATGCCCACTTGTACCGCCCCCTTTCGGACCCCGCCTCGGCCGACGAGGTAGAAATTATTAGGTTTATAAGCAATAACGATCTCGACAAAGCCGTCAGCAAGCTCGTCAGCATGGCTACAGGTACGGCATTGTCAGCCGAGGCCGCCGCCGTGTCGAGCCGCTATTACCAATGGCGCGACGATAAAGCCGGCGGCAAAATTGACAGCCGCGACCTGGTGGTCACTTTCAACCAGGTGGTAGATGCGATACTGAAAACAGCCAAAGAAATAGCCAAAACCAAAGCGCCATGAACAACGAAACACGCCGCTACCCCGGGGTGAGGCAGTTCGAAACACGGGAGGCCAGACTATTTTTCGGGCGCGACCGCGATATTCGCGACCTGTACGAACTCATTTGCCTCGAAAAGGTGCTGGTTTTATTCGGCAAATCGGGCTACGGCAAAAGCTCGCTGCTTAATGCAGGACTTATTCCCAAAATTCAACAGGAAAAAATAACCGTCGTCGACGAATCGGGCGAAGAACAACAGGTCTCCTATTTTCCAATTGTCATCCGCATGGGGAGTTTTATGGCCAAAAGCAATACCGCGCTCAAAAACCCTATCGACAAAACGCTTTACGAACTCGAAACCAGACAGGAAACTTCACCCCAAACCGCTTTTCTCGAGGAGGTGTATAAAAAACAACACTGGTCAAAATCCCTATGGTATCATTTTAAGAGAAGACAAGGCCCCAATCCGGTAAATATCATCCTGATCTTCGACCAGTTTGAGGAGTTTTTTTCTTATCCCACGGCTCAACAGCTCGCCTTTCGCGAAGAACTGGCCGACTTGCTTTACACCCGCGTGCCCCAATTCCTCAGAGATGAATTCAAGAACCTGACCCCCGAGCAGAAAAACGAGCTCATCCGCCCGATGGATGTCAAAGCGGTCT
Organism: Saprospiraceae bacterium; assembly: GCA_013360405.1. Taxonomy (GTDB): domain Bacteria; phylum Bacteroidota; class Bacteroidia; order Chitinophagales; family Saprospiraceae; genus JABWBR01. The sequence goes on from JABWBR010000030.1 coordinate 17,764, forward strand.
TTGCCATTCGCTCCGACCGCATCGCCTATCTTGATACGATGAAGGTGGAACTGCCCTCCATTCTGCACAAGCGATACGAACTCAAAGCGCTGGGCCGCGAACAAGCCAGAGAGGCTATCATTCAGCCCGCCGGACTACCCCAAAACGATTTTATTTCCAAAACTTTCACCTACACCCCGCAGGCACAAGAGATCATCCTCAACGAACTGTCGCAAACCGACCAGTCGGCCCGCGAAGGTATCGAGTCGTTCCAACTCCAAATCCTCTGCCAGTATATCGAAGGACAGGTCATCGAAGGCTGCATCGAAGACCGCGACGGCGACGGCGCCCCCGACGTCTTCCCCGAAGACCTGCCCGATATCGCCAATATTTACGAACAATATTACATCCAGCTAATCGACAAAATACAGCCCGATTGCAAGCGGGCCGCCCAGATACTTATCGAAGAAAAGGTGTTGTACGAAGATCCCGTCTCCAAAGAAAACCGCCGATTGAGTATCGACGGCAGGATTTTGATGCAACAACCCAATGTAGACCTGGCCCTCCTCAACCAATTGGTCGACAGCTTTTTGCTGCGGCGCGAACCCAACTCAATGGGCGATTACAACTACGAAATCAGCCACGATACCCTCGTATTGCCTATCCTGAAAGCCAAAAAAGAACGCCTCGAAGAAGAAGCCCTACTGGCCCAGGAAGCCCTTCAAAAAGAAGAAGAACAGCGCAGAAAAAAAGAAATTGAAGAACTGATCGCGCAACAGGAAAAAGAACGGGCCGACAGGGAAAAAGCCGAAAGAGACGCCCGCAGATACCGGAGAGACCGAAATAACCAACGCATTTTGTCAGCCGCTATTTTCATATTGATGATCCTCGCCTCCTGGTCGTTTATACAGGTGAGAGCCACCAAAAATAAATTGAAGGATAACAACAAAGAACTAGAGAAAAAAAACCAGGAGCTACTGGCTTCTCAGGAAAGAGAAGCGAAGAAAGCAAAACAGCAAGACGAAGAGCGATATGAGTTCCTGATGAAACGGGCGGAAAAAGCGGAAAACAACAAAGAATACAACCTGGCCGCCGAATCGTACCGGCAAGTATTGATAGCCACCGATACAGGTAGAAAAGAAATGGTGCTACTCAACAGGAAAATTACCTGGGCCGATTCGCTATACCAAAGAAAACAGGAATTCGACAAACTGATTAAATCAGGCGATCTGGCAGGTTCAGGCAAAGACTGGCTGTCGGCAATTAAATTGTTCGATAAGGCCTATAAAATGGGTATAGATCCCGAGACGGCCAAACTAAAAAAAGGGGAAGCACAGGGCAGCCTGTATGCAGCGTTTGTCAAAGACCTGGAAAGAGCCGCCGTCTTGTATGAAAAAGGCGAAGATTGCAAATGGGTCGAAGTTTTCATCAAAAAGGACATTCGGCCGGTCATAGCCTATATTGCCGATAAAATCAGCCCGAAAGATAAACGAACATTAGAGCAACTTGAAAAACATTGTCTCAACCAATAACCCCGTCAGTCATGATAACAAAACATGCGATTATCATAAGCGTTTATCTCTGGGGATCGCTGGCACTGATCATACCCCAGCGCCTGGCAGCACAGCAGGAGAACCCGTGTTATCAACATTATTTCGAAAAAGGCGTGGAGGCGTTTGATCGCGGGGATTTCAACCGCGCCATCAATTTCTACGAAGCGGCGCGCGCCTGTCTGAAAGAAGAACCAAGCGTTGAAATCGACGCATTGATCAAAACAGCCCGCCAATCGCTCAATGACGCCCTGTCGGAGGCAAAAATCAACGCGAAAGTGACCCTCATCACGGCGGAGGCCTTGAAGGCGCAACCCTACGACGCCACGCTGGCGCTAAACCTGGCCCACGAAGCCTGCTTGTTGTCAAAAAACGACAACAAATTGGCTGTTGAAGTGCGCAGGACTATCCTCGAAGACCCTGAAAACCATTATTATTCCAAAACGCTGCAACCAGGCGCCCCTATCAACAGTATGGCGGTTTCACCCGATCAAAAATGGCTGGTTGTCGGATTGGGCAGCCATGAAATAAAAAAAATTGCCGTTGACAGTATCGGAAAAAGCAAAAACTGGATACTCATCGGCTTTCACAAGCCGAAAATCAATAACTATAGAAACATCAATTCCATAACCTATTCTCCCAACGGCAAATCGGTGTTGACGACTGCTAATGATTCCACGGCCTTTGAATGGACGGCAGAAGAGTGCCTTCCCTCCCTTGCCATAGGTCGATACGATAATTTCGTGGCTGATGCGGCTTATTCGCCCTCGGGTGATACATTGGTCACCTCTTCGGGCTATGACCTCATATTCTGGAAATTCGATGCAAATAAAACCCTATTGCAAATCCCCCCCACACAAAAATTTAAAGATTACATCAACCAAATAGCCTATGCCCCCAACGGCCGATTTGTCGTCGGCGCCGGCGGCGACCACCAGATTTATCTACTCGATTTTGACAAATCAAAACCGGAAATCCTTCCGGGGCATAATTCGCCGGTACTTAGTATCGCCATCTCCAATGACAGCAGGTATCTCTGTACCGGAGATATGGATGGCGAAGCTATTTTATGGCGCGCAGATAACGGTATCCCGCAAATTTCAGCGCGATTGAAAGGCCATCAAAAGACGGTAAGCTGTATTGCCTTTGACCCCGGCAATGAATATGTGCTCACGGGGAGCGACGACGGGACGGTGAGATTATGGGATGTGGAGGGCAGACTGGTCAAAGTACTCAAAGGGCATCAATACCCTGTGACCGCAATTGCATTTATTCATGGGGGCAAAACGATTGTCACTGCCGGATTGGACGGCAACATCAGGCTGTGGTCTTTTGATACGGAGACCTTGTCGCAAACCTATGCCCATACTCAAGAAATAAACGACGTCTGTTTCTCTCCCGATGGCAGTTTGGTACTCACCGGCAGTGCGGACCAGACTGCCCGGTTATGGCGCTGCGATGACGGCCGATTATTGCACAGCTTTCGCTACAATAAAGACGTCAGTTCCGTGATTTTTCACCCCAATGGCAAATGGATAGGTATTGGCATAGCCGACGGCAATATCAGCCTTCGCGATACCGGCGGTTTGTTATTGCAAACTATTTTTGCCAAAGCCTCCGCCGTACGATCAATCGATTTTGCCCACAATAGCGACAAATTGCTCAGCGCCCACAACAATTGGACAACATTGCTGTGGGATAAATGGCAAGAAGGAATAAAAACTGAATTGGCACATCATTCCGGGCCCGTTATTGACGCGCAATTTTCTTACGACGATAAATACATTATCAGTATCGGCGATGACGGCGTGCTGGCGGCCTACAATACAGTCAAACGAGATACGATCTCCTTCGTTTCAAAAGGACGCCTGACCTGTCTTGCCCATTCTCCCAATCAACATCTGGCTGCCGCTATTTTTAATGAGGACACCATATTGTTGTGGAATTATATTAAAAAATGGTGGACAAAGTGGCCGATAAAGAGCAATGACATTAACACAGCTATTGCCTTTTCGCCCGACGGCAATCGCATTGCTACCGGCGATGCATGGGGACTTATTTCTATTTGGTCTTTACAAGGCGATTCCCTTGCGGCTTTTAAGGCGCAATCTTATTCGAGCGAAATAAAACGCATTCATTTTTCACCCAATGGCGAACAATTGCTTATTGCAGGCAGCGAACGTTTCGCCCTGCTCCTGAACGCCGCCGACGGCAGCCTCCTTAGGGTTTTCGGCGCCCACAGCGGTAATATCAATGCGATGGCCGTATCGCCCGATGGAACACTCATCGCTACCGGAGGGGACGACGGCAAGATCATTTTATGGAATAATAAACGCCGCATAACAGGCGTATATTCCGTTAGCGACAATCCTGTACATCATCTGGCTTTGGCGCCCGATAAAATGACGATAGCCGCTACTACCAATTATGGAGGGAAACTGGTCATACTGAATCTGGAAGATCCCGCGCGCCCTGCCATATTTGATACCGAAACTTCTGCAAAACTCGTCGCTTTTTCTCCCGATGGCCGGCTTATCGCCGGCGTCCCTTACGACAACGTCATCCTGCTGTTTAATGACAAAGGAGAAATCATCAAACGTTTAGAGCTTCCAATTTTTGATGAAATTGTATCGATCTATTTCTCAGGCGACAATCACACGTTGAACGTAGGTACAGGAGACAACTTATATTCCGTGAATCTCGATAACGAATATTTTACCGCGCCGTTTAATTTGGAAAACAGCCTGTACTTCGGAATTCTGGATTTTACCCCCAGCCCGGCAAATGATAAAGTTGCCTGCCGAACAGAGAACTGGGACAGCGCTTCGCGTAACTACATCCCGCAGGTACTTTTGAAAGATACTGTCGGCAAGGAGAAAATATTAAAACTGCCGAATTACAATTCTAAAAGCCTGGCATTCGATTCTTCCGGAAAATATCTGTTGTGCACCAATAATTCATACCCCAATGCACAATCTGTTTTATTTGACGCCGATCTGGGGGGCAATAGTACCGCCGAGTTGGAGCGTTTCAGTTTTAAATCCTACGAACATGTAATGGGAACCGCATTTTTAGGCAACAGCGATACCGTTGTGGTGTGTGGACAATATAGCGGGCCTGTATTTTTCAGGAGCATGATTAAAACTTTGCAAAAAGGCAGTGAATCCTTTATTCAACCGCTGTCGCTAACCCAGCAAGAGGAATTTCTTCAAAATGCTGATAGAGTCGATTGTTTTTCAACGCGGCAAATAGACCGAATGCAGGAATGCGCCGAATATTACTACGGTCACGATCGTGATAGTTCAATTTTGTTATATGAAAAAATAGTGGAACTTTCGCCCACCCCGCAAAATAAATTAAACCTGGGCCTCGCCTATTTCGACAAACCGGAAGAAATTGAGGACCCCGTCGGGAGGATCGCCATACAGAAAAAGGTGGTAGTAATGTTTTCCGAGGTGGCCGCTGAACAACCCTGTTCCTATTATCATCAATTCGATCTTCATATAGCCTATAGCAATCTGGCCTGGTATCAAATCCTCGCCGGGCGATTCCACGATGCGCTGCAATCTGCTGAAACAGCCGTCAGCATGCCTAATGTGGAAGACAAAGGTATCGTTTATACCAACCTGGCATTGTCGCTACTCTGCCTCGGCGGAGACGAAAACGTTGAGCGGGCTAAATCAATTTATTTGGAATGGAAAGATAAAGAATGGCGAGACGATACCAATTTCTCTTATTTTCGCGATGCATTTCTGACCGATCTAGAGGATTCTCATATTCAAGATCTGGCCAAAAAAGACCCCGCACTGAAGGCAAGGATCGAAGAGGTGAAAACAACCGTATTGGCGCAAACGAACGACTAAATATACGCATACCGCACTTCCGACAAAAATAAACCCTCAGGCGGTACGCTCAGGCTTTTACCCAGGCGGGTCTGATTCTCCAGCGCCTCTTGTACCGCGTTGAGGCCGTATTGCCCCGTGCCTACCGATAAGCACATGCCCACTATGAGCCGCACCATGCCCCGCAAAAAACGGTCGGAGGCTATATGAAAACGCAACAGGTGTTTTTCTTCTTCCAGTATCCATTCTGCTTGTCGCAAATCGCAACGCATGGTTTTTACGTCGGTATCGCTTTTACAAAAAGGATAAAAAAATTCGTAATTCAGCAATAGCGCAGCCGCCGCCTGCATGGCGCCCAGGTCGATTTTGTCGGCAAAGGGGTAGTAATAACTGGTCTGCTGCTTAAACGGGTCTTTTCGCAAGGTAATATAGTAGTCGTACGCCCGATGTACGGCGTCAAACCGGGCATGGGCCTCGTCGGCCACAGGAATTAAGCGATATATGGCTATATCTGCAGGCAATATGCGGTTGAGCCGCGATATAAAATGAGCCGGGAACTCGCCCTCGTGGTCAAAATGAAAAAAATACTGGCTCGCATGCACCCCCGCATCCGTGCGGCCGCAACCCGTGATCTCTACCGGCCGCCCCAATATTAAACCCATCTTTCCCTCCACGGTCTCCTGCACGCTCGCACTGTGCGGCTGCTCCTGCCAGCCGTGGTAGCCCGCCCCGTTGTACGCCATCTCTGCAAAATATCTCATCGTTTTTGCTTCATTCCTCGCAAAGATAATCTCTGTTCTCTGTTCTCTGTTCTCTGTTCTCTGTTCTCTGTTTGGTTAGGTAGAGACAAATCATGATTTGTCTCTACTGACTGACAAAGATAAGGAACGGATAACAGAGAACGGAGAACGGACAACCGACAACCGACAACCGACAACGGAAATTTTTTGAAAAAAAATTTCCCCACCAGTAGGGGTGCCCCCCACTCCCCCGCATCATAAGCTTGGAAAAGGGAAACAACGCGATGGAAGAACCTATACACATCCAATGGATGGCCAAATACCTCTCCGGCAACATGTCGGCGCAGGAAAAGTCTGCGCTTATGGCATGGGTCGCGGAGCATGATGACCATCGCAAGTTCTTTGATGAGACGATTTTATTGTGGCGCGCTTCGGAAGCCGCCCTCCAACCGCCCTTCCAGGCCGATACCCAGGCAGCCTGGCAACGCCTCGAAACCAGGCTGGCCGAACCTGCCTCAGGCAGTTCATCGACCGGCGGAAAGGTTTTGTCTATTCCTCTTTGGTGGTTACGCGCTGCGGCCGTAATTTTGATAGCGATCGGCATAGGGTACTGGTGGTACTACACCGGCTCCGCACCTCAACCCTATGCAGTGCATACGCCGGCCGGCCGGCACATGCAATACCAACTGCCCGACGGCAGCCAGGTATGGCTCAACGAAAATACCCACTTGACTTTTATCGACTCGGCAGGACTGCGTTACGCTACACTCGAAGGAGAGGCCTTTTTTGAGGTCAAACGCATGGAAGACAAGCCTTTTGTGATTAGCAGCGGCGACGCGCGTACTACCGTGTTGGGTACTTCTTTTAACGTACGCGCTTACCCGGGGGAAGGTAATGTAGAAGTGACGGTGGCTACCGGCAAAGTACAAGTGGCCAGCGCCAAAGATGCAAGTAAACTGGTGGTGCTCGAACCCGGCGCAACGGGCTTGCTCGATAAATCGAAAGGTACCCTGCAAAAGAAAGCGGTCGCCTCCGTCAATACCACGGCATGGAAAAACCAACGCCTCGATTTTGACGGCGTCGCCCTTAGCGAGGTGCTTGTTGCCCTGGAACGCTACTTCCACGTGCAAACCCGTGTAGACAATGAGACTATTCTCAGGTGCCGGTTTCACGGTAGCTACGACAAGCCCCAACTCGATCACTTACTCGAAGTGCTCAGCGTGTCGATGGAATTAGAGGTTTCGCGCAGCGGCGATACTATTGTTTTGAGCGGAGCAGGTTGCGAATAGCCCCGCCTTCACCCGAATCCTGTTGCTATGAAAAGATGTACGGCCATATTCCTGTTGTTGGGCTGGACGGTCGCCATGAGCGCCCAACCCCTCCAGCAAAGGGTTTCGCTTAGTTATACCAACGAACCGCTGGGCTATGTATTGGATGACATTAGTGCGAATTATCGCGTCAACTTCAGTTACAGCAGCAACTTCGTGCCCGTACAACAAAAAGTGACGGTGTCGGTCGTCAACCAACCCCTGTCGGTAGCGCTCGACAATATGCTGAAAGAAACGGCGGTCGACTATGTGGAAGTGGGTCAACAAGTGGTGCTGCGAACTGATAAGCAGAAGAAGTCTCAACTCAGCCAGCTCCAGACTCTGCCGGGCAAGGTGCGTCAAACCAGCCCTATCTACCCCGAACGCAATACATCGCCAAATGGACGCCGAAACCGGGAAGTGCGGGAAGTGCCGGCCATTGAGAAGCAGCGTATTGCCAGTGTGCCGGGAGGTAACAGCATCCTGACTATGCACGACGCCTCGCTTCGCTCGCTGGTGCAACCCCTATCGCACACCGAAATAGCTGAAGATGAAACCAGTCGCCGCCTTGCGCAGATATCGCTGCTGCCTTTCCTGAATAGCGAGGCAAACCGCAAGCGAAATATGACCAATACGCTGTCGCTCAATCTGCTATGGGGCGATAACGGCGGCGTAGAAGGCCTCGAAGTCGGCGGATTTGTCAATCGCATCCGCAACGACGTCAAAGGCGTGCAGGTGGCAGGTTTTGCCAATCTTGTCGATAACGACGTGTCGGGCACCCAACTCAGCGGCTTGTTTAATATCAATCACGGCAAACTTGTCGGCGTGCAGGCTGCCGGGATATTTAATCACAGTGGCGGCGCTAAAGCAATTCAGGCCGCCGGCGTTTATAATATTGCACAGGGCGATGTAAAGGGGGTACAGGTTGCCGGCGTATTCAATATGGCGCAGGGCTATGTCGATGGCGTACAGGCATCCATGCTGTTCAACCTGGCGCGTGACAAAGCAAAAACGCAAACCGCCTGCCTGTTTAATATAGCCGGCGATGTGGAGTGGGGGCAGATGGCGCTGCTTTTTAATAAAGGAAAAAAGGTAGAGGGCTTTCAATTTGGCCTTGTCAATATAGCCGATACGGTTTGCGGTACGCCTTTCGGCTTCCTCAATCTGGTGAAAAAAGGTTACAACCGGTTTGAAATTGCAGGCGGCGAAACGATGTACGGCAATCTGTCGGTCAAGTTGGGCACGCTGAAGTTCTACAATATTTTTCAACTGGGCGCCCGCTGGGATGACGACAACGATAACGGTGAAAGCAAGATGAGTTGGGCACTGGGTTACGGCCTCGGCACAGCCGTCCGCCTGCACCCGCGCAGCTTGCTTAATTTCGAGGTCGTGACCATGCACGTCAATGAGCGCGAGGTGTGGACCAGGGAACTCCACCTCCTCAATCAAGTGCGCGTTACGTTCGATTGGCAAATCGGTAAAAAAACAAGTTGCTTCGCCGGCCCCGTACTCAATATTATGGTATCCAAAAAAGTCGACGCCGAAAGCGGCGTCTACGGCTCCCAACTTACGCCCCGTCCTTTCTATGAAAGCACGTCGGCCACCGGCAATAACCTCAAAATGTGGGTAGGTCTCACTGCCGGACTCCGTATGTAAAGGTTCTCTGTTCTCTGTTCTCTGTTGTCGGTTCTCTGTTCTCTGTTCTCTGTTTAGGTTAACTGGTAAAGATAAGGAACGGATAACAGAGAACGGACAACCGACAACGGATAACAGAGAACGGAGAACCGACAACCGACAACCAATCAATTCATCTGACTAACAAACCTTATTATTATGAAAAAAGTAATCATCCTTCTGTTCCTCGGTTTCTGGTTGCAGGCGCAATCGCAGGCACAACATGAAACCCTATTTAACAATGCCAGTGTAAAAGGCGGCTTTGCCGCGCCCATAGTCGAAATAGGTATTAATAACCAAATCAGCACCTCGGTAGGCGGCGGCGGCGGATTGGTTATCGGCAGCGCCTTCATCGGCGGCTACGGCATGGGCAGCGTTGATTTTAACAAGCTTTTTGAAGACGGTGATGTAAAAGTGGCGGAAATCGGCCACGGCGGCTTCTGGCTGGGCGGTACTTTCCGACCTCATAAGGTAATTCACCTTTACGGCAGTACGCGTATCGGCTGGGGCGGGCTCGATATAGAATTCGAAAATGACGTCCAGGATGTCGACCGAATCTTTGTATTCACCCCCGAACTCGGCGTCGAACTCAACGTTACCCGCTGGTTTCGCGTAGCAGGCACCGCCGGCTACCGCCTGGTCAACGGCTCCAATGAAGCCCGAGGCTATACCGACGAAGACTTTAGCGGCTGGTTTACCGGACTTACTTTCCGCATCGGCTGGTTCGGCGCTAGGCGATGGTAAAAATTAATGTGCTGATGTGTCAATGTGCTGATGTGCTGATGGGTTAATGTGCTGATAATTAATTAAATAATAACTAATATTAATTAGCACATCAGCAAATCAGCAAATTAGCAAATCAGCAAATCAGCACATCAGCACATCAAAAAAATCAATCCATTATGAAACGTATCCAATGGCTATTTTTAGCCCTCATTAGTGTGTTTGCGCTTACGCTCAGCCCCGGCTGTTTTATCGACTTTGATGACGACGAAAACATCTTTGGTTGTATAAACGGCAGTGGGCCCATTGTAAGCGAAACAATTACCGTTCCCGACTTTACCGGGATTGACGTAAGGATGTCCGCCAGGGTGTTTGTCCGCCAGGGCGACGATTTTGAAGTGACCGTAGAAGGCAAACAAAATATTATCGACGAGCTGGAACGCGATGTACACAATGGCGTATGGAAAATTGAAATCGACCGCTGTGTGCGCGACGTGGGTGATCTCACTATTTTTATTACCATGCCGGACATTACTAGCCTCAAAATGTCGGGCTCGGGCGATATCGTGAGTGAAAACACCTTATTAGTCGATGATATCGAGATTGAGATCTCAGGCTCGGGCGATATAGACCTCTCCCTGGAAGCCGACGAGATCAATTCAAGAATTTCCGGTTCGGGCGACCTGATATTCGAAGGGCTTGCCGACGAACTAGATCTTGCTATCACAGGCTCGGGCGATCTCAGGGCTTTCGGACTCACCTTGCGCACCGCCGATATCAATATCAGCGGCAGTGGAGATGCAGAAGTGTTTGTAAACGAATTGCTTATCGTAAGAATAAGTGGTAGCGGCGACGTATTCTTCAAAGGCGACCCCATACTGGATGTCACCATCACAGGCTCGGGACGCGTGGTGGATGCGAATTAATCAGGCAATTTGGTAAACATACCCACTCAAAAGGGCGTTTCGATAATAAGAAACGCCCTTTTGTTTTTTGCAGAATACCGGCGGTAAAAAAGCGGAATTACAAGCAATAAAGCCTAATTTTAGGGCGCTAAACAAACGCGCAATAGCTATACTTTAACCAAATAAAGTGCATCCGAATGGATCCCTTAAAGCAACAATTTGCAGAAAAAGCTGCCGACCTGCGCAACAAGGTCAAAGCCATGCTCAAAGAACACGGCGATACGGTAGTAGAATCGGTCACTCTTGACCAAATTTACGGCGGCGCCCGCAATATCCGTATGATGGTATGGGAAACTTCCGAGCTCGACCCAATGGAAGGCATCCGTTTCAGAGGATATTCCATTACCCAACTCAAGGATTTATTGCCTAAAAGCCCGGGAGGCTCAGAACCCAAACCCGAAGGGCTCTTTTGGCTGATGATGGTAGGTGAAATCCCTACTGCGGAGCAAGTGGATTGGCTGTCTGCCGAATGGCGCAAGCGCAGCCAGGTACCCGACCACGTATTTGCCATGCTCGACAGCCTGCCGGTTGACACACACCCCATGACGCAGTTTATCGCTGCTATCTCCGCGATGCAAACGTCGAGTAATTTTGCCAAACGCTACGACGAAGGGCTCAACAAAGCAGATTATTGGGAACCCACTTACGAGGATACGATGAACCTGCTGGCAGGACTGCCGCGGGTGGCTGCTTATATCTATCGGCGTTCTTTCCACGCCGGCAAGCACATCGCCCCCGATCCTTCGCTCGACTGGGGCGCCAACTATGCCCACATGCTGGGTGTTCCCGGCGAGGAATTCAAAGAACTCATGCGGCTTTACCTCACCATCCACGCCGACCACGAGGGTGGCAACGCCTCAGCCCATACGATGCACCTGGTAGGTTCTACCTTGAGCGATGTATACCTGTCCTTTGCCGCCGCTATGGGCGCCCTGGCAGGCCCTCTGCATGGGCTCGCCAACCAGGAAGTGATCCGTTGGATATTCAATATGCTCGACGAACTGGGCACGCGTACTCCCACTGATGAACAACTCGCCGAATACGTGCGCAATACGCTGGCTAGCGGGCAGGTCATTCCGGGTTACGGGCATGCCGTGTTGCGCCGCCCCGACCCGCGCTTTATGGCGCAAAAAGAATTTGCCGAAGCCCATATTCCCAATAGCGATATTGTACGCGTGGTGTGGCAGGTTTTTGAAATAGTGCCGCCAATTCTTGAAAGCCTGGGCAAAGTGAAAAACCCCTGGCCCAATGTAGATGCCCACTCGGGGGCGCTACTCGTGCATTACGGCCTTACCGAATACGACTATTATACGGTGATGTTCGGCGTATCTCGCGCTTTGGGTGTGTTGGCCGCTACCTGTTGGGCGCGCGCGATGGGTTTGCCCCTCGAACGCCCCAAGTCGATTACAACCGAATGGGCACAGCAGTTTTTAGCCAAAAAACAACAGCAGGCGGCCGTCTCGTAATCGCGTCGTATTTTTAGAATAGCGAAAAAAAGAGCGATCATTCGCCACTTAACAAAAAATATTTATTTTTGAGCGGCCCTAACTTGGGCCGCTATCGTTTTATTTGTAAAGACACTATCCAAATTGTTGATATGCTTTTTCCATCTAACCTGCTTTATACCGAAGATCACGAGTGGATTCGCGCCGAAGAAGGCAGCCAGATCGCGTATGTCGGTATCACCGATTTTGCCCAGCATGAACTGGACGAGCTGGTATATGTCGAAGTAGAAACCGTGGGCGATACCCTTTCCGCCGGCGAAATCTTCGGCACCGTAGAAGCCGTAAAAACTACTTCCGATCTGATGATGCCCGTTTCCGGCAAAATTTTGGAATTTAACGCCAAACTAGCCGAATCAGGCGGCGACGACCCCACACTGGTCAATCGCGATCCTTATGGAGATGGCTGGATCGTGAAAATTGAAATGACAGACCGCGCTGAATTGACGGCATTGCTCGATGCTGCCGCCTACGAAGCTATGGTAAAATAATTTTTTTTGCCGCATACGCCAAAACGCAAAAACGGCACATCTATTACTATGATATTATCTATTACCCACAAATATTGTCCATATGCTGTCTAACTTGAGCTTCGAAATTACCGGGACAACTTTCATGATTGGCGTAGTGTTAGCGATGGTACTCATTGCAGGTGTAATCCTGTTCATGAAATCGCATTTCAACAAATTCGCCAAACAGCATGAGGAAGGTCTGCATTCAGATAAGCCGAGCGGCTTTCAGCTGGACTCAAGAAACAAGTATCCCGAAGCAGATATTTTCCGCTGGAGGGTTACTTTCCTCAATTTGGGTCGCATGCTGGCACTCGCACTTACTGTAATGGCTTTTGCGTGGACGAAGTATGATAAAACGATTGACGTTTCTCAATACCTCGAAACACTAGAAGAAGAAATCGAGGTAGAACCACCTCGCACTTCTGAACCACCGCCGCCTCCACCGCCGCCTCCCCCTCCTGTCATTCAGGCTGTTCCTGATGAACTTATCGTGGAAGATCAACCTGACTTTGTAAGCCAGGAGATTACCCAGGAAACGGAAATTGTAGCGCCTCCGGCTCCCAAACAAGAAGCGCCGCCGCCACCGCCACCGCCACCGCCACCACCTGCAAAGGATGAAGAGGAAATCTTCCGCGTGGTGGAAGAAATGCCTCGATTCCCGGGTTGCGAAGACCAGCCGACAGCTGATGAGAAGAAAAAATGCGCCGATAAAAAGATGCTTGAATTTATTTATAAAAATATCAAGTATCCCGCTATCGCCCGCGAAAACGGCGTAGAAGGTACGGCTGTAATTACTTTCGTTGTCGAGAAAGACGGTACCGTTACCGACGTCAAAGTGGTGCGCGATATCGGCGCCCAGTGCGGCCAGGAAGCAATGCGAGTAGTCAATATGATGAACTCTGAAGGCATCAAGTGGCTGCCCGGCAAACAACGCGGACGACCGGTACGCGTGCAGTTCAACCTGCCCGTCCGCTTCAAATTGGAATAATAAATTCTAATATTCGCAATAAAACAGGAGTCATCCCGGAGTCCAATCCGAGGTGACTCCTGTTTTTATATACGCAACTTTTGCCGCAAGTCGACGTTTTTATACACAGCAATATGCTTTTTAGCTTTTACTCAAATGTTACCCGCATGAAACGCTTTTTGATCTTACTCGCCTTGTGGGGAGGTGTAACCGGCGCCCTTTTTGCCCAGGATGCCAGGCTGGCACAGCAGTATTTTCAGGATGGCGAATACGAGAAAGCCGCCGTCTTGTTCGAAAAATTATTTAGGGTCAACGAGCAAAATGACTATTTTTTTAATAGCTATATCGAGTGCCTGATTGAATTGTCGTCTTATGAGAAGGCTGAACAGGAATTGGTCAAACAAATCAGGAAAGATCCCGCCAATGGCAGCCTGTATGTTACCTATGGCAAACTCCTGGAAAGACAGGATCGCCAGGAAGAAGCCGACAAGCAATACCTGTACGCCATCGAGCGCCTCACCCCCGATCAGTATTCTATTATCAGGCTGGCCAATATGTTTGCCAACTCGATGAAATACGACCAGGCTATCGCCTCTTACGAAAAAGGCGCCATGCTGTTAAAAGACAACCAGCTTTTTGCCTACAACCTGGGCGACCTCTACCGCCGCAAAGGCGATATACCCCGCATGGTGGAACAATACCTCAATAGCCTCGACGATAGCCCCGAACGGCTCAATAACCTCAAAACTATCTTCCAGCGCTACCTGATGCCCGAAGATTTCAAAGAATTACAGGCGCAACTCTATACCCGCTTGCAAACTGACGAAAACGCCGTTCAATACGTCGAACTCCTTACCTGGGTTTTTATTCAGCGCAAAGACTACAAAAACGCTTTCCGACAGGCCCGCGCCCTCGACCGCAGGTTGGATGAAAACGGCGGCCGGGTGTTCCGACTGGCAGAAATAGCCTACAACGAACAGGATTACGACGCCGCTATCGAAGCTTTTGAATACGTCGTAAAAGAAAAAGGAATCAATTCTTCTTTTTATATCGACGCGAAGAGGGGCGCCCTGCGCAGCAGAAGGAATAAGCTGGTAGCGGGTTATAGCTATACCATTGAGGATCTGCGCAAGCTCGAAATGCAGTACGATTCGTTTCTCAATGAATTTGGCCGCTCCAAACTTACCGCTTCGATTGTGCTGGAAATGGCAGAACTGGAAGCCCTGTATATCAATGATATAGATAAAGCCGTGTTGATGCTGACTCAAATGATCGAGTACCCCGGCATCGACCGCGTGATTCAGGCCCGGGGCAAACTCAGCTTGGGCGATTATTACCTTATCAAAGACGACCCGTGGGAGGCTACGCTGCTGTATTCGCAGGTGGACAAGGCTTTCCAGGAAGATATATTAGGCCATGAGGCCCGTTTTCGCAACGCCAAATTGTCGTATTATTCCGGCGATTTTCAATGGGCGCAGGCGCAATTCGAGGTCTTGAAAGCCTCTACCTCCAAACTCATCGCCAACGACGCGCTCGACCTCTCTATTTTTATTATGGACAACCTGGGCTTAGACAGCACGGCCACTGCACTCGAAAAATATGCCCAGGCCGATCTGCTGGTATTTCAGAACCGCTTTGATGACGCCTTTACACTACTCGATAGCCTGCTGCTAGCTTTTCCCAGTCACGCCCTTGAAGATGACGTTTGGTACCTGAAATCCCGGATTTTCACCAAACGCCGCGATTTTCAGCAGTCCGCCCAAATGCTTCAACGCATTATCGACACGTATCCCACCGATATCCGCGCCGATAACGCCATATTCGAACTGGCTGAGCTCAACGAATATCAGTTGGGCGATATCGAAAAAGCGAAAACACTATACGAAAAATTGTTTATCGATTATTCGGGCAGTACGTTTGCCGTAGAAGCCAGGAAGCGATTCAGGAAATTGCGTGGAGACAATCTGCAATGATTGTTTACTGCCAGGTTAGCCTTATAAGGCGGAAGAGAAATTAAACTGCTTTGTTGCGATGGGCGTGATGCCCATCGCTACTTAGCGAGGAGGTATTATTTCAGGCGTTTTTCGTCAGAAACCGTGAGCCGCGCGCGGCCATTTGCACGACGACGGGCCAACACCTTGCGGCCGTTCTTGCTGCTCATACGCGCTCTGAATCCATGCTTGTTGGCGCGTTTCCTTCTCGAAGGTTGGTAGGTCCTTTTCATCCTTACTAGCTTTTAGCTGTCGTTTTCAAAAAGTCAGGCAAAGGTACAAGTATTTTGAAAATTGCCAAATTACGGGTTTCCTTTTTTTTAATGCGTTTGAGGAGAGTAGCTGAATTTTGCAATTTTCCCTATTTTGGTTGCCAAAGTAAACACCCAAATATGAAACCCAGCAATCAGGGCTCTCTCTCAAGGGCTTATTTTTGGCTTATTATCAGCTACCTGTGTGCTTGTGCGCTAGGCTATTGGGCCGGGGCAGTTGCCTATTCCCAAACCGGCGGCCATCTTATTACGGCGGTAGCCGTTGCCGGCGTGGTAGCTACGGTAGTGGTTTTTGCCTTTAGCCTGCGTTTTGACAACTCGAGTTTTTACGACCCGTACTGGAGCGTCATTCCCATTTTTATTGCGGTATTTATTTTGGTCTGGGGCTGGGATAGCGGCGCCGATCACTTTCGCAGTATAGCCGCTATGCTACTTGTATTATGGTGGGGCGCCAGGCTCACCTGGAATTGGGCCCGCAATTGGCGCGGGTTGTCACACCAGGACTGGCGCTATGTAGACCTGCAGCAAAAGAACGGCCGGGCGTATTGGGTAGTAAGTTTTTTGGGAATTCACCTCATGCCTACGGTGCTTGTTTTTTTAGGTTGCCTTCCCTTATTCACTATAATGAGCGAGCCCGGCAAGCCGGTTCACTTTTTAGATATCGCCGGATTTATGCTGGCTAGTAGCGCTATTTTATTGGAGGCCACAGCCGATAACCAGCTCAACAGATACGTCAAAAATCCTAATCGTCCTGCCGGAAAGACTTTTACCGGTGGCGTCTGGGGCATGTCGCGCCATCCTAACTATCTGGGAGAAGTATCTTTTTGGTGGGGGCTGGCAATTATGGGGTTGGCGGCGCAACCCGCACAATGGTGGGTGGTAGCAGGCGCCGTGTGCATTACGGCACTCTTCCAGTTCATCAGCATACCTATGATGGAAAAACATCTGCTGGCGCGTCGCGCTGATTACGCAGAGGTACAAAAGCGCGTACCGCGCTTTCTACCTACCGGTCGGACCGTTTCAAACGGTCCGACCGGTAAAGAGGACTAAACCGTCATAATATCCTTTTCTTTCACCTCAAGCATGTGGTCTACCTGCTTGATGTATTTATCGGTAAGTGCTTGTACTTCTATCTCTTTCTTTTTGCCCGTATCTTCGGGCAGGCCGTCTTTTACCAATTTTTTGAAACCTTCCATGGCTTTGTGGCGGGCGCTACGCACACTCACCTTGGCGTCTTCGCCGAGCGATTTGGCCTTTTTGACCATTTCCTTGCGGCGTTCTTCCGTGAGGGGAGGAATATTGATGCGTATCACTTCACCGTCGTTGCCGGGAGTGAAGCCTAGGTTGGCTTCCATGATAGCCCTTTCGATAGGGGCCAGCATATTTTTTTCCCAGGGCTGGATAATCAGCGTTCTGGAGTCTGATACGCTCACGTTAGCTATTTGCCCAAGCGGGGCGGGCGAACCGTAATAGTTGACCATTACGCTGCCCAACATCGCGGGAGAGGCTTTGCCTGTTCTAACCTTCACCAGTTCGTTCTCGAGGTGTTCGAGCGCATGTTTCATGGCGTCTTCGGCGCCTTTAAGCATGTTAATAACTTCTTCCTGCAGCATATAATTCAAGCGTTTATAAGTAGGCTGTTTATTCGCGGTTGGCGCCCATATAGCGCATAATCAGGTATAACAAGGTGGCAAATGCGGCCAACGCTGCTACCACGTAAGTCATAGCGGCCCACCACAGGGCATCTTTGGCGCCGTCGTATTCGGTATTGCGGGCTACGCCCGATTGGTCGAGCCAAGCCAAGGCACGACGGCTGGCGTCAAATTCAACCGGTAAAGTGACCACGCTAAAAAAGGTGGTAATGGCAAAAGCCGCGATTGTAATGAGCAAGATGGTGGAGTTGCCGTTGAAGCCGAACATGCTCAATGCAGCCATGAGCAAGTACTGTTGCAAATTGGCTGCTACACTGACTACCGGCACGATTGCCGAGCGAAACTGCAACCACACATAAGCATTAGCGTGTTGTACGGCGTGGCCGCATTCGTGGGCGGCAACCGCTGCTGCAGAAATGCTGCGGCCGTGAAATACATCGGGGCTCAACCGCACCCGCTTGTGTAGCGGATCGTAGTGGTCCGACAAAAAGCCTGCGTGTTCTTCTACCTCCACATCGCTGATGTTATAGTGGCGCAGCATAGCCTCGGCTACTTCGCGGCCACTCATGCCGTTGCGGAGCGTAAACTGGCTATAGTGGGCAAACTTGCTCTTTAAGCGCCCGCTGACCACCATGCCTACGACTGAAAAAACGACCGTTAAAACAATATACACCATCATAGTGTGAAAAAGTATTTTAATTAATAATAGCAAAGCCCGTATAAGGCTGTAATACTTTGGGTATAACAATTCCTTCGGGCGTTTGGTTGTTTTCCAACAACGCGGCTACTATACGGGCCAGTGCAAGCGCGCTGCCGTTGAGCGTATGCGCGAGCCGGGTGCCTTTGCCGTCGCGGAAGCGCAACCGCAAGCGATTAGACTGGTAGGTCTCAAAATTTGATACCGAACTCACCTCCAGCCAGCGCTGCTGGGCGGCAGAATACACCTCAAAATCGAAGGTGAGCGCAGAGGTGAAGCCCATGTCGCCGCCGCAAAGTCGCAAAATGCGATAGGGCAACCCGAGCTTATCCAAAACCCCCGACACATGATCGAGCATTTGGTGGAGCGTCTCGTACGATTTATCGGGGTGTTGAATTTGAACAATTTCTACTTTATCAAACTGGTGTACGCGATTTAGCCCCCTTACGTGCGCGCCGTAAGAACCCGCCTCGCGGCGGAAACAAGGCGTATACCCCGTTAATTTGATAGGAAAATCGCTTTCATCCAGAATGATGTCGCGGTAAATATTGGTCAGCGGTACTTCTGCAGTAGGGATGAGATACAGATTGTCGCGCTCCACGTAGTACATCTGCGCTTCTTTATCGGGGAGCTGACCGGTGGCCCTGGCGGTGTCTTCATTTACCATCAGCGGCGGCATAATTTCTTCATAGCCGGCTCCTGTAGCCTCGTCGAGAAAAAAGTTGATCAGCGCGCGCTCCAGCCTGGCGCCTTTCCCGCGATAAACGGGGAACCCCGAGCCGGTGAGCTTAACGCCCAATTCGAGGTCGAAAAGCTGATATTTTTTTGCCAATTCCCAGTGCGGGAGCGCGTCTTCCGGCATAACGGGAAGCGCCTCGCCCCAGGCTTTAAACACTTCGTTGTCATCGGCTGACACCCCTGCCGGTACCGATTCGTGGGGGATGTTGGGCACTTTGTAAAGCAACTGTTCGAGCGCTTCTTTGGCCTGGTTCATCTTTTCCTCCAGCGTGGCGGCCAGCTCTTTGAGTTCGGCAACCCTGCCTTTGCGTTGCTCGGCGTCGTCTTTGAGTCCCTGCTTCATCAAGTCGCCCACTTCTTTAGATAAGCGATTGCGCTCAGCCAGTGAAGCGTCGAGCTCCGTCTGCGAAGATTTGCGTATATTGTCAAGTTGGAGGATGTCGTCGATTATGGCCAGATCCTGGTCGCTATAATTCCTGCGTTTGAGTCCTTCGATAACTCGCGCCTGTTGTTCGCGGATGAAATTTAGTTCCAGCATGGTTGTCTAGATAGGTCTAAGCGCCTCAAAGCGCTATGCAATTGAACTTTTTAAAAGGGAGTAGGTTTATTATTTTTGCAAAGATACTATTTGAATTAATAAAATTAAACGTATTTTTGCAGCAGCAAGACACAGAGGCTCTCCGCTACAACTAGCCTTACTGCCTGAAACAAGGTGTGTGTCTACTCCATTTCATAAGCATTTTCCACTTTACAGCACTATTTAGCGACGACGTTGGAGGGCAATAGAAGGAGCAGGCATCATTGCGGCAGATTCGGCACAAGCGGTTCCCCACATTTTCATTCCACAGTTAATTTTACACAATTCATTTTTCATATATCTAATCATTCACACTACGCGTGCACCATTTCTGTAATAGACCAACTACATCATGTACGACATTTTGCAATTGAACGATATGCTCGTTCCCGAACTTAGGGATTTGGCCGAGCGGATGGGTATACCAGGGTTTAAGAAGATGGCCAAGCAAGAGCTTATTCACCAAATTCTGGACCGCCAGGCTCTAGAGTCTTCAACTCAAAAGGATTTCGAAGAAGTTATTGATATAAACGACGACGACGAGGATCTCAACCCCACTTATGCGTACGACCCGGACGACGATGAGGATGAACTCGACCCCCCATTTCAGGATCTTCCCGGTGAACCGCCCGTGGGCGCCGCCGATGAGGAGGACGACGAGGACGACGAAGACGACGACAACCCGGAACGCCCCAAACGCGCCCGAAAACGCATCAGTCGCGCCGAAATAGATTTGCCTACTCCTCCCCGCGAACGCGAAGAGCCCATTGTGCGCTCGCGCCGCCGCCAATTGGAAGAAGAACTCTATATGAAGGAGCCGCCCCGCCCGGTGGTACGCGATCGCGACAGGGAACAAGCCCCTCCTTCGCCTCCTCCCCCCGCTCCCCAGCAATCTTATGCCCAGGAAGGCGATCAAAACGACGACAGCAAGTTCGATATCGAATTAGACGGCATTATTGAAGGCGAAGGTATTCTCGAAATGATGCCCGACGGATATGGCTTCCTTCGCTCTGCCGACTACAATTACCTGACTTCTCCCGACGATATCTACGTGTCGCCTTCTCAGATCAAGCTTTTTGGCTTGCGCACCGGCGATACCGTACGCGGCGCTATCCGCCCGCCCAAAGAAGGAGAAAAGTATTTCGCCCTCCTGCGCGTATCCAAAATCAATGGCCTCGACCCGCAAGATATTCGCGATAGGGTGCCCTTTGATTATCTCACACCGCTGTTCCCTACCGAGAAATTAAAACTGATCACTTCTCCCACCGGCCGCGATATGGGCACCAGGATGATCGATCTGTTTACCCCTATCGGCAAAGGCCAGCGCGGATTGATCGTGGCACAACCCAAAACAGGTAAAACTTTCCTGCTGAAAGATATCGCCAATGCCATTTCCAAAAATCACCCCGAATGTTATATGATCGTGTTGCTCATCGATGAGCGACCCGAAGAAGTAACCGATATGCGCCGCAGCGTCGATGCAGAAGTGATCGCCTCTACTTTCGACGAACCCGCCGACAACCACGTGCGCGTGGCAGGTATTGTGCTCGAAAAAGCCAAGCGATTGGTGGAGTGCGGCCACGATGTGGTTATCCTGCTCGACTCGATCACCCGCCTCGCCCGCGCCTACAACACCGTAGCGCCTGCAAGCGGCAAGGTGCTCTCAGGCGGCGTGGAAGCCAATGCTCTCCAGAAACCC
This sequence comes from Saprospiraceae bacterium, assembly GCA_013360405.1. Taxonomy (GTDB): domain Bacteria; phylum Bacteroidota; class Bacteroidia; order Chitinophagales; family Saprospiraceae; genus JABWBR01. Next base: position 39,151 of record JABWBR010000030.1, read on the forward strand.
AAGAAGTTCTTCGGCGCAGCCCGTAATGTGGAATACGGTGGCTCGCTCACTATCCTCGCTACCGCGCTTATCGATACCGGTTCTAAGATGGACCAGGTGATATTTGAAGAATTTAAAGGCACAGGTAATATGGAATTGCAACTCGACCGCAGCCTGGCCAATAAGCGAATGTACCCCGCTATCGACCTCACCAAGTCGAGTACGCGCCGCGACGAACTCCTACTGGACAAAGATACCCTGCAACGTATGTTTATCCTGCGCAACCACCTCGCCGATATGAAACCCGACGAGGCTATGGAATTCCTGCGCAAACACCTCACTACTACTACGAGTAACGAAGAGTTTCTCAGCTCGATGAACGGATAACGGGTAGGGTGAACGTTTACCGTTCACCCAATCCCTCCAATTTCTCAATGATTTCTGCCGCCGCCTTGTAAGTGGCCTGCATATCCGTAGCTTGGTCCCTGGCGGCAAACAGGGCCATCTCGCAGGTTTGTACGACCTGGCTGAATGCGGCAACCAATGCCGCGTCTACGCCTGCTTCTTCCATGCGTTGGCGGGCCAGCGTTTTCGACCATGCGGCGGGGGGAATGTCGAATTTATATCCCAGGTAGGCAACCAGCCCCTTTTCAATTTCGTCATAAAAAGGACGGCTATGGCCGGTATCGAGGTGGGCCTTTGCCGTGGATAACCGGGCTATAGCTGTCTTTCGGGCCCGCTGACGCTGATATTCAAGCGAATTAAGGCCTTCCATGCGTTGCTGCCTGCGTTTTAACAGCCAGGCCGTGCTAACGGCCAATAGAGGCAACACAAGGCCTAGCCATAGCCAATGAGTGCCCCATAGTGAAAAATGATAAGTGCCTCGAGCAGACAGCGATTTGAGCGGCAGAATTTCGGAGTCGGTGGTTTGTATAGCTGTGGGCGCCACCCCCGATTTGTTCAATTGTCCCTGCCTGACGTTGATCGTGATGGGTTCGGCGCTGATCGTAGCGTATTTTGTCGAGTCGATATCGAAATAGACAAAAGCGGGGGCAATAGTAAAAATGCCCGCTTCGCGAGGCACCAGAATGTATTCAAATACTTTTTTCCCTATTACACGGCCATTCTCCTCAAAGGTGCGATCTTCCGATAATTTAGGAGGGTAGACTTCAAAAGACTCCGGGAAATCTATCGGAGGGGCCTGCAGGCGCTTTATGTCGCCGTCGCCCTCGATGGCGATGGTCACGGAGAGGGCATCGTCTGTAGTCAGGTCATTGAGATTGGCGCCAAAAACCGCCTTGTAATGCCCTACCGCCCCGCTAAAGGACGCCGGCGCAGGCTGGGGTAAAGGCTGCACCTGGATGACAGCGGGCGGCGTCGCTGCCGGGATTCTTTTCACCGGGCGAGGCATAAAAAGCGACAGCCCACCGGGGTCGTCACCCAGTATATTGAGCTGCACTTCGTACGGATCAACCTGCAACGCCCCCGAGCGCTGCGGATACAAGGCCATGCGCTTCAATACTTTGGTGTGGTATTGGCGTTTGTTTACGATTTCCCGCTGCCAGGGCGCATCAAAACGCCTGATCTCTTCCACATAAAAGCCGTCGTATTTGGATTCACCGATCGGGTTGAAACTGCCCACATGGTCTTCTGCATACAATTTGTAGTCGAGCAGGACTTGCTGGCCTATCCATGCCCGGGTGGGTTTGGCTTCGGCTTGCATATAAAAAGGCTCGCCGGCGGTACCGCTCGCCTGGCGGCTGTCGAGCACTTCAATCTCTAATTTTTTGGTATAGAGGGTTCTATTGTCTACCCGAATGCCGGCGGGGTCTATGGTTAGTTTGCCCAGCCGGCGCGGCTTCAAGGTATACGCATAGCCCGAGCTGGTCGAAAACTGACCGTTGATGAGCGAGGTGCTTACCGAGCGGTTGGGCCCCGACACTACTGTGAAATCCTGGAATGACGGAGGCTGAAAATTTTTGCCTTCCGCATTGGTAAGCGTAAAAGAGACCTCTACAAAGCTGTTGAGCAATATCTGCCGGGCATCGGCAGTTGCCTCAAAAGTGGGTTTGTCCTGGGCGCTTGCAATAGCCGAATAACCCAGCAGCACAGCTACCCACAAATAGCGGTGAATAGAAAGAGAGCGTTGTATTTGTTTGAAAAGGATCACAACTTGTACACTTTGCGCTTTTTCTTCGGTGCTTTTTCTTTTTCGGGCGCCGGTTTTTCTTGTATTAAATCCTCCGGCCAATATCCTTGGGATTTTGTGGCGCCGGGTGTTTGTTTGATGCCGTCGGGATTGGGTACCACCATGACTTCAAGGGGTTGTGTCTCTAATATTTTGCCGTCGACTTCAATGGCGGCAGGCAAAATATAGTAGTTGCCTATGTCTTTGGGTTCCAGGTAATAAGAGTAAGATAAACTTTGCGTCACTTTGCCGTTTACCATGCTGAAACTGGAAGCCGTATTGGGACCGCTTACTACATCAAAATCTTCGAATGCAGGGGGCTCAAATTTGTCGCCTTGCGCGTTTTCAAGCGAAAAGGTCACTTGAAAATAATTGCCCAGCAAAATGGAATCGGTGCTCACCGATACGTTGAATTGCGCCTCTGTCTGTGCCGTTGCAAAAAAAACGCAACAAACCGCACCCATTACGAGCAAGATTGTCTTTTTCATCGGTTGTTGATTTGTTTGTTTTGCCTAAATAACGCTGTAAAGTCTGTAAATGTTGGCGGACAAAGTTACGCCATTTTCATAAAAAAGGTAGAGACGCGATGAATCGCGTCTCTACTATCATGTGAAAAACGTCAATTCTTCGAAATAATAAATTTTGACGATTGTACCTCCTGGCCGTTATCGGCCTGCAGATAGTAAGCGCCTTGCGGCAAATTGCCGAGGTATAGCGTTTCGGTAAAAACACCCTCGAGAACGCCTGCGGCCTGTTGCTGTACGAGCTGCCCGAAGGCATTGTATACCCGCAATTGTACAGGGCCTTCCCAGCCTTCAAAAGTAACCTGCAGTGCATCGCGCGTGGGGTTGGGAGAAAGTTGCAGCGCGCCGGCAGATTCATCTACGAGCAGTTGCTGTGCTCCTTCGCCTTCGGCGAGATTGCCGTTGCAGCCGTTGACGCCCTCGTATATTTTGATATACCTGAAATACGAATTGCCCGAGTAATTGCCGCTGTCGTTATCGGCCGCAAATACCAGCCTGGTGAAGGCGCCGGTGAAAAATTGCCCTACGGGAATGGTGTATTTTAGCCAAATGCTACCGCCCGGGTAGTTGTCGTAATTGAGAATACCCCAGTTTTGGGTGCCGTGCAATTTAAAGGTCGTATTGTAAGATAATAAGTCGTCGTTGTCGAAGCCGATTCCATGGATTTCGCCTTCCAGTGTGGAGCCAAATTCAAATTCCATGATCGTATTGGGTGTCACGGTATAATTTAAGGCGATAGTTTTCCAGGCGTTGTTCTGTACTTTGAGCACTACGCCGCCGTTGAGTAGTTGGTAGGTGCCGAAATCGTTGCCGACGCCGAAGGGGTTGATAACGTAGTCGTTGAAATTGACCGTTACGCAGGTTGTATTGCTGCCGCCATCGTCATAAGGCAGGCAGGCGTTTTTCATTTCCTCGAAGCCAAAACTACCACCACTGGCCAACACATTGCCGTCTTCGTCGGTGAGTGAATAACTCCCCTGTCCGTATGTGCAACACATGCCGTCGCCGTAGCTATCCATCACGACAAGGTCGTAGCAGCCCTGCGGCAGGCAAAACGTGTCGCGTACGGTGGCGCCGGCAAGTCCCTTGGCGTAGGGCCCGCCAGAAAACAGGACGGTCGTATCGCCCGCGGGTTTTATTTTCCAGGAGGTTTCGGTGCCGTAATCATCGAGGGTAAGGGTCATGAATACCCTGTAGTCGTCGCAGGTGTCGTCGCCTCCACCTCCTCCACCGCTGCCACCGCCGGTGCTACATGCGGTAGTGCAGGTGGCGGTGGCGATGCGGTTGCGGATCACATTGCCGGGTTGCGGCCCGAAGCCTTTGCTCAGGTTGATACCCGTGCTGGTGATATGGCAATACGACATGATGGTGCCGCCGCCTGTGGGAATGGGCGCCACTGCGCAATTTCCTTCCGAAAACCCGGCACAGCCGTCTATGGCGGTATTGTTGCCGTTCCATACGCAGGCGTGTGTGTGGTGCGAACCCAGTAAGTGGCCCAGTTCGTGGGTGATTACCAACACGGTGAATGAATACACGGGCACGTTGGCATAAGAAGCGCCTATGCTGGCAAAGCTCAGCCGGGCGTAATTGTAAGGATGGCAAAGCCCGGCCAAAACGGCGATACCCCCGCTGGCTTTGTATGACAGTAATTGACCTAAGTCACCGTTGAAGGTAGTGCGGTAGTTTTGAAATTGCGTAAGCATACCCGCACTGGAAGTGCTATTGTACGGGCTGGCCGTGCTCCAGGTGAAAATTTGGGAGATCACTACGCTCACATTGTCGTTGGCATACAGCGTGGCCACCTGATTGAAAATACCGGTGACGTAATTGGTGGCCCCCGTCACGCCGCCTTTGTTGACTACGATATCGTTGTCGACTTCAAAATAAATGCGCACGCAGTCGCCGGCACTGCGTTCGTCTACGCTGCCATGCAATTCCTCGGGGGCATAGCCGGGGGCCTCATCATCGGCTACGCCGCAATAAAAGCCAAGGCTGGCATACAAGCCGTCGTCTTTGTATACAATATACAAGGCTTCGCCGTCTTTTTCCGCGCTTTCCATTTTACCCAATACGAGGTTGCCCATGGCGGGAGAACTGAGCATGCCCATCACGTCATGGTCGAAAAAGCTGATGGCGGCAATAGATTCAGGGTCCCCTTTTACGATACCCCGGTAATGCACGCCGGGGTCAACCTGCACGGGGGTGTTGCCGGCGCTTTCTATCACAGAGAAATCGCTGCTAAGCGGATTTACCTTCACCAATTCAAGTTCGATCATATCGCCGCCGGGTTGCGGCAGTTGAAGGGCTAGTTGCGCGGGGGCCGTAGCCACCAGTAGTTGTAATTGTTCCTGGTCTATCCTGGCCGTTTTCACAGCGCCCAGGGCTGGGTTCGCGTTGCGTTCGGTAGTCCATGCCGAAAAAACCGGCATACGTTCAAATTCTCCAAGCTGTCCGCTTTTGTACTGTGAAACCAGCTCGACTGGGCGCAGGAACTGGCTGTTCTTCTGGGCTTGAGCTACGGCAATAGCCATAACCGCCCATAGGATGGTTAGTGTTTTTTTCATGTACTTAAATCGGTTTCCTATTTAAAAAAAAGACTCACTTACCTTGCAATAAATTCACTCATTTTTCTTAACGGTCGTCTTAATTTTTTATACAATAATTTCATGTAAATTACAGAGTATAGGTCAATACCCTGTAACTTTTGTAAACAATAATGCCTGCGAATGGTGTTTAGCATGAAATCTTATGCCTCATCCCATTCACAGGGCATTATTCATGATGGTGGGGGGATGTATTTTGTTTAAAACAAAATATTTTTATGTCGCCGCTCAATGGCCTGCAACCAAATAATTGTTTACGTGCTGGTCTTTTTCGCTCTGTATTCTCTTACTAAACGCAAGATAGGGGCAAATAGTGCGAAATAATTATGCGCAAAACCGTCCTTTTATGGTACGGTCTGAAACCGACTTAAAAAGGGTGTTATTCGGGCAAGAAAGGAACTGTTAAATTATTTGGGTTGTAGTCAGCTATTGGCAAAATGTGCACTTGATCTGCTTGAAAGTGAAAATATTCGCAAATTTGCATACTCAAAACTGGAGTGAATTATGAAAAAAACGGTGTTGTTCGCAATAATAGTAATAGCCGGTTGGAACTGGCGTTTGCCGGCAGGCGATTTTTGGAAAGAAAAAGTAGACCCCGTGCTGCTCCGCCGCGCCGAATCAACCCAGATAGTCGATTTTATCGTGATGCTGGAAAACCAGGCTGAATTGCCGGCGATCACGGCACAGCGCACCAAAAACCAGAAAGGCCGATACGTTTACCAACAGCTTAGCGAACACGCACGGCGTACGCAGTCCTCCGTACTGCAGCTACTCCAACAACGTGGCACGCCTCACCGCTCATTTTTTATTGTAAACGCTATTTATGTAAAAGGCGATATAGCGCTCATTCAGGCCTTAGCCGAGCGACCCGAGGTGAAAGCCGTGATCGATAACTCGCCGGTGCGTGTCACCGAGTCGGTTTACGAGCCGGAACAAACCCTCGAAAGCCGCGACCTCATCGAATGGGGCATCGAACGCATCAATGCCGACGACGTGTGGGCAATGGGCTACACCGGCCAGGGCGCCGTGGTGGCCGGCGCCGATACGGGCTACGAATGGGATCACCCCGCCATCAAGGATAAATACCGCGGCTGGAACGGCGCCGAAGCCGACCACAGCTATAACTGGCACGACGGCGTACACGAACTCAACCCCCTGAATCAGGACTCTACGCAGAACCCGGCTAATAACCCCTGCGGACTTAGCTCGTTAGTACCCTGCGACGACCACAGCCATGGCACCCACACGATGGGTACGATGGTAGGCGATGACGGACAGGGCAACCAGATCGGCGTAGCGCCTGGCGCACGCTGGGTGGCCTGCCGCAATATGGAGCGCGGCTGGGGTAGCCCCGCCACCTATATCGAGTGCTTCGAGTTTTTCCTGGCCCCCACCGACATCAACAACGCCAACCCCGACCCCGCCAAATCGCCCCACGTGATCAATAACTCCTGGGGATGCCCGGAGCAAGAAGGCTGCAACCCCTCCAATTTCAACCTGATAGAGACGGTGGTCAACAACCTGAAGGCCTCGGGTATTGTGGTAGTGGCTTCGGCGGGCAATAGCGGCAGCGGCTGTGAAACGGTGAACAACCCCGCAGCGATGTTTGAAAATGCGTTTTCCGTGGGCGCCACCCGCGCCACCGATACTATCGCCAACTTCAGCAGTCGCGGCCCCGTGACGGTAGACGGCTCCGGCAGGCTCAAGCCCAACGTATCGGCGCCCGGCGTCGGCGTGCGCTCAAGTACCCGCTTCGGCGGATACGCCTCCTGGAACGGCACCAGCATGGCCGGCCCCCATGTGGCAGGCCTGGTGGCCCTGATTATCTCTGCCAATCCCGAACTGGCCGGACAAGTAGAAACTATCGAAACGATCATAGAAGAAACCGCCGTGCCGGTGCAGGCGGCGCAAGATTGCGGCACGACCTCCGGGCTCAACGTGCCCAACCAATCCTACGGCTATGGCCGCATCGACGCACTGGCCGCCGTGCAGCGCGCCCTGGAAATGGTGACCGATATATCCCAGCCGGGCGTCTATAGCCCAGCACAGGTGTTTCCCAATCCATTTAAACGAGAATTAACGCTGGAATGGAACGACGCGCCACAAGGCCCCGTTCACTTCGAACTCTATAATACCACCCAACAGCAGGTGCGCAGCTACCAGTGGACGAGCAACGGACCGCTGCGCCAAACGATTACTTTGGCCGACTTGCCTGCAGGCGTTTACATCTGCCGCCTCAGCAGCGGGGAGTGGGTGCAGAGCGGGAAGGTGGTGAGGGAGTGATTGTTGATGTTTGATTTTTGATGTTGGATGTTTGATGACTGCGGAGGGACAGTGCGAGTGAGAGCCGGGTATTTGAAAAAATATCGGATAATTTTTTGTTTTTATTGAAAAATATCGGATATTTATTCCATTATGTTGCGGAAAAAATACCACGAGCTATATGCGCATTTGCCCAGCCGGGAAATGACCGTGCTGATTGGCGCAAGGCAAACTGGCAAATCCACCATACTGAAACAACTGGCTGACGCGCTCACATCTTCGGGCGAGGTTATTGTCATGCTCAACCTCGAACGCAAAGACATATTGCTCGACCTCGACCAAAATCCCGAAAACATATTTAAGTATCTACCCAGCCGGGGCGAGGGGCGTATGTTTGCGCTGATAGACGAAATTCAATATCTGTCTGATCCCACCAATTTCCTCAAACTGCTCTACGACGAACATGCCGGGCAGCTAAAAATTGTGGCAACGGGCAGCAGTGCCTTTTATATTGACCGCCAATTTAAAGACTCGCTTGCCGGTAGAAAAAAAATATTTGAGTTACAAACACTTGATTTTGAAGAGTTTTTAACGTTTCGCGGAGAAGAATCGGAATTACGGGAACTTCTGCGATTGCGCTCCGGCGAAATCGAAAAGTCTACCGCCGAAGCCCGCCTGTGGGCCGCCTTTGAAACCTATCTGACTTACGGCGGTTACCCGGCAGTAGTACTCGAAAACAACCCCAATCACAAAATAGAGCGCCTGCAGGATTTGAAAGATTCTTTCGTCAAACGCGATATGCTGGAATCGGGTATTTCTGACGAAACCAGATTTTATCGCCTAATGATGCTATTAGCTGCACAAGTAGGAAACTTGCTTAATATCAATGAGTTGGCAAATACGCTTCAGCTACCCCGCGCAACTATCGACCAATTCCTATACGTGCTGCAAAAGTGCTTTCACATTAGCCTTGTCCGTCCGTTTTTTCAAAACCTGCGCAAAGAATTGGTCAAAATGCCCAAGCCTTATTTTCGCGATTTGGGGCTCCGCAATTCATTGGTCAACTATTTTGCGCCAATGGAACAGCGCGCGGATAAAGGCGCATTGCTAGAGAATTACGTTTATCGTCGGTTGACAGAACAGTATGCACAAGACCAAATCAAGTTTTGGCGCACTGCCGACGGCAATGAGGTGGATTTTGTAGTTGAAGAGACGGCTTTTGGCGGCAAAGCTATAGAGACAAAATTCAACCCCGCAGAAGCAACCCCAAATAAGTACCGAAAATTCACGGAAGCTTACCCGGATTTTCCATTGGAATTTCGGAGCTGGGGGGATGGGGGGCTGTTGTTGTGAAAGTGGTGAATTCTCTATCATGTCCGAATTGCAACATCCCCAAACTTCCCTACCTTTACCCCAAAATAACCCGCATGCCCTCCTTCATCACACCTCGCACGCGCGCACAAGAATCCAGCGCGGCCATCCAGCGCCTCTACATCGCTATGCGCCACTTGTTTATTCGCGGGGGTTACAAACCGCTCGGCGTGTCGGGCGAGGCCATGATCGAGGCGCTCATGGTGTTGCGCCCCGAAATTTACGGCTCGATCTCAGACCCCGAACGCGTAGAACTCGAAGGTTTGCTCTACGTCTTTCAACGACTGCCCAAAGGCATCGAGCAATGTCGGTATATCAAACTCATCTCGCGGGAGGGGCTCGAAAAAAGCGGCTTTACGCCCATCGTGCCCCCCAAGCGCCGCCGCAATTGCTACCACGTAGACCAGGAGGAGATGTTTATCGAGATGACGCGCGGACGAAGCGATATCTACGATATTCTTACCCACCTCACCTTTATGTTTGTGGAGGCCGAGAAAATCCGGCGCAACAGCGACGACTACCGCGACCACAAACGCCGCGAATGGCAATTGCTGGAGGAGATTGTGCGCAAGGAGGAAAACGAAGAACCTTTTAATATAGAGGTAGCCTATACCTACCTTAGCACGCTGCTGGGCCGCACCTACGAAGAAACAGCCATCGCCTGCCAGCGCTTTGAGGCCGACCCGCATGTGAACAGCCTATTCCGCATTACGTACTGGCTGGGGCGACTGTCTATCGAAGAAGAACAGGGCGACGGCGACCGCGAGATTACTTTTTCTTCCGCCCTGCGCGAACGCATCGGGCACCACTACTACGGCGAACTCTGGGCCGCCCATATCAAACGCACCCTGCAACAGAACGGCTGGCTCGATCGTCCACTGCATATCATCAGCGCCAACCCGCACAGCGTGATGAATAGCTTTTATGCCTATCCGGCATTGAAAAAGCACTTCAATGACCAGATTGCGATAGAAGACCTGGCCCGCGAACTTAGCGTAGAAGAACACAGCGCCTGGCGGCAAAAGGTAGAGACCTACGCCATGCAAAACGGTATGGTGCAACTGGAAGATATCAGCGGCACCAATATCACCGTGCAGTTGTTCGACACCACCGTGATGCCCTTCGCCAAGATGTCGCCCGAATTAAAATGGGATAAAACCTACCTCGAACGCGAAAAGCCGCTGATCATTATGATGGATTACGCGTTCGGCGAGCAGGCCTACGAAACGATGGACGAGTTGCTGAAGCCCTTTGAATCATCGGGAAAAAGCACCGTACTCAAGGTGGCTTCGATTTCTGTGATGGGCAAAGCCGGCATCCTCGAAGGAGATAAGGGCGATATTATGGTGCCTACGGCCCACATTTTTGAAGGCACCGCCGATAATTACCCTTTGCAAAACGACTTCCACTCCGCAGATTTTGCGGGTAAGGGACTGGAAGTCTGCGAAGGTCCCATGATTACGGTGCTGGGCACATCGCTGCAAAACAAAGACGTGCTGGAGTATTTCCTCCATTCTTCCTGGAAAGCCGTCGGCCTGGAGATGGAAGGCGCCCACTACCAAAAGGCCATCCAGGCCGCCTCCAAAATCCGGAGCAGTATTTCGGGAGATGTAGTACTTCGCTACGCCTATTACGCCTCGGATAACCCCCTGCTCACCGGCCACACCCTGGCCTCGGGCAGCCTCGGCCTCGACGGCGTAAAGCCGACCTACCTGATTACCCTGAAAATCCTGGAGCGAATCCTGTGCGAGGAACCATCGAAGAAGGTGACAAAGTGACGTCCAAGGACCACCCAAGGTGGTGACAAGGTGACGGCATCGTCTGTGTAGGGTTGACTGACAATCAGCACATCAGCAAATTAGCAAATTAGCACATCAATTCCCCGCCGCAACTCGACCCCGCGCCGGCAGTACAGCCGTAACAATGCTGGTTGAGCGCAATCGTCCGTTTGTTGAGCTCCTCGAAATTAAAATCGTTGATATGCGTTGATGGGGTGGCCACCTTGATATCCAGCATCTGGTTGAAATCGCAATCGTAGATATAACCGTCCCAACTTACCGACAGCGTATTGCGGCACATCAGGCCGTTGACCGTGGCGGGGTTGAAGGCGTCTACGAGTTTCTGCATATATTCGGCGTAATTGCCCGCATCCAGCAGGTATTCGAGGAACCGGCTGATGGGCATATTGGTCATGGCATACAGGTTATTGAAATCGATGCCGTGGCGGCTTTTGAGCTGGCGTTTAAACTCGGGTTCGAGTACCGACTGGCCGGCGGGTAGGAAGGCGCCCGAAGGGTTATACACCAGGTCGAGCACGAGTCCGCTGCCTTCGAGGCCGTAACCTGCGGCATTCAGCATTTGCAGGGCGCGGATGCTATCGTCAAAAACCCCCTCGCCGCGCTGGGCGTCGGTGCGGCTTTTGCTGAAATAGGGTAGCGACGATACCAGGTGCACCTCATTGGCGGCAAAAAAGGCCGGCAGGTCGTGGTATTTCGGGTTAGCCACAATGATCGTAAGATTGCAGCGGTTCATCACCTTTTTGCCCCGTTTGCGGCATTCTTCCACAAACCAGCGAAAATGGGGGCTCATCTCAGGCGCCCCGCCGGTGATATCTACCGTGGGAATGTCATAGCGACTCACGATCTCCAGGCAGCGTTCCAGCAGTTCGCGGCTCATCAGCTCGCTGCGGTCTGGGCCGGCGTCCACGTGGCAGTGGGCGCAGCTTTGGTTGCACAGTTTGCCCACATTCACCTGGAAAATATCCAGGCGGCCGGGCTGCAACGGATAGCTGCCCGACTGCGAAAGCTTGTCGGTAAAATCGGGCAGGTGGATATCTGCCAGCTCCTTGCCGTTGAGCACCTGCAACTGAAAAAACGTATCAGAAAGCTGCTCTCCTCTTGATTGCAGCGATTTTGACTTTTGCTTAATGGACATAATTTACATCGTTAGGCGTTTCACGTGGTTCATCATCTGCGTGCTGTACACCAGCGTAATGCCGGCTTTCATGGTAGCGGCCACGTGCACGGCTTCCATCATTTGCTCTTCGTCGCAGCCTTTTTCGAGGCAAGTGGTCGAATATGCGTCGATGCAATAGGGGCATTGCATGGCGTGGGCGACGGCCAGGGCGATCAGGGCCTTCTCGCGTTCGGTAAGGGCGCCTTCTTTCATCACTTCGCCGTAGTAATCAAAGAATTTTTTGCCCATAGGCTCCTGGAAGTCTACAATATTGCCGAACTTCTTCAAGTCTTCCGGATTAAAATAGGTCTTTTCCATGTATGATGGTTTTATTAATTTTTAAATTGAGATTATTTAACCACAGAGTTTCACGGAGTTCACACAGAGTTACACGGAGTCAAAATATAGCTCCGTGGAACTCCGTGGAAACTCTGTGTACCTCTGTGGTAAAATATCAATGCGGCTTTTTCTCAGGAAAGCCGAACGGGCGAGCACAGTTTCCGATAAAAGCGCGTTTGACAAAAATAGAAAAAGAAACATTGCGGGCAAGTCCGGAATAAGACATCGGGACATAGTTAGCCGAATACGCGATTAGCTGTTATATTTGCTGCATGTTGCAAACGAAAGAGTTAACCTATTCCTACGACGGAAAAAATGTGTTGATTTTTCCTGATATCGACTGCGGCAAGGGCGAACATTGGCTATTGCTGGGACAGTCGGGTAGCGGAAAAACCACCTTATTGCACCTGCTGGGCGGCCTCTTGTCGCCCGCTACGGGCAGCATAATTGTGGCCGGCGATAATATTGCCACCAAGCGCGCCGCAGCGCTCGACCGCTTTAGGGGCCGTCATATTGGTATTATTTTTCAAAAATCGCATTTCGTGCGCGCGCTTACGCTCGAGGAAAACCTGGTGCTGGCGCAACAATTAGCCGGTGCGCCGATAGACCGAGGCAGGGTAGAAGAGTTATTGGGGCACCTCAACCTGGGCCACAAACTCCGGGAAAAACCCGACAACCTGAGCATGGGCGAGCAGCAGCGCGCCGCCATCGCCCGGGCATTGCTCAACAGGCCTGATGTCATACTGGCCGACGAGCCCACTTCCGCGCTCGACGATATTAACTGTCAGGAGGTGATCGACCTGCTAGAACGCGAGGCCACCGCCACGGGCGCCACGCTGCTGGTGGTGACTCACGACGGCCGGCTCAAGGCGCGTTTCCCCCGCCAGGTGTTATTAACCCACTACCAACCTTCGCTATGAATCTGCTGCAACTCAGTTGGAAAAATATCCTGCACAAACCTACCTCTACACTGCTGAGCCTGGTTTTATTTGCACTGGGCGTAGGACTGGTATCGCTGCTGATGCTCGTCAACCGCCAATTGGAAGATAAATTTGAAAAAAACCTGGCCGGCATCGATATGGTAATCGGGGCCAAGGGCAGTCCGCTGCAGCTCATCCTGAGCAGTATGTACCATATCGACGCCCCCACCGGCAATGTGGCTATTGCTGATGTAAAAGCATTTTTGAACCCCAAACATCCCGTCATCGGCAAGGCAGTGCCGCTGTCGCTGGGCGACAACTACCGCAGTTATCGCATCGTGGGCACCACCTTCGATTTTTTCGACCTGTACAAAGCGGAACTGGCGCAGGGTCGCCGCTGGGAGGCCGTCTTTGAAGTCGTCATCGGCGCCGCTGTAGCCGATGCGCTCGACCTCAAAACCGGCGATACCTTCCACAGTTCGCACGGCTTTGTAGTAGACGAAAACCTCGAACACACCGATGCGTCTGCTTTCAAAGTAGTGGGCGTTTTGCAGCCTACCGGCGCCGTCGTAGACCAGCTCATCCTTACTAGTCCGCAAAGCATCTGGGGTGTGCACGAGCATGGCGACCACGAGCACGAACATGAAGCCTATGACCTGAGCAAACCCCTGACCGACTACGAAGGCGAATCGATCACTTCGGTGCTCGTCCAGTTTAAGGCCCGCAATGCCGCAACCCTCAACATGCCGCGCGGCATCAACGAAAACACCAACATGCAAGCCGCCACACCGGCCTGGGAGATCAACCGCTTGTATGCTATTTTGGGCGATAGCGCGCTGGCCCTGCAGGTACTTGCCCTCATCATTATCGCCGTATCGGGCTTGAGCGTATTTTTGTCGCTTTACGCTTCCCTGCGCGACCGACGCTACGAGCTGGCGCTGATGCGCGTGATGGGCGCTTCGCGCGGCAAATTGTTTGCGCTCATCTTATTGGAAGGGTTATTATTGGCCGCGGTGGGATGTGTCATCGGACTGGCGTTGAGCCACACCGGTATGGGCGTTTTTGCCCGGGCGCTGGAGTCGTCGTACCGTTATTCGTTTACCGGCGCTTTATTTTTAAAAGAAGAAATATGGCTCGTATTGGCGGCATTGGGCGTGGGTTTGCTGGCGGCGTTTATCCCGGCCGTACAGGCCAGAAACACCGATATTTCGCAAACTTTGGCCGAAGGATAAAATTCAGGCCTAAAAAGCGTCAATGTTTTGTGCCTTTGTGTGCCTTTTGTGCCTTTGTGTTAAAAAATAGCGTGTTCACTACGAGTTGTTACCACAAAGGCGCTAAGGGCACTAAGTACCACAAAGAAGAATTTATTTGTCCATTAACACTTTCTTATCACCCTTTTTACGCGCTTGAACGTTTATTAGGAAATAAACAACAGACGTTTCATGAAAAACTACTTCATCGCTTTCATTGCCGTATTTGCCTTGACCGCCACCGTTGCGCCCACGGCCCAGGCTCAGCAGGACAATGTGTGGAAAACGCTCCAGAAAATTACTTTCAAAAAGAAATACGACGAGATGCTCGGCTTCAAAGTAGACGTGCCGGTATTTAGCGAAGAAATCAAAAAGCTGGAAGGCAAAACCGTGACCGTCAAAGGTTACGTCATCCCCGTAGAAGGCTACAAAAGCCATAAAGAATTCGTCTTTTCCGCATTCCCCTACAATATGTGCTTTTTCTGCGGCGGCGCCGGCCCCGAGACCGTCATGGAAGTTTTTGCCAAAGAGCCCATCAAATACAGCGCCGAGGCAATCACCATCAAAGGCAAACTCGAGCTCAATGACTCTGATATCAACCGCTTGATTTATATTATTAAAGATGTGGAGTTAGTGAAGTGAGGCGGGTCGGCTTTGTTAGCTCTAATCATTTGGGTATACGAGTCACTACCTCTGTAATCGAGACAGATCAGCTACTTTTGTTACCAACTCGATACCTTCCTCCTTGCATGCGTTGAAAAAATCGGCATCATAACTTGCTACCACACTGATACTATGGATTTTGCAGGAAGCAATTAATAAAGCATCATTCGGTAATAAATTGTACTGCTTCATATAATCAACAGCCAAAGGCAATGCTGCATCTGGGATGGAAAGAACCTGAAAACAAGACAGAAAAGTCTTAGTGTCGTGATTAGAAAGGGTTTCGTTTATTTTGCCACTCTCGCATATGCTCATGGGCGAACGCCCGCCGAGGATGCCAAGTAACTGATAAATATACTCACTGAATACAATTGGATTGATAAATATCTGGTGATCGCTTTCCAAAAGGGCATCTAATAGTTCCGTTTTGCTTTGTTTTTCATACTCGATGAGTATGCCGCTGTCGAGCAGAATCTTCATTGGAGGTACCAGTCTTGTTTATTGGGTTCATAATCCGCTTTCTTGACGTACTTCTTTAAACTGCCCCTAAACTTTCGAATGGTTCGAACCCGTCGTTGCCGCTCTTGTTTTGTAACGACAGCATCTCCTCCCAATTCAATTTTGAATTCAACATTTAGCGCTTTGGCAACCTCCGAAAGTGCATGGATGATGTCCGGATTGGGCGATTCAATAACTAAAAGCATTATCAAATTGTTTTTTGCAAAATAAGGGATTTTTGGCTTACCTGCAACAGGCAACCCTGATAAAGCATGCTTGCCAGGAATTTTTTCTTTGACAAACCATGTAAGGTCTTTTGCAATCTACCTAGTCCCCCCCCGCGAAAATCCTCGACCACCCAAACCTGATCACCACCAGCAAGGCAATAAAAATCAGGATCACTACCTCGAAACGCAGGTAGGAAAATACCACGATATGCGTGCGGTCCACAAACCACATGATGGCCAGGGTGGCCGAGATCATAGTGATGAGCCCCGAGAGTTTGTCAAAACCGGGTATATAGTCGAAATCTACATTTTTGCGAATGATAAGCAAAGTAGCCACCATCGACACAATGGGTAGAATTTGCGTATAGATGTCTGTATCGAAAATGCTCCGCTTTTCAAAAAGAAACAAATACACGTCGAGCGCAACGGCAAAGATGCCCGGCACGCACACCAGATAGATCAATCCCGAATACAGGTATCTCCAGGGCGACAAATGCCCCTCGTTTTTGCTCAACACTCCCGCCAGCCAAGCCGCAAAGGGGATGATCAGGAAATAAAACAACACATACAAGTGGTTGTCTGACAGCAGTTGAAAGAATTCGCGTAAAGTCATGGTTTTTGTTTTCTGTTCGCTGTTGTCTGTTCTCCGTTTGCTTTTCACTTGAACCGATAACGGACAACCGATAACGGATAACTACAAATCCAGCAGCAACCCAATCGGGTCTTCCAGCAAATTTTTCACCCTTACCAGGAATGTTACCGAGGTGCTGCCGTCGATGATGCGATGGTCGTAAGAGAGGGCGAGGTACATCATGGGACGGATCACCACCTGGCCGTTCACGGCCACGGGGCGCTCTTTGATGGCATGCATGCCGAGTATCGCCGATTGGGGTTCGTTGATGATGGGCGTGCTGAGTAGCGAGCCGAAGACGCCGCCGTTGGTGATGGTGAAGGTGCCGCCCTGCATCTCTTCTATAGAAAGCGATCCGTTGCGGGCTTTTTCCGACAATACCTTGATCTCTTTTTCGATTTCAGCGTAGCTCAGCGATTCCACGTTGCGGATGGGGGGCACCACCAGGCCGTTGGGCGTGGAAATGGCTACGGAGATATCCACGAAGTCGTGGTAGATGATGTCATTGCCGTCAATATAGGCGTTTACATCGGGCATTTCGAGCAGAGCCTTGGCGCAGGCTTTGGCAAAGATGGACATAAAGCCCAGCTTGATGCCGTATTTCTGCACAAAGCGCTCCTGGTATTTTTCGCGCAGGGCCATCACTTCGCTGAGGTCTACCTCGTTGAAGGTGGTGAGCATGGCGGTTTCGTTTTTGGCTTTTACCAGGCGCGTGGCGATGGTGCGGCGCATGCGGCTCATCTTTTTGCGCTCCTCGTTGCGGCTGAAAGCTTCATGAGTGGCCGGTGCGGGCGTGACAGGGGGCGTCGGGGCTTGCGGCGCTGCGGGCGCAGGTACAGCCGGGGTAGACTTGGCTTCGACGGCTTTCATGGCATCTTCTTTGGTGATGCGGCCGCCGCGGCCTGAGCCTTCTACTTCTGCCGGGGCGATTTCGTTTTCTTTGAGGATTTTGGCCGCCGCCGGCGAAGGGTGGCCTGCCGTCGGCGATGCCGGTACGGCTGCTTTTTCTGCTACCGGCGCCGGCGTTGTAGCTTGCGACACTGCGGGCGCAGCGGGTTGGGCTTCTTCGCCTTTTGCTACACTGGTATCGATACGGGCCACGAGCCCTCCGATGGGCAGGTCGTCGCCGGCTTTGGCTACGTGGATGAGCTTTCCGGAGGCCTCTGCCGGAAATTCGAGGGTGGCCTTGTCCGATTCGAATTCGCAGATGGATTCATCGCGCGACACATAGGCGCCGTCGGGTTTGAGCCACTGCGACAAGGTCACTTCGGTTATGGATTCGCCTATAACAGGCACTTTGAGATCGACTATACTCATACGGAAAGCGGCATTTGGTCTGCGAAAATAATTGCAATAATCCGGCAATTGCCCAAATAATACAACAACATGGCAGAATAAATAATGTTTGGGGTATCGGTAGAGACGCAAAATTTTGCGTCTCTACCGGTGCAGCCGCGGATTCAGCGCCTCATTCAGCCCCTCGCCCAGCAGGTTGAAGATCGTGACCGACACAAAAATGGCGAAGCCGGGGAAAAAGGCCAGCCACCAGGCCTTGGGCTGCGAGCGGGCCTCGTTGAGTAGCGTACCCCAGGTCACGGTATCCACAGATACTCCGATGCCCAGAAACGACAGAAATGCTTCGAGCAAAATCGCGTTGGCAATGCCGAAGGCGATGGCGATGAGCACGGGCGACAAAGCATTGGGCAGGGCATGCCGCCACAAGATGCGCCACTCGCTGAAGCCGAGGGCCCGCCCGGCTTCGATATAGCCGAGCTGCCGGATGCGCAGCAATTCGCCGCGTACAAACCGCGCAATGCCCGTCCACCGCACCAACCCGATGATGGCCATGACGTAAAAAATGGATGGCCGCTTGATGAGCACGATGATGGAGAGGATCAGCAATAGGGTGGGGATGGCGTTGAGTACTTCTATCAATCGCACCACGATGGCGTCTACCGGCAATTGCATGGGCTTTTTGAAAACGGATATTTTTTCAAACCATTTTATTAAAAAATGACAAAAAACCAGGCAGACTGCTATGATGCTGATACTTTTTATTATTTCAACCAATAAATTGCCATCCATCCAGGCGGCGCTGCGGGCGATGAAGGCATAATACAGGCCGGCGGCCAGTGCCAGCGAATACAGCAATACCGCCGCGCGCGACAATCGCAGGTGCTGATCGCCGAAATACCCGGCCAGCGAGCCCAGCAGAACGCCGATCAAGGTGGCCAGGGCCATGGCTACTACGCCGACCAGCATGGCCGTGCGCGTGCCGGCCACCAGCCCCGCCGCCACATCGTGGCCGACCCTGTTGGTGCCCAGCCAATGCCGGTAACGAGGCGATTTTGTTTTTTGTTTGTCAAAAGGACCCACATAGTTGCCGTTATATACGTCCAGGGTATTGGCAGAATAGGGGATCAGCGGCATAATCGCCTTTTCGTAGGTCAACTCTCGCCAGTTGTTGCCGTTGAAGGGCGGCTTCCAGTTGCTCAGCCCCAGCGATACGGCGTATTGCTGTGCCACGGGAAAATAATGGCGCCCTTCGATACGGCAATAGATAGGCCGCACGTTGGCAATAAAATCGGCAAACAGGGCTATGAACAGCAGCACGACCAATATGCGCAGCGACCACACCGCGGGGCGGTGTTGCCTGAGGCGTTGGCGGGCCAGCACCCAGGGGCTCTGGCGCCGGTTGCCGTCGCCGGTGTCGCGTTGCCGTTTTTTTCTGCCGAACATCTAACGTTCTTTCTTTTTTCCCAGCGTTACCCGGGGGTCAATTACGCCATACAATATATCGGCCAGCAAAATGCCTGCCATGGTCACCACTGCTGCCAGTAAAAGCACAGCGTATACGATGGGCCAGTCTTTGGCGCCTATGGCGTCTACGGTCAGTTTGCCCATGCCCGGTATGCCGAAGATCACTTCGATGACTACCGAACCTGCAATGGCCGCAGGTAGTACTGATGCAAGCATGGTGATGATGGGCGAAAGGGCATTGCGAAAGGCGTGTTTCCAGATCACTACGCTTTCGCGCAATCCTTTGGCCCGTGCCGTCCGCACAAAATCTTGTTCCAAAGCTTCTACCATGCTGCTGCGCATCTGCCGGGAGATGAAAGCCAGCGACCCGTAGGTGAGGCATATTACCGGTAAGGCCAGATGGGATACCCGGGTGGCAATTACCTGCCAGCCGCTATCGCCCTTGTCTATATCGCCGACTCCCATCGTCGGGAACCAGTCCATACCGTATTCAGGAGTTGTGAAAAAGATGATCATTAACGTAGCGATCCAGAATACAGGCAGCGAGTGCAGCGCGAATAACACTACCGCGATGAGCCTGTCGCGCCTGGAACCGCGATGTACAGCGGCATAGACGCCCAGTGGGATGGCGAGTCCGTAGGCCAGCAAAATAGCCAGTCCGTTGATGAGCAAGGTCCAGCGCAGGGCAGTAGCCAGCTTGTCGGATACGGGCAGGCGGTCGCGGTAAGACACGCCCAGATCGCCCCGCAGCAGCCGCTGTAGCCAACGGTGATACTGGTTATCGGCGCCATGCCAACGCAAGGCCGGTAGCCAGTGGGCCGAAGGCGTAGCCTCTTGTTTTACCCGCCCATACGCAGCGTTGAGCGCATCAAATTGAGCGCCTGCAGCGGCCAGCAAGGCACTATCCGACCGGAAGGCGAATTGTAGGGTGTCGAGGTGGTAACGTATAAGTGGGTCTTTGTCTTGAATATAAAGAAAGGGCAGGGTAGCGCGCGCCCTGGTAAGCGCCTCGCTCGAAGCTTGCCCTTTTACCTGAAATAACTTGCGGTCCAGCAAGGCGACCTGTCGGTAATAATGCGCTATCTGCGGCCAGTTGCCGTATCGCGCAATCAGGGCGCGCACGCATTCCCGGCGTTCTTTTTGCACAAAACGGTGCAGCGTATCTGGATAGGCCGAAGTGGTTATGGTGAAATAAAATATCGGCTTGTCGATACCCAGCGAAGCGGCCATTTCGCGGTATTCTCTTTCGTAAGACGTGGGGTCGCTAAGCTGCGCCCCGGGGTTGTTGCCCGTATTCAAAAACAACATAACGGGGTCGCCAGGCGTGCATGTGCTCAACCCGAATGCCAAAAAGGAGATGACAATCAGGGTGGGGAGGAAGATGAGTAAGCGCCGGGCGAGGAATTTCCACATAATTGATGTGCTGATGTGCTGATGTGCTAATGTGCTGATGTGCTGATGTGCTGATGTGCTGATGTGCTGATATTGGAGAGATTAAAATTCATTAATTATCAGCAAATCAGCACATTAGCAAATCAGCAAATTAATCTTACTCTTTCAATCTAAACAAATTCGGGAAAAAGCCCGGGTGCATGGCGGTGGGTATTACTTCGAAGCGCTGGTGAGCAGCCAGGCGGCCCGAGGGTACGTAGAGATATACCTCGGGGACTTCGTCGTAGATAGCAGCCTGCAACTTTTTATACATATCGTCGCGTTTGCCTTTGTCGAGTGTGATGCGCAGGTCTTCGATCAACTTATCCGTTTCGGCGTTGCCGAAGCCGGTGCGGTTGTCGCCCTGGGTATGCCAGCTTTGCATAGGGTCCCACAGTGTGGGGCTTACCGTGCGGCCGCCGGAGCTAAGCTCGTATTCGCCTTTGCGCAAATCGGCGATGATCTGGGTAAATTCTTTGGTGACGGGTTCGATATTGATGCCGGCTTTGCGGGCGTTTTCCTGGAGCACCAGGGCGATATTGCGGGAGATTTCCCGGTTGGGGGTAATCAGGTAACTCAGGCTAAGCTCGGTCAATTCGCCGTCGATAGTTTTGTCTACGGTGCCGTTGTTGTTGCTGTCGGTCCAGCCGGCTTGTTTCAGCAATTCCTTGGCTTTTTCCGGGTTATAGGCGATTGGCTTCAGGTTTTTGTTTGCATAATCTTTGGTGGGCAATACCGGCCCGGAGAGGGGCTCTGCCAATCCAAAATAGAGGGTATTGATAACCTCGTCTACATTCACGGCGTGGGCAAGGGCCTGGCGCACGAGTTTGTCGTTGAGTTTGGGGTGGCGGGTATTTACATAAATAAAAAACGAGGTCAGGCTGGCAGGGGTATAAAGCGTGTACGCACCTTGAATGAGTTGGTTCTGCTTGATATCGGTAAAATCTTTGGGGTCGATGTCGGCCACCACGTCGATTTCTTCTGCTTTAAGGGAGGCCAGGGCGGTAGCGGCATCGCCGATCACCTTAAAGGTCAGCTTGTCGGGATAAGCGCCAAGTGCCGGAAACTTGTCAGCCAGGTCGTCGTTTCTTTTTTTACCAGTTCCACCTTTTGCTGGGGCTCCCAGGTTTCGAGGCGGTAGGGGCCGCATCCTGAGATGGCGCCTACTTCGCGGGAAAACTTGGGCGACTGGGCCAGGTCGGCAAATTGTTGTAGCCTGGCATCCGATTCAGCCAGCTGGGCGATCTTCTCCGGGTCGGTGAAATCTTTGATGTCGAAGTCTTTCAGCAAATTCTGCGGGTCGTAGAGGTGTGCGGGCAGCACCTGCACTGTGCTTGCGATAGCTTCTTCCCCCAGGATGTATTTTTCGTTGGTAAATACAGTGAAACGCTTCGGATTGGATGCATCTACCTGGATATCTTTAATAAATGCAAAAAACGGGCGATAGCGCTGGGCGTTGACCTTGGGATTGAGTACGGCTTTTACCGTAAACACGAAATCGTGGCCAGTCACGGGTTTGCCGTCATCCCACACGGCCTCGTCATGGAGGTCAAAGGTATAAGCTACGCCGCCGGCGTACGGCCCGCTGGTAATTTCCTTTACCTCGGGAGTCGATTTGGCGAGCTGCGGGATGAGTTGCAGTGTCGTTGGGTCGATAAAGAGCAAAAAAGAAAACAACTGGTTGTTGATCTGTGTAGCGTAAATCGTAGTCGACAAAAGTGGGTTGAGACCATCTGGCTCTGCATCGATGCGGATGATGACATCGTTGCCTTTTCTTTTCCAATTCTCATTTTGTTTGGGTTCAGATTTACAGTCGGTAAACAATAAACCTGCGACAAAACAAAGTAGCAGCGTAAAATGGATGGAAGAGTTTCGCATCATGGGGAGATTGTTTTTTTTGTGAAAGTGATTGCAAAATACAGGGATGCCGCCACGTAGCAAAATGCTTTTGCTGCTAATTTAAATAATCCTGCATTGCATGGAGTTAAAATCCGGATTTGCGCGCTTCAACGATTTTACCGACCTTTCGCCCCATGGAACAAAACAACCGACAAGGCGAGGTGATTTATGGGCGCCACCCGGTAGTAGAAGCCATTACTGCCGGACTGCCGGTCGACAAGCTGTGGCTCCTGCAGGGCACCCGTGGCGAATTCGAAAAGGAGATCAGGCGTTTGAGCAAAGAGTGGGATATTCCCGTGCAATTTGTGCCCAAAGAAAAATTGTCAAAACTGGCAGGAGGCAATAACCACCAGGGTATCGTAGGTTTTTTGTCGATTATCGGGTATCAGTTGCTGGAAGACGTACTGCCCGTGATTTACGAACGCTCGGAAACTCCGCTCATCGTGGTGCTCGACCATATCACCGATGTGCGCAACCTGGGCGCTATCGCTCGCTCGGCCTCGTGTTGCGGCGCACATGCCCTGGTCATCCCCCGCAAAGGCGGCGCGCTGATCAACGCAGAAGCCATGAAAGCCTCTGCCGGCGCCCTGGCTCGTCTGCCCGTCTGCCGGGTCAACAGCCTGGTCAATGCCGTTGAACTCCTCCAGCAATCGGGCATACAAGTGCTGGCAAGCGACCTGCGCGCCACGCAGCTCTTACACCAACTCGACCTTACAGGGCCAACGGCTCTCTTGCTCGGCGCCGAAGGAGAAGGCCTCCATCATAGCTTATCCACCCGTGCCGACCAGCAGTTCCGTATCCCTCAACTGGGCGATACGGAGTCGTTTAATGTGTCGGTAGCGGCGGGTATTATGCTGTATGAGTCGCTTAGGCAGCGGATAATTCAGGGATAATTCAGTTATCTGTTGTCCGTTCTCGGTTGTCTGTTATCCGTTCTTAACTTTGCCAGTTAAACTTTAGCAGAGAAACCGACAACCGACAACCGACAACCGAATATGCAACCACTAATCACCAACGATGCCGTCGTGCTCGGCATCTTGCTGGCCGTACTGGCCGCTGTTTTTGTTACTTCGGGTAGTAAAAGCAAGGGCTGGCGCAATTTTTACAAAGTCGTGCCGGCGTTATTGCTGTGTTATTTTGTGCCGGCCCTGCTGCGATGGCCCCTGGGCCTGATAAGTGGCGATACGTCGAAGCTCGATGAAATGGCTGCCGACTATCTGCTGCCGGCGTGTTTAGTGCTTTTGTGCCTGAACATAGACTTCAAGGGCATTCTCAATCTGGGGTCCAAGGCACTGATCATGTTTTTGGCGGGTACGGCCGGCGTGATATTGGGCGGACCTGTGGCTCTACTCATCGTGACCAAGTTGTTTCCCGACCTTATAGGCGCTACACCCGACGAGTTATGGCGGGGTTTATCTACCATTGCCGGCAGTTGGATCGGCGGCGGCGCCAACCAGTTGGCGATGAAAAATATTTACCAGGTCAACGATAATCTCTTTGCAGTGGTAGTGGTGGTGGATGTGATTGTAGCCAATATATGGATGGGGTTATTGCTTTACGGCGCCAGCGTTACCAAGCGCATCGATAACTGGCTTGGGGGCGATACCAGCGCCATTACCGAGCTTAAGCACAAATTAGAAGCCTATCAGGAAAAGGTGGAACGTATACCGGTCGTCAAGGATCTCTTTCTGATGCTGGCGGTGGCCTTCGGCGGCGTGGCTATTTCCAACCTGTGCGCCGACGCCATTGTGCCCGCGCTGGAGCAACACTCGGCTGCATTGGAAGCCTGGCGGCTCACGGCCTTCAATTCGCGTTTTTTCTGGGTAGTGGTCATTTCTACCACCTTGGGTTTGCTCCTTTCTTTCACCAAAGCCCGTGAATTAGAAGGCGTAGGCGCTTCCCGCTGGGGCAGTATTTTTATTTATTTGCTCGTGGCTACCATCGGTATGAAAATGGACTTGGGGCAGGTCTTCAGCAACCTCGGCCTGTTTGCCATCGGCATCGTCTGGATGTTCATACATGCTGGTATTATGATTGGCACGGCCAAACTCATCAAAGCTCCGTTTTTCTTTATGGCCGTAGGCAGCCAGGCCAATATCGGTGGCGCTGCTTCTGCGCCTATCGTGGCTTCGGCTTTCAGCCCCTCACTAGCCTCTGTCGGCGTACTGCTGGCCGTGCTGGGTTATGCCCTGGGGACTTATGGCGGCATTATTTGCGCTATTTTGATGAAAGGGGTGGCGGGGTAGCAGTCGCGGAATTCGGATTTCGGAATTCGGATTTTTTCTTGATCAATCCGAAATCCGCAATTAGGGGTGTACGAAGGATTAATATAGTGAAAAAAGTTGGAAAGCTGCGAATTCAAGGATCCCTTTTTTTTAGGTATGCCCTTAAGACTT
>JABWBR010000105.1 GCA_013360405.1 Saprospiraceae bacterium
AGGCTTAGACCTTGCAAAATCTTTGCACATTACACACGGCCAATCCACTCCTTTCTTCAAATCCTTATAAAAATGCTGAAAAAAAATGCCCCAAAAACAAGCCGTTAAATTGAAAACCATTTACATTTCGAGTGTATTTTTTTAACAAAACCCAACTCCCATGCCAAAAGAAGACATCGCTCCTTACCTTCGAAACCTGGCCATTAAATCGCTATGACGAAAAGGCTATACCCATAACCTGAGGGGGTACCATACCTTGCCGTGTTGCATTGCCACGAAATTTTGCTATTTTTGTATAATAAAAATAATAGAATGTTCATCTACAAAGGCATCATCACCATTGAATCCGGGAAACGTGGCGGCAAGCCATGTATACGCCACATGCGTATTGCAGTGGAGGACATTCTACGCTGGTTGGCTTCGGGGATGTCTATTCCCGAAATCCTGGAAGACTTTCCGGAATTGACTCGCGAGGATATTTTAACTGCACTGGAGTTCTCTGCTGAACGACAACACCGGGTATTAACCGCCGTAGCGTCATGATGTCTCTTTTATGCCAATTCTATTTGACCAAAATATTTCCTACCGAGTTTTAAACCTGATAAGCACTGAGTTTCCGGATGCTACGCACGTTCGTCTCATCGGTCTTACAGATTTCAATGACTATCAAATTTTTATGCACGCCCGCCGCGAAGATTTCGAGGCTATAGTTACATTGGACGAGGATTTCTCCCTGCTACAACTTGAACACAAAGCGCCACCAAAAATTATCTGGCTGCGAACCGGCAATTGTTCAACCGCAATCCTTGCCCAAATTCTATTGGATAATGCCGACTTAATACGTCAATTTCTAAACGATGAGACGTTTGATTGTTTAGAGATATTTAAGTAAACAAGAGAAAACAAGGTCACAGTGGTCAGCCCTTGCCAGGATTTCACACGTAAAACCCCGATGACCCAGTTCAGACCTTACAAGGTTTTCAAAAATCTCCCTTCGCCAAGTCGCCCCTTCGCTACTTCCTACTCTTCAGATCATCCAAATACCTATTGAGTTCGATCTCGTCATAGATAAGCACTTCGCGGGCTTTCGAGCCGTCGCTGGGGCCCACGATGCCCATAGCTTCGAGTTGGTCCATGATGCGGCCGGCGCGGTTATAGCCCAGTTTGAGGCGGCGCTGGATCATAGAAGTAGAGCCGTGCTGGCTTTGAACGATGAGCCTTGCGGCGTCTTCAAACATATCGTCGAGGTCGGCGTAGCGCAGGGGCACGGTGCCGGGGCCGTCGTCGTCGCCGTGGAATTCGGGCAGGAAGTAGGGTTCGGGATAACCGGGTTGGTCGTGGATAAAATTCACCACCCGTTCCACTTCGGGGGTATCGATAAAAGCGCCCTGGAGGCGCACCATATCGCCGCCGACCGACAGCAGCATATCGCCGCGGCCGATGAGTTGGTCGGCGCCGCCGGCGTCGAGAATTGTGCGGGAGTCTACCTTGGCGGTCACCTTATAGGCTATGCGCGCCGGGAAGTTGGCCTTGATCACGCCGGTAATAATATTCACCGAGGGGCGTTGGGTAGCGATAACCAGGTGCATACCCACGGCGCGCGCCAATTGCGCGAGTCGGCCGATGGGCAATTCGATTTCCTTGCCGGCGGTCATGATCAGGTCGGCAAATTCGTCGATAATCAGCACGATAAAAGGCAGAAAGCGGTGGCCTTTCTGTGGGTTGAGCATGCGCTGCACAAACTTCTCGTTGTACTCGCGGATATTGCGCGCCGATGCCTTTTTGAGCAGGTCGTAGCGGTTATCCATTTCAATACAAAGCGAATTGAGCGTATGGATCACCTTGCTTGTTTCGGTAGTGATGGGTTCTTCCTGCCCGGGCAAAAACGCCAGGAAGTGGTTTTCCACCTTGCTATACGGGAAGAGTTCCACCTTTTTGGGGTCAATGAGTACAAATTTGATTTGGGAGGGGTGTTTTTTATATAAAAGCGAAATCAGGATAGCATTGATACCCACCGATTTACCCTGTCCGGTAGCGCCGGCCACCAGCAAGTGGGGCATTTTGGCCAGGTCGGCCACGAAGACCTCGTTAGAAATCGTTTTGCCCAGGGCGATGGGCAGGTCCATCTTGGCGCGTTTGAACTTATCGGACATCAGCACCTCCTTCATCGACACCACCTGTTGATTGCGGTTGGGCACTTCGATGCCTATTGTGCCTTTGCCGGGAATGGGGGCGATGATGCGGATGCCGAGAGCAGAAAGGCTCAGCGCGATATCGTCTTCGAGGTTTTTTATTTTAGAAATGCGCACGCCGGGGGCGGGGATAATTTCGTAGAGGGTAACCGTGGGGCCTACGGTGGCGCGTATTTTTACGATCTCAATTTTATAAGTCAGCAGCGTTTCTACGATCTGGTCTTTGTTGGCTTCCAGTTCGGCGCGGTCAACTTCCACCTTTTGGTCGGAATAATCGGCGAGCAGTTGTAGAATGGGGTGTTCGTACGACGACAGCTCGAGGGTAGGGTCGTAGGGTTCGCTGTGGTCTACATTTTCCTGTTGTACATCCTCGAAAGAGTGGCGGGGCAGTGGCGGTACGGCGGGGCCGGGTTCGGCGGAGGGTTCGGCGGCGCCGGCTTCGATTTCGAGTTGGGTATCGCCGGGGCGGATGCCGGTGCGCGGCGTAGCCTTGTCGGCGTCGTTTTCGAGGTCAAAAGCCAGTTGTTCGGCGCGGGTGAGCGGGGTTTCGCGGCCGGCAGCCGAGGGGTCGAGGGCTTCCAGTGGGTTGGCTTCGAGTAGCTCTTTTGTGGTGGAAGTAGCGGTGGCCGGGCGTTTGCGACCGCTCCAGCGGCCCTTGATGAGGTCGTCGAAATAGTCGCCCAGTTCTTCCAGTGCTTTTTGGGGCGTCAGTTCATTGAAATTGGGATTGCGGCGCCACACGATCAGTCCGGCCAGCATAAAAACAAAGAGGATGATCTGCCCGGCAAGTCCTACAAAATTGCGAAGCCAGGCATTTACACTCTCTCCGAAAGCGCCGCCCCAGGGGAAATCGGCGCCTGCGCCGGCCAGGAATTCGAGAAAAACGGAGAGAAATAACAGCCAGATGACCGCGTACCGCAAAGGGGGCACAAACTGGCTCAGCGGCTGGCGGCGAATGAGATTAATGCCAAAAAGCGTAAATAGGTATACGAAAATATAAGAAGGCAAGCCGAAGCCCCAATAGAAAAACATATTGGACACGATAGCGCCCAAGCGGCCCAGCCAGTTGGCCATTTCCATGCCGCTTTCGAGTAAAAGCGCCCAGGAGAAACGCAACACGCGGTCCTGGTCGATCTTCCATGTAAACAGATAAGACGAAAAAGCAATAAAAAAATACAGGGCAAAAAAGATGCACAATACGCCCAATAGCTTAGGAATACGTTCATCGTTGATGCCGAGCTTGAGCGCCAGTTGTCCTTTCTTTTGGCCTTTTTTAGACATATTGTTCCTCGAGGCTTGTATACCGGCAAAAATAGACACAATTAATGGTTTTATCGAACTTTATGCACAGTAAGTCTTTTCTTGCAACTGTCGCAAGATGGAAAGCCCTGATTTAAAGCGGATAAAACAACTATTCCCTCCTGTTTTAATACGAACAGACAATTTTGTACTTAATTTTGCATCCTGATTTTTTAACCGTTTTATTTGGCATGGCAGCTTTTTACTAGCACAAAATCAGGCAACTATGCTACCTTTTTATCCTATAGATCGCAAGACAGGACTAACAAGAGCAGAATTTACCCAATCATACCTGAAGCCAGGAAAGCCGGTGGTTTTCACCGACCTGATCAACAATTGGCCCGCAAAAGAAAAGTGGACTATTGGGTTTTTTAAGTCCCAATACGGAGATTTACAGGTGCCGCTATATTCTACTAACTATTCCAAGCCGGGAAAAGGCTATATGATGCCCGACCGCTTGTTGCCATTGAAAGAGTATTTGGAAATATTGGAAAGCGGGCCCACCGACCTGCGTTTGTTTTTGTTTAATATTTTCAAGCATGCCCCCGAGTTGTGCAGCGATTTTTCTATTCCGATAATCATGGACGGGTTTATTCGGGATTTTCCTTTTATGTTTTTCGGCGGACAGGGTTCCAAGGTGGCCCTTCATTATGATATCGACCTGTCGCACGTATTTCTCAACCAATTCCACGGCCGCAAGCGGGTGGTATTGTTTGCACCCGATCAGTCGCGTTATCTTTACCAGCACCCGTTTACGGTAGCCAGTTATATTGATGTAAACAACCCCGACTACGACAAATACCCAGCCCTGCGCCAGGTACAGGGCTACGAGTGCATATTGCACCCCGGTGAAACGATTTTTATGCCTAGTGGATTCTGGCATCATATCGAATATATCGACGGGGGATACTCAATGTCGTTGCGTGCCAACGAATCCTATGTGCGCAGAGCGAAAGGCCTTTGGAATATTGCCCGCCATTATGTGGTGGATAAGGGCATGAACAAAGTAATGGGTAATAACTGGCGCCGCATCAAGGAAGAACTGGCCCATCGCCGGGCCGAGGAAGTGTTAGCTGTTTGATCGCCTAATTAACCCATATGTATGCCCAATGTAGCGCTTATTCGAAAAATTTGCAGTGCCGGCTTGCTGCTTGGCATAGGCTTGTCGTTGACCTTGTGGACTAGCCAAAGGTTATTTCCCATGGCGCCCGTTTTTCCGGGGTTGCCGGTATTGCCTACGCCATTCGACTGGGTTTTGCTAGCTCTGCTAGCTGTCGCCTTACTCATCTGCCTGGTCATTCCCGATCGCCGGGCAGTTATTGTCGTTATGGCTTTATTGGCTGTCATGCTTTTACAGGATCAAATGCGCTGGCAACCCTGGGTATACACCTATGTGCTTTTGCTAATCCCTTTTGCCTGGAAAATCGCGGCGCCCAAAACCGGCAAAAAGAAGCCGGCGCCAGTCGATCTCGTTCACCCCTATATACCATACGTTCAGATTTTTCTCGTGGGACTCTACTTCTGGGGCGGGTTGCATAAACTCAACGCCAATTTCGGGGAGGTGATCTACCCCTTGTTTGTAAAGGCGCTGCTCAAATTGCCCGATGGACACTGGATGTACCAGGCTAAGGTGTTTAGTTATTTTATTCCCGTTACAGAAATCATCGTAGGTATTGGTTTGTTAATTCCCCGCTTGCGCAAATTGGCCGCCATTGGCGCTATTGTTACCCACCTGATTATCATTTTATACCTCAGCCCATTAGGCTTAAACGACAACCATATCGTCATACCCTGGAATTTAGCCATGATCGGCGTGGTGTATTTTTCCAGTTTCAACAATAAAAATAAACTGGTACTGTGGCGGCCCCAGGCCGACCACTGGCGGTGGCTTACGATCGGGCTTGCCGTGTTGGTGTGGTTGATGCCTGCGCTCAACCTGCGCGGCAAATGGGATACTTATCTGTCTTTTAACCTCTACTCCGGAAATATCAACCACATGTACGTGGCGGTGAAAAATGGGTCTATTGGTAAATTAGATAAAGGGTTGTCTGATTATTTCGCTGCCCAAAATATCATTGACGACGGCAAGGTGATCGATGTATCAGACTGGTCATTCAACGAACTCAATGTACCCGTGTATCCCGAAAAAAGGGTTTTTCGAGCTATCTCCCGCTATTTCTGTGAATTGGATATCCCTGCTGATGACCTTATGTTTGTGGAATACCAACCCCCGCTTACTCCGGGCAAATACCGGACGTATACTTGTGACACGGTGACGAGGTGACGTTCCACGAACCGTCGTTGATGGTGACACGGTGACGTTCCACGAATCGTCGTTGATGGTGACGAGGTGACGACCATGTAGGGTGAACGTTTACCGTTCACCGCCTCACCACCCCGGCGGTCTCCTGGCCGTGCGCGTGCGCGATTCGGTGCAGGGTTCGCAAAACTGGGTTTGCGAGGTAATCTGATTACCGGTGGAAGTCGTAATAGGGGGATCAGCCACATAATTTCGTTTCAGATAGACGCTTTTGCGGGCCAGTCCGGCAGCGGCAAAAAAGCCGAGTACCTGTTCTTCGGGTTTTTCGGGCAGGTACATATTGCCAGGCACAGTAGCCGGCGGCTGGTCGAAGATACCGCCCGAGTTATTGATCTGGCCGTTGACCAGTTGCCAAAACTGGTAGGCTTCTCTCGACAGTGCCAACTGGTCGATCACCATAAAATAATCGCTTTTCGAATTGTAGGGTATGGTGGCTACCTGACGCTTGAGGGTATTGCCGTTTACAAAAACATCACTCAACACATTGATACAACCATTGCAGCGCTTCACCGTCCAGCAGGGGTCGCAGCAGGGCGAGAGGTACATTACCCTCGTTTCACCGTCGAGGCGTTGCAGGCAGTAGTTGATGGTGTCGTAGTGTGTCCAGTTCCAACTGTAAAAATTGCCGCTCGTATCCGGATCGGCGGTTTCGATATACACCTCAAATCCCGCTACGCGAATGCCTGCGCTATTGGTAGTGGAGTAATATTCGGAATACGCGGTATCGATAGCCGGGGCAGCGCGCAGCAATTCGGGCCGGGAGCGATACAGGCTGCCGTCGGAGGCGCGTACGAACAGGGTATAGGTAAATCCGGCTTGTCCCCGAAATCCTGCCGAATCGCTCTGATATATCCCCGAGCCCCGAGGCGTATAGTCGAAGCGTTGCCCGGTGTGGTCTTCTACGTATACTTGCGCCGAGTTGACGGGCAAGGTGCCGCGTTCGTTATTGTAGGGTTCGCTGAGTGCCAGGGTGACCGTATAGGGGCCGGGGCCGTCGGTGAGCAAGCCGTCGACGATAAGCTTGATGGGGCCGGTTTGTATATCGGGCGAATAGGGATCTACGCAAGTGTATAAGGCCAGGGCCATGCCGGCCAACGCCCACCATCGCAACCGGCGGAAAGGGGTGCTAAAATTGGAATTCATAAGATATGGCGGGTATGATTGTGCCCAGCACCGACAGCCGGTAGGCCTCTACGCGGTTGTTGGCCCTGATGGGGCTGCTGTTGCGGGTTTTAAAAAATATGGAGAACGCATTTTTGCGGGCGTACACGTTGTAGAGCGAAATCTGCCAGCGCGCCTGCCCTTTGCGCCCTTCTTTGCGGGGCGGCTCGATGGTCATGCTCAGGTCGAGGCGGTGGTATGCCGGGATAACATCCAAATTCCGGCTTACATAATTGGGTACGTAAACGCCGCCTACGTAGTATTTGTCGACCGGAAAAGTTGCCGGCCTGCCGCTGCTGAATACAAAATTGGCGGCATACGATACTTTGGCAGAATGGCGGTAGTTGGCCGCTATGTTGAGCATGTGCGGGCGGTTGAAATTGGCGGGATAATAGGCGCCGCTAAAAGCTTCGTCTTCGGGGTAAGGGCTGTTGATGAGCAATTCGGACTGCGAGTAGGTATAGCTCAGCCAGCCGTTGAGGCGGCCTTTGAGTTTGCGTATCATCAATTCCATACCGTAAGCCCTGCCGTCACCCTGTAAAATAGCGGTTTCCGGTGCGTCGAGCAACAAGAGGCTGGTCCCGCTTCGGAAGTCGGGGGCGTTTTTTTGTTTTTTATAAAAAAATTCAATGCTGGTCTCAATGGTGTGGTCTTTTGCATTATAAAAATAGCCTATTGCCGCCTGGTCGCTGGTCAGGGGTTTTACATAGGGGTCGCTGATTTTCCAGCGGTCGGTGGGTAATGCAGCCGTGGTATTCGAAATCAATACCACATATTGCGCCATGCGGTTTACACCTAATTTGATGGCGCTTTGCGCGCCCAGCGACCAGCGCAAGGCGAGGCGGGGCTCAAAGCCACCGTAGCGGGCCAACGCCTCGCCTTTGCCGTAAAATGCCGTATCGGTAAGCGTGAGTGCGTCGCGGGGTTCGTCAGGCTCGTAGCGCAATACATGCCCCGGGCCTCTATTGACAAACCAAACGTAACGCAGCCCCAACATGAGGCTGAGCCGTTCGCTGATATTCCACTGGTCGTTGATATACGCGGCAGCTTCCAGAGCTTGTTCTTCTTGCAGGGTGACGGGGTTGATCGCCGACAAGTCGTTGTCGGGTTGCAGGTCGCCGGGTTGTATGCGATAGGTCGACAAACTGGCTCCGGCGGCGCCTTCGTGGTTGTCGCCGTAGTGATTCACTTCCAGTTTGCCGTTTTTGTAATACAACCCCGAGCGGTAGGTAGCGGCATAGGCATCGTCGGGAATGCTGAAGTTGGGCCGGTAATTGCTCACAGCGGTTACAAGTGAGGTAGACCATTGGGTGGTGAAAAAGTGCGACCACCGCAGGCTCGCGCCTTCCGAATACCAACGAAAGCGGGTAGAAGAGGCGTTGACTTCCAGACCTGTAAGCGAATCGCCGGCCATTTTGAACAAGTCGCCGCTAAAATAAGCCGTCAGGGCTATTTGGTCGCGATCAGAGGGTTGCCACTTTACTTTACCGGTTAAATCGTAATACCCCGCTTGTGTAGACCGCAGCCTGTCGTCGGCCAGCAGGCTAAACAGGTATTGCGGGAAGGCGGCACGGCCGGCAATCGACATCGTAAGCGATTTGCCGGCGATAGGGCCCTCGGCGGTGAGTCGCTGGCTCACCAGGCCTACGCCGCCGCGAAACTTCCAGCCGTCGCGGGCGGGGTCGCGCAGCCTTACGTCGAGTACCGACGAGCTTCGGCCTCCATAAGTGGCGGGAATGCCGCCCCGGTAAAAGATGACGTCGCGCACCACGTCGGGATTGAACACCGAAAAGAGGCCCAGCAAGTGGGACGTATTAAAAAGCGGAATGTCGTCGAGTAATACCCAATTCTGGTCAATGGAGCCTCCGCGCACGTTGAAGCCGGTGGCGCCCTCGCCAACGGTGGTGACCCCCGGCAGGGTTTGCAGCCCCCTGATCACGTCGGCTTCGCCCAGCAAGGAGGGCAGCGATTTAATCGATTGCACGCTGAGCCGGGATACGCTGATATCCGTCGAGCGCACGTTGCGGTCGACGCCCTGGTCGCTGACTTCAATGGTTTCCAGCAGGTTGACGCTTTCTTCCAGGAAAAAAATGTGGCTCGAGGTGTTGAAAATTTCAATTATAAATCGAGCGGTTTCATAGCCCAGGTAGCTAATCTCGATTTGGTGTTTGCCCACCTTGAGAGGCAGGCGAAAAGCACCGTCGGTATCGGTCACGGCGCCGGTGGTCAGGCCTTTAACTTTGATATTGGCGCCGATCAACGGCTGCTGATCCTTCGACTTGACGATGCCGGTAAATACCACCGTATCGCCGCGCAGCATGGGGTGTAGGGTTTCCTGGGCGCGGGCTGACAAAAGCCCAGTCAGGCAGAACAGGAGCAGGTATATTCTGGAAAAAAAGAGCGCTGGTGGTGTGTTCATGTACCTTTGGGTCATTAGGCCAGGTCGGCCAGGTTTTTGGCAAAGCCGCCTACGCCTGCGTCTTTCATACGTTTTTGCAGGCTTAGGGCGTCGGCTTGTGAGGCAAAGGCGCCCACGACGACCTTGTATACGGTTTTCCCATTGAGTTCGTTGATATTGACAATCACGGCTTCGCCGAATTGGCGTTGCAGTTTTTCGGCCTGGATCAGCACATTGCCGTAATCGTAGAAAGCCCCGATTTGCACGCCCCAGCCCTGTGGGTTTTGGCGTTTTACGTCGAAGCGGAACAAGCCTTTGCCCGCGCTCACCGTTTGGGGGATTTCTACTACGGGTGCTGCGCCTTCTTTGCGGCGCAGGGCTTCCGCCACAGCTTTGTCGGCATTGATACGGCCGTAGCCGAAGCGCAACGAGTGGCCGTTAGTATATTCCGATGGGTCGCCGATTTTGTCAGCAGTTTTTTGCAGGATTTCTTTTACCTCGCTCGCCTTCAGATCGGGGTTGGCCGACAGGATGAGGGCGCAAATGCCCGCCACGAGGGGCGTAGCGCTCGAAGTGCCGCCGAAGTGTTTATAATATTGTCCGCGCGAGCGGCCGTCGCGCCAGAATTTGTAGTTGCCTGATTCGCCGCTGAGGCCCTCGTCCCACCAGGCACGCGCCGCCAAAATCGGCCAGTCGCCGTTGGAGGGCGCGCACACCCATACTTCGCGACCGCGGTTGGCATAACTCGCATGCTGATCCTGGCTGGTGCTGGCCGACACGGCGATCACGTCGGGGTGGGCGGCGTAATAATTCAGGTATTCGAGGTCTTCATTGCCGGCGGCAAAAACGATCACGCAGCCTTTGCCGTTGCGGCCCTGGCGGGCGGCGCGGGCAATAGCTTCTTCCTTGAGCGTATTGAGCCGGAATGTGGGGTCGGTAGTGCCCCAGGAACAGGAGATTACATCAGCGCCGTTTTTTATACAATAATCAAACATCTGCTCGGTAGCGCGATCGCTAAAAGATGTACCGTTTACAGGCATAAACCGGGCATTGGGAGAAGAGCCTACGATACCCGCGCCGTTAGATGCTGCCAGCGCTACGCTGGCGCAGGGCGTGCCGTGGGTAAATCGGGTATCGCCCTGAGGTAATACGGTGGATTGGCTCCACAGGTCGTAGGGTTTGATCACCTTTTGCCTCAAATCGGGGTGGGTGGTATCAAAGCCGTTGTCGATAACGGCAATGGTGATCGAAGTAGAGCCCATATTGCCCAGGCGTTTCCAGGCGTCGACTACTTTGGCGTCGGCGCCTTTTTTGAGGCGGTAGTTGGTATCGGCTACAAAGCCGTTGTTGAGCAAATGCCATTCGTGGCCGAGCAGGTCGTCGGTGGGCGCCACAAACTCGTATTCGGTGAGCGGCGTATCGATGTCGGGTTCGGCCAGTTTGACCAGCGATACCTGCTGCAGGGCCATCGCCACCTTAAACGGATTGGGCGAGGCAGGCGTTACGCGGGCAATCACCCGGTCGGGAGCGCGGCGTTCAACGAGTTGCAGGCTGTATTCCTGCAGCACAATGCGTTGTTCGTCTTCGCTAACCCCGGCCGCAAAAACGATATAAATCTCTCCGGTGGCTACCAGGGGGCGGTTGCTGCCTTCGGCATAATAGACGTGGGTACCCACTTCCACCTCGTCGCGGCTCCTCACCTCGTCGAGCTTGTCGTCTACCGTGGCGTCTTCCGTATTGAGTTTGACGATATTAAAGCCCCCCAGATTTGTGAGGACTTCTTTGTCTACATAGTTGGCTTGTTCTTCCGAATCGCGCGTTTCCGTTGTTTTTAAGCCTACAAGCGATTGGCTTTTCCGGAGGGTAATTTCGCCCTTGCCGCTTTGAAAGGTTAATTTGCTCATAATCCGGTGCAGTGGTGATGGTCAAAATTGCGAAAAAAAATAAGAATGTGCAAGGATAAGCGAAGCGCCCTGGATTTTAATGATTATTAGCTATTGACTATTGACTGTAAATAGTCAATAGTCGTTAAAATATTTTATCTTTGACTGTCAATTGTCAATAGTAAAGTCATGATTAAAAAAAGCATCCTTCGGCTACTGGCAGAAAACGGTGAATTGTCAGTTAAAGAAATGGTAGACAGGCTCGAAGTATCAAAGCAAGCGATACATATTGCCATCAACCAATTGATGGAAAAGGGGACTGTCATCAAATTGGGTCGGGCGCCAAAAACGGTATATCGACTTGCCGAATTACCGACCCACGCATTGCAAGAGCATGTAAACCTGCCATCCGAAACATTGGAGATTTTGGACAATCGTTTTTTGCTCATTGATGAGTTGGGTAAGATGATGACAGGTTTGGAAGGTTTTTCGCAGTGGTGCCGGCAACGCGACCTACCTATAAAAAAGACGGCTGATGAGTACCTGAAAACACTGGAGAAATACGCCATTTACTACGATGAAAACGGCATTATAGACGGTATGCCCAAACTATTGAATACCAAAGGCTACGAAAAATTACATTTGAATGCGCTCTTCTACCTCGATTTTTACGCTATTGAACGCTTCGGCAAAACGCGTCTTGGTACGCTGTTACACTACGCAAAACAGGGGCAAAATAAGTTTTTAATGAAAATGCTTGTCGCCGAGCTTATGCCCAAACTCACATTGCTGATGAAAAAAAATAGTTTCGACGCTATTGGCTTTGTTCCGCCGACCATCCGTCGCGAAGTGCAGCTAATGAAATACCTGGAAACGCACCTGCATATCAATTTGCCCAAGGTCAAGATCCAGAAAATATCGGGCATAATCCCGGTGCCGCAAAAGTCGCTTGGGAAAATGGAAGAGCGCATACGCAATGCGGAACATACGTTCGCTGTAAGTGAGACTATTCGTTACAGTCGGGTATTGCTTTTGGATGATGCAGTGGGTAGCGGTGCCACCCTCAACCAAATTGCCGGAAAACTCAAACAAAAAGGCATCGCGGAGTCCGTAACCGGCTTGGCCATTGTCGGGAGCTTTAAAGGATTTGATGTGATTACAGATGTGTAGAAATAAACGTCCCCCCGCAAAATATGGCGCGGTTGATCAATACTTTTTCCAACTCAAGCGTTATTAACAATACCATAAAACAGGAACAATGCTATGCGTAATAGGTTATTAACTTTGGTATTCTCATTATTGGCTTCGACTGCCTTCGCCCAGTCCAAGCAAATCCAGCATTACTCTTTCGAAGTGGCGCCGCAAGTGACCACCGTCAAGGTGGACGTAGTGGGCAACTACGTAGAAGTCACTAATTGGCCGGGCAACCTCATTATGGTAGAAATCAAAGCCGAATTAAACGGCGCCAGCGACGATATCCTCAACCACCTCTTCGAAGGGGGGCGCTATGCCGTGGAAGCCGACGCCAAAGAGGATAATAGTATTTTTGTTTACACAAAAGTTAAAGAGCGCAACCCCCTGAAAACCAAAAAAGGAGGCAGTATTATCGAACGCGTGCACTACCGCGTATTTATTCCCGAAAGTTTTACGAAAGTTAATAATAACCTGTGGACCCGAGAGGTGGAAGCCGAAGTACCCGCTCCTTCGGACGAGAAAGGGAATTAAAGGTTGTCGGTTATCCGTTCTCGGTTATCCGTTATCTGTTGACGGTTATCCGTTTCTTATCTTTGCCAATTAAACTTTAACAGAGAACCGACAACAGAGAACCGACAACAGATCTCATGTTCAAACTCATTCGCATTTCGACATCGATGGCCTTTCGCACGCTGGGAGCTAACCCGCTGCATACTTTACTTTCCACTCTCGGCATCGTCATCGGGGTAGGCGCCCTGGTGGCTATCCTTGCCCTCGGCGACGGCATGGAAAAATACGGCCGCGAGCAAATCTCGGGCACTACCGACTTGCAAGCCCTGGAGGTTATCTCCAAAACCAAAGACAAGATAGACGGCGTGTGGATTAACCGCGAAAAAGTAGAAATTTTAACACCCGAAAAGGCTGATGTTTTAGCCCAAAGCCTGGGGCCTGTCGTGGAGCAATACGGCCTCCACACTACCGTAAGCGGCATGGTTGCCCTGGCGGGCGACACGGCCCAGCGCCCGGCCCTGCTCAGCGGCGCCACCAATTTCGACCTGAAAAACAAACTCGAAGTAGCCCACGGCCGGCTTTTTCAGGCCGGGGAAGTCAGCCGTGGCGATTCGGTGGCGATTCTGTCCTACTCCCTGGCCGAAAAGCTGGCCAAAGCCGACAAACCACAGTCTATGCTGAACCGGCGCCTGCAATTCCGGCAGCACACCTTTACTATCGTAGGTATTCTGCCTTCTTCCGAGCAGATGGAATCACCCCGCGTATTGGTACCCTTGTCGTTTATCGACGACGACTTGCTCAAAGAACACCCGCCCACGCTGGCTCTGCTCACCAACGACGTAGAGCAGGTACCCGCCGTAAAAGCCAACACAGAGCGTTGGCTCGATGCCAATACCGCCGTCGGCAAAGCCGCTTTTGATATCTACACCAATGATTTCCGTGTCGAGCAGGTGAGAAAAGGCATCCGGGTATTCAAAGTCGTGATGGGGCTTATCACTGGTATTGCCATCGTAGTAGGCGGCATCGGCGTGATGAACGTGCTGCTCATGTCCATTACCGAACGCACCCGCGAAATCGGCATTCGCAAGGCCATCGGCGCCCGGCGCACCGATATAGGGGTGCAATTCCTGGCAGAGGCGATGGTGATATCCGTTGTCGGGAGTCTGCTGGGTTTTGGGCTGGGCATGCTTACCGTTAATATCGCCATACCCATCGTGCGCATGACAACCGGCGTGCCTTTTTTTGCCGCTTTTAACCCACAATCGCTGGTTGTGGTGGTGCTGGTGGCTATTGTTATCGGTATCGTTTTCGGCTCTTATCCGGCCTGGAAGGCAGCGAAGCTGACGCCTGTGGAGGCGATTAGGAGGGAGTGATTTTGGGACTGTAGGACTGTAAGACTGTAAGACTGTAGGACTTAGGCTGTTCAGTTTGACGTTAAATCAATCCGACGTTTTTTTGCTTTGGTGAAAGTACGCCCACACTTCGTACCTTTAGTGTACCACCAAAAAAAG
>JABWBR010000156.1 GCA_013360405.1 Saprospiraceae bacterium
CTGGACCCTTGCGAAAACGGCGAGTGTTACGAGCGGCTTTACACCTGGGAGGTGAGCTACGACTTGTGGCGCAGCGCCAACAACGCCATTATGCAAATACGGGCGGCAGGCCAAACCCTGAACTTGCCCAACTACAATTACGAAATAGCCGACAGCCTGCAACTGCGCGCCGACCTGGGCGCCTGGCTGACGGCCAACGGGTATGTCTATGCCGGTATCGATTTTGAAGTGGCGGGCGGACAAACGCCCACCGGCGCGCCCACCTGGCGGGGCACGATCCGCATCAGGCGCACCAACCTGACCTTTGAGTACATCCGCGACCTGCAAGGCATCCCGTATTCCTTCAAGCGCTCCGAGCTCTCGTTTGAACCCTGCAAAAACATCAAAGACCGGCCCATCGGCGAGGCCTCGGCGCAGGCCGCCTCGGTGGCGGCACTGGATGCCCAGATGCCCGCCCTGACGCCCGCTACCATGACCTTCCCAACGCTGATGTACAAAGTCTACCTGCCGGGAATCGGCGTCAGGTGGGTAGCCCGCGAAGAACTCCCCACGCTTGTAGGGCCCTACCAGCGTCTGGGGCGGGTTCATATCGGCTCCAACCAGCAGACCTTCCAGGTAACACGCACAGACGGCAGCAGCGCTACGCTAAACCTGTTGCAAATGCTCAGCGAACGCGCCCAGGGCTTGCTGGATGACATCTCGCCCAAAGACGAAACCAACAACTCCGAGGAGTGCAACCTCCAGCCACTGGGCTGCACCCCTTACGAGATACAGCAGCAAAACAGCTCCGTGACCTCCATCATGGGGCAGATGGCGCAGCTCAACGCCGCCGGTTTGAGTTTCCCCATCACCTTATACTTAGTGCAGCTTTGCGACGGTTCCACCATTTACATCCTGGGGCAGAACCTGCTCAGCCAGTTGCTGGGGCCGCATATTGTGCTGGATCAACTGCTCATCACCGGCCCTGATCAACTCATCAGCGTCACCGTCATTAGAAAAGACCCCTTGTTTGCTATGGAGTTCGACTACGAGCTCAACGGCAATATGGAGGAGGCCCGCTGGAAAGTCACCCGCCACAACCCCAAATACTATCGCTACGGCTACGACGGCCTCAACCGCGTGACAGTAGCTAACTACGGCGACATCCTGCTCACCGAAAACCCCGCCAACGGCTCGCTCAACCTGCAAATACTGGAAACCAACACCTACCGGGGTTGGAACTACGCCTACGACGCCATCGGCAACCTGGAGCGATTGAGCCGCAACGGCTTCACAACCTCGAGCGATTGAGCCGCAACGGCTTCATCGGCGGCCCCACTTGCGAGTGGGGTATGATAGACGACCTGACCTACAGCTACGATGCCCAGCGCACTCACTTGACAAATGTAGCCGACGCAGCGCCCCTGCCGGGCCGCGACAAAGGCTTCAAACCCAAACCCGGCGCGGGCGCTTACCTGTACGACGACAATGGCAATATGACGTTTGATCCACATAAAGACATCACTATTACCTATAACTTTCTTAACTTACCCAGTCAGATCGTCAAAACCGGCGCCGGAGGCGGCACCATGAGCCTCACCTACGACGCGGCCGGACGAAAATGGAGAAAACAAGTAGCAGGCGTGATCAAAGACTACTGCCAGGGCATAGAATACAAAGACGGCAAAGTAGAAGCTGTGTACGGCCAGGAAGGCCGCCTGACGGCTGTCTACGACCAGTACGGCGTAACGCTCACGAGCTTTAGGGCCGAGTATTGGCTGAAAGACCACCTGGGCAATACCCGCATCGCCTTCGCCGATGAAAACCACAACGGAACCATCGAGGTGTGGGATGACCCTTCGACGCCGGAGAATGAGGCGGAGATAATTCAGGAGAATCACTATTATCCCTTCGGCATGAACCAGGAAGGCCCGTGGTATGCCACCATCGGACCTAGGAATGGGTATCAGTACAACGGCAAAGAACTCAATGAGGAGTTGGAGCTGGGGTGGAATGATTTTGGGGCGAGGTGGCAGGACCCGGCTACGGGAAGGTGGTGGCAGGTGGATCCCCTGGCGGAAAAATATGTGTCAATTTCTTCTTATGCTTGTGTGGCTAATAATCCAGTCATTCATTTTGATCCTGATGGAATGAGAACGAGTTTAATTGACGAGTTAAGAGATAAAAATTATGGCGGCATTAGTGCTGGAGGAAGTATCCAGGAATTGAATAAATTTAAGTATGATGGAGATATTCAAGTAATTGATCCTGGCAATCAGAAGAGTGCTAATAATGTTGGTAATCAGTTAGTCTCTAATATTGAAAAGATGGATGAGGAAGGAACAATCAATTGTTCTCAAGAAACGGCGTGTTATCCTACAGTTTGGTTAAGATTAAAGCAAGCTTATATCAACTTATATGGCTTTGCTCCATCCGTTTTCAATAATTCAGGCATATATCAATACGATATAAGTATTGGGGCGGAACGCTGGTACCCAGAAGCAAATACTGAATTCTCTATTCTATTTGGTTCAAATATTTCGTCAAAAAAGTGGACTTTGCTACCCAAAAAATATAGAGGTAAAGGAGCTCCAGGGGCAATGACCTTTGCTGGTTTAGGAGAAATGATAAATAATATATGGGATGGTAGTTTGCTACCTGGAGCTGTATTGCAATTTTGGAAGAGTAATGCTGATTTCTTAAGAGTAGCACAGGGAGACTCTCCGAAATCAATAGGACATTCGGCTATTTTTATTAGGTATCAAAGAACTTTTTGGGGCTCTATTTCTGGAATTGTATATGCCGACCAAAATGGAATTCACTCAATGTGGAATTGGTATTTTCGAAAATATCCTGTCGCTTTTGGTGCGAATTTAAAAGATTTAAAATAAAAAATAATGCTATGAAATCTTGTATTATCTGGAGTGTGTTTGCATTAATGATAGTTTTTTTTACCATTTCTTGTAGCCCCAAGAATTGTCAAATAATCGATCAGACTATTATTGACAATGTATCAGCCTATGAGAACGCCCATGAAGTAATAAAAAATAATATTACAACGCTATCTAATTTTAAAGGTGATAATATGATTATTATAGGAAAAAAAGAAATCACCGAGATGTTATCTTTAAATAACAGGGAAGAATTTAAAGATTTAATTGAATTATGGAACAATCGTCTTTTGCTTGATGAAAACAGCATACAATTAAATATTAAAAATGAATCAGTAGTTATTTTTCAAGTTAAAAGGTGTAAAAATTATATCCACGAAATAATTTATGATCCTTTGCATATATATGGAATAGGTATTGCTGATGACGTCATCGGTATTAAAGAAGAATGGATAAATAAAAATTGGAAATATTATATCATCAGATATTATTAATAAAATTGTTCTACCATAACTACTTGATTATCAAAAGTATATTTTTGTAATAAACGAAAAACATGGCGATCAGTTACAAAGATATAAGAACGGAACGACAGTGGATAGCTAGTACAGGTTTAACAGAAGAACGGCGTTGTTGCATGAAAAAAATGAATACAACTCGGTTTTTTGAAAATACAGCTACGCTATTTTACTGGGGATCGAAACTACGGCGACATCCTGCTCACCGAAAACCCTGCCAACGGCTCGCTCAACCTGCAAATACTGGAAACCAACACCTATCGGGGTTGGAACTACGCCTACGACGCCATCGGCAACCTGGAGCGCCTGAGCCGCAACGGCTTTATCGGCGGCCCCACCTGTGAGTGGGGTATGATAGACGAC
>JABWBR010000106.1 GCA_013360405.1 Saprospiraceae bacterium
GGATCGCCCTTGTGGGTGACGGCCTGGGATCGCCCTTGTGGGTGACGGCCTGGGATCGCCCTTGTGGGTGACGGCCTGGGATCGCCCTTGTGGGTGACGACCTGGGATCGCCCTTGTGGGTGACGACCTGGGATCGCCCTTGTGGGTGACGGCCTGGGATCGCCCTTGTGGGTGACGACCTGGGACCGCCCTTGTGGGTGACGGCCTGGGCCGTCACCCCCTGAGGCGATCCGTAGCCGTCACCCCCTAAGGCGATCCGAAGCCGTCACCCCCTAAGGCGATCCGAAGCCGTCACCCCCTAAGGCGATCCGTAGCCGTCACCCCCTAAGGCGATCCGTAGCCGTCACCCCCTAAGGCGATCCGTAGCCGTCACCCCCTTGCCAATTCCCTGAGATACATCTGTATCGTATTCTCCAGCCCGAAATACAGCGCATCGCAGATCAGGGCGTGGCCGATAGAGACCTCCAGCAGGTTTTCCACATTTTCCTTATAAAAACGGAGATTATCGAGGTTGAGGTCGTGGCCGGCGTTGACGCCGATGCCGATCTCATTGGCGAGTTTTGCACTGCGGGTATGGGGCGCCACGGCTTTGTGGCGGTCTTCGGCAAATTGGTGGGCGTAGCGGCCCGTATAAAATTCAATGCGGTCGGCGCCGACGGCTTTGGCGCCTTCTACAAAACGCTCTACCGGGTCGACAAAAAGCGATACCCGGATGCCGGCGCCTTGTAGTTGAGCGATAATATCTTTCAGAAAATCAGCGTGTTTCAGGGTATCCCAGCCCTGGTCGGACGTAAGCGCTGCGGGGTCATCGGGCACCAGGGTACATTGGTCGGGTTTATTTTGCAGCACCAGTGCCATAAACTCCGGCGTGGGATTGCCCTCGATATTAAATTCGGTGCGCACTATTGTTTTTAGCTCCGGCACATCGGCATAGCGGATATGGCGCTGGTCGGGTCGTGGGTGCACCGTGATGCCTTCCGCGCCGAAGATTTCGCAATCCTGTGCCACTTCCAGCAAATCGGGCAGGTTGCCGCCCCGGGAGTTGCGAATGAGCGCTACTTTGTTGATGTTTACGCTTAGGCGGGTCATGAATAGAGGGATTTAGAGTAAAAAGTCAGGGTAAGATAATGAATTTCGGATTTGCGATTTCGGAATTCGGATTTTGTCCAGGATAAATCCGAATTCCGAATTCCGAAATCCGCAATCCGCAATCCGCAATCCGCAATCCGAAATCCGAAATCCGCAATCCGAAATCCGAAATCCGAAATCGCCATCATCCTTCCCGCCGCAGCACCTCCAGCGGCGGATAATTCACTGCCGAGCGGCTGTTAAACCAACCCACGATCAGCGTAACGCCCACCACCGCTATAAACAACAACACCGGCGGCTGCCAGCGAATTGAAAAGGGAATATCGAACTGGAACACCGACAAAGCCCAGGCGCCGACGATAGCCAGCAATAAGCCCGTGAAGGCTGCCAGACTGCCCAGCACCAGGTATTCCACAGAATTGAT
The DNA here is from genome assembly GCA_013360405.1 of Saprospiraceae bacterium. Taxonomy (GTDB): domain Bacteria; phylum Bacteroidota; class Bacteroidia; order Chitinophagales; family Saprospiraceae; genus JABWBR01. The sequence continues at coordinate 1,514 of JABWBR010000106.1, forward strand.
CAGCATAATCTGCCGGCGGTTAGCGCCCAGGGTGCGCAGCAATACGCTTTCGCGAATACGCTGATAGCGGCTCATCACCAGCGCGCTCACCAGCACCATTAGTCCGGTAAGGATACTAAACAACGCCATAAAGCGAATGACAAACGATAACTTGCCCAACACGTCGTCGACGGTGCGCAGGATTTGCGTGAGGTCGACCACCGACACATTGGGGAAATCACCCACCAGCCTGCGCTGGAATTGCGCCGATTGCTCCGCATCGCCCGTTTTGGTGATCACAACGTGGAATTGCGGGGCTTTTTCGAGCACGCTCGTGGGGAACACCACCAGGAAGTTGGTCTGTATCCTGCCAAAGTCGACCTCGCGGATGCTGGAGACCTCGGTTTCCATGGGCAGGCCCTGCACCATAAACGTCATTTTGCTGCCCACTTTCACCTTCATATCCTCGGCCACGTTGCTCGCCACCGAGACGTAGATTTTGCCGTCGTTGGGTTTTTCGCCGTGCCAGGTGCCTTCTTTGATCGTCTCCGAGTCGATCAGCGTATCGCGGTAGGTGACCCGGTACTCGCGGTCGAACACCCAGCGTCGGATGCCGTCGGTGGTGTCGGCCAGGGCTTCGGCCTTGGTGATACCGTCGATCGATTCCAGTCGCATGGTTACGATGGGCACCTGTTGTATCAACGGCATTTTATAATCCGATACCAATTTGGCCACGCCTTCTTTTTGGGGTGTTTGTATGTCAAATAATACCATATTGGGCCGGTCGCCGCCCCCGGCGAGGCTCACCTGCTGCAACAGCACGTCGCGGGTAAGAAACAGCGTAGCCAGCAGGTTGGTGCCGAGGCCTATCGTAATCAACAGTGTAAGCGTCTGGTTGTTAGGCCGGTATAGGTTGGCCAGTCCCTGTCGCAGCGGGTAAGGCCAGTTGGAGGGAAAAAACCGCCGCAGCGTCCACATGAGTCCTTCGGCTACGCCGGCCAGCAGGGCGAGTCCCAGTGCGCTGCCCACCGTAAAAAACAGGGCTGCCATTGCCCCGGCCTGCCACCAGGCCACGCCGGCTACAAAGGCAAAAATCGCGATATACAAAACCCAGCGCTCTAATCGGCCGGTCTGGGCGTCGTCTTCCACATTGATGCGCAGAATACGCAGGGGAGCAATATGTCGCACGGCCAGCAGGGGTAGGGTAGCGAACAACAGCGCCATGCCTGTGCCGGTGAGCCAGCCTTGCAGGGCCGCCCGCCAGGAGAGGGCGATTTCCACGTCTTCCAGCGGCAGAAAATCGGCAAAAACCAGCGGCAGCAGCCATTGCAGGGCGCTACCCAGCGCCACGCCGATAGCCGCGCTGGCGGCGCTCACCGCCAGCACCTGGAATACGTACAACTGGAAGGTCTGCCGCCCCGCGGCGCCCAGGCAGCGCAGGATAGCCACCGTGCTTTGTTTTTCCTTGATATACACCTTCACGGCGCTGGCCACGCCGATACAGCCCAGCAGCAGCGCCACAAAGCCTACCAGTTGCAGGAAAGAGCCGAGGCTGCGAAAGCCCTGGCTGATGCCTTCTTGTCGTTCCTGGGCGGTCTCAACATCGATAGCCGCCTGTTTCCAGCTTTCGCGGTACTGCTCGGCCAGGGCATTAACCCCGGCGTTGTCGTCCCAGCGCAGGAGCCAGGTATAGGTGACCCTACTGCCGCGTTGCAGCAGTTCGGTAGCTTGCAGGTAATCGGCGGGTATCAGCACCACGGGGGCCACGGCGGCCGCGAAGCCGGGGCGGCCGGGCAGGGCCGTGATCTCCCCGGCGATCTGGAACATCACATTGCCCACCTTCACCGAGTCGCCGGGTTCCAGGGCAAATTGAAGCAGCACGGTTTTGTCCACCAGGATTTGCGGCGAGCCGTCCTGCCGGAATTGGGCCAGGGCATTGGCGGGCTTAGTCGTCAGTTTGCCGTACAGCGGGTACTGATCGTCGATAGCCTGCACAAAAACCAGTCGCGTAGCCTGCTTTTTGGGAAACAGCGCCATCGACACAAAGCTCACCGTCTTGGTGCGGGCGTCGCCCAGCGCGTCCACTTGCTTGGCAATTGTATCGGGCAGGGGCATCGCGCTTTCGAGGCGCATATCGGCGCCTAGCAGCGTGCGCGACTGCCGGCGTATATCGCGTTGCAGGTTTTCGCTAAACGACTGAATAGCCACCATGGCCGCCACGCCGATGATGATAGAGGAGGCAAAAAGCAGTAGCCTGCCCCAGCTCCGGCGGCTGTCGCGCCAGGCCATAAGCAATAACCAACGGGTAGAGGATAGTTTCTTTTTCAAAGTGGGTGCGTGTGGAATTTTTTATATAACGGATTTGGGGGGGAATGGTTGAAGTGTGTGTGTGCTTAATTATTGTATTTGGATAGCTCCCCTTTTTTTTCTTATTTTGTACGAAGACAGAAACATTTTGTTGTATTTAACATTGTGCTTTCAAAATTCGCTGTATATTTAGTGCTTGTTCGTACTGAATTAAGGACTAGGAAATGATAAAAAAAGTCAAAATCTCAAACTTTCAAAGCTTTGGGGAGGCAGTTATTGAATTGCACCCTGAGGCCAATATCTTAATAGGTATTAACGGCTCTGGGAAATCTAATTTTCTTAAGGCAATAAGAATACTAAAAGAGGGAGTTGCCGGTATCGGTTTAAAAAGACATATTCTTGACAATCTTGGCGGATTTGATAACATGTTTTTTAAAGGGCAAGTCAATAACGCAAATGGCGGTCTTAATAATAAAATTACCATTGAATATACATTAGATGGCAGCGCCATAGCAAAAGCAAAATATGGTTTCAAATTTGTTGAAGATGTCATCTATAGTATATCTATTATTAAATCGCCAAGCTATCAAAATTATTATGTAGTTGAAAACCTTAAAAGTGAACGAGGATATGTCTATCTTGATTTTAAAAATGGAGAGGGCCATTTAAATGAAAAAGTCGAAGAAGGGCCTAAGCCTACGCAAAGCCTTATACGATATACAGATTTTGATCCGCAAGAATTAGTTATTAAAGAGGTTGGCGATACTGATCGCTATTATGCGATAACTACTATTAAAAAAGCGATTAAGGATATCGTTGTGTATGATTATTTTGACACAACGCCTGGCAGTAATATTAGAAAGTCGATGTTGCCAACATCAGAAAAACGACTTTTTCCTGATGGGACTAATTTGCCCCAAATATTAAATACAATTAAAATTAATTATAAAGATAGTTATCGAAAAATTGCCGAAATGCTGAATGAGGTAAATCCTAATTTTACGGGGTTCGATTTTAATTTTATAGGCGGCAATATTGAGCTCATGTTGGAAGAGAAAGGTCTGAGCAGTTCAGTCCATGTTTCAAATATATCAGATGGCACATTGCGTTATTTATGTCTATTGTCAATATTGTATAACCCTGATAGAGGTCGATTGGTATGTATTGATGAACCGGAGGTAGGACTTCATCCCGATATGATAGCTAACATCGCTAATGCCATCAAAGACGCATCGCATGACTCTACCTTGTTGATTTCTACACATTCCGAGAATCTGTTGAATTATTTTGAAATTGAGAATTTAAAGGTATTTGAAAAAAACAGCAATAATGCATCGGAAGTGAAGTCGTATACTACCGAACAATTTGCAGACTGGTATGAAGAGTTTTCAATAGGACAAATGTGGAAACAAGGAGATTTTGGAGGGGTTAGGTATGGCAGCTAAAAAAATTTTATTTATCGAAGGCGCACCGGGAGATCTACGTCAAGGATTTGAAAAGCTGCTTGAAAAAAAGGTAGCGGGTAACATGCCGAGAATTATTTTGGGAGAAAGCAAATCGCAAACCATTAGAAAGTTTCGCAGAAATAGCTTGGAAGCTGATGCGCTCTTATTATTAATTGACCTTGATAAACCTGAAGAAGAAAGAGAAAAAGACCTAATAACAAATGACTTGCTGCATGTAGATAATATATTTTATATGATTCAGGAGATGGAGGCATGGTTTATTTCACAGCCTGAAAAATTGGATTTTTACTTCGGCAAAAAAGTCTCTGCCAAGCTAACCAAACGACCTCCTAAAGAAATAGCAGATCCAAAGGCTGAGCTTAAGAGGGCGACAAAAGATTCAAATTGTGGGAAATACGATGAAATCAAGCACGCGGTTGGATTACTCAAACTACTAGACCCACAAAAGCTCGAAACGGATTTTGTCGATTTTAAAGATTTGATTGATAAGTTGCGGGAATAGTTTTTAGGTGATTATGGTCACATTTGTATACAAAAAACATTACGGCAAAATAACACAATTGTTTCAAAAACCAAAATGAAAGCGAAGATTGTATGATTATAAATGTGGGTTTTTACATTACATAAAATATTTATTATGAATACCTTAACTAGCTTATTAATAGCTATAGCCGCCGTATCCTTTTCTCACCACCGCAATTCGGAGGCTCAGGCTTTCAGTCACCGGGAAGTCATCAACAACGCAATACATGGAGAAGTCATCCTGTGCAGCGGTGAAGTAATTGAACTAGGCAAGTGCCTCGGCAAAGCCAATTGTACCGCCTGCAAAACTTGCGAGTACTGCAAGCATTGCAACAACGGTGGGTCATGCGGCGTATGCGCTCCGGGTAACAGATATGAACCGGAGCCGCCCAAATACAGGAGCAGTCCAAAGCCTGCGCCACAGCCGAAAACGACTTATCCGAAGTCTGAATCCAAAATATACATCTTTGAAGAAACCGATAAGGATGAAAAATTTACCCCGGAATCAACGCTGGAAGTTGAGGAGGATATCTTTATTGTAAGCGCAGCTACCAGCCTTAGAAAGCTGCCAAACTCTGAATCGCAGGTATTAAAAAGACTGGCTGCCGGCGATGAGGTGAGCGTGATTGATTGTAGCAATAAGTATTGGTGCAAGGTGATTTACGACGATAAGGTAGGGTGGGTGAAAAAGCATTTGTTGCAGGAGAAATAATTTATAGAATTATCAAAGCAGCTCGGGCGCAAACCAAATTGTCGCACAAAATCTCCACAAGAATCACGAGGCCCACACCGTAGCCGTTCCGGAGGAACGCTACCCTGGGTATTTAGATATCGTTCCTCCGGAACGCATATCGGTTTTCTCCCTGTTTTTCTACAAAGATACCGTCCCTCCGGGACGCTTGCGCGCTGTACAATGCTGCGTCAAATTGCCAGGATGCAAAGTTATGGGAACCCAATAATACTACTTTGTCACTTTAAATCAGGCATACGGCATATTACGCTCCGCTGGAGCTTATGGGATCTTTTTATTGCCAGTTCTACCCATATTTCGGCCCTCCGGGCCTTTTCAAGGTCAAAAAAGCCCCATCGGGGCACAAATATGGGTAGAAGATTCATGAACAAAGTGCATTCTAGCTCAAGCGGAGCGAAATATGCACACAAATTTTATGCAAAATTTTAAAGTAACAAAGTAGTGTTAGTTAGCTAAACATACAGCTAAACCCTAACGCTAAACCCAATCGCTAAACCCAATCGCTAAACCCTACTAAACAGTTACAATCTTATAAGTATTAGAGCGTGCATTATACGAACGGTCGGCGCTTAGCCTCATTTCAATGGCCTTATCTTTATAAATACTACCGCTATTTCCCCCTTTCTCCCTAATTTAGCAGACAGCATCTGCTGAATTAGTAACGCTCATCATATGATACGCACCGCCATTTTTTTTCTCGTCTGGATTGCCTTATACCCGGCTCAGGCCCAATCTACCTGGAAAGCCACGCCCACTACCTACTGCAACCCCATGAACCTCGACTACGCGTTCATTCCCTCGCGCCATACGTACTATGGCCGCGAGGAAACTCACCGCTCTACGGCCGATCCCGTGATCGTGAATTACAAAAATGACTTGTACCTTTTTTCAACCAACCAAAACGGCTATTGGTGGAGCGCGGATATGGCGAAGTGGCATTTTATAAAAAAAGACTTTCGCATCAACCGCAGCAACGACAACGTGTGCGCACCCGGCGCCTGGGCCTGGGGAGATACGCTGCTGTTTATGCCTTCGCATATGGATGCCGACCGCATACCGCTGTACCTCAGCACCGACCCCAAAAACGGCCGCTGGGAGGAACTCGTGGATTCTTTCCCCCAAAAACACGCCTGGGATCCTTCGTTTTTTAAGGACGACGACGGCAAGGCTTATCTGTATTGGGGATCGAGTAATTTGTACCCGCTTTACGGCGTGGAACTCGACCCGGCCAAGCGCTATACGCCTACCGGGCCGGTGGCGGAGCTGTTCCTGTTGCACCCCGACCGCCACGGCTGGGAGCGCTTCGGCGAAAATAATTCGGATACGACGATCGCGCCGTATATGGAGGGCGCCTGGATGACCAAACACAAGGGCAAATATTACTTCCAATACGCCGCTCCTGGCACCGAATGGAATGTGTACGCCGACGGCGTGTACGTGGGCGATCACCCGCTGGGGCCGTTTACTTACGCGTCTTATAATCCGTTTTCCCTCAAGCCGGGCGGCTTTATCACAGGGGCAGGGCACGGCAGTACTTTCCTGGACAGGCACGGCAATTACTGGCACGTAGCTACCGGCCTCAACTGGATCAAATACAAGTTTGAGCGCAGGCTCAATCTCTTTCCCGCCGGCTTCGACCCAGATGGGCAGTTGTATTGCAATACCGCTTTCGGCGATTATCCGCAGTATTTGTCGAAAGGCGCGCGCGACCATAGGGAGAGCGCCTTCACGGGCTGGATGATGCTGTCATACCACAAAAAGACCTGGGCGTCATCAAGTCTGCCCGGCAAAGACCCCGCCCTGGCTGCCGATGAAAACATCCGCACCTACTGGAGCGCCGCCTCAGCCAACGAAGGCGAATACCTGGCTATGGACCTGGGCAAGCGATGCAAAGTGTATGCCTTACAAGTGAATTACGCCGATGAGGACGCGCACCTCTACGACAAGCAAAGCGCCATTTATCACCAATACCAAATCCTGCATAGCCTCGACGGCCAAAACTGGCAGGTGCTGGTGGATAAAAGCAAAAACGATACCGATGTGCCGCACGACTACATCGAGCTGACGAGACCCGTAAAAACCCGCTATCTCAAGATCGTAAATATCCATATGGCGGCGGGCAAGTTTGCGCTGGCGGGATTTCGGGTGTTTGGAAAAGGCCCCGGCAAGAAACCCCGCCCCGTGCAAGGCTTTCGCGCCGAACGACAGCCTGATACCCGCGAGGTGGCGTTTTCCTGGTCGGCCAGCCCCGGCGCTTATGCTTACCAGATCTATTACGGCATTGCTCCCGATAAGCTGTATAATTGTATCCTGGTGCACGACGCCGAATCCTACGTATTCCGAGGTCTAAACCGCGATACGCCCTACTTTTTCGCCATTGAAGCGCTGGGGGAAGGGGGGGTGTCGAAACGAGCGGGAGAATAGGTGATGTTTGATGTTGGATGCTTGATGTTTAATTATTGATTTTTAATTAACTATCCAACATCCAACATCCAACATTCAAAACCCCTATTTAAGATACTTCTCCAGCCACTCGAAAAACACCCTTTGCCAGAGCAGGCTCGTTTGGGGCGTGAGCACCCAGTGGTTTTCGTCGGGCAGGACGAGGAACTGGCTGGGGATGCCCCGCAGCTGAGCGGCCTGGAAGGCTTGCATGCCTTCAGTGACCGGCACCCGGTAGTCGCGTTCGCCGTGGATGACCAGGATGGGCGTATCCCAGTTTTCTACGTAAAGGTGGGGTGAGTGTTTGGTGTATGACTCGGGTACGCGCTCCGCCCAATAGGGGCCGCCGAGATCGTGATTGGCGAAAAACATTTCTTCGGTAGTGCCGTACCAGCTTTCCATATTGAACATACCGTCGTGGGCGATGAAGGCCTTGAAGCGCTTCTGGTGGTTGCCGGCCATCCAGAAGACGGCATAGCCGCCGAAGCTGGCGCCCACGGCGCCGAGGCGCTCGCTATCCACATAAGGTTCGCGTTTGGCGTCGTCGATGGCGCTGAGCAGGTCTTTCATGGCCTGTCCGCCCCAGTCGGTGCTGATCTGGTCGTTCCATTCCTGTCCGAAGGAGGGCAGGCCGCGGCGGTTGGGGGCCACTACGATGTAGCCCTTGGCAGCCATGAGCTGCAGGTTCCAGCGGTATGAGAAAAACTGGCTCACTGCCGATTGCGGACCGCCCTGGCAGTAGAGTAGGGTGGGGTATTTTTTGCTGGGGTCGAAGTTGGGCGGATAAACCATCCACACCAGCATGTTTTTACCGTCGGTGGTTTTTACCTGTCGCTCTTCTATTTTGCCCATTTTCAGACTGTTGAGCATCGCCTGGTTGGTGGTGGTGATGGCGGTCATGGCGCCCGATTTGATGTCTACTGCAAACAGTTCTGCCGGGGTGGACATCGACACGCGCTGGCCTACCAGGGTGGCCGGTCCGGCCACTTTGAAGGCGTTGAAGTCGTGGCGGCCCTGGGTGACGGCCCGGGTCTTCTTGGTGGCCACGTCGAGCGCAAAAAGCTGGTAGGTGGCCCTCACCCCGCTGATAAAGAAGATGGTTTTACCGTCGGGCGACCATTGCGGGTGGTTGGCCTCCTGGTCGAGCTTGGCGGTGAGGTCTTCTTTCTTTTTGGTTTGAAAATCGTACGCGTAAATATGCGTGCGATCCGATTCGAAGCCGGGGGTGGGCATGCTGTTCCAGGCGAGGTACCTTCCGTCGGGGCTGAAGGCGGGTTCCATATCATAGCCGTTCAGACCTTCGCTAAGGTTGGTGGTGGCGCCGGTCTGCCGGTCGTACAGGTAGATGTCGGAGTTGGTGCTTACGGCGTAGTCTTTGCCCGACAATTTTTTGCAGGTGTAGGCGATATAGCGGCTATCGGGGCTCCAGGCGATTTGTTCCATGCCGCCGAAAGGCTGCAGGGGCGCGTCGTAGGGCTGGTTGACGATATTGACGGGAGCGCTTTTGATTTGGCCGTTTTCATAATCTGCCACAAAAATCTGGCTATAGGCGAAGTCGTGCCAGCTATCCCAATGCCGGTACATCAGGTTGTCGATGATGCGGCCGTTGGCTTTGGGCAGGTCGGGGTAGCGGTCTTGTACCGTCTGGTCCATCTTCACGTCGCGGATAAAGAGCAGGTGTTTGCCGTCGGGGGCGTAGAGAAAGCCGTTCATCGATTCTTCGGACACGCGGCGTTGGTCGCTGCCATCGGGGTTCATTTCCCAGAGCTGGTCGCCGCGCAGGAAGCCGATGCGATTGCCGTCGGGGCTGTATTGGCCGTTGCCTTCGCCGCCGTCGAAGGCTGTGATCTTTTTGGCGGTACCGCCTGCCACCGGAGCGATATAGAGGTCGCGGTTGCCTTTGTTGGCGGCCATATTGTAAAATGTGACGCCGTAGAGGGCGGTTTTGCCGTCGGGCGATACGTCGTCGAGCGAAACGCGGCCAAATTGCCACAATTTCTCGGGGCTAAGCAAGTCGGTTTGCGCCGAAAGGCCGGCAGATATAGTCAGGGCGATGAATAAAGAGAGGTATTTCATATAAAGTGGTTTATTTGATTAATTCGATCACCACAGCCGTGCCCATGCCGTTGGAGGCGCTGAGGGCTACCAGTCCGGTAGCGGCGTTGCGGCGCTCCATTTCGTCGAGCAGGGCGCAGAGGGTTGTGGCGCCGGCAGCGCCGGGCGGGTCGCCGAAGGTCAGCGCGCCGCCGTTGACATTGTAGCGGGTTTCATCGAGGTCAAAATGGTGCTGGAAGTGGATGGTCAATGCCGCAAAGCGCTCCTGGCATTCCCACAAGTCGATATCAGCGGCTTTTTTACCGGCGCGGCGTAGCGCCGATTCGGCGGCGGCGATGGCGCTGTCGGGCATCATAGGCGGCGTAGCGCCTACGGTGGCTGCCGATAGGATGCGTGCGCGGGGGCGCAGTCCGGTAGCCTTTGTATTTCCCAATAATAAAAAAGCGGCCCCATCGGCCCGGGGCGCCACATGCGCGGAGGTATGCACGTGCGCGATGCGCTCGATATGCGGAAATTGCCTCAGGGCGATTTCGTCGTAGCCCAGCGCGCCCAATGCGGCAAATGCGGGTGTTTCGGCCGCCAGTTGCTCAGGGCTAAGCGTGATACCGCCGTATTCGTCTTCGGCCAGGATGGTCATGCCGTTGCGGTCGAAGATGGGCGCCAGGTAGCGCCCCTCGGCAAGCCGGGCGGCGCGTTGGTGCGACTCCAGCGCGTAAGCGTCGAGTTCTTCGCGCGAAATGCCGTGCAGGGTAGCCAGCAAGTCTGCCGCGATACCCGAGGGGATGAAATCCGGGTTGGTAACCATATAAGGATCCGACCATTGCGGGTGGCCGTCCTCGGCGAGGTGGGCCCTGGCGGTGCTGTCGAGCCCGCCGGCAACTGCCAGCGAAGCCCATCCTGTATGGATCTGAGCGGCGGCCTGGGCTACTGCCTCCAGTCCCGGAGCGCTGATTTGCATCGCGCCGGTGCGCGCGTGCCAGCCCGCGAGCAGGAGACCTGTGCGCACTACGTTGTACCCCCGGTCGTCGACGGGCGCCATACAACCCATGTATACCTGGTCGACCAGCGCGGTATCGAGCGACAAGCGCTGCCGCAGAGCAAGTAATCCAGATGCGATCAGGTCGATGGACTTGACTTCGTACAAGGCGCCGCCGCGTTTTCCTGCGCCTAAGGGCGTGCGCAATGCTTCGTAAATGATTACATCGGACATGAGGCGAATGTAGAGACAATTCATGAATTGTCTCTACAACCCGACAACCGATAACAAAAAAAAAGCTATCTTTGAACCTTCCACAGCTACACAGAAAAAATCACTGAATGAGCAACTTTGTCGTTTCTGCGCGCAAATACCGTCCGGCCCGTTTTGAAGACGTGGTGGGGCAGGAGCACGTTTCGAGGACGTTGAAAAACGCCCTGCAGAGCGGACAGGTAGCCCATGCCTTTTTGTTTTGTGGGCCGCGTGGCGTAGGTAAAACCACCTGCGCGCGTATCCTCGCCAAGGTGCTCAATTGCCAGCATGTCACCAAAGATTTTGAGCCCTGCAATACCTGCGACGCCTGCAAGGCTTTCAGCGAAAACGCCTCCTTTAACATCACCGAACTCGACGCAGCCTCCAACAACTCGGTAGAGCATATCCGGGCGCTGATCGAGCAGGTGCGTTTCCAGCCGCAGCAGGGCAAATACAAAGTGTATATCATCGACGAGGTGCACATGCTCTCTCAGCAGGCGTTCAACGCCTTCCTGAAAACGCTGGAGGAGCCGCCGCCTTACGCCATATTTATTCTGGCCACCACCGAAAAACACAAGATCATCCCCACGATCTTGTCGCGCTGCCAGATCTACGATTTTCGGCGCATACAGCCGGCCGATATGGTGAAGCACCTGCAAGGCATCTGCAGCCAGGAAGGCATCGACGCCGACCCCGACGCGCTCCATATCATCGCCCAGAAGGCCGACGGCGCCCTGCGCGACGCCCTGTCGATTTTCGACCGCATGATGGCTTCGGCCAGCAATAAACGCATTACTTACGACGACGTCATCTCGAACCTGAACGTACTCGATTACGATTATTATTTCCAGGTGGTCGACGCGCTGCTCTTGCAAGACGCCTCGAAAGTGATGTTGCTTTTTGACGATATTTTAAAAAAAGGCTTCGACCCCGATCTGTTTATCAACGGCCTGGCCGAACACCTGCGCAACCTGCTGGTCTGTAAAGACGAACAAACGCTGGTGTTGCTGGAGGTGAGCGACAACCTGCGCGAGCGCTATCGCCAGCAGGCGGCGATTTGCCCCACGACTTTACTGCTCACAGGTTTGAATATCGCCAACGACTGCGACATAGAATACAAGATGGCGCGCAACAAACGCCTGCATGTGGAGATGGCGCTGATCAAAATGACGTTTATTATGAGCGCTGTGCCGGCCGGTAAAGCCGCTCCCGTCGGAACACCTGTCGAAATGCCGGAAAAAAAAACGACTGACGCCAGGGTAGCCGCTCCCAAATCTGATAATCAGGCAGATATCAGCGCGCCGCCGGCGCCTGCCGTTCCCGATACGCCCATATCCGACTCCCCCGCGCCTGCCTCACCGGCTGTGGCGGCAAAAGGCGCCGAAAAACACGCCATGACCAAGGTGAATCTGGCGGATATGCTGGAGGAAGCCAACCAGGCCGCGCAGGAAGAAGTGCGGCCGAGGGAACCGCTGACCCCCGAACGCGCCAGAGCCGCCTGGGATGCCTACGTGAGCCAGGTCGACAAATCTTCGATCCGGGCTATTTTGCAAGTGGCTGAAATAGAAGTAGAAGCGCATGCCCTGGCTATTAAAGTAGGCACCCGCGTAGCAGAAAGCACGCTCAGAAACGAAGCTTCCCTCACGGCATTTCTCCGCCAGGAACTCGATATCTCCGATCTGAATATTTCGATTGCCCGCGACGAAAAGCTGGCCGCCGTGGAAGCCCCCAAACGCGCTAAACCCCTCACGGTGAAGGAACGCTTCTTGCTGATGTCAGAAACAAACCCTAATGTGCGCGAGCTGCAAAAACGCTTTGATCTCAGGCCGGATGAGGATTGAAGTTGTGGGTTGTCGGTTATGGGTTGTCTGTTCTCTGTTCTCTGTTCTCTGTTCTCTGTTCTCTGTTCTCTGTTCTCTGTTCTCTGTTCTCTGTTCTCTGTTCTCTGTTCTCTGTTCTCTGAAAATTAAGAAACAAAGAACAAACAACGGACCATAAAGAAAATTATAGCCGAACTGATTTTAGTGTACCGGTCTTTTGACATAGGTAATGGTTAATAAAGCTGTTCCGATTCCTGACTATAAAAATAAAGATATCAGAAATTTCGCCTTTTTCCGAACTATCTGGAATAATGTTTCCATATTCTGTGGTAAACTCATCAAGCCCATAATAGGCTATATATGGATGAAGTAAGAGTGCTATTAGTTTCATTTTACGATCTTGTACATGAAATATTCTCATATTTTCGCTTGAATACTAATTGAACATCCAAAGCATTATTTGATTTTGAATTGGTTAGCAGGCAAAAAATCTACGCCTGTTATTCCTTGTTCAATAAAAATATTTTTCATTGATTTTGAAACTATATATATACTTATAAGATGTGTCAGCCGGAAAAGGTCATTTTTAATATATTTATAGTTTAATACCAATTTTGACATTTTAATAGTAGTGCGTACATCTTCTAAATCAAGATTTATTTTTTCACGAATTTCAAGATATTCTTGCAAGGATGATAATTTAATATCTCCAACTTTATTAGCCAAGCCTTTAGCAATGTAAAAATCACTTTCTTCAAATAGAATATAATCAAGGCGCGGTTGGTAGAAATTGAATAAATAATATTGCTTTTGATTCCCATAATGCTCGACAGTTATTGGGAAAATTTGATAATCGGAAATTTGAAATTGCTGAAGTATATTCTTGAGCCTCTCACTGACCAATATTCCTGAGTATGAATAAATTGTATTTAAAACATCTGTCTGCTTCGCCTTTGGATGCATTAGGTAGATAGGAAAATGAACATTTGAAGCAGGTTCTCCAATTGGTAAAAAAGGTACATCTGCACCTAATCTTCTACCTCCTTTTAGAGTATAAGCACGATGGCACTGGGGCACAATGCCAACTACATCCGGCGAAGTAGAATACTTTAGCACGTAATACATCTTTGCTAGTAATTTAGTGCAGAATAATCAAAAAAAAATCCATTCTCGACATTATACTGCACACTGTCAAGCCACATTCATGACCTGACGGTGTGCTGACCGAACAGGAAAGAGAATTATACCTCCGGCAAATAGCCCATCTGGAAGAAGAAATACGCTTTCTTCGAAATATGCTGGATAAAGGCGAAAAAATCTGATTGCTTGCCAGTTATCGGTTTAACAGACAAAGTTAAAGAACGGATAACCGACAACTGACAACCGACAACTAGGCTAACTCCACCGCAATTCCCAATTCCAACTCGCCCAATTCCACTTTTTCTGCGCTGTCTACCTGGTCGGCCAGGTGAATGGCGACGGCCAGGGTTTCGTTTTTGATATAGTCGCCAAACTTGTCGATGGCGGGAAGGATGGCGTCGTGGCGCTCGATAGTGATCACGATGCGGTCGGTGACGTTGAAATCGCGCTCTTTGCGGATATTCTGGATGCGGTTCACCAGGTCGCGGGCGAGGCCTTCGGCGACGAGTTGCTCATCAAGGGTGATGTCGAGGGCGACCGTGAGATTGCCGTCGGAGGCGACTTGCCAGCCGGGGATGTCTTCGGCGCTGATTTCTACGTCCTCTAAGCTGAGTTCGTAGTTTTCACCTTCTATCTGAAGCAGGTATTTGTTGTCTTTTTCAATGCGGCTGATATCGTCCTGCGACCAGGTGGCGATGAGGTCGGCGGCGGCTTTCATGTGTTTGCCCAAACGCTTGCCCAGGGTTTTGAAGTTGGGCTTCACCTTTTTGCTCACCAGTCCGGAGGTATCCGACACATATTCCAGTTCTTTGACGTTTACTTCTGCCAGGACGAGGTCCTTAACTTCTTCTACCTGTGCCTGGAAGTTCTCGTCGAGGATGGGCAGCAGCACTTTTTGCAGGGGCTGGCGCACGCGGATTTTTTCTTTTTTGCGCAAGCTCAACACCAGCGAAGAGATCCGCTGGGCATAGTCCATGCGTTGCTCCAATGCCGGGTCGATGACGTCTGCTTCGGCTTTGGTGAGCAAAGTCAGGTGCACGGAATCGTGGGCTAAGGGCGTATTGAATTGCCGGGCGCGCTCGCGCACGGGATTGCTGAGGTTGTGGTACAGCCAGTCGGCAAAAAACGGTGCTACTGGCGCCATGAGTTGGCCGACTACCATCAGGCATTCGAAAAGCGTTTCGTAGGCGGCCTTTTTGTCGTGCGACATCTCGCCGCGCCAGAATCTCCTCCTCGACAGGCGCACGTACCAGTTGCTGAGGTGTTCATCTACAAAGTTTTCTATGGCCCGGGCCGCCCGGGTGGGTTCATACTCTTCAAAGCTTTCATTCACCTCTTTGACCAGGCTGTGCAGCTTGGAGATAATCCAGCGGTCGAGTTCGGGGCGGTCTTTTACCGGTATCACGTTCATTTCGTCGATCGTGAATTGGTCGACATTTGCGTAAAGCGCAAAAAATGAATAGGTATTGTAGAGTTTGCCGAAAAACTTGGTGCGCACCTCGGCCACGCCTTCGATATCGAAGCGGAGGTTGTCCCAGGGTTGCGAATTAGAGATCAGGTACCAACGCGTGGCGTCGGCGCCGTAGGTGGCTATCGTTTCGAAGGGGTCGACGGCGTTGCCGAGGCGTTTCGACATCTTATGCCCGTTTTTATCGAGCACGAGGCCGTTGGACACCACATTTTTGAAGCTCACGCTGTCGAACACCATCGTGGCGATGGCGTGCAGGGTATAAAACCAGCCCCGCGTTTGGTCGACGCCTTCGGCGATGAAGTCGGCGGGGAAATTCTGTTTGAATTTTTCCTGGTTTTCAAAGGGGTAATGCCACTGCGCGTAGGGCATAGCGCCCGAGTCGAACCACACGTCGATGAGGTCGGCTTCGCGGTGCAGCTGGGTGCGGCCGTCTTTGCCCACCAGCACTACGCGGTCGATGTAGGGACGGTGGAGGTCGTCGGGCATCGTTTGCGACAAGCCCAGCGCCTGGTTGGCTTTGTCCAGTTCCTGGCCCAGTTGCTCCATCGAGCCGATGCAGATTTCTTCCTTGCCGTCAGCCGAACGCCAGATGGGCAGGGGTACGCCCCAGAAGCGGGAGCGGGAGAGGTTCCAGTCCTGCAGGTTTTCCAGCCATTTGCCGAAGCGCCCTTCGCCGGTGGCGGCGGGTTTCCAGTTGATCGTTTTGTTGAGTTCGAACATGCGGTCTTTCATGGCCGAGGCACGGATAAACCAGCTGTCGAGCGGGTAGTAGAGCACGGGTTTGTCGGTGCGCCAGCAGTGGGGGTAGTTGTGTACGTACTTCTGCACGTTAAAAGCCTTATTGTCCTGCTTGAGCTTCACCACGATATCGACGTCTACGCTTACGTAGTTGGGATCGTCGGTATAGTCTTTGACGTAGCGGCCGGAGAATTCGCCGACGTTATCTTTGAATTTGCCTTGTTTGTCCACTAATGTCAGCGCGCCGATGCCGCCGGCTTTGGCCACGCGCATGTCGTCGGCGCCGAAGGAGGGGGCTGTGTGCACCACGCCGGTGCCGTCTTCGGTAGTCACAAAATCGCCCACCAGCACGCGGAAGGCGTCGGTATGGCCGTCGAGCGGTTCTATCGGGTTGCCGAAAGGCAGCAGTTGTTCGTAGCGGATGCCCTCGAGTTTTTCGCCGGGGAAAGCTTCGCCGGTTTCGAGTATCTCGGGTTTGTTTTTACCGCCCAGCCAGGTCGGCGCCAGCACTTCGGCCAGCACCACGCTTACGGGCTGTTGGGTGTAGGGGTTAGTTGTTTTTATTTTAACATACTTAATATGCCTGCCCACGGTAAGTGCGGTATTCGAGGGCAGCGTCCAGGGCGTGGTCGTCCAGGCCAGGATGCGCACGTCTTCGCCGGGTTGTTCAAAGAGGAAGGCCGATTGCTCGTTTTGGATCACCTTAAACATGGCCACCACCGTTGTATCGGTGATTTCCTTGTAGGCGCCGGGCATATTGAGTTCGTGGCTGCTGAGGCCGGTGCCGGCGCCGGGCGAATAGGGTTGGATGGTGTAGCCTTTGTAGAGCAGACCTTTATTGTACAGTTGGTTTAACAAATACCAGACCGTCTCGATATAGCTGTTTTCGTAGGTGATATAGGGGTTGTCGAGGTCGACCCAATAGCCCATTTTGCGGGTGATATCGTCCCACTTGTCCTTATATCGCATCACCATTTCGCGGCATTTGGCGTTATATTCTTCTACGGAGATGCTTTTGCCGATATCTTCTTTGGTGATGCCGAGTTCTTTTTCCACGCTGAGTTCGATGGGCAGGCCGTGGGTATCCCAGCCGCCTTTGCGTTCCACGCGTTTGCCGTTCATCGTTTGGAATCGGCAAAAGATGTCTTTAATAGCGCGGGCCATCACGTGGTGAATGCCGGGCATGCCGTTGGCGGAGGGGGGGCCTTCGTAAAAGACGAAGCTATTGGCCGGGTCGCGCTGGTCGACGCTTTTTTCAAAAATGCGGTTTTCGTCCCAGAAGGCCAGGATTTCTCTATCGATTTCGGGCAGATTGAGCTGCTTGTACTCCCTGTACATTGTGGTTCAGTTATTCGGTTGTCGTAAAGAATGGCAAAGATAGGGAAAAATGGGTTATCGGTTATCGGTTATCGGTTGTCGGTTCTCCGTTCATTATTTTTGCCTGTTATACTTTAACAGAGAACAGAGAACGGAGAACGGAGAACAGAGAACAGACTTCACAGTTTCCCCAGCAAGGCATCCAGGTCCACATGCTCCTGAATAAGCTGGATAGCGCGTTCCACTTTCCAGGGGGTGCGGGTGTGGATTTTGACTTCCAGCCTGCTGATGCGCAGGGCGGAGCCGTAGGTGTCGAGGTTGGTAGCGACGAGGGGGATGCCGTGTTTTTCGATATAATCGCGGCAGGGGAAATCGTCGAGAAAATGGTCCATGAAATTGCCCTCGCCGTTGATAATAATACCGGCAAGGGGGGAGCCTTCAATTTGTTTGTGTTTAGATATCTCTTCAATTCCGGCGATAGCCGATTCGAGGCGGCGGTGGCCCACGATGAGCAGGAGGTTGTGCAGTTTGGCGAATTCTTTTTGTTCAATCAGGGCGCCGGAAGTAATATTTTCTACGCGGTTATCGAGGTTGTGGCCGTTGAGCAGAATTTTGCCATGCACGCATTGCCTGATCGTTTCCATGATGGGGTAGGTCAGGGTATCGTCGTAGGGCAGGATGCCGAGCAGGGGGATTCCCCATTCTTCGAGCTTCATACCCACATAATGGCGCACCTTTTCGATTTTGTCGGGCAGCACCTTATTGAGGATAACCCCCATCAGGTCGGCTTTTTGCTCGCGGAAGAGCGCCAGGTTGGCATTGAGGCGGTCGATGGTATTGCCGATGCCGCCTTCTACCACCATGATTACCGGGCTATTGAGCAGGTTGGCCACGTCGGCGTTCGACAGGTCGATAACGCTGCCCACGCCCGGGTGGCCTGTACCTTCGTACACCACCACTTCGTGTTGTTTGTGCAACTCGGTGGCGGCGTACAATATTTTGTCGCGAAAAGTAAACTGCGAAGGATTGTCGAGATAGGCCTGGGTAACGCCTGCGCCGACGATAACGGGGCTGTGCAATTCGGCCAGCAGCGGAAAATTCATCATCTTGGAAAAGAGGAGGGCGTCTTTGTCCACCTTCAAATCTCCGAGATCTACAAATTCCTGGCCTACCGGTTTGCAATACCCTACGTTAACGCCTCTGCGTTTGAGGGCTGATACGATACCGAGGGTACAAGTCGTTTTGCCAACGTGTTGACTGGTAGCGGCGATATAAACGCGCTTGCTCATGTAGTTTTTGCATATCGGCGGCAGGAAGCCGCGTTATTCCAATTCCAGCAGCGCTTTTTGGATTTCTTCTTTCGAAGCGCCATTTTCTCTCATCTCCCTGATCTTGTCGGAGTCGCGCTTGCGGCGTTCGGCGATTTGGGCGTTGTAGATGGTCTTTTGTTCGGGGGTGAGTATCCGTTGAATAGAGCCATCCGTACCGTTGCGCACCGAGCGTCGTTTGGCGAGGTACAGGTCGTAGTCCTGGGTTTTCAGGTGTTCAATTTCGGCCTCATTGCGGAAGCGGCGTTCCTGGATGGTGTACATCTTTGTAGTTTGCTCCGGCGTGAGCTGGTAGAGGGCCACCATTTCGTCGGTAGCTTGTTGCACGGCGGTTGGGTCAATCGATGTTTGAGCGCCGGCGGTCCAGGTCCAGCACATCCATAAAGCAGCTATCAGGATAATATTTTTCATGTTTGTATTGAATTATGGCTGGCTAAATTACAACTTTTGGCAATTTTACGCCTAAAGACTCGATTAATTGTATAGTGGTATACGTAAAAAGAGGTTTGTTATGCTAATTATCAAGGGAGTACTCGTAAGCGATGAGGTTGTAAATGAGCAGTTTGCGTGTCAATTGTCGGCTTGCAAAGGCGCTTGTTGCTGGGAGGGAGATTACGGCGCGCCGTTAGCTGCCGAGGAGTTGCCGGTGCTGGAGCGCATCTATGAGCAGGTGAAGCCGTTTTTGTCGCCCGAAGGCATCGCCGTGATCGAATCGGAAGGCGCCTATGTATACTATGATGGCAACGAAGACTACGGCACGCCTTTGATCAATAACGGCCCCTGCGCTTATATGACTTACGACGCCAACGGCGTGGCCCAATGCGGTATTGAACAAGCGTATTACGCGGGCGCTACCGATTTTCACAAGCCCATTTCCTGTCATTTGTACCCCATCCGCATATCGCGCAATATCCAAAACAGCTTTGAAATCCTCAATTACGACCGCTGGGATATCTGTTCGGCCGCTTGTTCGCGGGGCAAAGAAGAACAAATTCAGGTGTATCAGTTTGTGAAAGCTGCGCTCATTCGCAAGTACGGCCAGGAGTTTTTTGATGAATTGGATGCGGCGGCGGGGTATCTGCGAAAATGATTTGCTGATGTGCTGATTTGCTGATGTGCTGATTTTTTTATTAAAACAATTATTAGGGCATTAGTAACCTGGCCAAAGCAACTGACTGCTGACTGCTGATAGCTGATAGAAAAGCAAACGGGCAAAAAAAACGGGACAACGGTGGCTTTTTGCAAGGAAACGCAAAAAAACTTTCTCAACATTTGACATTTTGACTTTATACATATATTTTTGCTATGAATTTTACCCCCCATGTTAGAACCTAAGGGTTCGTCATCCTGAGATCGATAGTGTAAAAAGCGGTAAAAAAATGCCGTTAAAAGCCTCGCATTGTGAAATGCAGTGCGTGGTATGAATATAGCAACTACTATCTTCCCAAGTTTTCTAACATTCGGGGCCGTTTGTACGGGCGATCCGAATGTGGATTATTCCCCCTTTGTCACCGGCAGTTTGATAAAAGCAGACTTTTTATGGCGGGTAATGCCCGCCTGAAGATATACTTCTCCCCTTTTGAAGTTGGATTTTTTGCAGCCTGATAGCCTTTGCAGTTTTCAGGCTGCTTTTTTTTTATTGCCTTAATAGGCATTATTACGCATTAAGAACTTCTATACCGCACGCCGTCAAGTTATCCCGACCTGTTGGTACGGGACAAGTTGTGCATAACTTTTCCGGCTTAGCTCGCTTTTGGCGGGGTTCGCGCCCGAGCCTGAATCATGCCCAAAACTTGGCGGCGCGAAGTATAAAAACATTTATTTTTTTATTTATGACATAGGCATTTTA
>JABWBR010000031.1 GCA_013360405.1 Saprospiraceae bacterium
TACAAAGCTACCCGGGGTTGAGCGGCACGCTAAATACCGCCCATCTGATTTTCAACTATGCGGCGCCCCAGCAAATGGCTACAGCCGTGCGCCAGGTTATCGAATACGCTATAGAGCAGTGGCGTATACAACACAACGCGCCCTCGGTATTATACGCCCTGCAAGTGAGCGTGAACGCCCCTACGCCCGGCAGCGGCAAAATAAGCATCGTATTCGGCGTATACCACCAGCCTACGCAGGCCTACGTCTGCTTGCAGCCCACTGTCTCTACCCTGAGCGGGTACCAGGATCAGGGCGTTTATACTACTACGGCGGCTTCGGTAGACGGCCAGGGCAGCGTCCAATTGTTGGCAGAGGCGGCCTATGTTGTACAGGCCTGTAATGCGACCATCAGGCGCGACTACAACGTGACCATAGGCTACGGGAGCAATCAGGTCACCCCCGAAGGTTGGTATACCATAGAAAGCGGCGTGTTGAGCGCCGTGCCGCTGGGCGGACAGACATCCAGCGCGCCGTGCCAGGAAACGCCCGTTGTGATCAATTGTGAAACCGAGGGCGAAGTATGCGCCGGCGCCGCCTGTGTGCCCTGCCTGCCCGCTGAGCCGGTAGCCCCGCTGTGCAGTGGGGCGGAACTGGCGGCCTTGCCGCAGGAACTGGCCGACCTCGACCAGATCATGACCCAAACCGGCGTCAACGACCTGCTATTTCCCATAGTCTTATACCGCCTGCGCTTCTGCGACGGCTCGCGGCGCTACGTCTTCGACCGGGAGGAACAACGCCTGGTAGTGCGCAGCGCCGCCGACTTGTTCCGCCTGACCTACAACAACGGCGCCTCGGGACAAATCGGCGCCGTGGACGTGATATTGAGTCAGCGACCCGGCAACAACGGCCTGTTGATTACCCCATTGCCCCCCTTGCAACAAAGCTCCGCCCCCGGCGACCCTCTCAGCGGCGACAACCCCGGCAACGAGGGGGATGGCCGGCCCCAGGTGAGTTATTACAATTACGACCATTTAGGCAATACCAGGGTAGTATACCACAGCGTTATAAATTGCGTATCGGATAGCGTACACTACGTGCTGGAATACGCAGCCGACTACTATCCATTTGGTTCAATCTTACGTGAATGGTCAAACTGCGAAAAGTCGCGCTTCCTGTTCACCTACAAAGAAAGAGACGCCGAAACGGGCTGGGATAACCTGGGGGCGCGGTTGTATGATAGTGATATTGGCAGGTTTTTTGGGGTGGATCCGTTGGCTGGAAAATATGTGGAATGGAGTTCTTACGCTTACGTTATGAATAACCCCATAATATTAATTGATCCTACAGGAGCTTCAATTCATATTGCTATTAGTGGTTATCAAACTGATGAAGAAGGTAATTATATATTGGACGCTGGTGGAAATAAAATTGCGGTAAGTGGTGTAATTAAATACACTCCAGGTATGAGGTTAATAGGAAATAAATTTGCGGATGCTGCGATACAAACATTAAATGGCTTAATCGACCTAGGAGCTGATCCTTTAGATATTATTCGTACATTAGCTAATGACGATACTAATATTGTAATTAATGAAATAAATTGGAATGAGCAAAACGCTACATCGGGAGGCAATATATGGTGGAGTCCGGAAGGAGGGCTTATTCACGAAGATAAAATTGGGCGGCATAGCCCGGCAGTTAGTTTATTACATGAACTTGGGCATGCATATTATCTTCATTATGATCCATTGGGGGAGAATCAAAGGCAATTAGATGCCATTAATAGGGGGGAAATCGCAACCTATTTTGAAGAGGAACTTAGATCTACTGGAGGAGAGCGTGGTTTCAAAGGATATGAAGAAATGTGGGTGATCAAAAGTGTTGAGCACTATGCTGCAAAAGTACTTGGCCAAAATCGAAGATCTAATCACGGTAAAGCAGGGAAATATAGAGCAGTTTCTCCTTTTTTAACTGAAAGTTTGGAAGAACTCCTCTATCCTACTATTAAATACTAATCAACATATTATTAACAGATACGACATGAAGCATTATTTCTTACTTTTGGTTCTGTGCATCACGATTAGGTGCAGCGACAAATTCGATAATACAAACATAGTGAATAAACTTGAGTTTTATTATGTCCCGTGGCTACTCAGAAGAGAGTATAGCTTAACAGAAGAAGATCTTCTAAATTTAAATGACCCTTTTATTTCATATTATTGCACTTCTGATAAAAGTATAGCAAAAGAGTTTTATGCTCTTTATGCTAAGTCAAATTTCCAGCCAACGTCAATGGGATACATGGAACCATTTATGATTGTTAATGTACAATATAAAAACGGCAAGATATTGAGAATTGCCATTGATAAGAGCATATCCTTGTTTCAATTGGAGAATCGTATTTATGTATTAAATCCTGATATTAAAGGATGGATTAATAAGCAGGTTCCTTCTGCTACTCTACCTAAAGGAATCCGAAAAAATGATTGTGCAAGTAAACTTTAACTTCATTTAAGGAAAATATTCAAATTTAAATTTCACTGCACGCTGTAAAGTTGACCCCGCTGGTGCGAGGTTGCCAAAAACAACCACTAAAACCAAAAACAAAACACGCGGGAGCTGGCGCGAGATTCAAATCTCGTGCCGCCTATCAGTCGGGTTTCAACCCGACAGGCACAGTACAATCGGGTAAAACCCGAAGGATAAACGGCACGAGGTGGAATCTCGCGCCAGCGGGGGCGGGGTGAGTTATTACAATTACGACCATTTAGGCAATACCAGGGTAGTATACCACAGCGTTATAAATTGCGTATCGGATAGCATACACTCATGTACATGACTTTTCCGGCTTTGCGGTATTACACCTCGCGCCCGAGCATAGGTCATGCCCAAAACTTGGCAGCGCGAGGTATAACCTGGGGGTGCGGTTGTATGATAGCGATAGCGCTGAGGAAGGAGTATGCTAATATTAGCGCCCCTCATTCGGCGGGGGCGCCCCCCTCCAAGTGGCATACCCGAAGAATAGTAGCGCGAGCTATATATTTATAATTCATAAGATATGTTACGGCCCGCGGGATAGTCGAACCATTCTGCAAAAAAAACGTTCATGCTAATAGAATACCGGGGCAAAAACTACGTTTTAGCTCTGTAAACTGTCTGTTCATAGACAGAACCGTGCCAATCATCTTATCTTTGTGAACAAGTCGTGTTACTTCATCATCTTTACTGCATTTATTCATCATATCGCATTTTCTAACCAAAAGGTATCATAATGAGATTACCATCACCCTTCTCTAGATTGCTATTGACTGTTATGGCGAGCCTGGTGCTGGGTACTGCCGTTTTTGGACAAGCCAAACCCGTGAAAATCCCCGATGGGATGGACAAAGTGGCTTCCGTAGAAGGCATTACCGAATACAGGATCAATTCCAACGGACTGCGCGTATTGCTGTTTCCCGACCAAT
Organism: Saprospiraceae bacterium; assembly: GCA_013360405.1. Classification (GTDB taxonomy): domain Bacteria; phylum Bacteroidota; class Bacteroidia; order Chitinophagales; family Saprospiraceae; genus JABWBR01. The sequence continues at coordinate 3,447 of JABWBR010000031.1, forward strand.
CGAAGCCGACTATCACGGTGAACATCACCTACCTGGTGGGTTCGCGCCATGAAGGCTACGGCGAAACGGGTATGGCCCACTTGCTCGAGCACATGGTGTTCAAAGGCACGCCGCGCCACCCGAATATTCCGCAAGAACTGACCGAACACGGCGCACGCCCCAACGGTACTACCTGGTACGACCGCACAAATTATTACGAGACTTTCAGCGCATCTGAAGAAAACCTGCGCTGGGCGCTCGACCTCGAGGCCGACCGCATGGTCAATTCGTATGTAGCCAAAAAAGACCTCGAAAGCGAGATGACCGTGGTGCGCAACGAATTTGAATCGGGCGAAAACGACCCCAGCGGCGTACTCATGGAACGCATTTTGTCTACTTCTTTCCTGTGGCACAACTACGGCAAGTCAACTATCGGCGCCCGTGCCGACATCGAAAACGTGCCTATTGAGCGCCTTCAGGCATTTTACCGCAAGTACTACCAACCCGACAATGCGGTGTTGCTCGTAGCCGGTAAAATCGACGAAGAAAAGACGCTGCAGATGATCAAGGAATATTTTGCCGTGATTCCCAAGCCGGAGCGCGAACTTATTCCTACTTATACGGCTGAACCTACCCAGGACGGCGAGCGCTTTGTGGTGCTCAAGCGCGTGGGCGACGTGCAGGTGGTTGCTTGCGCTTACCATATCTGCGCCGGTATGCACCCCGATTATGCACCCATCGACGTCCTCACCGAAATCCTGACTAATGAACCTTCCGGCCGCCTATACAAAGCCCTGGTAGAAACCAAAAAGGCTTCTTCGATGTGGGGTATGGCTGCCGACCTGAAAGAACCCGGTTTTGTGTACTTCTCAGCCGACGTGTTGAAAGACAAATCGCTCGACGACGCTAAGGCTACGATGCTCAAAGTCCTCGACGAAGTGTCTTCGACACCCTTCACCGAAGAAGAAGTCAACCGCGCCAAAGCCCGCATCCTCAAAAATGTGGAATTGTTGCTCAAAAATTCGGAGCGCGTGGGCCTCACGATGAGCGAATTTATCGCCAAAGGCGACTGGCGACTGGCTTTCCTGTATCGCGATCAACTGGAAAAAGTGACGCCTGACCAGGTATTGCAGGTGGCCAAGACTTATTTCAAGCCTTCCAACAGAACAACGGGTACTTTCATCCCCGAAGAAAAATCTGACCGCACAGAAATCCCCGCTTCACCAGAGGTGGCTATGCTGGTAAAAGACTACAAAGGCAAAGCTGCCGTATCGGAAGGCGAAGCGTTTGATCCTTCTCCTGAAAACATTGAAAAGCGCACCATGCGCGGCAGCCTGGGCGCCACCAAATACGCCATGCTGACCAAGGAAACCCGCGGCGACGTGGTAGTGGCAAGGGTCTCGCTGCGTTTTGGCGACGAGATGAGCCTGAAGGGCAAAGCTACTGTGTCACAACTGACGGCTGCTATGCTCGACAAGGGCACGACTAAACACAACCGCCAGCAGATCCAGGATGAACTCGACCGCCTCAAGGCGCGTGTGCAGATATTCGGATCGGGATCATCGGTGAATGTCAACATTGAAACCGAACGCAACAACCTGGACGCAGTTGTAAAGCTGGTTGGCGAAATGCTCAAGTCGCCGGCGTTCTCTGCTGACGAATTCGAAAAACTCAAGCAGGAAGAACTGGCCGGCATCGAATCGCAGCGCTCCGAACCGACCGCCCTGGCTAATATCGCCTTCAGCCGTATCCTCGGCCCGTATCCGAAAGACGATATCCGCTATACGCCTACTTTTGATGAGCAGGTAGAAATGCTCAACAATACCAAACTCGAAGACGTGAAGAAGTTCTACAGCGACTTCTACGGCGCTTCGAACGCCACCGTTACCGTGGTAGGCGATTTTGACGACAAGGCTGCTCAGAAACTCGTCAACGAGCAATTGGGAGCCTGGAAGAGTCCTAAGAAATACAAGCGCATTGAAAGCAAACATATCGACGTGCCTGCCGGTAATGAGATGATCAATACGCCCGACAAGGCCAATGCGATGTTTTTTGCCGGTATGAATATCAAGATGAAAAACGATCATCCCGACTACCCTGCGTTGTTGCTGGGCAACTATATGTTGGGCGGCGGTTTCCTCAACTCGCGTCTGGCTGTTCGCATTCGTCAAAAAGAAGGCATCAGCTACGGCGTAGGTTCCAGCTTTTATGCCGGCGCGCAGGATGAAGCGGGCGGTTTCCGCGCGTATGCCATCTATGCGCCGGAAAACGTAAAACGCCTCGAAGCCGCTTTTATCGAAGAAATCGAAAAAGTAGTAAACGAAGGTTATACTGCAGAAGAAATCGATGCAGCTAAATCGGGCTTTTTGCAGTCGCAGCAGGTCAACCGCTCGCAAGACGGCAGCCTGGCTTCGCGCCTGAATTCGTACCTCGACTACGACCGCAATATGATGTGGGATGCCGACCTGGAAAAGAAAATCCAGGCCCTCACCCCCGAGCAAATTCACCAGGCTATGAAGAAATACGTCGACCCCAAGAAGATGGTATTTGTGAAAGCCGGCGATTTTGAACGCGTAGAGAAAGCAGGTAAGCCGTAAGGTATGCCAAACGACATAAAGGGAGCCTCCCAGGTGCAATTTGTTGCCTGGGAGGCTTTTTTTGTATATTTGATTCTATGAGGGTTGATGAAGGTCTATGAGGGTTGATGAGGGGTTATGAGGGTAATTTTTCAACCTTCATCAACTTTCATCAACCCTCATCAACAAAAACGGATAACCTATGAAGAATACTTACTCCTTTTGGCTTTTCCTGTTTTGTGGCCTGTGCGTGCAATCCTCCTTGGCACAGAGCAACGAAGGCGCCACCTTTTGGCTGGGATTTATGACCCACCGCAATCCCGGCCAAAACACCAAGGCGGTAATGATCACTGCCAAAGAAACTACAAGTGGAGTAGTGAGTATGCCCTTGCAAAACTGGCAGGTTAACTTTACGGTTGCCGCCAACGACGTAACTATCATCACCTTACCTATTACCGCAGAAGCCGTAGCTTCGGAAAGTATTGAAAAACGGGGCGTGCTGGTACAATCCCAGGGCCCGGTATCGGTGTATATGCACCAATATGCCACCTTTCGCTCCGATGCATCGCTTGTGCTGCCTGTAGAGTCTATTGGCACGGAGTACTATGCGGCGAGTTACCAGAGCCACCAGCAAAATGAAGAAGTATACCCCTCTGAATTTATTGTGATCGGGACCCAGGATAATACGACGGTTACGATTACCGTGAGCGATAATACCGAAGGAGGAAGGTTGCCCGGAGAAACGTTTTCTGTGGTCTTAAATGCGGGGGAGTCTTACCAGGTACAGGCTGCTTTCGGTACGGATGACCTTACCGGGTCGAAGATTGTGAGTGATAAGCCTTGCAGTGTATTTTCAGGCAATGTATGGACGGGCGTGCCTGCCAATTGTACCTGGCGCGATAATTTGCTGGAACAAATGTATCCGGTGGCCACCTGGGGCAAACAATTTGTTACCGTGCCTTTTGCTTATGGCAATTACGACATATTCCGAATAATGGCTGCCGAGGATCAAACCACGGTGCATGTACAGGGTCAAAATACGGATACCTACCAGCTGCAGGCCGGTGAATATGTGGAATACGCCAGCTCGGAGGCCACGCTGGTGAGTGGTGATAAGCCTATCGCTGTTATCCAGTTCAGCATAGGGTCAAATTGCAGCAATCACGGTGTGGGAGACCCTTCGATGGTCTTTTTAAATAGTGTAGAGCAGATCAGAGATACGGTTACGTTGTATAATTCTCCTTTTGAAAATATTGTAGAACACTACCTCAACCTGGTAGCCCGTACTGACGACGTGGGCAACATCACGTTGGATGGACAAACGCTGGCCGCTTTGAACGTTGTGATGCAGCCCCTTGCCGCTAACCCCGCTTTCTCTTTTGCTTCCATTGAGGTAGATCCCGGCGACCATACGCTGATTTCGGTGGGTTGCGGCGTGAATGTGATTGCCTACGGCTATGGCGAAATGGAATCGTATGCGTATAGCGGCGGCGCCAATTTCCGTCCGCTCGATGCCAATCCCATACCGATTGGCGGCTGCCTCCACGATACCATCTCTTTTGACGCGGGCCTGCACCCGCCGCGCTACGCCTTTTCGTGGGATTTGGGCGACGGTTTTACCTCTACCGAAGCCGCTTTTGATCATCAATACAGTGCCCTGGGCAGTTATCCCGTAAGACTAATCATCAGGGATCAATGCCTCAACCTGGTAGATACGTTCACCCAAACCCTGTTAATCACATTGCGACAAGCGGTGTCAGTCAGCCCTGATATAGAAACATGTACAGGCGAATCCGTGACGATCTCTGCGTCCGATTTAGCAGGCGCTACTTTTTTGTGGTCGGGGCCGGGTGGCTTTGCCTCTACGCAGCAGACCCTGGCCTGGCCGCAGATTACGGCTGCACAGGCGGGTACCTATGCAGCGGTGGGTTCCATTTCAGGCTGTGCTACTTTTCCGGCGTATACAGAGGTAGTGGTGCACGAACTTCCGCAACCCGATCTGGGCCCCGATTCGCTTTTATGCCCCCGGTCGGAGGTCAATACGTATACCTTAAACCCGGGAAATTTTGAGGCCTATCGCTGGCATGACCAGTCGCAAGTAGCCGAATATTTTGCGGCAGAAGAAGGCCTGTATTGGGTGGACGTATGGGATGAAAACGGTTGCAGTGCCGCCGACACCATCCGCATCCGAGAACGTTGCCCCACCAAAGTATACATCCCCAACGCTTTTAGTCCCAACAGCGACGGCATCAACGATACTTTTGGGGTTTTCGGCACGGATATCATTTCGCTGGAGCTGCTCATCTTCGACCGCTGGGGTGGCCAGGTTTTTCAGACCACAGATGTCAACGGTCAATGGGACGGCGCCGTGCGCGGAAAACCGGTCACTGCCGGCGTATATGCCTGGATGGCCCGCATCACCGGTTATTTGGCCACCGGCGAGGTGTATGAATCCCTGTTGTCGGGGGATGTGACGGTGGTCCGCTGATTGATGTTTAATGTTGGATGTTTAATGCTGGATGAAAAATATGTTATTTTTTAATTCAACATTAAACATCCAACATCCAACATTATTGTTTGAGGTATTTCACCGGCGCATTCGTATTATAGAACAAAAACGACCAGATATCGGCTTGTTCTTCGATGATCTTGCTGATCGGTTTGCCGGCGCCGTGACCTGCCTGCGTTTCGATGCGGATAATCACCGGGTTATCGCCGGCGTGAGATTTCTGCAATTGGGCGGCAAACTTAAACGAGTGGGCCGGCACCACGCGGTCATCGTGGTCGGCGGTAGTGATCATCGTAGCGGGGTATTTCACGCCATCCTTGAGTTGGTGGAGGGGTGAATAACTGAGCAGGTTCTTGAAATGCTCGGGGTCGTCGCTTGAGCCGTATTCGGGTATCCAGCCCTTGCCCACGGTGAATTTGTGGTAGCGCAGCATATCCATCACGCCCACGGCGGGCAGTGCCACGGCGAAAAGGTCGGGGCGCTGCGTCATGCAGGCGCCGACGAGCAAACCGCCGTTGGAACCGCCGGCGATAGCCAGCTTTTCTTTTGAAGTATACCCTTCCTTGATCAGATATTCGCCGGCGGCGATAAAGTCGTCAAACACATTTTGCTTGTTGAGCAGCATGCCGGCCTTGTGCCATTCTTCGCCGTACTCGCCGCCGCCGCGTAGGTTGGGCATAGCAAAAACGCCGTTATTTTCCAGCAAGACTAGGCGGTTGGCGCTAAAGCCGGGGGTCAGACTGATATTAAAGCCGCCGTAGGCGTACAGGTACGTCGGGTTTTGTCCGTTGAGCTTCAGGTCTTTGCGGTGCACCACAAACATAGGCACCTTGGTACCGTCTTTGCTGGTATAAAACACCTGCTTTTCGACGAATTCTTTAGGGTCGAATTTGAGCTCGGAGCTGAAAAACTCGGTCGACTGGCCGGTAGCGATATCGTATTTAAATACCGTAGAAGGGTAGATAAAAGAAGTAAACACATAGAAGAGTACTTTTTCATCCTCTTCGCCGCTAAAGCCGCTTGCGGTGCCGAGTCCGGGCAATTTGATCTCCTTTTTATTGCTGCCGTCGTAGTCGAGTTGATAAAAGCGATAGGTAGCATCTTTCAGGTAATTGGCAAAGAGCTTTCCGCCGCCGGTAGAAACGCCTTCGAGCAGTTCGTCGGCCTGCGGGATCACCTCTTTCCAGTTGACTTTGGCGGGGTTTGCCGGATCGACGGCCACGAGGCGGTATTTGGGCGCGTCGATATCGGTGTGTACCAGGAATTTGCCGTTCGTATGCTGTATCACACTGCTCTTATTGGCATAACCTTCAAACAGCACCTTGATGGGGCCGTCTTTGCTGAGGTCTTTGTAATACGTAGCGTATCCGTCGGTGCCGGGAGCGGCGTAAATAATCAGGTATTTGCTGTCTTCCGTTACGCTTGCGCTGTGATAGTAGTTGGGATTTTTCTTGTCATCGTAAATGAGCTTATCGGCTGACTGCGGCGTGCCGATTTTGTGGTAATACACCGAGTGGTTCTGGTTGTTGCCCGACAGCTCCGATCCTTTGGCGGGTTCGGGATAGCGGCTGTAGAAAAAGCCGTCTTTATGCCAGGAAGCGCCCGAAAACTTCACCCATTTGAGTACATCGGGCAATTCCTTTTTGGTCGCAATTTCCATCACGTGTATTTGCGCCCAGTCGGAGCCGGCTTCCTGCCGGGAATAAGCCATATATTTATAATCTTCCGAATAACCGATCATGCTGATAGACACCGTGCCGTCTTTCGACAGCTTATTGGGGTCGATAAACACCTCGGGTTGGCCGTCGAGGCCTTTTTGGAAGTAATACACGGATTGGTTTTGCAGTCCGTCATTTTTTGTAAAAAAATAATATTCACCCACCCTGAAAGGCGCTGACTGGCGGGGGTAGTTGAATAATTCCGTGAGGCGGTCTTTAATCTGATTGCGGTAAGGTATTTTTTCGAGATAGTCGAAAGTAACGGCATTTTGGGCTTTCACCCATTCGCCGACGTCAGTGGCTGTGTCGATTTCGAGCCAGCGGTAGGGGTCGGCAATATCGGTTCCGTGATAGTTGTCGGTCTGTTCTACGCGTTTTGTGTCTGGGTACTTCAGTGACATCTTGTTATCGTTTTCGGGACTGCCCGGTTTACAGGCTGCAAATAACGTTACTGTCAGGGTGATTAACAAATAATTGCGAAGCATAGAAATGGTGTTTTAGTCAGACACAAAATTAACAAAGAATACTGCTTATTCCTTTTTTACCAACACCATCTGTGATCCGTCCAGTTTGGAAATGTCGAGAATCTGTTTCCGGAGTTCTACATAGGCTGCTGCGGCCTCGTGGATTTCCTTTTTTGTGATATGGCGTATTACTTTGACCTGCTTGTCGTCCTTTTCCAGTTCAAGCCGGTATTCGCCAAAAGCAGACTGAATCGTTTTGTTGCCGGGCAGGTTTTCCACCACATATCCCGGTGGAATGTTAATAATAAAAGTGTCGACCAGCGCGAATTCTTCGGGTATCCGCAGTTCGTGTACCCGACTGGTGTCAGCCGGTAGGCTAAACCCAAAAGGCGAAGCTTTGGTAAGGGGAACAAAAAGCCTTTTTCCGGCTTTGGAGGCGTATTTGGAAGCATCTACGCGGTAGCTCAGATCTGCCCGGTCTTGCACCGGAGCGGCTTTTACGGCAAGCTGGTGAACTTTTAGCACCGTAAAGTCCAGATTTTCCATAAACTTTTTTTCCAGATCGGGCTGAGTAGCAGCAGTGCGGTAATATTCGTGGAGGGCGCCGGTAAAAATAGCGGATCGCTGAATAAGGGCATTGCCGGTTTCGTCGACTGCGATCTCAAAAGTACTGGTTCGGGTATTTTGGGCATCACTCAGCTTGGGCGTTCGCTTCAATTCTCCGCCTTTATCAGTGAGCAGCAGCACTTGCCGGTCGGCGGTAAAAGTGCCAAGGTAATTGGCGGGGAAGTCGCGGCTCGTACATTCCAACCAATAGTTGACTTCCGGTATGTACAGGATGACGTGGTTGAACCGGGGCAACGGCATATCTTCTGATAATTCGGGGGCGCCCTCGTCGCCGGCATATACCAGTGCCTGGTGGGCCGTAATGCCCGCCGATTTGAGCATCGCCTTCATAAAATTGGTGAGCGCCTTGCAGTCGCCGTATTTTTTTTCTTCGACAAATTGGGCGTCGAACGTTTGCCAGCCCCCTACGCCCACCTGGATACTGACGTAGCGGGTTTGCTCCTGAAGAAAGCGATAAAGGGCTTTTATTTTATCCTCGGGCGTAGTAAGCGAGGCCGTTAAATCGGCTACTTGCTTTTGCATTTGTGGTGATAGCTGGTCTCGGTCTTTATTGAGGTTATAAAAAAAGCGGCCTACTTCCAGCCAGTTGGAGAAATTGCCGCTGGATTTGTCTAATAACACCTGCTCTGGGGCTATTTCTATTTCGATATAAGAATCATCGAAAAAAGGCGTGAACACTTCATTAGGAACGGCGGGCAGGAGGGCAGCTTTCCAGGTCCAGACTTGTATATCACCTTTGCTTGTTTTCTCAGGTTCAAAAGAATCTCGTGACATCTTCCATTTAAAGCGGTAATCTTTGGGGAAAGCCAGGGTAAAAGTAGTCGATTCGACCGATTCTGCCAGGTGTTGTATGGTAAAAGAAGGCGCAAGGAAAAAAGCTTCCATGCTGTATTCAATCGTATACTCAATTGTGAAAGGGTAGGAGGGATACTCCATAACCAGCCCCTTGAGTTTTACGTCGAGAAATTCCTGGCGATCGCTCAGGCTCTGTTCCTGAATATCGCTTTTTGAGGATGTGCGCACTAACAAGCCGGATGCGCTATACAGGCGGCCCTGCATCGTTTTTATTTTTATAAATTTATTCTCCGGCTGAATCAGGGTAGCGCGATTTTTGCCTGACTCATTGAGCACCGTGACTGCAATGGTTTTGGAAAAAACGGCTTTGCCGGGGCCTTCAAAGGTATAGCGGGTGTCGGCAAACCGCACCACGGCATCGGCGGCAGGCAGGCAGGCTAATGGTATCGCCGAAACGGCGTAGTTGCGCTGTGCCTGGAGTGGCGCTATTCCGGCTACCAGGCAAATTATCCACAATAGCTGTTGGAAAAAAATGCATTTGGAAGGTATCATTGGGCTTTTTTTATGACGATGGGAGATTGCGCTTTTTCGGCTACCAATTCAAAAAAATGGCGTAGGGTAGGATACGCGGGAGGGGAAAATTCCAGTTGGCTGACAACCGTTTTCATCACCAGTTGTATCCTGTTTGAATTGTTGACTTTAGAACAGGAATACATCATACTGCCGCCGTTATCGGGCAATAACAACCGGATACCTGCGGGCGCTTCTTCTAATACATAGTTTTCGGGCAGGTTGAAAGCAATCACGTAATTGGCGTGAACCGGCCAGGGAAAACTCACCGGGAAGTCGCGTTTGATAGATTTAAACGGGTTTTCGGTGATGGGATAGTAAAAAATGGGATTGATATACGCTAAGTCGTTGACTACCGGGAATGCTTCGGTGATATTGCATTTAAACCTGACTTCAAGCGGTTGGAGGAAGTTGTCGGTATTTTTCAGGTTGATGGAATCAATAGTTATCTCGGCGAAATTGTCCTCAAAATATCCTTTTAAAACATTGGCGGGGTTTGATCCATGAAGTTTATGTCGCCACAGCGTGGCGAGGTGGCCGGTTAGCTTCAATACGAAAGTACCGTTCAGCGAACCGTCTTCGGCGAGGTTGAAATCGCCGAACCAGGTCTCAGCGTGTTCGCCAGGAAAATAATCTACCCATTGCGGTTGCTTACTGTCAACTACCCAGGCCATACCATGTTGGTGGGCCGTGCTGACTTCGTTGATATTGTGAAAGGGATCTGTAGCGTCGATGAATATTCCGGACTCGCCCTGCCTTACATAGGCTAACACCGAATTAAATTGGTCGATAAAGGGATACTGGGGATACATTTCGCCATTTTCGCGGGTACTCACCAGGGCGGGCCGGGCGTCGAGGCCGGCCTTTCGCAATAGGGCCACGACGGCAAGGTTAAGCGCGGCGCTGTTGCCTGTTTTCTTTTCATAAACCTTGTCTATGTCATCGTCTGAAAACAAACCATACGATTCGCTCCACTTGATCTGGGAACTGACAAAGCGGAGCGCTTTTTCGGGAAGCTCTTCTGCGGGCGCTTTAGCGTGGCCTGCAGCGGTAAAGGCATCCCATAGTTTATCAAACCTGCCTTGTTTTAAGTATTGATAACCAAAGGACTCTATTGTCTCCAGCTTTTTTGCCGTGTCGTGCCAGGTATTCATCACGTACTCAATGGGCTCATAAGGCAGGGCAATAGTATTGAGTTGGAACCCGATATGCGCCCGGTGATCGTCGATGGTAGTCATAAAAGGCTCGTCTTTGAGCGCCGGCAGGTGAGAAATGCCGTAATGGAGGCGGGCATTTTGACCAACCACGTTACCACCGCCATCGGTTTCGGTGGTTCGGATGTCAAATTCTTTTGGCGTCCGCAATAAATAGGTATAATTAAAAATTTGTGGGAAAGTAACGCGCAATTCACTCCACCTCACGGGCAGATCATGCTGAAAATACCAGTCGTAAAGCGAAAAATAATCTTCAGAAGTAAGCATGTACTTGTATTCGATAATACATCCTTTTTGCAGGTCGGGGATAAATATTTTTTTTGCCGACCAGCGTTTAGTGAGTTGCTCGGTAAAAATATTATCCGATTTTACTTTCAGCTTTTCGCCGTTGGGCTTGATGACCTGTACATCGAGGTCTGAAAATTTCACAGACCTTCTGTCCGACAGGTAGAAAATAACAATATTGCCTTCTTCGAGCGCCGTTTCATCGAAAATTTTGATCCTGCGGTGGGTTTTTAAAGTAACGACGATTTTACCGCCACTAATGGAAGCTTCGATCTCGCCATGGTCTTGAAGGATGAGGGCTTTTGCCGCACTGTCTTGCGGGTAAAGAGTCATTCGAAGGTCTTCTTCCGGTATCCTGCCCCATTTTTCATATTCGTATTGGCCAAAAAGAGCTGTACTGCTGATGAGGAGGGTGGCCACCCATAGGTAATTTCGCATCATGTTAGTTTATATAGGTTATACGATATATTGTGTGTGCAATTTATTGTTATTTTTTTATTGTGTCAAGCCATTCTGTATATTTGACGCCTCGAATTGGACACTCTCGTATATGAAGCTTAATCAATTTTCAAAAACACTATTGATCCTGTTGGCCGCAGCTTCTATTCTATTGGCGTACCCGTTCATCCACGAAAAAGTTCCTTTTCTCAAACAACACTTCCGCACCTACGATTTCTGGGGCAAGTTTTATCATTCATACCCTAAAGAAAAAATTGTTACCCCCTCTGAGGATACTTTAGCGGTTGAAGAACCCGAAGAAATGCGGGGTTACGACGGATTATCCACGCTGACGAATTTCTTCAGGGCTTTGCAATCCAGAGACGGCCAGATACGCATCGCGTACTACGGCGATTCTTCTATCGAAGGCGACCTCGTCAGCCAGACGCTGCGCGATTCCCTGCAACGGCGTTTTGGCGGCAAAGGCGTCGGTTTTGTGCCCATCACTACGCACGTCAGCGGCTTCAGGCGCTCGGTGCGCCACCGGTTTTCGCCCAACTGGTATACCTGCAAGGTGACGACCAACAACTATCGCAAGCTGCCGCGAGGCATCTCCGGAGAGTATTATACGATTTGGCATTATACCCCCAAACCGGATACCCTTAGCGCGGATTCAACCCTGGTGGATACTATGCCCCCGCCGGCGGCATACAATGGAGGTCATTGGGTGTCATTGGGTACTACCCGGCTCAACCCCGGCACCAGTACGTTTCGCAATGCCCGCTTGTTTTACGGCACGATAAAAACCGATAGCCAGACGGTTTTTAAGCCGGCGAACCTGACGGTTACGATAGGCAAAGAGGAACAAATAATGTCACTCGACGGGCGCGACGCCGTAAATGAGGTCTGGCTTACCCAAAGCGCCGCCGGCCGCATCAGGCTCGATATTAGCGCCTCTTCGGCTTTGCCTTTCTTCGGGGCGAGCCTCGAAAGCCCGCAGGGCGTTATCGTCGATAATTTCTCTGCGCGCGGCAATTCGGGCATTTTGCTCACCAATATCACCCCTGTGGTATTGGAGCAATTCCAATCCAAACTTGATTACGAACTTGTAATCCTTCAGTTTGGATTAAATGTGCTCAATGCCGAAATGGAAGACTATAGCTGGTACGAAAAGGAAATGACCAGGCTCATTCGCTATTATCAGGCTCACATGCCCGGCGTCGATATCCTGGTGGTCGGGGTATCCGACAAAGCCACCCGCATCGACGGCAAGATGATGACCGACCCCAGCGTGCCCCGCATTACCCGCGCGCAACGCCAGGCTGCCCAAAATGCCGGCGTGGCGTTTTTTAGCCTGTACGAAGCGATGGGCGGCGAAGGCGCCATGATCAAATGGGTAGAAGAAGAAACGCCCCGCCTGGCCAACCTGGACTATGCCCACTTTAATTTTGAAGGGGCCGACAAAGCCGCGCAAATGCTGCTCGATTTCCTGATGGACGGCTACGCGCAGTATTTGAAAAAAGATACTTTAGGTCAGCTTATTCAATAATAAATAGTGAAACAAATGCTGCAAATATGGGTGCTCAATATCCTGCTTTCGGCTGCGGCGCCGGCTTTGGCGCAACAACAGCCGCTAGCTAGCCCTGTTGCAGTAAGTTCTTCTGCATCAGATACATACCAGGCTTTACTTGACAATCTATCGCAGGCCTATCCTTTTTTGCTGATTACAGCAGATACGCTGTCGCAAGCCGAAGCCCTCGATGCTTTTTGGGATAAACTGGCAGCGCTGGAGCGCGGTGAACGCGACAAGGTGCACATCCTCCATATCGGCGATTCGCATATTCAAGCCGATTTTTATTCGGGAAAGGTTCGGTCTTTGATGCAAAAACAGTTTGGCTCGGCCGGCCGCGGATTGGTATTCCCCTACAAACTGGCGCGCACCAACGGCCCCAATGACTATCGCTGCAGCAGCAATGCCGTGTGGGAATACCGCCGGCGCGCCTACGGCGAAACCGGCCCGCCGATGGGCATTTGCGGTTTTGGGTTAAAAACGACTAACCAGCCTTTTTTGCTGGAGTTAAACCTGAAAAACGCTGCCGACAGCTTCAACCAGGCTACCGTTTTTTACCCCAAAACAGAAACCGCCTATAACCTGTTTCCCGGTCGCATCAAGCCGGGCGCCCAGCTATCCACCACAACAGCATCGGGCGCCAAGCGCTACCACAAAATCAAATCGGGCGAAACGCTGTCGCATATTGCGCGCCGCTACGGCACCAGCGTGCGCACCCTGCAGCGCCTCAACGGATTGCGCAGTACCCGCATCAGGGCCGGACAGCGATTGGTAGTCAGCGGCGGCAGCGTAGCCGTACCCAAATACGCGCCCGATGCTTTTGAGCCGATACCTTTTGTGAGCGATACCACGGCGGTAAGCTTTTTTTCGTCGGTGTTTACATTTGCGACAAGCACAAACAGCCTCGCTATCAAAGGAGAAAAAATACTCGCGGCGCAGAAAGAGAGCCACCTGCACGGCATCTTATTGGAAAATACGGCGGGTAGGGGCGTATTGTACAGTTCGGTAGGCGTAAACGGCGCCACCAGCGGGCATTACAACCAAGCCGAATATTTTGCCGGACAACTCTCAGCCCTTTCACCCGACCTGATCATCGTCTCCCTGGGCACCAACGAAGCGCTGGGCGGCCGTTTCGATGGGGAGGAAGTCAGGCGCGAACTCGACAAGCTGCTCACCGCCATCCGCGAAGCAGCGCCCGGCGCCGCCGTATTGCTGTCGACCAACCCCGACGCCCTGCGCCGGCGCAGATATACTAATGCACACGGCATCACCGTAAAAAATATCATCAAGCAAGCTGCCGAAAAACACGGCACGGCCTCCTGGGATTTGCATGCCGTGATGGGTGGACAAGGATCTATCCGGCGCTGGCGTACCGCCCAACTGGCCCAGTCGGATTACGTACACCTAACCCGCAGAGGATACGAAGTACAGGGAGAACTTTTGTTTGCCGCATTAATGAGGGAGTATGCAAGCAGGAATTAACTGGGACGCTATTGCAGCATATTTCGTGTACGATCCGCAGCGACCGCTGATCTTCAGCAGCGCGCAATTTTTTGTGGTGTTCCTGCTTTTTTATGCCATTTATATATCGCTCAAAAACCGGACAATCCTCCGCACGCTTTACACCCTCGCTTTTTCCATTTTCTTTTACTATAAATCCAGCGGTATTTATCTGCTGCTGCTGGTACTTTCTACCGGAGTTGACTTTACCCTGGGGCATTATATCTACAACGCTTCCACCCAGGCGCGCCGCCGTTTTTTCTTGTGGCTGAGCATTGCCGCTAATCTGGGGTTGTTGGGTTATTTTAAATACACCAACTTCTTCCTCAACTCGGTTAATGCCATCACCGGCTCCGGGTTTGACCTGATGGACATCTTCCTGCCGGCGGGCATCTCGTTTTACACGTTCCAGACCATGAGCTACAGCATCGACGTATACCGGCGTCATCTGGAGCCATTGACGGAAAAGGTAAAAGACTGGCGTTCGTTTCTGGTGCAATTCATGGACTTCGGCTTTTTTGTCAGCTTTTTCCCGCAGCTGGTAGCCGGGCCCATCGTGCGGGCGGCCGACTTTCTGCCGCAGATCAACCGCAAGTTGGGGCTTAGCCATGCCGAGATGGGGAAGGCCTTGCTGCTTATTTGTGGCGGATTGTTTAAAAAAGCTGTCATTTCCGATTATATCAGCGTCAACTTCGTAGACCGGGTATTTGAAAATCCGGGTTTGTATTCGGGGTTAGAAAACCTGATGGCCGTGTACGGCTATGCTTTTCAGATCTACTGCGACTTTTCGGGTTATTCGGATATGGCCATCGGCCTGGCTTTATTGATGGGTTTTCATTTAAATGAAAATTTTCACACACCTTATAAATCAACCAGCATCCAGGAATTCTGGCGGCGCTGGCATATATCCTTGTCCACCTGGCTGCGCGACTACCTCTACATCTCCCTGGGCGGCAACCGCAAAGGCAAGTTGCGCACTTACGTCAACCTCATGATCACCATGTTGCTGGGCGGTTTATGGCACGGTACCAGTTGGGTGTTCATCGTGTGGGGTGGTTTGCACGGATTGGCCCTGGCCATCGACCGGTTTTTGGGCGGCCTGGGTCGCTGGTTCCGGCTCGAGTCGCTGCGCTCGCTGATCATTTTGCTGATTATCCATCTCATCGGGGCGGGGGTATTGTGGGGATTGTACAGTGGCGCGCAAATTGATGGTGACGAGTTCGGGTTGTATATGCGAGCAAATGCCCTGGTAGCCGTGATGTGGATAGCCATATTCGCCTTGGCCTTATTGGTCGATCAGGTAGCGGCGCTTTTGCGCGGAAAACCCTTACAGGGCGGACTGAGCAAGGCAGTGAGCAGCATTTTTGTTTTTCACTTTGTGTGTCTGTGCTGGGTGTTTTTCCGGGCGGGCGCCTTCAACAACCCCGTGCCGCCCATGGTGACCACTTCGGCGGTATTGACGCAGATAGGCTCGGCCTTTCATCCCGAGTTAATCTGGCAAATTATACAAGGGTATAAAGCCGTAATCGGGCTCATCATACTTGCTTTTCTCACCCATTTCATGCCCCTGCGCCTCGACCGGTTTATTGAGCGCGTGTTCATCGGCGCGCCTGCATTAGCTAAGGCGTTCGCCCTTGCCTTCATCATCTGGATCGTTATTCAGACGGCCAGTTCGGATGTGGTGCCGTTTATTTATTTTCAGTTTTAGTGACGGCGGGGAACTGACCCGGGGGGTGACGGCTTGGGAATAGCTCGGGTGGTGACGGCGGGGAACTGACTCGGGGGGTGACGAGGTGACCGACAACTGATAACCGACAACTGATAACCGACAACCTACACAAGCTCCTCGTCAGAAGGGGGGAGGGGTAGCAAATCGCGGAGGCGGTTGAAAGCGCGGGTAATCTCTTGTACTTGCGCCAGGATCTTTTGTTTATTTTGATAATTACCTACCATACTGCGTGCGCCACTGGGCAGCAGGGATTCCAGCAAAGAACGTTCGTGGGGATCGAGATTGAGATCGGGTATCTGATCCAGTCGGTCGAGGATGGCCGGCGAGGAGGTAGCGTCGTATATATCGTCGCGAAGTTGTCGCACCAGGCGGGCGAAGTGCTGGGCGTCTATGTCGAAGCTATCGCTGTCGGCCAGGTGGCTGGCCAGATAGTTGAGGGATTTGAAGTGGGTGGCAAGTTGGCTCATTGGACAAATTTACAAAAAATAAAAAAAACGGTGTTTTTCTGTTGACGCCGGCCTCCCTCTGGGTATTGGGTTTTAGATGTGTGATTTACCACTTACGACAAAAACATCTCAACACTTACTAAAACGCTGTGCCATGCAAAAGAGAACCTTCAACTTTGCACTTTTTACACTCTTCCTGAGTTTCTTATTTCAAATTGCCGCGCAAGCCCAGCAAAGGGATACGCTATCAGCTGCAAAAATTAAATGGAATGAATACGGCGGTCAGATAGGCCTGGGATTCAGGATATTTGACGGTTTGGGTCCCGTATTGCGGTATAACCTCGACACAAAAAACGCATTCGAATTAAGCCTTGGGGCCGGCGCTACCTCGGCGCCCACCAATGACGAATTTTCGGGCGACAACCCGGCCAATACCGAAATAGGCCTCGAACTCGACGTCGCCTACCATCTTATGGGCAAACGGCATGAAAAAAATAGAAAAAATAAAATCAAATCAAATGGTCTGGCACTGCACGCCGGCCACTTGTTTGGCGACTTCTCCACCTCCTTTTTATCAGCGGGATGGACCCAGGAGACCTTCCGCAAAGACAAACCCATGCGCTCTTTTAACCTGGAGCTGGGGCTGAAGTTCAATTTCCCGCATTGGTCCACGAATACTACATACAACCCCTGGACAGGCTACGAAACCGGATACAGCGATCCGCTGCCGGTTATTCCTTATTTCAGGCTGCATTGGAATTGGTTTCTCAAAAAAATGCAGCAGCCTGTCCGGTTGTCTGATCCGGCTGTCGATAGCGGTAAGCGCCCGGCGGAAACTCCTTCCAACAGCCGCAGTCTGGGCTTCGTATATGGCATCGGCCTGTCGAAAGCAGGGGGTGATTTCAGCGACAACTTCGTGGAGGAGTATAAAGCCGGGTTAGTTTCCAGGTTTGGGTTGCGGTATGAACAGTTTTTTGCACCCAAAACCGCTTTTACAGCGGAATTGGGATTATCGGACATGGGTTACGCCCTGGTAACGGAAACCCAAAACAACGGCAACCACAGCAAAAACAACGCTACCACCAAATGGCAATACCTGGCTGTACCGCTGGCCGTAAAATTCAACTTGACGGGTCAGGAAGCGCCTATCGACTTTTACCTGTCGCCCGGATTGACTTTTGGCTATTTATTATCAAAAAGAACCGTTACCAATTCCTTCAGCAAAACCGAACTGCTCGATACCCGTACACATAAAGTGAGCCGGCCCAAACTCAGCGACGACCTCAAATTTGACGACCGCCTCGACGCCGGATTACACCTGTCTGCGGGGATAGCCCGCCCGCTCTGGAGGGGTATCATCAGTCTGGAAACCCGCTATTATCTGGGGTTGCTCAACCTTAACAGGTACATCCCCGGCCAGCCCGGCATTGACATCCCAAAGCAACTCAATCGCCAGTGGAGTTGCGCATTGGGATATGCTTATCCTTTTTAAATTAAAATTATTAATAATATAAAAACCTGAAACTTATGGCTATGCTCAATAAGCTGTTGCTGATTTTCGCATTGGCAATGGGGAATACCAACAGTTGGTCGTCCCTCGTAGAACCCCAGGTAGTCATCGATTGCGACGATGATGAGACGGGGTATATCTCATCGGGAGAAACGGATGAATACACGTTATCGGCCAACAACGGCGATCTGGTATGGATTCGCGTTTTCTCCACCGATATTGCGCTGAACCCCCGTGTGCAGGTCTTTAGCCCGGGCAATTTGTTGATGGGAACCTGGCAGGCCAACCCTGCCGGTTTTGTGGAAATTCCCAATTTTGCCCTGAGCCAGGGCAGCGGCCAATACCGGATTACTGTGTCAGACGGTATTGGCAGCCAGGCGGGCAGCTATAGTATTTCGGTACAGATTTACAACAAGACGAGTTGCGCCGAACAAGTGGCCTGTACGGAAGAATCGTCGGACAGCTACTACTACAGCGCTGCTGTGAACGCCTATTACCTGCCGGCGTCAGCCAGTGACCGGCTTCGAATGCGAATGTATTTCAGCTCGCCTGCCGACTGGCGGGTGGAGGTGCGCCGACCGGATGGCACGGTTTACAGCACTTTTCAATTGAATGGAACCGGACTGATCGACGAAATCATCCCGCTATCGCAGGGTAACTGGTTTTTCTATGTATACGATCAAGGCGGCGACGAGGGGAATACCTCTCACAATTACAATTATTCTTTTCAATTATTGGAAAAAACGACCTGCGCGGATCAGGTGACCTGCTCGGAGGAGTCGTCAGACAGTTACTACTACAGCGCCGGTGTTAATACCTATTACGTAGCTGCCAGTGCCGGCGACCTGCTTCGCCTGCGTTTGTTTTTCAGCACGCCTGCCAATTGGCGGGTGGAGGTGCGCTGGCCCAATGGCAGCCTTTACAACATATTTGAATTAGACGGGACCGGTTTGATTGACGAAACCATCCCGCTATCGCAGGGCAACTGGTTCTTCTACGTGTACGACGAAGGCGGCGACGAAGGCAATACCTCCCATAATTACAACTACTCCTTTCAGTTGTTGGGCAAAACCACCTGCGCCGATCAAGTAGATTGTTCGGAAAATTCCTCCGACAGCTATTACTACAGCGCAGCCATCAATAACTATTACCTGGCGGCCTCAAACAACGATCTGCTTCGCCTGCGCATGTTTTTTACAACACCCGCCAACTGGCGCGTAGAAGTGCGCCGCCCCGACAATACCATCGACACGATTTATGCCGTTAACGGCAGTGGATTTTTGAGCGAAATCATACAGCTATCGCAGGGCAACTGGTTTTTCTATGTTTACGACGAGGGCGGCGATGAGGGCAATACCGCCCACAATTATAATTATTCGTTCCAATTGTTGGGCAAAACGACTTGCGCCGATCAAGTGGCTTGCACAGAAGAGTCGTCTGACAGTTATTACTACAGCGCGGCGGAAAATGCGTATTACGTCGCTGCCGGCGCCAACGACCAACTCCGGTTGCGTTTGTGTTTTATCACCCCGGCCAACTGGCGCGTAGAAGTGCGCCGGCCCGACGGGACGGTTTTCCCCATCTATGTACTTGACGGCAGTGGAACTATCAATGAAATCATACCGCTGTCGCAGGGCAACTGGTTCTTCTACGTTTACGATGAAGGCGGCGACGAGGGCAATACCTCCCACAATTACAATTATGCTTTCCAATTGTTGGGCAAAACCAGCTGCGCCGACCAGGTAACCTGCACAGAAGAAGGATTTGACAGCTATTATTACAGCTCAGCCGTCAATGCGTATTATATCGCCGCTGCCAACGGCGACAGGATGCGCGCCCAGTGGTATTTCAATACTTCCAATAACTGGCGGGTGGAAATTCGCCGCCCTGACGGCAGCTTGGATACGCTTTTAAACTACGACGGCATTGGTTTGTTGACCACAGAAAGGCTGCTGTCTTCAGGCAACTGGTTTGTTTATGTGTACGGGGCGAGCGGCGATTGCGCCAGTACTTCACACAATTACAACTACGCTTTCCAACTGATAAAACCGACCTGTTCAACATCGCTGAATTGCGGCGCCTCAACAAGCGGTTCGTTCAATTTGAAAGCGGAAATGGACCTGTATTCCTTTTATGCAGAGGAATGCGATACAGCTCATGTCCAGATAACGCTCACCGACCCCTCGCTTCATATCAGCGCGCGGCTTTACGACCCAAGCGGCAACCTCCTGGCCTCGTATATCGGAACCATTGACGTTGCTTCGTTGGCGTTTTCCGCTCCGTTGAATCAGTATGGCAGGCATTTCATCATTATTCACGAAACAGAAGGGGATAACACCGGCAACTATTCGCTGAGCCTCAACTGTACCAGCCCATCGCTGGCAGTATCGCCTGCAACCCTGAATGTCAATGCATTGAGCAGCGCGGCTTCTTTTGCGGTTGTAAGCGATTGCCCGCAATGGCTTGTCACGGCGCAGGCGCCCTGGATAACCCTGAATACCACTACCGGCGCTAATAATGGCGTAGTATCGCTGCAATTTGACGCCAACCCGAATTCAACGCCGCGGTCAACGCAGGTCATGGTAGCCGGTTGTTGTGATTCGATATTCGTAAATGTCACCCAGGCCGGCGCTACGCTTGTTGCCGACCCCATTTCGCTAAGTGTAAATTACGAGGCGGAAACAACAACATTTGATGTGACGAGCACTTGCATCGATTGGACGATTACGTCAAACGCCCCTTGGATTAACTCCATTATCCCTTCAAGCGGCGGCGGCGGTTTGTATTCAGTAGCCGTTGACTATCAGGCTAATACGAGCGCTTCGCCTCGGACCGCCATCCTTACGCTCAGCGGCTGCGGAATTACTAAAACCATCACGATTACACAGGAAGGCGTATTCCTGAATCCGAGCCCGATGACTATGAATCTGCCTGCCGGGGGCAACACGCAGTCTGTAGTGGTGAGCAGCAATTGCACAAGTTGGACGATAACGGCGTCCGAAGACTGGATTTCACCGCAGATCGCCAACGGCAGCGGCAGCCAGTCGGTGATGTTTAGTTTTAGTCCCAATTCGGGCAGTTTCCCCCGAACGGCGACACTTGCGCTTAGCGGTTGCGGCCTGGAGAAAACGATAAGCATTATACAGGCGGCTGCAACCATGACCATAAATCCGACAGTCATTGACGTACCCGCCGCCGGCGGCAGCCAGTCGGTGTCGGTAGGTGGTAATTGCCCGGCGTGGACGATAATAGCCTCGGAGAATTGGGTCACCCCCGGGATTATTAACGGAAGCGGGAGCGAATCGCTGGTATATACTTTTTCTGCCAATAACAGTGCTTCATCCCGGTTTGCCACTTTAATTCTCAGCGGTTGCGGCAACCCCGTCACGGTGCAAATCAACCAGGCCGGCGAGCCGGGTGCAATCGTAATCTCCGGAGATCCGGTTATTTGTCCTGGGGAAAATACCACCCTGTGCGCACCGCTAAGCGACGACTACCTGTGGTCGACGGGCCAAACGGAGCGCTGTATTGTAGTGGGCACGCCCAATACCTACGCCGTTACCGTCATTAACAACACCGGTTCGCAAAGCGGTTCGATAGACGTAGTATTGGAACAGACTCCCATTCAGCCTGTCATTGTTCAGCAGCAGGACTTCTTGTGGGCGGAGGGCGCCGCTTCTTATTGGCAGTGGTATATTAACGGGGTAGTCATAACCGGGGCTATTGGTCAGAGCTATTTCCCCACGCAGCCCGGCGCTTATACCGTTGTTGCTTTCAGCCAACACCTCTGCCAAAGCGAGTCCTCAGCGCCTTTTGTGGTAGTAGGTGTAGATAATCTTACCGATAAAAAGCAATTGGCAGTGGCGCCCAATCCGGCTGTCGAAAGTTTCGATATTGTTTTCCCGGAAGCTATTCCGGGCGGTCGTTTGGTCATCATCAACAGTTCGGGTATAGTTTGCATGCAGCAGTCGCTTGGCAATGAGCTTAAAATAACCGTCGGCCGCGAAAATTTACCTGGCGGACTGTATTTCCTGCGTTGGACTGCGCCGGATGGCGGGTTATTGGCAGTATCGAGAGTGGTATTGCTAAGGTAAAGCAAAACATGGGGTATTCTAATTAATTGAAGTCTTGATGAATTCAGATTCAACCCATATCTTCGTGCAAATGAATAAGTTAATAAGCCGCGAAGACCTATGGATAAACACAGTTTGGATTACTCCGAAGAGCAGATTTTGAATTATGTAAGAGACAGGCGGCAGCACCGGCGGGTTTTTGACTGGGCCAACGCGCTGGTGCTGCCCACTGTGCGCAAATATCTGATGCAGTCAGGCGCTTCAGATCATGATGTGCGGACGATTTTTCTTACTGCACTGAGCGACTTTTTCAGGAAACTCGAAAATTCAGCATACGAACTACAACCCGATAGCAACGTCAAAGGATTGCTCTATAAGATGTGTGAGTATCAATGGAACAAGGAACACCGAAATAGGGTGCGAATTTCAGGCGATGCCATACCGGAAGAAAAGGATTCGAAACAGCCGGAACAAGAGCTCATCAATCGGGAAAAACAAGCTATGGTAGGAGAGGCCGTAGCCAGGTTGGAGCAGCCCTACCGCGGGGTGCTTGTATTACACGAATATTGTGAGGTGAGTCATACCGAAATTGCCTTCGCAGCCGGTTACACTTCACCCGGAGTTTCCAGGGAGATTAAATCAAGAGCCATCAAAAAGCTGCGAGACATTTTTAAAACCTTGTAACATCCAACATGAGCACACTACCTACCGACTTCGACCAATTGTGCGACGATTATCGGCACGGCGCCATGACGGACGCCGAAAAGACCGAATTCGAAGCCATCCTCAATAGCGATCCCCAACGCAAAGCCCAATGGCAGGAATACCTGCTGCTCGTTCAGGGCGTCAGGGAATTTGGCCGCCGGCAAACCCTCGAGCGTTGGTACGATGAAATACACGGCGCCGCCAATGACAAAGCGACAATCGAAGATGGTTCGCCCAATTTATTTCAGGAATGGAAACAACAGCAAAAAGCCGGCGACGGGCAGCAGCCGGGCCAACCTGGCGGCACATTTCGATTGTTCAGGTTTATTTCAGCGGCAGCAGCGATTATCGCCGTGGTCTTTTATGTGGGCTGGCGTCTTGGCGGCGATGTTGAACCCCAAGTGGGGCACAGTGACGGATTTGAGATGCTGGCTTCCCTGGAACGGCCTGTCGTGTTAATTGGAGATGTGCAGGGCGCCGTCGCGGAAAATTGGCACGTAACGATTCAAAAAAATGAACTCCCGGAATATGTGGCTATTCTCGCCGATCGGGATTTGACGCTGCTGCTTCCGCTTGGCCAGGCGCCGTCCGACATCCGCCTGCGCCGGCTGGACGACCTGGGGGCGCAAGTCGTTTTTCTGGGCATCCAGGATAAATGGTACAGCCTACGCACCGATGAACAACGCGAGCAGGTATTACAGGAAGTAAACGACCAAGCCATTTTATCACGTCTAAAATAATGCAATATGTTAAGGACTATCGGCATATATCTGGCGTTGTTATTTCCGCTGGTCCGCGTAGCGGCACAAGAAGAATCGGGCTTATTACCCGAAAACCCAAAAGAAATGAAAGCCGTAGCATGGGCAAAATTTGACGATGATCGCGCTGTGCTATCCCCTCGTTTTTTCCTGTTGGACGATCTGGGCGTATCGCCGGAAAGTTTTTCTTGTAATGATTTCCCGCTCGACCAGGGCCGCTGCGCTTCTTGTGCAGGTTGTGCCGTTGCGCAGGCGTATTCCATCCACTACGCCTTTCGCACCCGGAGAGACGAGAAGAAAGCCCGCTGGTTACATTTTTCGGGCTCTTATGTATACAACCAAATCAAAAAGCCGGGCGATTGCCGCCTGGGCGCCCGCCTCAGCGACGGCCTCAAATTGCTGACTGCAAAGGGCATTTGTCCAGTTCAGACATTTAAACACTCCAGCTATACCTGCGAAGAAAAACCAAATAATCAACAATTAGACACGGCATCCGAATTCAGAATAGCGGGTTTCGGCAAAGTAATAACCCCCGATTCCGACTACAACCTCGACGATAAAATAAAACAGCTAAAAAACGCCATTGCCTGGCGAAATCCGGTAATCGTTTACACTAACCTTCCGAAAAGTTTAGCCGCTTTGCCCCGGGGGCAGTGCGACTGGCGCTCCCCAAATGGCAAGGAAACCGCCGTAAGGCACGCCCTGGTCCTCACCGGTTACGACGAACACCATTTTCAGGTGCTCAACAGCCTGGGCTGCCGCTGGGGCTGCAACGGAATAGCGCTTATCCCCGCCGATGAATTGGCCTCAATGGTAGAGTGGGCTTTTGTAATGAATTATATTCTTTATTAAACCCAACAGTTATGTCAAGGAAAATCGCAACTATAATGCTGACAGGCATCAGCCTTGCTTTTGGCGCAACTGCACAGACCAATTGTTATGCTTTGTTGCTGAAAAGCGATACGCTTGTAAATACTTTTAAATGGAACGAGGCAGCGCTCATTTTAGAGAAAGCCTATCAGGTTTGTATAGAAGAGCACGGCTATGAAAGCGATGAAAGCGCCTGGGTACATCACAATCTGGCTAATTATCATTATTCAAAATTAAATACATCACTTTCAGATTCCCTCTGGAATATCTCTGAAGAATTGTATGGCCGTCATTGTGGCACTAATAGTGTGGAATATGGGCTTGTTCTATTAGCTAAAGCAGAGAGGTTACAAGCTATCGGTCGATATATGGACGCGTTTAACTGGCTAAAAAGAGCAGAAGCCATCTTTCGGGAACAGTTAGGCACTACGCATACTACCTATGGTTCAGCTTGTAACGCTTTAGGATCTGTATATGGTTTCTTTGGTTTTTATGAAAAAGCGGCTGAATATTTAAGCTATTCCGTTCAACTCGAAGCAAGTTTAAATGGAAAACAAACTCCCAGGTATGCTTCACGTGTTAATAATTTGGCGCTAATATCCTTACAAAAAGGAGACTATGAACTTACCAGTGAACTCATCGGGCAATCGCTGCAGCTAATTGATCAGACAAAAGATTCCCTCTCTCGAGAATTTTTGGTAATCAACTTTAATAAAGGAGTATTGCTTGTTAATACAGGCCAATATGAAGCGGTTATTAAGCATTGCGATTATTATCTCTCCCTTTTTGATCGCAATGGCCTGAGGAAACACCCGCTTTATTATTATTTTCTAAATACCAAACTGACGGCATGGGTACAAACAGGTCAGTTTGATCAAGTAGAGAAGTATGCTAAAATTATCCTGGAGGAATTAGAATCACAACCTGAATTGGCAGGTATACTGGGAGTCCTTATCAGGGAAAAACTCATTAATAGTTATTTGTTGACTAACCAATTTGAAAAGGGCATCCCCATTGCATATGAAGCGCTTTCTATTTTAGAGACGACAGCAGGAAAAAATTCATTCAACTATTTCATCATTACCAGCACGCTTAGCCATTTACTTTATTATGCTAATCGGAACGAGGAAGCGATTGCTGCCGGGTTAACGAATATGCAGAATATAAAAGGTGTTCTTGGTGAGAATACGCTTCCTATGTTGCTGCAGGAAACGGTTCTGGCAAAAGCATATGCTCGGGCGGGGCAGTTTGATGAAGCTGTCAAGTTTTCACAAAGTAGTGTTGACCACGGTATAAGAGTATATGGTCAAAATCATTCACAATATATTAGCTTGCTAGGTTCTTTGGTCCGCATGCTCGATCTCTCCGGCAACACAGCCGCCGCTGACGCCCATTTTGCTAAACTGACGGAACTGGTTCAATCCAACATGACTCGTCTGTACGGCTTTTTTTCTGAAAAAGAACAGCTCAACTACCTCGCATACTCCCAGGCGAACCTCGAGTTTATGGAAAACTACGCGGCCCGCAACGTCAACCGAAACCCGGAATTGGCCGCCTTGTTGTTTAATAACAATGCCGTTTTGAAGGGGGCTCAATTGGACGACTCCAAAAACCGCCGCGCCTGGCTGTTGCAAAATGCCGATAGCTCAAGCGCTGTTCTGCAAAAAGAATGGACGAATATCGGACAGGCGCTGGCCAAACAATATTCCCAGGTGGTCGAAAAGCGGACAATTCAGGACGTCCACGTTTTGGACAGTCTTGAAACGGCTTTCCAACAAATCCAGCAGCGGCTTTCCGACGGCTCAGCGGATTTCAGACGCGCTTTTGCCAATAAAAAGACGGGATGGAGCGAAGTCAGAAACCGACTCGGCAAAAACGAAGCCCTTGTCGATTTTATTAAATTCAATACCTACCACTCCGATACGGATATCTGGTCAGATTCCATCATGTATGCCGCTTTGATTGCCCGGCGCGACTGGGAGACGCCAAAGCTGGTCATGCTTTTTGAAGAAAAAGAATTGGAACGGCGCCTGGCATTGGCCAACGAACCGCTGGGCTCGGCAGAAGACGTCATATCGGGCATTTATTCGCCGCAACTCTACCGGTTGATCTGGCAGCCGCTGGAAAAGTATTTCAAAGGTGCTAAAACCGTTTGGCTTTGCCCGGAAGGGTTGTTGCACAAAGTCGCTTTTCACTCGACTCCATTGCCCGGCGGCGATTATGCCGGTTTTCGGTACGACTTGCGCAATATCGGCAGCCCCCGTGATTTGTTGCAGGATAGCCCCTTATATGCTTCTGAACTAAAAGATGCGTTGGTGTACGGAGGAATTCAATACGACATAGATGACAAACAATTGTCTTGCCTCAGCGAACAAACAGCCTCCCAAAACTCGTCTGGAATAGCACAGGCCCGTCGCAGCGGCGCTTGTAATGAGAAATTGTCTTTTTTGGCAAAGACGAGGCAGGAGAGCGACCATGTAGCAACTATACTGCATACAAATCGAATTCCTGTTGTCGCCAAACAGGGTTGCGAAGCCTCCGAAGATCATTTCAAAGCTGCCTGTAACAAGCTGCAAAGCTTATCGCTGATACATCTGCCTACTCATGGCAAATTTTGTCGACCACCCATATCCAATGATGGGGTTACCAAAGGATCGGATATCGTAGCCAATCCCCTCATGTATTCCAGCCTTGCGCTTGCAGGGTACAACCGCAAAGTCGCCGGGTTGCCGATGCCCCAACACTTAGAAGACGGCGAATTGACCGCCTATGAGGTTTCTCATTTCTTATTGCTCGAAACCAAACTGGTGGTGCTCAGCGCCTGCGTGAGCGGACTGGGAGAAACCCAAAGCACGGAGGGTGTTTTCGGGCTTCAACGCGCTTTTCGCCTGGCCGGCGCCCGCCATGTGCTGGTTAGCCTCTGGCAGGTTGACGATGCGGCAACAACCCTGTTGATGCAGTATTTTTACCACAACTGGCTGAATAAAAAAATGGACGCCAGGCAGGCGCTTCGGGCTGCACAGCAAAAAATGCAGCAGTCGAAAGAATACGATCATCCGTATTATTGGGCGGGATTTGTATTTATTTAAAAAATTACTTTCTCCCTACAAATAACACGTACTCCCAAGCACCGGCGTAGGCTTTAAATATTCGTACAAACACCGACTTGTATAATTGTCTAAGCTCAGGCAATAAATGACCGTCCATGCGCACATGATTGCGGCCCATGTGGCGTTTAAACCAGTTGAAGCGGCTGTCATGAAAGTCTACTACGGCAATAAACCCGCCTGGTTTGAGGTCTTTGCAGGCCTGTTGAAGCAGTTCTTCCCATTGCGGGTTGATCATGGTAAGGGAGTACGAAAACAAGACGAGGTCGTATTGCTCGCGAAACCCTTCTTCACCCAATGCATAAGGTTTTTCGACAAGTTGAATTCTTTCGGGAAATTGCCTGGTGCGGCTTCGGGCAATAGCCAGCATATCGGCTGAAGCATCCAAACCGGTAATGCGGGCATTGGGAAAATGCAGCGCCAGGTTGCGCAAATTGTGGCCCGTGCCGCAACCCACCTCGAGAATCCGGTATTTGCCGTTGACGTCGAGCGGGAGGCATTTTATGATGAGATTCCTGCCAAACAAAAAACTCCAGCGGGTGGCGTCGTATATTTTCGACTGCCAGCGGTAGTATTGCCGGATGGTGCGTACTTGTTTGTGGTCGCTTATTTCGATGGTTGACATGTTATTTACTTTACAATACCCAAATACACACTGGCATAAGTGCCCACGCGATCCTGCTGGTGGGTAAGGCTGGTTTTTTCCTGTTCAAAAGTAACCGCATCGCGTACGAAATCGGGAAAAAAGTCGATTTCTTCGGCTGCCGAGCGCAGCAATATCCGGGCGCCGGGGCGGCTGTTTTTCAAAATAAGATCCCACTCTTCTTCCAACGCAGCCTGGTTATTGGCCGCCAGCCAATCCTGGTGGTCGAGTAACACATAATGCGAATATTTGCCAGGGTTTTGCTGCAAAAACCGGCTAATGGTAGTGGTGTTGAGCTGTATTTTATGGCGTTGGGTTTTTAGCAGTTCGAAATTGTCTTTATCCAGGTAGGCCGGGCGGCAGTCCACGCTGTAACGCCCGTGCAGGTACAAACGCCAGAAGTAGTTGTCGTGCAGTGATTGCTCCGTAAATACACGCTTGAGGCATTTTTGGATAAAACCCATCGCGCCGCGCTCGTATTGCTCTACAAACAACTTTTGCTGACTGCTGGGCACGCCGACCAGGCACATGGTGAAGTGGCGGTTGACCCACCATTCGATAAAGGGCGTAAACAGCTTTTTTTCTATTTCATAATAAATAGCCGCCTGCCGGTCGAGAGATTCGGCCTCAAAAAGCTGGTGGACTAGGTTGTATAATTTTCGCTGGGTTTTCATATACTGCTGAGCCATCCAGGCGAAAGCGCCCGAGGTGCTGTAGTGGTAAAACGACTTGCGAATGCCGTTGCCATTGAAAAAATGCAGGTGCTTGTCCCCGTATTCTTGAGAAGCCGATTGCGATAATGATTCCCGCAGCTGACTTTGATAAATGTGTTGAATATCGGCGTGTTTGCCGTGGCCGAATAATTGGTAAAGATCTTCGTAATCCGCTGATCGGAAAGTAGCCAGTTTGAGGTCGAGCAATGCGTTTTGCCGGGGGTTCATATCCACGCAATGGATTTGCGCAGGCTGGTCGAGCAGGTATTCGAGTGCATTGCAGCCGGCGCTGGTGATCATCACTACCTGGCTGTCAGCGTCTAATTCAAGCAGTTGCCGGTCGCAGCGAGGATCTTCCCAGCAGGTATTGTAAACCAGGTTATTGCCGTGGATTTGCTTGAAAATCCAGTCTTTGGGCTTCAATGGGATGGCCATACGGTTTTTTCTCTGCAAATGTAGAAGGGGCAGTCGGACTGATAGCGAATCTGCGCTTTATGAAATGGCTAAGAAATTGTGAAGCGAAAGTCAAGAATGTGTTTTTTGTGTTAATACTTGAGGCCTTGCATCTTTGATGGCTTTGCGCTTACTTTATCCGGTCTTTTTATAACTTAGCAGATATT
Organism: Saprospiraceae bacterium; assembly: GCA_013360405.1. Classification (GTDB taxonomy): domain Bacteria; phylum Bacteroidota; class Bacteroidia; order Chitinophagales; family Saprospiraceae; genus JABWBR01. The sequence goes on from JABWBR010000031.1 coordinate 32,866, forward strand.
AGTATTCAAACTTAAGTTGTCGCTATGTACAAAATTCCTGCCCTCTTTACCCTCCTTGTGCTTTGTGGCACGACACTATTTGCTCAATTAGCCGGCGATACCGCCGCCCCTCGCGTACAAACTGCTCAAGGTTTACTCGAAGGCGTCCATGACTCCGGCATCCGCACCTTTAAAGGCATTCCTTTTGCCGCGCCGCCGGTTGGCGACTTGCGCTGGAAGGCGCCGCAGCCGCCCGCGAACTGGCAGGGCGTGCGCAAAGCCGATGCCTTCGGCCCCCGTGCTATGCAGGCGCCCATTTTCAGCGATATGATGTTTCGCTCCAATGGCGTGAGCGAGGACTGCCTGTATCTCAATGTCTGGACGCCTGCTAAGACGGGTAATGAAAAACTGCCCGTGCTGGTGTATTTCTACGGCGGTGGCTTTGTGGCCGGCGACGGCTCCGAATACCGCTACGACGGTGAAATGATGGCTCGCCAGGGCATTGTGGCTGTGACGGTCAATTACCGCCTGGGTATCTTTGGTTTTTTTTCGCATCCTGAATTATCCCAGGAGTCGCCCTATCGCGCCTCAGGCAACTACGGCCTGCTCGACCAGTCGGCGGCCCTGCGCTGGGTGAGCGAAAACATAGCGGTCTTCGGAGGTGATCCCCGTAAGATCACCATTGCCGGCGAGTCGGCGGGGTCGGTATCGGTGAGCGCGCAGATGGCCTCGCCCTTGTCCAAAGACCTGATTGCCGGCGCCATCGGCGAAAGCGGTTCTTTGCTGGGCACCCTGTCGGCGGTACCCCTGGCCGACGCCGAAAAAAACGGGGCTGATTTTGCAAAAAACATCCAGGCAGGTACGCTGGCCGAGTTGCGCGCCATGCCCGCCGATAAGCTGCTGGAAGCCGCGACAAAAAACAACCCGTTCCGATTTTCGATGACGATCGACGGCTATTTTTTTCCAAAAAATCCCTTAGACATATTCAAAGCCGGCGAACAGGCTCAAATCCCCCTGCTGGTAGGCTGGAATTCGGAAGAGATGAATTACCGCATGATATTGGGGCCCATGCCGCCCACCCTGGATAACTACGCGAAAGCCGTGCAAAACCTATACAGTGATAAAGCCGATCAGGTGCTGGCCGCCTATCGCGCCACCACGGATGCAGAAGTGGAGCAAGTCGCTACCGACCTGGCCGGCGACCGATTTATCGGGTTCAGCACCTGGCGCTGGAGCAAAGTGCACAGCCAGACGGGCAATCAACCCGTGTACCGCTACCTGTACGCCCGTCCGCGCCCCGCCATGCGCAACCAACCGGCTGATGCTGTTCTGCCGAAAGGCGCCGTGCACTCCGCCGAAATCGAATACGCTATGGGCAACCTGCCCACCAACCGGGTGTACGACTGGCAGCCCGAAGATTACAAAGTATCAGCCATCCTGCAATCCTATTTTGCACAATTCATCAAAACCGGCAACCCCAACGGCCTGGGCCTTCCCGCCTGGCCGGCATTGGATAATAAGAAATCCGCCCTGGTGATGTTCATAGACGTCCACACCCGCGTAGCGGAGGACAAACACGGCGAGCGGTATTTGTTGCTGGAGGAATTGGCAGGAGGGAAGTAGGGACTGTAGGACTATACGACTCGCGACTTTGCGACTGTACGAACGGCAGCCATAGCGCTTACCAAAGATGCCCCCGACCTGCTTAGCGCGCGCAATGATGAAGCCGGCGCCCAACGAAAACCGGCTGTAACGGTGAAAGTAGACCCCGACGATATCGAAAGCCGACTCGTTCTGCTGCCGCCCAAAGCCGGAAACCTGGGCAATTTGTATGCCGCCTCGGATGGTGACGGCCCCGGAGCGCCTTAGGTGGTGACGGCCCGGGAGCACCGTGGCCGTCACCACCCCAGCGAAAACCCCCGCCGTCACCACCCCAGAGAGAACCGTGGCCGTCACCACCCCAGAGAGAACCGTGGCCGTCACCCTCCCCAGCGAGAACCCCCGCCGTCACCACCCGCCTTTGAAGGTAAATTGGTGTATTTGCGTTACCCCCTCACGGGCGATATGGAAGGCAAACCGACACTCGTTTTCTATGAGCTCGAAAAAAGAGAGGAAAAAAAGATCATGGATAACGTGGAAGGTTTCGTAGTAAGCGCCGACGGAAAATCGCTGCTGGTAAAGAGCGATGGAAAATACGGTATCATCAAACCGGAGCCCGATCAGAAAATTGAAAATCCCGTTCCTACATCCGATCTCGTGATGAACCTGACGCCCAAAGAAGAGTGGCGGCAAATTTTTAACGATACCTGGCGCAGGTACCGCGATTGTTTTTACGATAAGGACATGCAGGGGGTGGACTGGAAAACGCTGCGCAGCCGCTATGGCGCCCTCGTGGAAGATGCCCGCACCCGCTGGGATGTGAGTTACCTGCAATACAACCTGCTGTCGGAACTCAGCGCCGGCCATACCTATACTTTTGGCGGCGACTACGAGCAGGTCACCCCTGTGCTGACCGGTTATCTCGGAATCGACTGGGAACAGCATGACAAGCTTTTCAGGATAAAAAGAATCGTCGGGCCCGCGGCCTGGGATACACAGGTGCGATCGCCATTCGACCGCAGCGGTAGCAGTGTGGCCACGGGCGATTATATCCTGGCGGTCAACGGCGTCAGCCTCGATCCGGCCAAAGACCCCTACGCAGCTTTCGAAGGGTTTTCCGGCAAAACGGTTTCCCTGACGGTCAGCAAAACCGGAAGCACCGCAGATGCCCGGCAGGTAACCGTCAAGTGCCTGACACAGGGCGAAGAGCAAAACCTGCGTTACCTCGAATGGATCGAAAACAATTGGCTAATGACCGAAAAACTGTCGGGCGGCGCACTGGGCTACATCTGTTTTACGGGCAGTTGGATAAAAAAGGATTCATCATTGATGAGCGTTTCAACGGCGGCGGCCAGCTCGCCGACCGTTTTCTGGAATTGATGAAACGCCCGGTTATCTATAACCTTTACTGGCGCCACGGACGGCACCACAGGTTCCCGACAAAGGCCAATCCAGGCCCTATGGGCATGCTGATCAACGGATGGGCCGGCTCGGGCGGCGACGGGTTGCCCTGGGCTTTTCGCGAACTGAACGGCGGCTCGATTGTCGGCGAACGTACCCTGGGTATCCTCGTAGGCCCCGCTACCGGCCACCAACTCATCGACGACAGCGGCATCACCGTTCCCGACGCCCGTTTGTACTACAATTCCGGTAAATGGTTCGACGAAGGCGTAGGCGTTAAACCCGATTTTGAAGTCTGGGACGACCCCAACCTTATGGCGCAGGGTCGCGACCCGCAACTGGAAAAAGTGGTCGAAGAGGTGATGAAACAGGTGAAGGCCGACCCCTTGAAAAAAACGCCGCCGCCTGCCCGGGAAGATCGCACCGCAAAAGGACAGAATAAGCAATGACCCATGTGGGCGACTACTCACAGTCTTCCTCCGTAATTCAGCCAGCTTATGATTAACGTGCTGTGAGCATCCCGCTTATAACTCCATCTGCCCGCATCGAGGTGGGTGCCGTTGATGATTACTTCGAAGCGAGCGGGAGAGGCGGTTGCAGATTGCACTTTTTTCATAAATAAACGGGCGCTTTCCAAGGGCACCAGTCCGTCGTGGTCGCCGTGGACGCATAAAATAGGGATGGAGGTTTCCTGACTGAGCAGGTTTACCGGGTTGGCCTGTACAAAAAGATCGTCATCCCGGGGGCCGGCCAGCCGGTGCAAAATCAGGCTGTCGGGCATGGCCCTGAGATCGAGCGGGGCGCCGCATAATAGCATTCCTTTGATGTGGCGGGGTTGCAACCCTGCTTTCGTCAACTCGGGGGTGTTCAATGCCATGTGGGCCGCCAGGTGGCCGCCGGCCGACATGCCGCTTAATAGCAGCAGGGGTTCGCTCCAGCCGCCCTGTACCATCCAGGTGCGGGTCCATTCCAACAGTTTGGTGAGGTCGGCGCGGATGTGGAGAAAGGAATGACCCGGCAATTTTCGGTAGGACGGCAATACCACGGCAAAACCGTTTTCGAGAAAAAAGCGGGCTTGTGCCCTGAACATTTCCGGACTGCCGAACTGCCAGGCGCCGCCGTTAAAGAAAAAAGCGAGCGGTTTGTCGAGGTGTGCCGTGCCGGGGGGCACAAACGCCAGCAGGTATTGTTGTGGATGGGGGCCGTAGGCGTATTTCACAGGCTGGCAGTTGAGTGCTCTGTGCCGCCACATCTGCCACCAATGACCGGCCAGGTCGATCATTTCATAAGACATCGTCCCTTTCTTCATCTGTTGCCGGTTCGTTTGATGGTTGTAAAATTCTCATACTGATAAGTCCGCCGGCCAGGTCTATCGCCAAGTGCAGCAACACCGGGAATAATAGCGATTGGGTACTGAGTAGCAATCCGCCGAACGACAGCGACATCACTACTATTTTGAAAACGGCTTCTCTGCCCTGGTACCAGTGTACAAGACCGAAGATCAGCGCATTGAGCAGCAGGATCAGCACGGTGGTTTCAGGCTGATTGCCCAATAGCAATAGCAGATATGAGATTAAATACCCGCGAAAAGCGATTTCTTCTGCACAGGCTGCTGTGAGGGCAAGCAGGCAATAGTGGGCAAATTCGCGCAGGGTGGCCGGCAGAAAAGGGGCGTGTATGAGCCAGTGCGCCCTGGTGGCTGCCCGCGCTTCTGCAGTAGCTGTTTTTCGCCATACATCCACTGTGTATAACATCGAAAATACGCCCGCCCACAATGCCGGCACGCGCCGGTCTTCGAATTGAGGCCACTGAAAACCCATGTTGGCCATCGGCCTGCTGCTAAACCACCAGATAATCACGGCTATGATCGCTATAATCCACAGCAACAGACTATTACCCCGGTATAAGGCTATTTTTGTACGCGTGTCAAACGATATGCCGGCCAAAGAGGTATGCCCGGCTTTTATCGCAAAAAGCGGCGCCACAATGCCCAACAATATCGCATAAATGTGATCAAGTATACCGAGTTGTTCCATGCCGCAATTTAACCGTTTTACCGGGTAAACGTTCACCGTTTACGCCCTCCACAACAGATTTATTGTGTGGCGATTAAAAAAATATTTCATCTCTATTTTTTTAAAATCGGAATTTATAAAAATAATAATTGTATTTATCAAATAAAATTTGGAATAAGATTGAAATTTGGAATAAAATAAAAAACGGGCTAAGATATTGGGTAGCAACACATTCGGGGGGATAAAAATCCTTTTCTGATGTTGAAATCTAAATTATCTTTGCGACGCGTTTGGGAATATTTATCATCATAATCATCATGGACGTCATGCAGTTGAAATTCGCTTTATTCTTCGCACTTTTTATTGGTTGTCTCAATGGAATTGTTGCTCAGGAAGCCGTAGCCGATGCTAATCCGGCCGGTGAGAAAAATGCGACCTATACGAAAAGCAGCAACAATGGTTGGTCAATGTACCTCGACGAAGAAAATCAGATTTACTACATTGATTTTGAGACGCTCAGCGTAAACCTTAGCAATATCGTCGTGAAAGACAGCAATGGCAAATTGCTGATTAACGACGACGTATTCGATCTTCCGGTAAATACCATCTACGAGTTAGACCTTACCCAGTTTGCAAACGGAAGTTATACGCTCGAATTGCATGCTTTTACGGGGGTGGTTCGACAAGCGGCTTTTACCCGGTCTTAATCACTCAGAGGCCTTCTCGACGGCTTCTTTAAGGCGCCCCATCACGGCGTTAATGTCATAGTTTTTCTCCGACATTACGTGGGCTTTTCCGCTCACTTCCTCAATTATCAGCATACGCACCACGCGTCTCGATGTATTCGGGTCTATCATGGAAGGTGTTTTGTTATCGATAATCTCTGCTTTGCGAATGTCGGTATAGTCTACGTCTCCATACGGAGTAACCATATGCGTGGCATACAATACGACCTCTCCGGTTTTTCGCATAGATAAGAAACTAAACAAGGCGGTCCCTGCTGCGATGATCGTAGCAAAAAACACGAGCATCTGCAAAAGATGATGGCGCGCGCGCTGGTCGCGTTCAACCTTTTTGCGCGAAAGAAAGTACAGTCCGGCGCCCCCGGCAAACGCTATCACCAGTGCAATGCCCAGCGACAAAGCGTCTTCGGTGGTGTTGGGTTGAAAGGTATATATCGGTTCTTCCATATCTAATGAATTCGTGCGGCGAATATAATACCGCCCTGATATAGCTTCAAAGGGCAAAAGGAGCTATTTTTAGAGCTTAACTGTAATAATACGCATAATTATGGCGGAAGCCGCGGTCAGATACTGGTTATTTCAGGCAAACCCCAAGGTATTCAGGTTGCGCGACGCATTGCAAGCCGAGGCGCTGAAAAGCTTTGCCGTTACCTCGCATGCCAAAGATATCAGCGTAGGCGACAAAGTGGTGTTGTGGCAGTCGGGCCGCTTGCCTGCCTGCTACGGGCTGGCCACCGTAATCGCCGCAGCGGGCGATTATCCGATCGATCCCGAGGAAGCTTCTTTTTTTGTAGAACAACCCATCGAAACGCAACGGGTGATGCTACGGGTAGAATACAACCTGTGGCAGAAACCGGTTACGCGCGATATCGTCTCTGCCGACGTAATTTTGTCACAACTACCGGTAGGACTGCCAGGCGCCAACTTTGCCATCACGGAAGCCCAATACAAGCAGATGGAACAATGGGCACAGCGTATCGATTTGGTAGCTGAACCGGCAGTAACTTATGAGCCCCGGCAAGCTGTCGATCACCCGCTTAACCTGATTTTGTACGGCCCTCCCGGCACGGGAAAGACCTACCAGACTGTCAATCACGCCCTTTCTATCATCGAAGGCCGCCCGATGGAAGAACTGGCACTGGAAGAAAGAGTCTTTCTCAAACGGCGTTTTGACGAATACCTGGGCGCCGGACAAATTGCTTTTGTCACCTTTCACCAGGCTTTTACGTATGAAGATTTTGTGGAAGGCATCAAACCCCTGGCTACTCAGGATGGACTCAGCTATGTGATCCAGGACGGCATTTTTAAGCTCATGTGCAACGACGCCAGGAATATGTTCATTGAGACTTTGTTGAATGAGCAGCCGCCACCTGCTATACAGCTACAATTCAGCAGGCTGTATGCCGAATTTCTGGCTTTTCTAAAAACCCCCTCGTTTACTTATTTTCAAACAACAGATAACAAAAGACTATTTCTGCATCGGGTACTGCCTTATGGCAATCTCGCCGTGCGCCCTGAGAAATCATTCACGGTATATACCATTCAAAAAAAATTGCTGCGTAAGCTCTATGACCGCTTTGAATCCATAGAAGAAATGATGGCCGACGAGGCATTGCCGCATCTGGTAGGCACAAAAGACACCAGCGCCTACATCGCCATCATGGCTGCTTTGCATCAGTTTGAGGTGGACTACCATATGCAGCAAATCGTGCAGCAGCAATGGACGCCGGATGGCGAATCGGCACTCGACGTAATCGAAGACGTAGCGGCGCTTTCCGACCAGCTTATTGGCAAGTGCAAACGTTTTGTGCTGATTATCGACGAGATAAACAGAGGTAATGTGCCCGCTATTTTTGGCGATCTGATTACGCTTATCGAGTCGGATAAACGGGAAGGGCGGCTGGAAGCGCTGAGTGTGGTATTGCCTTATTCCAAGACCTTCTTTTCTATTCCACCCAATATGTTCATCCTTGGCACGATGAATTCTTCCGACCGCTCCACGGCACAACTCGACCTGGCACTTCGCCGCCGGTTTGCCTTTAAAGCTTTGTATCCGGATACTTCTTTATTGCCCAAGCTGGCGATTTCACCCATGATTGCCGGCATTAACCTCGAGAAGTTGCTATCTGCGATCAATTATCGCATCGAAGTTTTACTAGAAAGAGATTTTGCCATCGGGCATGCCTATTTTCTGGAGATTGACACCCTCGACGGTTTGAAACAAGTGTTCGCACAATCCGTAATTCCGCTATTAGAAGCTTGTTTTTACGGCGATTTACAAAAAATTGGCTGGGTGCTGGGTCGCGATTTTGTAAAAATAATAGAATCGGATCGATTTGAACTGGCAGATTTTGACGGCGTCATGCCCGGCGAGTGGCAGACGGCTTCCAAATTCGAACTTGTGCCATTAGACGGCCTCCAGGAAGCAGCTTTTATCAGAATTTACGATAAAAACTACCAGGGATGAGACGGTCCTTTCATTATATGGTGTTTCTGACCTGTTTTTTCGCAATGTGCGCCTGTAGGAATCAACCTCCGGGCCAATCTGTCCACGATCGCCTCCTCGAAGCGGTTTTGGCGGGTAACCGGGAAGTCGTCGATTCCTGCCTGCAAAACGGCGGCAATCCCAACCTTCGCGACGATGAGGGCACGCCGCTACTCATTTTGGCGGTCAATGCCGGAAAACCCGGTATACTGGAATCCATCCTTCGCTACCGGGTGTCGGTTGATGCCAGGCGGCAGTCGGGGTATCAGAGTACCGCCTTGATGGAAACCGCCTTGCGCAATAACCTGGAGGCCGCCAGGCTCCTGTTATCCCGCGGAGCAGGGGTAAACCTCCGCGATAGCATCGGCGATACGGCTTTGCATTGGGCAGCCTTTTACGGGAGGCTGGAACTGGCCAGGTTGTTGTGTGAAAATGGCGCCGGCCTAAGTATCACCAGCAGGGAAGGCGCTCCGCTCGACGTGGCATTATGGCAGTTTAACGATGCGGTTGCCGATTATCTGGTAGCCAAAGACGCGACAATGAGGCAGTCCGGGGAGTTTGTCGAGGCCGTCCGGGCGGGTAATGAAGCGGCAGTGAAGCAGCTTTTGAAGGCCGGCGCCAATGCCGATCAATTGGATGAGAGCGGCTCTCCCGTGTTAGTTATCGCTGCATCGCGCGGATTTTTTAATATCGTAAAATTATTGTTAGAAAAGAAGACGGACCCGGATCTAATGAACAGGGTGGGGCAGACTGCCCTGTGCAGAGCCGTATATTTCGGACACGAAGACATAGCTAAATTATTGGCATCCCATGGCGCCGGCATCAATAAAGCCGGTCCGCATTACCGAATGACGCCGCTTCATGCCGCCGCAAAAAGCGGACAATCGACCATTGGACAATGGCTGATAGAAAAGAGGGCAAATATAGATGCCCAGGAGGGAATCTCCGGTTATACGCCGCTGATGATAGCCACTTCATATGGTCGGCAGGACATGGTCAAAGTGTTGATCAAAGCCCGCGCCAACCCACATATCAAGGGTTTTGACGGCGCTGCGCTGCCCGACTTGATCAATTATGCCGGACGGCCTGAAATTGCCAGGTTGTTAGAGGAGTATATGCTGCAACAATGAAAACAGCAAATGATGTAACAATAAGGGTCTTCGAGCACCAGCGTGTAGAGATAGGCGAAAGGGTAGGGGAATCGCATTTTACGGCAGAGTTATGGCAAGCCTTGCGCGACTTTCAATCGCAGCAAGCCAGGCCTTTTTTCAAAGTTTTACCCGGCGGTATAGCATTCAGCAGCTACGTCGGGGCCATCCAGACGAAGTACGGGCTAGTTGAGATCTGGCCCAAAACCGACCGCGCCGAAAAGGCTACCTGGCAGCCCTTTTTGCTCGAGTTACTGACTTCCTGCCGCTGTTTCCCCGTGTTTACGCCGGATATGGGACTCATCCGGCCGGGTGTTTTTCCTCTTGTAAGCGCTTTTCTTTTGAGCTTTATAAATGAAGTGGAATTATGGATCAAAAAAGGGCCTTCCCCTCAATATGAAATGCAAATACAATCCAGCCGGGCTTGGAAGGGAAGCGTCCAATGGGGGGAGCAAATTAAACGCCAACTTACCCATGCGGATGAAATTATCACACAAACGCAGGTATTCACTTCTGATCACCGGCTCAACCGCGTGATAAAACTCGCATTACAACTGGCTTGCAATGTACTTCCTGCGAGTAAAGACCGCGTAAAAGCCTTGGGTTTGCTTGACAGGCTTGCCCATTGGGGCGATATTCATTCCCGGCGGATTGATTGGGATCAGATAATGCGTTGTCCCATGGATCCGTCATTTCAAACCATAATTAGCATGTCGAAGGCCATTATCACGGGGTACTCGGGTGGAATCGGCGCGGGTAAATCTCCGGTTTTGGCTTTGTTATTCGACATGAATGTATTGTTTGAAACCTACGTATACCAACAACTTGCCCAGATCCAGCTACCGGGATTGTGGGTGAGCCGGCAGCCGGGGCGCAGTTTTTGGCTCGACCGCGTGCTGATTCCCGATATCGTGATGCAATACCAGGAAAAAAAATGGGTATTAGACACCAAGTGGAAACTGCTCACGCAAGCCCAACCTTCTATGGATGATTTGAGGCAGCTATTTGTGTACATGCAGTATTTTCACGCCACACGTGGCGCCCTGATCTACCCGGACGTAAACGGGGTAAACGATATTCCGCCCACCCCGTTTGCGGATAGGGGCGATGGCAGCCAGGAAAGGCAGGTACAGGTTTGTTTTGTCTCGCTGGTAAAAAATGGACGGCTGAACTGCGAATTCGGGAAAGACCTGCTGGAAAAAATTGCGCGGTAACGAAATACATATGCGAATAATAATTGTAGAGACGCGATGCATCGCGTCTCTACAATTATTATTCGCATCTCTACCTCATATTCTTATTATTTGCTCTGAAGCAAAATCTTCTTAGACAATCGTTTGTCTCCCTGGCGGATATCCAGGTAGTAATTGCCGGCGCCGTTTTGGGAAATATCGATTTCATCACTGAAATCTCCCGAAAACATGCCGAGATCGTAATCGTAAATCAAGCGGCCTGCGCCGTTAAACACGCGGATGCTTGTTTCTCCGGATGAGGGCAGCTTGAATTGCAACTTGAACATACCCATCGAGGTATTGGGGTGCAGTTGCAAATTTTCCACTGCCAGGTTGCTCGAAACCGGCATATCGATGCCGTAGCGTTGCTTGAGCTGGGTAGATTCTTCCTCGGGCATATCCTGGAGTGCCACGTTTACCTGATCAACATTGATGCGTTCACTTCCGGCATCGCTTTCTTCGTCTTCGCCTTCATCAGTGCGGATCTTAAAACCGCCCCAATTCCATTCGCCTTCTTTTTTGGTATCGCAATACGACTTGATAGGTTTGCTGCCGTTGGTTTTTTCACCTTTGCGGGTATATGTAACCTGGATATTGTCGCCCACTTTAAGGGCATTAATAGCCGTAGTGATATCCTCCCAGTCCAAAATGGCATAGCTGTTGATGGCGGTAATCACATCGCCGTCTTGCAAGCCCATATCGGCGGCGGTTGAATTTTCAACGATAGTCACTGCAACGCCTTGTTGGTCTTCGGGTTGATGACTTTGGCTAATACCGAAAAACGGTTTTTTGCATTCGTCCGTATTCCACTCAAATTCCTGATCGGGGCGCTTCACGAAAGTAACCTTAGTGCTTTGGGCTTTACCCTGGCGGATAAAATGCAGGGTAGCTTCGTCGCCGGTTTTAAACTTTCGGAGGATATCTGTGAGGTTTTGATTTTTATCGACGCGTGAATCATTGACGCCCACCACGTAATCGAAGGGTTGTAATCCGGCTTTTGCAGCTGCGGTATTGTCGATCACTTTGGTGACATAACTTCCGTACGGGTTATCGAAGCCTAGCTTTTTAGCTTTTTCTGTTGAAATCGAAGTAGAGTTGATGCCCAGGAAAGCGCTATTGCCGCTTTCGCTTTTGTCGTTCCAATCCCATCCGTCGGTAATGATCGTATATGTTTTTTCTTTAATCTCGCGGGCTTTTGCTTTTTGTTCGGCTTTGGCGGTTTTGCCGTCGCGTTGGTATTCAACGGTAATCTTTTCGCCGACTTTCAGGGTTCTGATCGCCGTAGAAAGGTCCTGCCAATCCACTAAAGCGTATCCGTTAATAGCCGTAATGAGGTCGCCGTCCTTGAGTCCCATCTCTTCGGCGGTAGATTTGCCGATCACGGTTACCATAACCCCGGCTTCATCGGAGGATTCATCTTCGTGGGGGCTGACGCCGAGGAAAACTTCTTCTTTTTCTTTTTTCTCCTGGCCTTCCGAATCGTTTCTATTTCCAAAAACCACATCTATCGTTATCTGTTTGCCCTTTCTTATCAGGTGGAGGGTGCCTTTATCGCCGGTCCTGTATTTTCTGATAATACTGGTGAGGCTGCGGTCTTCATCGGTGCGGAAGTTGTCAATGCCGTAGATATAATCAAAAGGTAACAAGCCGGCTTTATCAGCGGCCGTATTGGCAATGATCCCGGTAACATAACTGCCATACTTGTTTTCAAAGCCCAGTAGTTTGGCTTTTTCGGCAGACAACTGCTCGGAATTGATGCCTAAAAAGGCGGTTTTATCGTTGGAATTAGTCCAGGCATGTTGTTGAGCAAGCGCAACATGGGTTTGTAGCAACAAAAGCGTTAGCGTAAGGAAGCTGAGGTGTCTCATAACATTGATTGGTTTATATCACGAATAAACGACAACATAATCTCAACAGGGTTGCATGACAATAGAAGGAATAATCCAAATTGGCGTAATTTTGCCATTATGCAACAATGACGAGTCCATGAATTCAATGTTTAGTTCTTTTCATCTATTGCCGGTTGGCGCCTGTGCATTTGTCTTAATAGCACTTGCATCGGGCTGTAAAACGGCACAGCAACCTGCCCAACCTATGGAAAGCTATGAAACCCGTCAGGAAGACAACACTTCCAAAATCAATATTCCGGTGAAAATAACAGTAGCCGACCTCGAGCTGGTAGTAAACAGGCGACTTAGTGGAGTAATCTATGAAGACAAAACATTCGACGACGGCGACGACCTGAAGATAAAGGCCACCAAACGCGATCGCATCAATATTGTGATTGATAGCCAGCTTGTCAAATACCGCGTACCCCTTTCTTTGCAAATACAATACAACGCGGGCATTACAACCCTGGAAGCCACAGGAGATATAGCGCTGCATTTTAAAACTCAGTATACGATCAATCCCGACTGGGGCCTGCAAACCGTCACTTCTGTGGAGGGGTATGACTGGCTGCAAAAGCCAAGAGTGAAGATGGTAGGCATGAATTTGCCGGTAGGCTTTATCGCCGATATGATTATGAAAAACGGCAAAAAGACAATTGCCAAAGCTATCGACGATGAAGTCGGCGAGCAGTTGCAACTTGGAAATATCATGAAAGATGCCTGGCGGAATATGTTCAACCCGGTATTGATTTCGCCTGAATACAAAGCCTGGTTGCTGGTAAACCCGCAACGGATCGGCATGGCGCCCTTAAAAATGCAAAACAACGAAATCACCACAACCATTGTCGTAGAGTCAAAACCTACCGTGCGCATAGGCGAGAAGCCGGCCACGCCTGCGATGAGTGCGCTGCCCGATTTTAAATACACACCGGCTAATAACGATGAATTTGTAGTAAACCTAACCACCGAAATCAGTTACCGCGAAGCCGAGCAGATGGCTAAGAAACAGTTGGTGGGGGAGACCTTTAGCCAGGGTAAGCGGTCGGTTAAAGTAGAAGACATGCAGTTGTACGGTCAAGGGAATCAATTGATTGTCAATACCCGGCTTTCAGGCGCTTACAACGGCAGTATTTACCTCACCGGCAAGCCTGTTTTTCATGCCGACAGGAATGTGATTGATGTAGAAGACCTCAAGTTTACGCTCGATACTGAAAGTTTCCTGCACCGCTCTGCCGGCTGGCTACTGCAAAGCACATTCAGAAGAAAAATACAAGAAAACCTCGATTTCCTGCTCGATTACAACCTGAAAGACCTGCAAACCCAATTGCAGCAACAATTAGCTGATTATCAGATTGCTCCGGGGATTCGTATGAAGGGACAACTCTACCAATTGCAATTGCAAAATGCCTTTTTAACCGTTGATGGGTTTAATGTGCAATTGGCCCTGAAAGGCAAGTTGAATGTGTGGATTAGTCAATTGAATTGAACGGTTTAGTAGGGTTTAGCGCCTTCGGCTGTTTAGCGTTAGGGTTTAGTTTAGTTATTGCCTGACACATTTCATCATGCGGGTCTTTCCGTTGTCTTTCATCTTGATGGAAAGGGAATCCGGAGTGATGAAGTAGATTTCAACGGCTTTTGTGGCGGGTGTAGACTTTGTAGTATCCGTGGTATACAAATACTGTTGCTCTACATAATAGGAACCGGCTTCGTGATAATTCAAATTGCCGGAATAAGTATACCTGCCCTGGTCGTTAAAAGTGAAGCCCACGGTAGAAATATCGACTTGCAGGATAGAATCTTCTTCTTCAACGGCTATTGCTTTCCAGGAGCCCTTGAGCAATTCTTCGGGGGTGGGGCCGCAGGCTGTCCATGCGCATGCGAACCACAACAAAGCCCAAACCAGTTTTTTCATCGGAGAACTTGCTTTAGCCTGTGGCATTGGTTATTAAAATAAAGGCAATAGCCCCCCCCAGGAAACCCGCCATAGCCAGCCAGGCTATTTTTTTCAGATACCAGATAAAGTTAATGCGTTCCATGCCCATTGCTGCCACGCCGGCAGCTGATCCGATCACCAGCATACTGCCGCCTGTACCTGCTGAATACGCAATAAAATGCCAGAGATGGTGGTCTAATGGCAAATTATACATACCCATCGCTGCGGCGACTAATGGTACGTTGTCTATTACTGCAGAAGAAAAGCCTAGTAAGATAATTACGATATTTTCGTTGGGAATGCCCTTGTCGAGTTGTTCCGCCATATATCGCAGCGTTCCTGCCTGCATCTGCTGGCCTTCGTGTGTGATCATGCCGAATACAAGCGTTTCAAGCGCAGCTACGGCCATCAGGATACCCAAAAAGAATAATATACTCGTTATTTCAATACGCGAAAGCGCATGGCGGCCGGAGTACATAACCCGTCGTTCATCGTCAAAGTCTTCTTCCGGATGCACATACTCCGAAACAAGCCATACTACGCCCAGGCTGAGCATCATACCCAGATATGGCGGCAGGTGGGTCAGGCTTTTGAATACGGGAACAAATATTATAGCGCCCAAACCCAGGTACAACATCAGACTGCTACTGAGTAATTTCTGTTTTTTCTCGTCGGTTTGAATTGAAACGGCCACATTGCCTTTAAAAACAGGTAAAAAAGAACTAATGGCATAAGGAATACCGAAGCAGATAATTGAAGGAATAACGAGATACTCCATAAGCCCGATTGCTGACACCTTATTGCCGATCCAAAGCATAGTGGTGGTCACATCGCCTATCGGCGACCAGGCGCCGCCCGCGTTGGCGGCGATAATGATTAGTGAAGCATACCAGATGCGCTCTTCCCGGTTTTCGATGAGCTTTCGCAGCAGCGTAATCAGCACAATAGTAGTGGTGAGATTATCAATGATCGCCGACAGAAAAAAGCCTAGAATACCCGTAATCCAAAGCAGTCTTATCTTACTTTTCGTATTGACATAACTTTTTAGCACATCAAAACCTCGGTGCAGATCTATGATCTCCACTATCGTCATGGCGCCGATGAGAAATATCAGGATTTCGGATACTTTACCGATATGGTGTAGAAGGGTATTGGAAAAACTCTCTTCGGCTTTCTCAAAACCCAGGGACATATTATAAACGGTTTCGTGCGTGTCGATTATAGACAGCCAGCCGTTAAAGTAGCCAACGGCTAGCAAGCCCCAGCAAAGCGCCCCCATAAGCAGGGCCGGCACCGTTTTATCCAGCTTGAGCGGATGTTCAAAGACAATGGTCAGATAACCAATGATAAAGCACAAAATAATTGCAGCGGTCATGTGGACTGGTATTTAAAATGGGTCAATTGCCGGTTTACTTTAAGCGGTCAAAAATAGGATTTTCTGGAACTAACCCGCATAATTTGCAATTTAAATTTGAGTGAGTCGGTTTGCGAAACCGAAATTCGTATTTTTGCGCCCGAAGTGTCAAGATCTGAAAGTTGATGGTTAAAATAGGAGACGTATTATTAGGAGATTTCCCCTTGTTACTTGCACCTATGGAAGATGTGAGCGACCCTCCCTTCCGCGCCTTGTGCAAACAACAGGGAAGTGACATGATGTACACGGAGTTCATCTCCTCTGATGGCCTCATTCATGATGCAAAATCCAGTCTGCAAAAGCTGGATATATACGATTATGAGCGGCCGATAGGCATTCAATATTTTGGTGGACAGGTAGAAAGCATGGTGGAAGCAGCGGCTATCGTAGAAGCCGCCAATCCCGACGTAATAGATATCAACTATGGTTGCCCTGTGGCCAAAGTAGCCTGTCGGATGGCCGGCGCCGGCTTGTTGCAGGATATCCCCAAAATGGTTGAGCTTACCCAGGCGGTCATTCGCTCCACTTCAAAACCCGTCACGGTCAAAACCAGGTTGGGTTGGGATGACAAGAGCATCAACATTGTGGAGGTATCGGAAAGGTTACAGGATATCGGCGTGCAGGCCTTAACCATACATGCGCGCACGCGCCAGCAGATGTACAAAGGAGAAGCCGACTGGTCGTGGATTGCCAAAGTAAAGGAAAATCCGCGGCTGCACATCCCTGTTTTTGGCAATGGAGATATCGACAGCCCAGAGAAAGCTTTGACTTACCGCCAGCGATACGGCGTAGACGGCATCATGATCGGCCGCGCCAGCATTGGAAACCCCTGGATATTTCGGGAAATCAAGCACTATTTTGCCACCGGCGAATTACTGGCGCCACCCACAGTGGCCGAAAGAGTAGCCGCCGCCAAGTCGCATCTGCAGCACGCCATCAATTGGAAAGGCGAAAAACTAGGCGTGCTGGAAACCCGCCGCCATTACACCAACTACTTTAAAGGACTGGAAGGCATCAAATTCTACCGGGCCAAGCTGGTCACGGAAAATCAGCCTTCCGTTTTATTAGAATTGTTAGACGAAATTGAAGCAGCTTATGGTCAGGCTGAAATACTAGCCTGATTGAAAGCTAAAAATACCTGAACCTCGTGGTATTTAGTATTCAGGAACAAGAACGGAAAATCTTCCAGGTGATCAGCGCCAAAGCAACGGCTCTGGGCTACCCTGCTTATGTGGTAGGCGGATATGTACGCGACCGGCTGCTGGCAAGGCCTTCCAAAGATATAGATATAGTGTGTGTGGGCGACGGAATTCGGCTGGCGGAAGAAGTGGCTCAAACGCTCCGACCTATACCCCGCGTTACCGTATATAAGCGTTTTGGTACGGCCATGCTCAAGCACAAAGACCTCGAAATAGAGTTTGTGGGCGCCCGAAAAGAATCATATCGCAGCGATTCCCGAAAGCCCTTTGTAGAAGGCGGCACCCTCTCCGATGATCAAAATCGCCGGGATTTCACGATCAATGCACTGGCCGTGAGTCTTAATGAGGAAGACTTCGGCTCTATCGTGGACCCCTTTGGCGGGCTGCATCACCTCGAAGAAAAAATCATCAAAACGCCGTTGGAGGCAGGGAAAACCTTCTCGGACGACCCCTTGCGCATGATGCGCGCCGTGCGCTTTTCTACGCAACTTGGCTTTACGATAGAAGCGGAAACACTCAAAGCCATTAGTAAATACCGACAGCGCATACATATCGTTTCACAGGAGCGTATTACCACCGAACTCAACAAAATTATTGAAGCCGACAAGCCATCGGTGGGATTTAAATTACTGTTTGATACGGGTTTGCTAGAGATCATCTTTCCAGAGATGACAGCGCTGCACGGCGTAGAGGCCAAAAACGGAGTAACCCACAAAGACAACTTCTACCACACCCTGGAGGTGTTGGACAACTTGTGCAAAAAGACGGATAACTTATGGTTGCGCTGGTCGGCTATCCTTCACGACATCGCCAAGCCGCCCACAAAACGCTTTGATCCCAAATTGGGGTGGACATTCCACGGCCACGAAGTGCTCGGCGCAGTCATGGTGCCCCGCATATTCAAAAGGCTACGCCTGCCCCTCGACCACAAAATGAAATACGTACAAAAACTGGTGCACCTTCATTTGCGGCCTATTAGTCTTACCAAAGAAAATATTACCGATTCTGCTATCAGGCGTTTGCTTTTTGAAGCCGGCGATGAAATTGACGATCTCATGTTGCTTTGCGAAGCGGACATCACATCGAAAAACGCCGATAAGGTAAAGCGGTATCTGGAAAATTACGAATTGGTGCGCCAGCGCCTGAAAGTAGTAGAGGAAAAGGATCATCTGCGCAACTGGCAACCGCCGGTGTCAGGCGAATTAATAATGGAAACCTTTGGCATATCTCCTTCAAAAGAAGTTGGACTGATCAAAACAGCCATCCGGGAAGCCATTCTTGACGGGCTCATACCCAATGAATACCAACCGGCTTTTGACTTTATGCTTGAGCAAGGCAGGCAATTGGGCCTGACAGTCAGGTGAAAAACAAAGAGCGAAGTTTTTTGCAAAGCTTCGCTCTTGTAAGAAATCACCCGACTGTTATTATGAAGGATTAAGCTTTTGGGCATTTACCCTTCGATAAACTGTCTTGTTGACAGCGCATCAAAGCTAAAGAGTTTTAACTATTCTTTGTTAATGAATTCTTAATTTTTTTTATTTCCGGTGATTGTCGGCCCTGTAAACAGGTAATACTCGTGTCTGGTATTACCATCAACGTATTTCATGTGATACACTCCCTTTTCGATGAAACATCTTGCTGCTTCCTGTAAGTGCAATATAACATTGTGTATTCAAGTAGGTGAGTGTTACGTAACAGGCGCTTATTTTCGATTGGCAATCCTTGGGTTGTGAAAGGGTAGCGGCCTATTACCACCCAGGAAAATTATCTCTTCCCATTGTTTTGTTTGCATAGACTATGTTTGGCGTGTGTTGTAAATTATTGATTTTCAATTAAATATTTATTTTTTTATCTAACTCTTTAAAACACAAGGGGATAAAGCCTGAGTCCTGCAATGAAAAAAAATATGTCTAAAAAAGTAAGAAATGGCTTTTGCGGTATCGATATTTTTCTCACCTTTGTTATCCCTCGCGCCTTTACAACAGGCCATTTCAAATATGAGCATCTCTGATAGCTAAACCCTGGTTTGGCGTGTCATTTTTTTGCTCATAATCATTAACTTACTGATGCTCTGACTTTTGCGCAGCAAAAATTAAATTGTTTTGCCTCACGGGTAAATTGATCTGAGTATGATGAGAGATCATGCAACAGTCTGGGACAGTTGTCTGCAGACGATCCGGAAGAGTGTCCCCATGCAGAGCTACAAAACGTGGTTTGAACCGATTAGACCCGTTAAGCTCGAGCACAACGCCCTTACGATCCAAGTACCCAACCGCTTCTTTTACGAGTGGTTGGAAGAGCATTACGTTGCATTGCTAAAGACAACTATTAGGCGAGAACTTGGCGACAGAGGCAAGTTGGAGTACCATATCCTTACTAGTAATGGCAACGGCATTAGTAATGGAAATGGCAACGGTCACCATGTAGACCAGACAGGGCCGGTTGCGGCAAAAGCTGCCGATGGACTTGTACCGGGTATGATAGACACGGAGCATATCAAAAATCCGTTTGTCATTCCCGGTATTAAAAAGGTGAAAATTGACCCCCAACTCAATCCTCAGTATACATTTGATACGTATATAGAAGGAGACTGCAACCGCCTGGCGCGTTCTGCCGGGCTTGCCATCGCCAGAAAACCGGGTGAAACTTCGTTTAACCCCCTGGTTATATTTGGCGACACGGGGCTGGGGAAAACCCACCTGGCACAAGCCATCGGCAACGACGTACTGGCTCGTTTCCCCAATAAGACGGTTTTGTATGTGAGCTCTGAGAAGTTTACCCAGCAAATCATCCAGTCGATTAAAAATAACGCCGTCAACGACTTTGTCAACTTCTACCAGTTAGTTGACGTACTTATCGTGGATGACATCCAGTTTTTAGCTAACAAGCAAAAAACGCAGGAGATCTTCTTCCATATCTTCAACCAATTGCACCAGGGAGGTAAGCAAATCGTATTAACCTCCGACCGCCCTCCCAAGATGCTCGACGGTATGGAAGAGCGGCTTATCTCCCGCTTCAAGTGGGGCTTGTCGGCCGACCTCCAGGCGCCCGACCTGGAAACCCGCATGGCTATCATCGAAGCCAAGATGAACCGCGAAGGCTTAGATATCCCTCAAGATGTAGTTGAATTTATCTGCTACAACATCCAAAACAATATTCGCGAACTGGAAGGCGTACTGGTATCGCTCATTGCCCAATCGTCGCTCAACCGCCGCGAGGTAGACCTCGACCTGGCCCGCGAAGTGGTGCGCAACTTCGTATCCCATATTAATGAAGAAATCAACGTAGACTTTATCCAAAAGCTTGTAGCAGAGCACTTTAACCTCCCCGTTGAAAAACTGCAAAGTAAAACCAGAAAACGATCTATCGTAATAGCCCGCCAGCTTTCTATGTACCTGGCCAAAAATCTCACCGATAAGTCGCTGAAAGCCATCGGAGATACTTTTGGCGGCCGCGATCACAGCACGGTGATCTATTCTTGTAAAACGGTACAGGATCTGATGGAAACCGACGCTATTTTTAAAGATACGGTATCCGAACTGGAGAAGAAGATCAGGCTGAGTCTTAATGATAAATGAGGGTTTATGAGGGTTGATGAGGGTTTATAAGGGTTTATAAGGGTTGATGAAAGTTTATAGACTCTCATAAACCCTTATAAACCCTCATAAACAACCCGAGGAACTTCTCGGCCTTCATCTTTGTTTCAAGGATAAAGAAAAATATTTGGCTTGATAGGTTTGGATTTTTGAGCTTGATAATTACCTTTGTGATCGCTTTTTTAAAAAGCCAATCAAGCACAATGCAGGTGACGTGGGTGAGTGGCTGAAACCACCGGTTTGCTAAACCGACGTACTCTGAAAGGGGTACCGAGGGTTCGAATCCCTCCGTCACCGCTTTTCTTTCCTCAGCTATTTTCAACGAATTTTTTCGGGATGTAGCTTACGGGATGTAGCGCAGTCCGGTAGCGCATCCCGACTCTTAAGGAGTCGGGAGGGTCCCAGGTTCAAAGCCGAGGAAGACAAAAATACGGGATGTAGCG
>JABWBR010000032.1 GCA_013360405.1 Saprospiraceae bacterium
CTCCGTAAAAGAGGGCAGGATGTTATTGAAGGGTTGATGTTTGTAATGCAAACCGGGGAAATGCCCGATTTCAAGCCTGTTTGACGCTAATCAGTTACGTAGGGACGATGGTAATGAACGATCGTCTTTCTATGGGATCATCCGGATTTAATTGTTCGAGTAAGGCGGTACTTTTTGTAAAATAAAGTTTGCTGCGATCGATTAATCCAAGATTGAGCAATTCTTGTCCAAATTCTATATACATAGATGTTATAGTTGTCTTTGCCATTCTTTTAAGGGTAGTATCCGCCTGGCTGTATATGTTATCTAATTTTATAAATGCACTATCAAGATTATTCCAGTCGGCCGAGTATAAGTAAAATTTTGCCAGTTGAGTGTATTGAAGTATATTAACGATAAAAGAAACTCGTTTATCTGTTATTCCTGTCGATTCAATTTTTTTCGAATAGTAATTTCTGAGTTCGGTATCGTTTATATTTTGGCTTAATAAATAAATACCTAATACACCTTTTATGCTTGTAAAAATATCAGTGGTAAGATTATCACATTTGACAGTATCTATAGTGTGATAAAAAGCAGTAATATCTTTTATAGAATAAGATTTCAAAGACTCCGTATCGCTAAAGGCCGTTAAAGTGTGAATTAACGCGTCCAATAAATAATTTTCACATGCACTCATTGTTTTGTACCTGGGGAGCAGCATGCTGAGTTTGACAATTTGACTGTCGAGTAATTCATTTTCACCCGCCATAGCGCTATGGATGCCCTTCATGTACCAGGAAAGGATACTATCACCTGTTGTAGTGGTATTTTCAAAAATGGCTTCGAATTGTTTGAATGCATCTGAAAAACGCCCGTCAGAATACAAGAATTCGGCGTATTCCACGAGAATGTCGTAGTTGTTGTGGCTGTAGTGCAAGGCCAGGCGGTAGGAGGAATCGGCCTTTTCAAATTCCAGGGTTTGGTATTGCAGGCGGGCGAGGAATACGAGTTCGTTAATTTCGATGGTGCGCAGACTGTCGTTTATTCGCAGGCTGTCCTGGTAGTTGGCTATTTTCTGGCTGTATTTTTCGTCTATGGGTTTACGAGCTTCCAGTGTTTCGGGAATTTTGGCGGATTCGAGGAAGTAGACGGCTTTTTCCAGGTCGCCCTGCTGGTAGTAGGTGAAGGCTTGCTGGAAGGTTTCGCTCTGATCGTCGAGATTTTGGGTAGAGAAGTTGACGGAAAGCTCGTCGGCTTTAGTTTTCATGCGCTCGAATTGTTCCAGCAGCAGGGCAATAGCTTCGTCTTTGTCGCTTATTTGTTTTTTCATTTGCCTGCTCAATTCGCTTAGCAGCTCTTCTTTTTTCTTTCCATCTTCTTCAAGCAGGGCTATGCGGTCGCGCAGTTTCTTTTTAAGCGCGGCCAGGTTGATTTCGTAATAGGCGGCCCGGTTTTTGTCGATAGTACCCTGGGGGCACAGTAGTATTTTTACCGGACTTTTCCGGTTGGGAAATAAGTCCTGGATGTCTTTTTTGTTGACGACTTCGTAGCCTGGTTTTTCGATGGTTAAGGATACCGACTCCCCAATTTCTACATCAGAAAAAATGAGCTTGAATAGGCCCTTATCATCGCTTCGGGCGGGTTTGGCTTTTGGTGCAGAAATGGAAACGCCGGATAATTTTTTTATTTGACCGGTGGCTGAATAATATCCGCTATTCCATTCTACTACGTATCCATTTAATTCCGTGTCTTTTTGCGCAATAAGCCATGCCGGAAGCATCAGCCATAAAGTTGTGCAAATAATAAACTGGGTGTTCATCGGTGTTAATTTGATCGTTTTAAAATAATATTAAATGGGGTTTTTGTGTGAATGGGCGTTTGTGTATTTTCGAAAATAATATATCCCTTTTTAGCGCAGATGACGTGTTGAAATTTTTGCTGAATGTTTATCGGTATCAGTAATTCGAAATTGCCGAGTGAATCAGTGAGGGTATGGATAGTTTGAATAGTGACTTTCACTTCTGCAATAGGGGCGCCGGCTTCATCAGTGATATTTCCGTAAAGTTTGTCGATGCCATCTAAACCGGCTTCCAGGTAAATGGCCCTGCCTTCTTCGAGTTTATAAAGGCTATCAGAGCGGGTAAGCCTGTACGGCTGGTCGTGGCGGAGATAAAATTGTACATCGCGGCCCTTCCATTTGGCGTCGATATCGGTGAAGACGGCTTTGCCTTCTTTGTCGATAGCGGCTTCGCGTTCGCCGCCGGGCATTAGCATAACTACCGATCCCTGATTGACGATCAGCCTGTCGTGCTTACCTTTGGCGCCGTGTACGTATATGGTTTGGGCAAAATTGACATCGCAGCGGTTGGCGGCTACCGGCCGGGCAGGATCAAAGCCGGCTACGACAAAAAAGACGAGCATAGCGCCGCCCAACTGAAAACCTTTGTGGTAAAACTGGAAGAAGTTGGGCAACACCGCTGTAAACCCGGCGGCAGAAAGTGCCAGTGCAATAGTGAAAAAACGGTATTGCGATGCCGAAGGACAAGGTATGAGCCAAAGTAGTGCCAATATGATTATTAATAAAAATAGACTCACCCAAAAGGGGATGAAATCGTTCTTTTTAGACAGGAAAATAGGCGTTTGTTGGGCTTGCAGTTGGTTGAGGAATATCAGCAAATCCCGGCTGAGTTCGGATAGCTGCGCTTGTTGTTCCTCCGCCGTCAATACCCCGCGCGATATGTGTTGGCGGTGTATTTCCCACCGCGACTGCAATACCGTGAGGGTATTTCGCAATTCCGGAATTTCGATCTGCGCGTTTTCACGTGCCATCAGGCCGAATAGTTCGGTCAATCGCCCTTGTTGTATGAGTATTCGATAGTGGTGAAAATCCATGCACGACGGTTAATGCTCCAAAATATCGTTTTCCACAGAAATTTTGCAATTCCTATCTCGTAATTTATTCCGCAATCCGCAATCCGCATTCCGAAATATGAGTATATTCGTTTCCAGAACCTAAAACCCTCACACCATGACAAAAGCCGCACAATCCGTGTATTATTTCGGATTCTACCTGCTATTGCTGGGCCTTATTCTAGTTATTTCGCCCAATACCCTGCTGACCTTATTCCAATTTGAATCCACCTCCGAAGTCTGGATCAGGATTGTGGGCGTACTGGTACTCGACCTGGGTTTGTATTATGTAATCGTGGGACCGAAAGCGAGTGATCTCTTCCTGAAAGTGGCTTCCTACAACCGCTTTATGGCAGCCGGCTTTTTTGTGCTGTTTGTGATGCTCGGCCTGGCCAAACCCCAGTTGATTCTCTTTGGGGTCATTGATCTACTTGGCGGAATTTGGACGATGATGGCACTGAGGAAGGGATGAAGGGGACTATTGGACTATTGGACTTTGGGACTCTTTGCGAAAGAGGTGAAATCTTCGTGAGGTACGAACGAAGGTGTCATCTCGCTTCGGGGTAGGGCTGTGCAAATGCGACTTTGGGACTTTAGGATGGTGTGATTTTTTTCTCTTTATGACGTTTTGTAACAACATGTAAATTCATTTTATGCGTAAGACAACAAAACTGCTGATTGCCTTTGGCGTATTATTTCTCGGGATACAGGCCATTCGACCGGAAAAAAACCTGTCGAACGACCAGACGTATGACATTTCAAAAAAATATACGATTCCCGATGAGGTGAATGATATTTTGAAAGTGGCTTGCAACGACTGCCACAGCAATTATACCCGATATCCCTGGTACGCCGAAATCCAACCCGCGGCTTGGTGGCTCGCTTCGCACGTAAACGACGGAAAAAAGCATCTGAATTATTCGGAATTCCTGAAACGCCCTATCGCCGTGCAAAACCACAAATTTGAAGAGACGATAGAGATGGTGAAGGAGAAGGAAATGCCTCTGGCCTCTTATACTTATTTCGGACTGCATGCCGACGCCAAATTGACGGACGAACAACGCGTACTCCTGACTACCTGGGCGCAGGCGCAAATGGATATGTTGAAGGCGACTTATCCGGCAGATAGCCTGGTAATGCCACAGAGAAGATGAGTGTGGGAGGGGGAGAGGGAGTGATCTTGGGAAGTTATCCAGGGAACTTTTTTTCTGTGTATAGCCGTTTCAATATTTAAAAACATATGGAATTTTCACTTAGACCCTGGACGATGGACGACCTGGACAGTCTAGTCCGCTATGCCGGCAACTACAATATCGCCAGGTATCTCACCGACCGTTTTCCCCACCCGTATACCCGCGAAAACGGGATCGCTTTTATTGAAATGGCGACTAAAGAACAGCCTATACATATTTTTGCCATAGATATCGAAGGACAAGCTTCGGGCGGCATCGGCGTACACCCCCAGTCCGATGTGTTTCGCAAAAACGCCGAGCTGGGCTATTGGCTGGCCGAGCCGTTCTGGGGCCACGGCATTATGACTAAAGCCGTAAGGCAAATGGTCAATTTCGCCTTTCAAACTTATGATATTACCCGGCTTTTTGCCCGGCCTTTCGGCACTAATATAGGTTCGCAAAAGGTACTCGAAAAAGCGGGTTTTATCCTGGAGGCGAGGTTTGAAAAGACGATTTTCAAAAACGGCGAGTTTGAGGATGAGTTAATTTTTGCTGTTCGCAGTTAGCGGTTAGCGGTTAGCAGTTAGCAGTTAGTCGCTAAGCCCTGACCGCTAAGCCCTGACCGCTAAACATAATACCTCCCCATCAACTCCTCCAACTCTTCTTCGGAGAGGCCTCGCTGCAGCTGCCCGTCGTAGGCATACGACAACTTCCCATTTTCTTCTGAGACGACAAAAGCGACCACATCGACGCGTTCGGTGATGCCGACGGCGGCGCGGTGGCGCAGGCCGGCAGAAGCGGGTATGGCTGGGTTGTCGGATACGGGTAATACGCAACTGGCCGTTTGTATTTTACCGGCGCCGATCAGCAGGGCGCCGTCGTGGAGGGGGCTTTCTTTTTGAAAAATACTTACAATAAGTTGCTCGCTGATCAGCGCATCCAGAGGGAGTCCGCCGCTGATGATGCCTTCGAGGTTGGCCTGGCGCACAAAGATGATGAGCGCGCCGGTTTTGCGGTAGCTCATGCGCATGAGCGCCTGCCGGATAGCGCTTATCTGGTTTTTTCGCAACTCGGCGCCTTCGAAGTTGCGATCGAGGATGCGCTCAAAAAAACGAGAGCGCTGCCGTAGGGTGCTGTTGCCCAACAACAACAAAAAACGGCGCACTTCCGGCTGAAAGATGATGATGAGCACAATGACCCCCACGCTCACAAACTGGTCGAGTACGGCAGAGAGCAGGTCCATACCCAACTGGTTGACCAGCCACCAAACGATGTACAGGAGAAATACGCCGACAAAGATATTTAAGGCCCTGCTACCTCTCAGCAATTTGTATAACTGGAACAGCAGGTACCCCACGATGATGATGTCGAGGATGTCCCATATGGTGACGGGCAAAAAGCCTATTTTAAATAAAAACATCATCGCCGGGGGGTTGAGAGGTTTTCTTGCAGGTTGTACCAGATAAACGCGGCTATGTCGGTCGCTTCATCGAGCCTTCGGGTGGCGGGCGCCCCGGCAGGGTAGGGGCCTCCGCGGTCAAGGCGGATCAAAACGGGGTTGTCGTTTTGTTGCATGGCCTGAAGGGTGGCCGTCAACTTGTAGGCATGGGCGGGCGTCGCGATGTCGTCGGCATCAGTGGCGGCGATGAGTGCGGCCGGGTATTTGGCCGGCACGGCGTTGTGCAGGGGCGAATACGACAGCAGGTTGTCAAATTGGCGCGCCACTTCGCTGCGGCCGAATTCGCCGGCCCACAGCCAGGCACTGTTGAAGTGTTGGTAGCGCATCATATCGTAGATGCCGTTGATGGGCACGGCTACCTGGCACAAATCGGGTCGCTGGGTGAGGGTACCGCTCACAATGAGCGCGCCGTGTTCCCCGCCCATGATGGCCAGTTTTTCTTTGGAGGTGTACAGGTTCGACACCAGGTATTGGGCGGCAGCCTGGAAGTCGTCAAAGGCGTTTTGTTTTTTACCCAGAGAACCCCACTGGCGCCAGGTTTCACCGCCTTCGTCGCCACCTCTGATACAGGCCACGGCATACACGCCGTCATTGTCGACCACAAGCGGCAGCAAAGGGTTATACCCGGGTTGTGCGCTATGGCCTCCTCCATCGGCTACAAGCAGGGTGGGGCGCTTGCCGTCGAGGGCAAGTCCTTTTTTATGGATAATCCACAGGGGTATCTGTTGTCCGTCGAAGCTTTCGTACCGCACTTTACGGATTTCGAATTGGCTGTCTTTTAAATCGAATTTGGGTGCGAAATACGACGAAAACTTGTAATTGTCCATGTTGAGCCAGGCTATCCGGGTGGGCTGCAGGAAATGCCCCAGCGAGACGAATACTTCTTTGCCGTCGGATTGGGCCTCCAGCCCCAGCACGCTGGTATGTAGCTCGAGGTCGATCTGGTGTTGCCGTTTGCCTTTCAAGTCGAATACGGCGATTTGGGGGCCTTCTTCCCTGGAATAGGCGCAAACGAGTTTGTTGTCGGCCGGCACGGCATGTTGCAGCACAGCGTCTTTAGCGTTGGGCACGATATCATCCCAGTATCGTTCGCCGGGCCTGCTGGCGTTGACTTCCACGATCCGGCCGTTGGGGGCATTGTGGGTGGTAAGAAATAATAGCCGGCTGCCCTGGTTGCCGATGAGCCGGAAAGTATGGTCGAAAGATTCGGTGATGGGCGTAAAATCGCCGTCGCCTGCTTCGAGGTCCCGGAATAAAACGGCGCTGCCGTGAATTGATTCCTGGAGGAAGAGCACCAGGTAGCGCTCGTCTTCGGTGGTCTCGGCCCTTACATTGCGGCGCGGATACGAACGGTCGGCAAAGACAAGTGCGTCTTGCGATTGTTTTTCGCCAATGCGGTGGTAATACAGTTGGTGAAAATGGTTGGGCGCCGTGACCTGGTGGTAGGCGCCGTTGGCCGGGTAGCGGCTATAGAAGAAGCCGTCGCGGTACCAGGCGATGTTCGAGTTTTTTACGTGGCGGATTGTATCCGAGAGCTTGCGGCCCGAAGCGGTTTCCATGACAAATATGTCGAACTGGGCCGAACCATTGCGGGAAACGCCGTATGCCAGCAGCGAGCCGTCGCGCGAAAAAGCATGGCCGGCGGCGCTGAGGCTACCGTCTTTTTCCCAGGTATTGGGATCGAGCAGGGCTTGCAATTTGCCGAACATGCCGGTAGTTTTATGCAATACATCCTGCTCTTGCCTGCCGGTGTTTTTCCATACAAAATATTGGTCGCCACGGCGTTCAGGCATTTGGTAGCGTTCGAAATACGAGAAGTCGCCGAGGCGCTCGCGGATGGCGTTGCGATAGTCTATTTGTTTGAAATATTGCCCGGCGATAGACCGCTGGTCCTGGATCCATTTGGCGAGGCGCCGGTCGCGTTGTTGCTCCATCCAGCGATAGGGATCGCGCACTACCACGCCGTGAAAGCTGTCGGCCTGCATCGAATCGCGGTAGGCGGCCGGGTAGCTGATATGAATGGATTTGAACCGGATGGCTGATCCATCGCTGCCTTCCCCGCAGGAAGAGAGCCACAGGGCGGCGGCACACAATGCCGTGAGAAGTACAAAGTACCTCGTATTTTTAGCTTTCTTTTTCATGCCTTTCATGCATAGACGCCATTTTGGCTTTATATTTGTAGGTCTGCTTATTGAAAAACGATTCCCAAAAACAAACGCATATGCAAATTAACGCATTTATCCGGGTTTGCGGTGTTTGTACCGCTTTGCTGTTGCCGGTTTTTTGCCTGCATGCGCAAGAACTTCGCGAAAACGAACGCGGAGAAAAGATCATTGTATACCCAGATGGCAGTTGGCAGTATTTCGGCGACTTTGCCGCACCTGCACCCGACAATGCCGATGCTGCTTCAAAAAAAGAAAAAGAAGGCAATAAATATCCCATTTTCGTGGGCACGGTCAACCCGTTGGAAAGCCCTGTTTCCGTTACGGAAGAAGATATTTTTAAAATTGCCGTGCGCCGCTCCCAATTGGCTCAGGATGCCGCGAGTATTGCCGAGAAACGTGCCAAAGAAGCGGTAAAGGCCCGCGAGGCAATTGAAAAAGAATATACAACTTTACAAAACAGACCGGGGACCGATGCCGACGATCTGCGCCAGGTTCAGATTCGCCTTGATGCTGCCCGGCGGGCCGAAAACGAGACGACCTTGGAAATGGGCAGGGCCTCCGAAGAGGTGTCGAGGGCTACGAAGCTGACGGAAAAAGGCAATTATCTCACAGAGTTTAAGTCGACCCAGCAAGCCAAACAACAACAATCCAAGCTCAGCAAAACGCAGAAATTGCTCGCTGCCGAGCCTTTCGAAAACCTAATCCCCCTTAGCGATAATACTACCGCCGGACTTACCGACCGCAATCTCGACCTCATTGTAAATCCGCCGGCGGCCTTGTGCCGTATGGCTTACGAAGGAAAAGACGACGCGAGCGGCCAGTGGCGCCGCGATGTGCAAAAGCAGTTATTGTTTACGCATACCGACGAGCGGCTGCGTATGTTTCTCAAAGACAAAGAATATCTCCGCTGCGAGGGCTTTTTTACCTCGCTGGGCGGCTATCGCTTTCTCACGCTGCAATTTAGTTTTGCCTATCCCAATGCGAGAGAAGCCTACGGGTTTATTGAAAAGGGCAGTACGCTTACGATCAAGCAGCTCGACGGCAATTTTATCAACCTGCGGGCCGGCAAGATGGACCGCGGTAGCTATGATACCGAAACCGAGATCCTGACTTACCGGGTGCATTACCCCATCGATCGCGGTCAGATGAACCTGCTCAAGGAAAGCGAAGTGGATAGTATCCTCGTATTCTGGAGTACCGGCTATGAAGAATACCAGGTGTATCAGCTCGATTTTTTTATTAACCAAATAACCTGCCTGGAAAAATAACGGGATGAGCGCGTCTAATCAAAATCAATCCTCCCTGCACGTACTGGGCCTGCAATTGCCCACCGACCCCCGCTGGGTAAATATGGCGGAAATAGAACTGGAAGAAATCCTCACCGACCACGCGTATTGCGAGCAAAAGGCCGCCACGTCCTGCATTTCGCTGATACAACAATATCCCGAAAGGGCCGAGCTGGTGCGCGAACTGGCGCCGGTGGTCACCGAAGAGTGGGGGCATTTCCGCATGGTATTGGCCGAACTCGACAAGCGCAGCCTCCAACTGGGCCGCCAGCGCAAAGACGAATATGTGAATGCCCTGTTGCAGTTTCAGAAAAAGGGCGGCACGCGCGAAGAAGGGCTACTGGAAAAACTACTCACCTGCGCGCTCATCGAAGCCCGCAGTTGCGAGCGCTTTCGCCTGCTATCACTGCATATCAGCGATGAGACGCTGCGCGATTTTTATTATAAATTTATGGTAGCTGAAGCGAGCCACTACCGCATGTTCCTCGACCTGGCTATGCTGTATTGCGGCGAAGAAAAGGCCTGGGCGCGCTGGAAGGAATACCTCACCTTCGAGGCCGGGTTGATGGAGACTTTGACGCCGCGCGGGGATAGGATGCACTGAGGGGAGTGGGAGAGGGTGGGAGAGTGGGAGTGTGGGAGCAAAACTTCTCACCCTCTCACCCTCTCACACTCTCACACTCCCTCCTTCGCCCACTGCCGCAGCACCTCCCGGTCTATCTCGTGTTTCCCGTCAAACGTGTGTATTTGGAGGGGCAGGCCGGTATCGGCCAGCCATTGGCTTTGCGTGGCAATGCGTTCTTCGGTGAGATATTGATCTTGTAGGCCGTAGACGAAATGCAGCGATTTTTCCTGAAAATAGGGCAACAGCGGCTTGTAGTCGATATCTTCGGGAAGGCCGCCGGCCCATAGCAGAAGTACATCAAAATGAGGTAATTGGCGGGTTATCCAGCGGAGTTGGGTAGCGCAGCCCTGTGAAAAGCCCGCCAGCACGATGCGGGTTTGAGGGGGTAGTTGGGTTACAAAAAAGTCGTACAGAGAAGACAGATAAGCCACATAATCGTCGATTTCTGCGAGGCGGTCGTCTTTGGTCATCCACGAGGCGCCCACATCGCCGCTCACGCCTTCCCAATAAAAGCGGGAGAGGCCTTCGGGCGCTACCACCAGCGTTTCTTCATCGAGAACAGCTTCAAATTTGCGGATAAACTGACCTGCCAATTGGCCATACCCATGGCAGGTTATCCAGAGCGTTTTGATGTGCGGGCCGGGCGTTCCCAGCGTGTAATAACGAGCCGTGCGAGCCACCGTGAGATGGTGCGCCTGCGGCTCGGACTTAGTTTTTGTCATTGCCGAAGATATCTTTCTTTTTCGATTTTTCGTCGAAAACCGGATGGGGGACGGGAGCCGTGTCTTGCTTGTCGTTGAATACTTTGTCGACGTATACCCAGGCGCCCTTCTGGAATTTATAGCCGTCGTAGCTGCCATCGGGCAAATTGGTCGGGCCTTCGCCGTATTGTCCCATCATCGTAAGCAGGTGATCGAAGATGATCATCTCGTACGATTCGTCGTAGTTGAGTTTCACCGACGAATCGGCGGAGTACTGCAGCATGACCCTGTTCTTGAAGCTTTGGGGTTTTCCTTCGGGTTTGTGCACAAATACAGGTGCGCCGAAGACGGGTTGCCCCTTGTCGTCGAAAGTAAGTACGTCGATAAGCTTGCGCTTGTGGAAAAAGCGGTAGCCGTCGAAGCCGAACAGCAGGTAGTATTTGCTGCCTTTGGGGCCTTTGCATTCCTTCAAATTATAATACACCGACCCGTACCATTGTTCGGGCGGCAGCACCAGTTGCTCCAGGTTACTCTCTTCGATCTGCTGCGAGCGGTCGATAAGCGGGAATAGTTGGAGTTCGCTGCCGCGTTTCTGGATAGCGCCGTAGTAGCGGTATT
Organism: Saprospiraceae bacterium; assembly: GCA_013360405.1. Taxonomy (GTDB): domain Bacteria; phylum Bacteroidota; class Bacteroidia; order Chitinophagales; family Saprospiraceae; genus JABWBR01. Next base: position 10,919 of record JABWBR010000032.1, read on the forward strand.
CATTTTCGTCGACGTATAATTGCCAGGTAAACACCCGGAACGAGCTATCGGGGGGGTATTGAATTGAAATAGATTTGGCCCTTTGAAAAGGATAATAGAAAGAATTGGGCGTTTTCAGGGCTTCTTTCAGACTGGTAATCAACTTCTGGCAGGCGCCGAAGCGGTATTCGGGCAGCGAGTCGTTGACCACGGCGTAGGCCAGCAGCGCGATGGTATCCTCGTAGGCATCCAGCCGCACGAGGTTGTCGGGCGTGATAGCTTCTTTTTTTTGTGCCAAAAGGGCGCCGGTAGTCAGGAGGCTTAACCAGCAAAGCAACAAGATTTTTTTCATGCGAACAGCGAATTTCAACTGCTTCAAAACGACTTTATTGGCTTATATATTTTGACAGTAGCTATACAATCTATTACAATAATGGGGGATTTAACAACTCGTTCAATATTTTTAGGTTTTAAATCTGGCAACTATTTTTTTTCACCAACAACAATTTATGAAAAACTCAATATTGGGCTTGCTGGCCTTTCTGTTTTCCGTTGCAGTAACGGCACAGCCGAAAGTAGGAATACAAGTATACGCTTCCGGCTTTACCCGTCCGGTAGACATAGTAAACGCGGGGGATGAACGTTTGTTTATCGTGGAGCAAAGGGGCGTAATTCGCATCATCGACGGCGCCGGACAGGTTTTGCCCTCGCCTTTTCTCGATATCGACGCACGGGTGAATTCGGCCTCCAACGAGCGCGGTTTGCTGGGCCTCGTCTTTCACCCCGATTATGCCGAAAACGGCTTTTTTTATGTAAATTATACCAATAACAGCGGTGACACCCATATTTCCCGATTCCGGGTATCGGCGGGCAACCCCAATGCAGCCGACCCCGACAGCGAGAAGATTTTGATCGTGGAAGACCAGCCGTTCAGCAACCACAACGCCGGCGACCTCAACTTCGGTTCCGACGGCTACTTGTATTTCGGCCTCGGCGACGGAGGCTCGGGCGGCGACCCCCAAGGTATGGGACAAAACCGGCAGCGATTGCTGGGCAAGATGATCCGCATCGACGTGGATAACGGCGACCCCTACGCCATTCCACCCACCAACCCTTACGCCAATAGCATTGACACCCTGCCTGAAATCTGGGCTTTCGGCGTGCGCAACCCCTGGCGTTTCAGCTTCGACCGCCTCACCGGCGATATGTGGATCGCCGATGTCGGCCAGGACGCCTGGGAAGAAATTGACTTTCAACCGGCCTCCAGTACGGGCGGTGAAAACTACGGCTGGCGCTGCTACGAAGGACTGGCGACGTACAATACTTCGGGGTGTGGCCCGCAGAACCAGTATGTGCCCCCCATTCACGTGTATGCCAATACCTCCAGCGTGGGCTGCTCAGTAACCGGCGGCTTTGTATATCGCGGCAATGATTTCCCCGACCTCTACGGCTATTACGTATATGCCGACTATTGCAGCGGCCGCATCTGGACCCTTCGCCCCAACACCCAGGGTGGCGGCTGGACCAACGAGTTTATGATGCAGGGGCCTTCTTCCCAGTTCAGTTCTTTTGGCGAAGATCAATTCGGCGAGATGTACCTGGCCGGCCTCGGCAACGGCAATATCTACCGGGTGGTAGAACAATGCCAAGCCTTTCAGGTGACAGGTACGGCGACTAACGTAAGTTGCCCAGGCGCCGGCGACGGCACGATTACACTTGATATCGACAACAATACAGCGAGTTACACCATTGCTTGGAGCACCGGCGCCGGCAATGCCGAGCTCACCAGCCTTCCTGCCGGCACATACGGCGTGACCGCCACCAACAACATCGGCTGCGCGCGCAGCCTCGAGTTTCAAATCGTAGAACCCGATCCGCCCTTCATAGAACTGACCGCCGATGGCGCGGCGCTTGCAGCCTCTCAAGGTTATGCCTCTTATATTTGGCTGCTCAACGGCGAGCCTGTCGACAGCACCCAGGAAGCCACCTTTGCCGCTACCCAATCGGGTGATTACAGCGTGTTGGTGACCGATGCCAACGGTTGTACCTTCACTTCCGGCACGCTGAGTGTGGTAGTAAGCGGAATTTCTGAGGCCGAACTCGGCCTTACCCGGCTGGTGGTTTCTCCCAATCCGTTTACCAATTCGCTACGTATTGAAATAGATGCCCCAAAAGCCACTAACTACCGCCTCCGCCTCATGGACACCCGCGGCCAAACGCTCTACCAATGGGAAGAACCCGTGGCTCGCGGCTGGCGCAAAGACCTCGAATTGTCGCAATTGCCATCTGGTATGTACCTGCTGGGTATTAGCGCTAATGGAAAGGAGTTGGTGAGGAAGGTGCAGAAGTTGTAGGTTGTGGGTTGTGGGTTGTCAGTTATCGGTTGTTTCAAGTTTCTGGTTTCTCGTTTGTATTATGAGGCTGATCGTTTTGAAGACGGTCAGCCTCAGTTCTATCATAATTCCTAAGCGTTAGATTGTGCCTTTTCTACTTTGTGTATTATCTTCGCTTTTATTGAATATAGGCCCAAAAACAAGCGCTTTATAATATGAAAAACCTTAAAGAACTATGCCACCCCCGCCAATCCGTCTTCGATAAGTCAAGAAGAGATGTTGTTCTGGACATTACCGACCTCACTGAAGGAAAAATTGAGCCTTCCACTTTTTTTGCTGAAAATTACATCACCCAGGGTATGAAAGACCTTTACCAGGCAGTGTTCAGACGCCTGGAAGGGAAAACGGATGATGGCGTTTTTAAGCTAACCCAGACGATGGGCGGCGGTAAAACCCACAATATGATTGCGGTGGGTTTATTGGCCCAACACCCCGATTTCCGGAACAAGGTAATGGGGGCTGTGTATGATACTGACTTCCAGGAGGCAGCAAAAGTGATAGGATTTACCGGCAGAGAAAATCCGCGTTACGGCATCTGGGGACATATTGCAGAGCAGTTGGGTAAACGGGACTTGTTCAAAGAATACTATGATCCGCTCGAAGCGCCGGGACAATCTGCGTGGATTAATTTGCTCAAGGGTGAAAAAGTCGTCATCCTGCTCGATGAATTGCCCCCTTATTTTCAAGCGGCGAAAGCCAAGCAGATAGGCAATTCTGACCTGGCGGTAGTGACGACGCAAGCTTTGTCGAATCTCCTGGCTGCACTCGGCAAAGCAGAGCTTAAGCATGTGGCGCTTATCATTTCCGATCTTACCGCCAATTACGCCGAAGGCTCTGAAATGATCGGTCAGGTACTGGATAACTACTCGGCAGAAGTTAACCGACTGGCCAAGAACTTTACCCCGGTGCAGCAAACAGGCGATGAAATCTACCACATCCTGCGCACCAAGTTGTTTCAGGCCGATGTACCGGCATCCGATATAGATGAAGTTGCTACAGCTTATGCCGCTTCGATCAAGGAGGCCCGGCAAATGGATATTACTACCGAAACGCCCGAACGTTTTCAGGCAGCGGTAAAAGATGCCTTTCCTTTTCATCCGGCTATTAAAGACCTTTACGCCCGCTTCAAGGAAAACCCCGGTTTTATGCAAACCAGGGGACTCATCCGCTTTATGCGTACGGTTGTGGCGCGTATGTGGGATGAAAAAGAAGGCTGGGCTCATACCACATCCCTTATCGCACCACACGATATTGATTTACACGATCCCGATACGCTTACAGAAATTGCAGCTATCAATTCAAGCCTCACTAACGCCATTTCTCACGATATAGCCGGCAACCCACCCGCCGTGGCGGAAAACCTGGACGACCACTTCGGCAATAATCATGCTTCTAAAGTTGCGAAGTTGATACTAATGTCTTCGATGGCAACCGTGCAAAATGCCGTTCGCGGACTGAAGGATACCGAAATTGTGCGCAACCTATGCGCCCCTGGCGTTAATATTTCCGAAATACAATCCAAGATACTTCCCGAACTCAAAAGCAATTGTTGGTATCTCCACCTCGACAACGCCGGTAATTTTTTGTTTAAAAACGTGCAAAATGTAGTCGCCAAACTAAGAGACTACGTGTCCGGCTATACGGACGAAGGCATTGAACCCGAAATTCGCAACAAACTGAGGGAAATCTTTTTGCCGGAGGACAAGGACTGCTACCAAAAGGTATACGCCCTGCCGTCGCTGGATGAAATTGAATTGGAGTCCGACAAGGTGGCGCTTATCATTTACAAACCCTATCCCGGTGGGAAAATTCACCCCGATCTGGAAAAGCTATATGATGACGCAACCCTTCGCAATCGCCTGATGTTCCTCACCGGCGACGCGCATTCCATGGAAGCTATATACCAGAATGTTAAGGCGCTGAAGGGGATCGAAGCCATACTCGGCGAGTTCAGCTCGGAGAAAATGCCCAAAAACGACCCCCAATACATCGAAGCCGAGAAGTTGCGCGAAAATTTTATGTTTAAGTTTCGCAGCGCCGTGACAACTTCCTTCGTCAAGCTCTATTACCCCACCAAAAACGGACTGCTTGATGCCAATTTCCAGATGCACTTCACTGCCAACGACTATCGCGGAGAAAGGCAAATCGTAGCCGCTTTGCTGGAAAAGCGCAAATTTACAGAAGATGTAACCAGCGAAACGTTTGTGCGGTATGTAGAGGGCAAGCTCTTCGGTAACCAACGCAGTCTGCCCTGGCGGGATATTAAAGCCAAAGCCGCTCAGAATACCGACTGGCTTTGGCACAAACCCAACGCCCTTGATCAATTGCGGGACGAAATGCTGCGCAAGGATTTGTGGCGGGCCAATGCCGACTGGATCGAAAAAGGCCCCTTCCCGCCGCCAAAAACCAGCGTGAATATTCGCGAGATCAGGAGGGATGACGATACCGGCGAAGTGGAACTGAAAATTATTCCCACCCACGGCGATACTATCCACTACGAAATCGGCGACAGCCTGGTAACGACGGCCTCCAATACGCTGGATTTTCAGGAGATATTCGTGACCAGCGAGCTCAAATTGTCTTTCCTGTGTGTGGACGGCAAGGGCAAACACGAAACCGGCGAACCGGCGTTTTTCCAAAACCGGATCACCCTCAAGCACCGTTTTTACATGGATGGCCGCCGCCGTATGCTCGAATTGCGCGTAGCCCCTCATGCTGCCATTAAATATACCACCGACGGCAGCGACCCGCTATCCGCCGGCGGCGTATACGACGGCCCGGTGGAAATACCTGATGGAGCTAAGGTTGTACTGGCCGTAGCTGAGCGCCAGGGAATTCGCTCGGAGACAAAGACACTCCGGGTGCCTGAAAATCTAGGGCCAGGTGCAGAAATCGACCACAACCTGCCCACGATTTGGAAGAAGAAATTAATAAAGCAATCTACGGCCGAGGTTTATCAATGGGTAGCCTTGTTGAAAAAGTATCAGGCTTCTCTTTCAGACACTGCACTGGCAATAGAAGGGCAACATTGGGTGGCGATTGAAACGGATGCCAAGCTCAAATTTGACTATGAATGTTTATCTAATATGTTGTCCTTTCTTCAAGAACTATTGAATGACGGTGAGTTGAAACTGGAAGCCGGAAAGATTCATTTCCCTACCGGGCGACAATTTTTTGACTACCTTCGAGACGCGAAAGAAGAGGCTAAACCGGAAGATATTGAGCAATAAAACCAACATATTAGACTTCGGATTTAACCCGAATGACACGGAGCACCATTTCCTCGTTTTTGTCAAGCCAGGCAAAAAGGAGGTGGTGATCTTTGAGCAATTCCAGTACGACCCGCAGATCAATTGGAGCAAGCTGGCCTATGAAGTTACCGGCGCCAACTCTACCGCTAAAGTGATTTTGCCCTATCTCAAATGGGAGTTGATCAAAGAAGACGTTAGAGTGGAGTTCAACCGCCGCCTGAAAAACAACGACCAAAAGGTGGCCAACTGGAAGCCGGAGTCGAACTACCTGCACCGCCTTTTTGGCAAAGAGTTGCTCGTATTAGCCTGGGCGGTGGAAGACGCCGACCCCGGGGCTATCAACCTGGCCGTGCAAAACTGGCTGGGCCTCAAGCCCGAAGAGCGCTGGTGGCTCTATACGATTACCAACGCCGCCACCGGCCACGCCATTCAGGGCCGCGGCAAAGGCTGGCGCAAAGCCCTCCGCTTCGCCCTCACCGAAAACCCGGTCACGACCAACCGCATCGATATGAATGTGTATAATGACCGGGTGAGTGAAGCGAACTCTTTGTTTAAGGAACTCGACCACGAGGCCGATTTGTTTAAATGATTAAATGTCAGCTTGATGGATACTACAATAAATGAAAATGTTCTTGATGAGCAGGAGGGACAAGGGGAATTTGATCCTGGAGTGGAGGTAGAAGACACATCTACTATTACTGAAGTAAAGAAGCCTTTTGATCCCAAAAAGATTGATATTGATACTAAAAATCCAACATTAGATTTAATAATTAAACGATTGAAGTCAGATCCTCCGGCTATTGACCTATATCCTGATTTTCAGAGAACAGCAGGCATTTGGAATATTAAAAAACAAAGCCAACTTATTGAATCGATACTGATGCGCTTACCTCTTCCTGCTTTTTATTTTGACGGAAGCGATGAACATAAATGGCTCGTTGTCGATGGCTTACAACGGTTAACAACTTTAAAAAGATTTATCATTGATGAATCTTTTGCACTTAGTAATTTAGAATATTTGACTCAGTTGCATGACAAAAAATTTAAGGATCTACCGGTAGAATTTCAAAGACGTATTGAAGAGACTCAAATCATCGCCTATATTATTAAACCTGGAACTCCGGAAGACGTTAAATTTAATATATTTAAACGCATTAATACAGGCGGCGAGCCGTTAACTGCACAGGAAATCCGCCATGCCTTGAACCAGGGTTTGCCGGCAATAAGGATTAAAGAATTGGCTGAAATCGACATTTTTAAACAAGCTACCAGAAATATACCGTCAGATAGAATGCTCGACAGAGATTTCGTTAATCGCTTCGTAGCGTTTTATTATACACATTATAGTGAATACGAACCGGATCTCGATAGCTTTTTGAACAAAGGAATGAGAAAGCTAGGTGAACCGGATATAAATTATGCAAGGCTCAAATTGGACTTTATTAATGCGATGCGATTAGCGCATCAGATTTTTGGCAAATTTGCTTTTAGAAAGCGATTTGCCAGAGATGAAAGAAGAAAACCGATCAGCAAGGCATTATTTGAAGTGTGGTCGGTAGCTTTAGCTAAATTAAATGACGATGCGAGAAAAAAACTGCTTGAACGAAAAGAGGAATTGATCGACAATTTTATCCAACAAATGAATGAAGACGAAGATTTTCTCAATTCAATTTCACAGGCTACAGGCGATAAAGCGCGTGTAACGAAGCGATTTTCTACCATTGAAAATTTGATCCAAAAAACAATCAATCCCCATGCTTAAGCAAATTGATATCAAAAATTTTAAAGCGCTAAAAGAGCTTCAACTTTCCCTGGGATCATTAAACCTTTTAGCGGGAATTAATGGTATGGGCAAATCCAGCCTGATCCAAACTCTATTGTTGTTGAAGCAGTCTGGTCAATTGCCTCAAGGTATTTTAGACTTAAATAATCCAGAATTTGCAGTGCTCGGCAAAGGTCGAGATGTGTTTTATCAATTTGCAGAGGAAGAGGTAATTACGATAAAAATTCAAAACGAATCGGGATTTACTCGTTACTGGAATTTTAATTATCATCCGGATAGAGAATATTTAACTACTGGGGAACAATATCAACATGACGCATTGAGCCGGGCATTCAACCTGTTTTCCGATAATTTTCAATATTTAAATGCAGAACGTATCGGCCCAAGACAGTCATATCAATCTTCTTCTACATATATTGAAAAATTACGACAAATCGGCTCAAAAGGGGAATTTGCCGTCCACTACCTCAATGCTTTTGGTTCGAGCGAAAGAATCCAATCCGATAGTTTACACCACCCCAATGCGCGCTCCAGGTCTTTAATTCACGAAGTGGATGCATGGCTGGGAGAAATTTCCCCCGGTACTCAACTTAATACGACGGCAGTGCCCGGTACGGAGATGGTATTAATGGATATTCGTTTTGAAACCAATATCGACTATACCAACCGGTTCCGACCGGTAAACGTTGGCTTTGGTATTAGCTTCGTACTTCCCGTTATTCTGGCTTTGTTGATGGCAAAACCCGATCGGCTTATTATTATCGAAAACCCCGAAGCGCATCTCCATCCCCGTGGCCAAGCCGAAATGGGGCGCTTAATGGCGCTCGCCGCCGCTGCAGGCGCCCAAATTATGGCCGAAACCCATAGCGATCATATTCTCAACGGCGTTCGGGTAGCTGTGAAAAATCAGCTTATTTCCAAAACCGATACCCGCATCTTTTTCTTTGACCGGCGAAATGCTGAAACAGAACAATATGCCTTCGTCACGCCCATAAAAATTGATGATCGCGGCGAATTAAGCGAGTATCCCCCTAATTTTATGGATGAATGGAGCAACCAACTCTTTAAGCTGATTTAACCCCGGGTGACTATGGATGTATATTTCAACGAAATTTCTGCCCTACATATGGCAGAGAATATTGACGAAGCCAAAGAGAAAATGCATTTGCTCTTGCGCGTCTGTGGAAAAGCAAAACATGAACTGGGCTACAATCGTCTCGTTATTCCTGATGCCGACTTTTTTGAAACACAACTATCGACTAATTATTCGCTAAATAATTGGCTTAATGATAGCGCAGTTAGCTGGACACAGAAAAACCTTTTTTTGGAATTTAAACGCTATCCCTATTTTACAGATCTAGACGAAAATCAGGAAGCAGAATATATAAGCTCCAAATTTAGCCTGAACGAACCCGAGCACGCTTGTCACGACCAAAACTGTGATGGGCTTGCCAATGCCTGGTTAAAAAAGTCCCTCGCAGTGAGCTTCTGCTCGCACGATGTTTGGCAAAAAAATAAAATAGGACTTACAATCAAGCGGGACAACGGTACTGCGGAACAAACGCAAGTTTATCACGCTTGTAATGAAAGTTGTATCGACCAAGAGTTGATCGAGTGGCTTAGAAGAACAAACCTGCCTCCGCTTGTCGATTATCAAGCTGTTGAAATATGGTTTCCTAGCGCTAACGGCTACCAAATTTCCAATAAAGCGAAAGATGATATTATCTATTTTTATAAAAAAGCTCAATTCGAGAATATTACCAGAATAGAAGGCTTTTTTAATGAAATATGGGTTGATCCTTTCCGTGGAACGGGGAAAGTTGAACCGCTTAAAGCAAATCTTGCCGGATGGTGGTCGCGCCAAATTGATCATGAACACCGTCTCGTTTACCGTTTTGAAGACGGAATATTAATTGTTTGCAGTTGCCGAGGGCATTACTCCAACCTAAGTTGTACCCCATGACCCACTTCAAATCTTTCATCGAAGCCCAATTCCCCGTAGCCAAAGTCTCTAAGGAAAGCTACAAGGAACGCATGGCGGGGAATACCCAAACCCTCACCGGACTCGGCAAGTGGTGGGGCCGCAAACCCTTGGTGCTGGTGCGCGCCACTATCCTCGGCCTGCTGATGCCGGCCTCCGACAACCCGGTGCGTGACCGGGAGATTTTCCTGAAGCTGATGGCGATGGACGACGAAGGGCTCTGGCAGCGCAAGAACAAAAATCTCTCCACCAAAGAATTATACTTAAAATGCGACGAGGACAGCCGCGCCCGGTTTTTTAGCGGCGACGACGCCAACCCCAAATGGCAAAAGGGTGTCACCGCAGATGAAAAAGAAGCCCTCCAAAAACAGATTTTCAATCGCTTGTCGTACGACGAAAAGCTGCTGCTCTGCCAACGCCCCGAACACCTCGACAACCTCTCCGAAGCCGCCTGGGCAGACATCAATACCCACCTGGATACCGACGCCCACAACCTGCCCGAGCTGGTAGCGCAACTCGGCCAACGCCAGTTTAGTGGTATTCCCCGCGTGGGCGACGCCTTTTGCGGCGGCGGCTCTATACCTTTCGAAGCGGCCCGACTGGGCTGCGAGGCCTACGGCTCCGACCTCAACCCCGTGGCCGCCCTGCTTACCTGGGCCGCCCTGCACATCGTGGGCGGCGGCGAGGAGGTAGTGGAACAGGTGAAAAAAGCCCAACGCGAGGTGTACGAGGCCGTGGACCGGCAGGTGACGGAGTGGGGCATCGAACACAACGAACGCGGCTGGCGCGCCGACGCCTACCTCTACTGTGTGGAAGCCCGCGACCCCCAAAGCGGCTACATGATCCCCCTGGCGCCCGGCTGGGTGATCGGCGAAAAAACGAAGTGTATAGCCCGATTGCGCCGCAACGATGCCGAAAAACGCTACGATATCGACATCCTAAGCGGGGTGAGCGATGCGGAGATGGCCGCGGCCAAAGCCGCCGGCACGGCGCAGGGGAATGCGATGGTAAACCCGGATACCGGCGACCGCACCCCCATAGCTACGCTGCGCGGACCCCAGGGCTTGCGACTGTGGGAAAACGACGATATAGTGCCCCGCCCCGACGACGTGTTCCAGGAACGCCTCTATTGTATCCGCTATGTGGAAACCTATTACCTCGATGCCCAGGGCCGCGAAGTGACCCTGAAACCCGGCGATACCCCCCCACATAATACCCCCCTGCTCACCCGCAAACTCTACACCGCCCCTGATGCCGCTGACCTGGCGCGTGAAGCTAAAGTACTAAACTTGCTGCAAGCCCGCTTCCATGAATGGCAGGAAAAGGGGTATATTCCTTCTAAAAAAATTGATCCAGGTTATAACACCGATCAACCCATTCGTGAACGCGGCTGGGCCTACTGGCACCAGTTGTTTAATGCGAGGCAGTTGTTGGTGAATGGATTGTTTGTAGAGAAATCGTATCAGTTGGCCATGCATAAACATACTCTACTTGGCTGTTTATTGGGGATCACAAAATCTGCTACATATAATAGCGCTTTGAGTAGGTGGAATTCTACAGTATCTAAAGAAGCTCTGGTTGATGTGTTTTCAAACCAGGCGCTTAATTCCTTAATGAATTATGGCGCGAGGGGAACAGAAGCATTTGATACCTCTTGGTATTATAATATTCCCACTTGTGATTTTAAAGAAAGAATAATTGTAGGGAGTGGGGATGCGAGAATAGTATATGATGATTGCGATTTCTGGATCACCGACCCTCCCTACGCCGACGCCGTCAACTACCACGAATTAGCCGACTTTTTCCTTGCCTGGTACGAAAAACACATACCGCAATTATTCCCCGAGTGGTATACCAGTAGTCGCAAAGCCCTGGCCATCAGGGGCAGCGAGCGCGATTTCCGGCAGGGCATGGTAGAGGCATACCGCAACCTGGCCAATCATATGCCCGACGGTGGGGCACAGGTCGTTATGTTCACCCACCAGTCGAGCGCCGTGTGGGCCGACCTTGCCCTCATATTATGGGCAGCGGGTCTGCAGGTAAGCGCTGCCTGGACCATACAGACCGAAACCAGCTCGGCCCTCAAGACCGGCAACTACGTACAGGGCACCGTCATCATGGTACTTCGCAAGCAAGTGAGCGAAGAAGTGGGCTTTTTGTCCGACATACAAGCCGACGTAGAGCACGGCGTGCGGGAGCAGTTGCGCTACATGACCGAAATAGAAGACCGCGACGACCCCAACTTCGAAGACACCGACTACCAGCTCGCCGCTTATGCCGCCGCACTGCGCGAGCTGACCCGCTACCGCCATATAGAAGACATAGACATCCAATATGAGCTCAGTCGTGAGCGCCGCTCGGGCGAGCAAAGCGAAATAGAAAAAATCATCGACAGCGCCGTAAAAGTAGCCATGGACTACCTCGTGCCTGCCGGCTTCAACCACAGCCTTTGGCGTACGCTTTTGCCCGAAGAGCGCTTCTACGTCAAAGCCCTGGAAGTACAAAGCCACGGCGAGCACCGCAGCGGCGTATACCAGGAGATGGCTCGCGGCTACGGCCTGCGCGACTACAAGCTCTTCCTCAAATCGGACAAAGCCAACGAAACCCGTCTGATGACCGCCATCGAGTTTGGCAACAAAGAGCTGGGCCGGGAGGGATTCGGCAGTTCGCTGCTGCGGCAGGTACTCTTCGCCATCCGCCAGACCCACCAGGAAGAAAATCCGCGCCCGGGCCGGCAGTGGTTATACACCGAAACGCCCGATTACTGGGGTGAGCGGCAGCGCATCCTGCAGCTGCTGCAGTACCTCGAAAACCGCTGCGAGCACATAGTCCATTGGCAGGAAGATGTGGCGGCTGCGCGTTTGTTGCGGGGGTATGTAGAGAATGATAGTGTTTAAATTTGTGCAAAAATTTTTATTTTTGAGTATTTTTATGTATTTTTGAGAAAATGTCTCAAAAAAAATAAAAAATGTTCCTGGAATTCACCGTAGGCAACTACCTCTCCTTCAAAGAGCAGGTTACCCTAAGCCTGGAAGCCTCATCCGTTTCGGAATATCCGGAAAACACATTTTCGGCAGGAAAACATACCTTGTTGAAAAGTGCGGTAGTATACGGGGCCAATGCGAGCGGCAAATCCAACCTGATGCTGGCGTTTATGGACATGCGCCGTTTGGTGCGCGACTCGGCAAAAATGTCGTCGACAGATACTTTTAGGGTACAACCCTTCCTGTTAAACACCTACACTGCAACGGCGCCTTGCTTTTTTGAAATCCTTTTTTTGGTAGATGGCATGCGCTATCGCTATGGTTTTGAGGTCAGCACTACGAAGGTACACGCCGAATGGCTGTACCAGGTAAAGGTCAATGCAGAAAAACCGCTCTTTATTCGCGATGGAGAAGCCATTGAAGTATCAGCCGGGAAATTTCCGGAGGGTAGGGGACTGGAGTCCAAAACCCGGGCGAATGCCCTGTTTTTGGCGGTATGCGACCAATTCAACGGCGCAATCGCTCAAAAAATCATGAAGTGGTTTACCTACTGCAACACCCTGTCCGGCATCGACCATGAAAACTACCGGGCAGTAACCTTTCGCCTGTTGAACGATTCGGGTTGCAGGCCGGCCATGATTCAATTTTTACAACAGCTCGATCTGGGGTTCGGAGAAGTACAAGTCCAGGAAGAAGAATTCAGCCCGGAGAAACTACCCGAAAACATGCCCCTGGCAGTTCGGTTGCGCTTAACATCCGAACTTAAAGGCCTCAAACTATACCGATTTAAAGCCATGCACGATATGTTTGACGCCTCGGGCGCCCTGGTAGGCAAGGCTGCTTTTGACCTTGACGAGCAGGAATCGGCGGGCACCAACAAAATTTTTGACTTGCTGGGACCGATTTTCGATACCCTCATGCGAGGCATGGTACTGGTAGTAGACGAATTGGATGCCAAGCTACACCCCTTGCTCACCAAAGCGCTGGTGGGGTTGTTCAACTCCGTAGAGACCAATCCGAACAACGCCCAATTGGTTTTTGCTACCCACGATACTAACTTGCTCACTTACGGCAACTTCCGGCGTGATCAAATTTATTTTGTGGAAAAAAACAAAGAAGGCGCGACCGCTTTGTATTCGCTGGTTGAATACAAAGAAGATGGAGGTACGGTGCGCAAAGATCGTTCCTTTGAAAAAGATTACATCCAGGGCCGCTACGGCGCTATTCCTTATTTAGGCGACTTTTCAAAAATTGCTACCCCATGGCTAGAAAACAAAAAGTCCCTAACCACTTAAAAAAGCGGTTGGAGCGAAAAGAAAGTCGCCGAAAGGTAGGAGTTCGCAACCAGCGGCAGTATTTCCTCATCGTATGCGAAGGGGAAAAAACGGAGCCCTTGTACTTTGAAGCATTGAAAGCAGATTTGCCGAAAGGCGCGTTAGAAAATGCCGTGGTAGATATTCAAGGGGAGGGCAAAAACACCCTTAGCCTCATTGAGGAGACACAAAAAATAAGGCTCCGGAAAGAACTGGCATTTGGAAGGGAATACGACCAGGTATGGGCTGTTTTTGACAGGGACAGCTTTTTGCCTGAAAAGTTCAACAATGCCATCCATAAAGCCAGGGATATGCAGCCTTCAATTCATTGTGCCTGGTCGAACGAAGCTTTTGAACTGTGGTACCTGTTGCATTTCGAATATTATCAGGACGCCGGAACTCGTCGCGACTACCAATCCAGGCTGGAACAGGCTATAACCAAGAGAATTGGAAAAGGATTTACCTACCAAAAAAACGACCCTGGCATATACGCGCTGCTTAAGGCATACGGAAATTTGGAACAGGCCATCAAGTGGGCTAGCGCATTAGAAGCGCATCACGATGGAGGAAACTACGCCGAACACAATCCCTGCACACTGGTATACCGGTTAGTTCAGGAATTAATCAAACTCAAATGATCAAGCGCTTCTCATCCCGCCGGCAGCAGCTCTACGAATCTTTTCTTGGCGAAAGATTGCGACAAGCACAATCGTACGACCGCATTGCGGGTTATTTCAGCTCTTCCATGCTGGAAGTTGCCGGTGAAGATTTGGACGGCGTTACCGGAAAAATAAGGGTAATCTGCAATTCCGATCTGGAACTGAAAGACGTAGAAACAGCCAGAGCGGCTGAAATTGCACTTCGGCAAGAATGGTGTAGTCAGGTTGAGGACAAATACGGCGAAACGGGGCAGTCGCGTTTTGCAAAACTGTATGAGTTACTAAAATCGGGAAAATTGGAAGTCCGCGTATTGCCATCCTCCCGATTTGGTTTGATCCACGGCAAAGCCGGCGTGCTCACCTTCAAAGACGGAACCCGAACCTCCTTTATCGGTAGCGCCAACGAAACCTACCGAGGATGGAAACTCAACTACGAACTTATATGGGAGGATGACTCTCCGGAGGCAGCGCAATGGGTACAAGAAGAATTTGACCAATTGTGGAATGACCCCAAGGCCACTAAGTTGACCGATTTTGTCATTGAAGATATAGGGCGAATAGCCCGTCGACAAGTATTGTCATTGGATGAATGGTTAGACCGCAAAGAGCCCGCCGGCGCTATTGTAGAAACCCCGGTTTTCAGAAAAGAATACGGCCTGTGGGCGCACCAGAAATACTTTGTACAAAAAACCTTCCAAGACCATTTGTCAGGCAAAGGCGCCCGGTACGTGCTGGCCGATATGGTTGGGTTGGGCAAGACGGTTCAACTAGCACTTTCAGCTCAGTTGATGGCATTGCGAGGAGAAGGGCCTGTGATGATCATAGCGCCTAAAACCCTGGTATGGCAGTGGCAGGACGAAATACAAAACCTGCTTGATTTGCCTTCAGCCGTGTGGGATGGCCGACAGTGGGTAGACGAGATGGGCATCAAATACCCTGTTCAGGGCGCTGCCGGTATATTGAAATGCCCACGAAGATTTGGCATCATTAGCCAGGGCTTGATCACGCGGCGCGGCGAGGCGGCACAACAACTGTTGCAGCAAAACTACGAATGCGTCATAGTGGATGAATGCCACCGGGCCCGCCGAAAAAACTTAAAAAAGGATGGAGAAAATGAACCCGCCGATCCCAATAACCTCATGCTGTTTTTATACAAATTGGCGCCCCGAACAAAAAACCTGCTGCTCGCTACGGCAACGCCCGTTCAATTGTACCCGATCGAAGCATACGACCTGCTTGATATATTGAGTCGAGGCAACGATCACGTGTTGGGCAATGAATTTTCTATATGGCGGCTGATGGGCAATCGGCGTCGGTTGCTCAATTTGGTATTGGGCCGGGAAACTCCGTCTGTACTATTTGATGAGCTCTGGGAATGGATTCGAAACCCACTACCGGCAAGCGAAGAAAACGACCAATTATTCGGCGCACTGAGACGTCGGATGAATATGACCGACAAAGACGCTGTGTTGGAAGGCAATAAAATCAGTCTTGTCGCTACAGTCGATCGAAGGCGCATGGAGCGATACGCTGTTGATTTTTTCCAGCGCTACAATCCCTTCATTCGGCACATCATTCGACGCACCAGAGATTTTCTGGAAACTACCATCGACCCGGAAACAAAAGAACCTTATCTGCAGCCGGTAAAAGTTGAGTTATTTGGCGAAAGTGAAGGTGAAGCCATACCGCTACCCGGATATTTGGAGGATGCCTACCAAACGGCAGAAGAATTTTGCCAGGTTTTGGGAGAGCGCATGCGCTCGGCGGGATTTATGCGAACGCTGCTCTTGCGAAGGATTGGTAGCTCCATTGAAGCAGGAAAAAATACGGCTGTCAAAATATTGGGAGGAAATTATCAAGAGGCGGAAGAGGAAGAAGAAGATAAAGACGAGGATAACGAGCCGGAATCAGAAACGCTCAAACGAGAAGGTTCTAATCTTACTCAAAGCCTCACCTTACAGGAACAAGGTATATTGCAAAAACTCGTCCGGCAACTAGAAAAACACACCGATAAAGACCCAAAATTCATTAAGTTAAAACAAATATTAATACAAGATAGATGGCTTGAATTGGGGTGTATTATTTTTTCGCAATACTTTGATACTGTATGGTATATGGCCATGCAAATGTCTGCGGAGATACCTACTGAGCCTATTGGCATTTATGCGGGAAGCAACAAATCGGGCATCCTGAATGGGGGCCGTTTTGTGCGTACTTCCAAGGAGGAGTTGAAAGCGTTGATCAAAACAGGTGAAATTCGACTGTTATTTGGCACAGATGCCGCGAGTGAAGGGCTTAACCTTCAGCGCTTAGGCTCGCTGATCAATTTAGACCTTCCCTGGAACCCCACTCGCCTTGAACAGCGGAAGGGGCGCATACAGCGCATTGGGCAACTTCGCGAGACCGTGAAAGTGTTTAATATGCGTTATAAAGGATCTGTGGAAGACAGGGTACACGAACTGCTTTCGAGCCGTCTGGAACATATTCACGATCTGTTTGGACAATTACCTGATATCCTGGAAGATGTATGGGTGGAAGTAGCTCTCGGCGCCAAAGAAAAAGCAAAAGAGATTATTGATGCAATGCCTGTTCAGCATCCATTTGAACTAAAATACAATCGGATTGAAAAAGTAGATTTTGAAAGTTGCTCAGAGGTATTGAATAAGGTAGAAAGAAGAGAAGTGTTGTTGCGTGGGTGGTAATTAGCAGGTCTCGTAAGAATATTGTTTAAAAAACCCAACAAAACATTTTCGATTTTAAAACGATACGCTTACATTTGCATAAAATCACCCGTTATGCTAAATGAAAACGTACAACAACTGCGGCAATGGCTGCAAGCAGGAGAAGCGCCGATCATCCCGATGCGATTTTTCCTCGAAGTAATAGCTCCAGAATTGACCCGCCGGCACCGCGGAGAAGTCATTGACGATGATCATACCAGGTCGATCGTCGTGCGGGCTTGTGCCGCTCTGCTCGGCACATCCTCCCCTGAATTAGCCCATATCGTACAATTGAGGGTGCAGATTTTCCAACTGCAACACGGCGTATTCGGCATCGAAGCCGGACAAGGATCCTATTGTTTTTTTGAAGACCTGCGCCTGGGCGCCCTCATGTTGATAACCAACCAATACGGGGTGTGGTTTGGGCATCTGTAGAGACGCAAAATTTTGCGTCTCTACGACGGGATTTTATCCATCCACGGCCAGGCCTCCTCGAGCTGGCTGGCCAGTCGGAGCAGGATATCGTCGTTGCCGAGGGCGGCGGTGAACATCACGCCGACGGGCAGATTATCGGGCGTCCAATGCAGGGGCACCGACATCGAGGGTTGGCCGGTCATATTGGCCAGCGGAGTAAAGGGTATGTAGGCGAATGTTTTATCAGCCAGCGGCCCTACATTGGCTTTGAGCAGCGGGGTGAGGTTCAGGGCGCCTACCATTCCCAACAATCGCTTTTCGGAAGCTGTAGGCTGCAAGGCGCCGATTTCAAAGGGCGCCGTGGCGCAGGTAGGCGTTATCAGGATGTCATATTTTTGATGGAAGTCGCCCATGCGCCGGTAAAGGTCATTCCATTTGCCGCGAGCATAGGCATAATCGCCGGCAGTATAAACTTTGCCGAGCATGCCAAGCGCCCAGGTAGTGGCTTCTACGTCAGATCGGCGCACCGGCCGGCTTATATCGTCGGCCATTCTGCGCAGCGCCGCAGCGGTTTCGCCAAAAACCATCATAATGAAGGTATGGGTGAGATCTTCTTTTTTACAAGGAAAATCCACTTCTTCCACGGCATAACCCAGCGATTCGAGTAGTTTGGCCGTGTTGTGAATTGCCTCCACATTGTGCGAATCCACCTCCATGCCAAGCGGGTGAGTGGTAGTAAATCCAAACCGCAGCGGGCCGGGGTCGGCGCCTATCTCTTCCATAAAGGGGCGCACGGGGTGGCGCAGCAGGTAGGGTTCGCCGGGCGTCTCTGCAATGATGGCGTCGAGAAAAGCTGCCGTATCGCGCACGCTGCGGCTTACGCAGCCTTCGGTGACGGCGCCACTCCACATTTCGCCGATAACCGGGCCCAGGCTGATTAGTCCCCGGCTGGGTTTAAGTCCGAATAAGCCGTTACATGATGCGGGGATACGTATAGAGCCGCCGCCGTCGCTGGCGGTGGCGATGGGCGTAATACCCGCCGCAACGGCTGCTGCCGACCCCCCGCTGGAGCCGCCCGCGGTGAGCGAAGTATTCCAGGGGTTTCGGGTGGGGCCGAAAGCCCTGGGTTCGGTGTAAGGCGTCAGCCCCAATTCGGGTAAATTGGTTTTACCCATAAAAACAAACCCCGCCTGGCGGAAACGCTCTACGACGTAGCTATCCTCTTTGGATACGTAACCTTTATAACCGGCGCAACCGTTTTGCAAAGGGTATCCCTTGAGGTGCAGTGCCAGGTCTTTGAGCAAAAAAGGCACGCCGGCAAATGGCGCATACGTGTCAACCTCGCCGGCCATCTTTTTGGCGAGATCGTATAAAGGATAAATAATGGCGTTAATAGAAGGGTTGACAGCTTCAGCTCTATTGATGGCGACTTCCAGCAATTCAGCGGGTTGTACATCTTTGTTGCGCACCAATGCGGCAAGCTCCAGGGCGTCGAAGCGCCGATATTCATCAAATGTCATGAGGTAGATTTTATTACCCGAAAAATAGATAAATCTTTGCGAATAAAAGACGTGCTATGCATCCAATTATTCGAGAGGCTTATGATGCCGAAATTTTCAGGCGGGAAGGCCACCTACTGGTCGACCTGCTGGCCGATTATTTGCACGGCGTAGCGGCTACAGATCAATGGCCGGCGCTGGCCTGGCAGTCGCCCGAGGCCGCTTTCGATTATTGGAACGGCATGTGGCAGCAAAGCGACGGCGACCTGCAGCAGCTCTTCAAAGAAACGCTTGCCCGCTCTATCCATTTGCACCATCCGCATTACATGGGCCACCAGATCAACCCACCCGCGCCCGCTGCTTTTATGGCCAGTATGCTTGTCGATGCGCTCAACAACGGCATGGGCGTTTTTGAAATGGGCATGGCCGGCACGGCCATCGAACGGGTGGTGATCAAAACAACGGCGAATGCCATGGGATTGGGTGACAATGCCGACGGTTTTCTCACCTCCGGCGGCACCCTGGCCAACCTCACTGCGCTATTGGCCGCTCGTAGCGCCAAAGCGCCCGAGGGGGTGTGGGAAGAAGGCGCCCGAAGCCGGCTGGCGTTACTGGTATCGGAAGAATCGCACTACTGTATCGACCGTGCGGCGCGCATCATGGGTTGGGGCGATGCGGGAGTAATCAAAGTACCCGCAGATGAACAATATGCCATGCGAACCGATTTACTGGAAGACTACTATCAGAAAGCCCAGGCAGAGGGTCTGACGGTGATCGCCGTGGTGGGCAGTGCCTGTGCTACTTCTACCGGCTCGTTTGACAATCTTGAAGCCATCGGCGAATTCTGCCGCCGCCACGACCTCTGGTTTCATGTAGACGGCGCCCACGGCGGCGCGCTGGCATTTTCGGACGCTTATCGGCATCTGCTAAACGGCATCGCCGCTGCCGACTCGGTGGTCATGGATTTTCACAAAATGCTACTGGCGCCGGCAATAACCACGGCGTTGATTTTTAACGACGGCAACAGCGGCTACCACACCTTCCACCAGCGCGCCCAATACCTGTGGGCCGACGCAGAACAAACCGAGTGGCACAACCTGGCCAAACGCACATTCGAGTGCACGAAGCAGATGATGAGCCTGAAAGTATTTGCCGTTATGTACAGCCACGGTTTAGAACTGTGGGACGCCTATGTAACCCAAATGTGCGACCTGGGCAAAACTATGGCGGAATTGATCGAAGCAAAACCCGGGTTTGAACTGGCCGTGCCGCCGCAGTGCAATATCGTTTGTTTCCGGTATGCTCCGGAAGGCGCCGCTCCCGAATCGCTTAACGCTCTAAATCAAGCCATTCGGCAACAAATTATCGAAAAAGGCGATTTTTATATTGTACAGACTATGCTACGGGGCAAGGCTTATTTGCGCGTTACATTAGCCAACCCATTTACGAGTGAGAATGACCTGGCGGCACTGCTTGATGAAGTGGAATGTCTGGGTATGAAGTTGTTGAAGGACTATTAGACTGTGGACTTTGCATTCGATATCCTGGCTTAGTGGTACTTAGTGCCCTTCGTGCCTTTGTGGTGAAAAATTGGAGTATAGCACTGTTTTTTTAACACAAAGACCCAAAAACCACACCAAGGCACAAAGCATAGACCTTTTCGAGACTAAAGGACTTTGGTAGAATGCAACTCAGCTCAACTCAGCGCTAAACTCCCTTAACTCTGCGGAAAAAATTTTCTATGGAAAAAATCACTGAATCCCCCTCGCCCTACCGGCATCTGGAGCAAAAAAGCACCCGCGAATTGCTCACCGGCATCAATCGCGAGGATCAAAGCGTGGCCCTGGCCGTCGAACGGGTTATCCCGGCTATCGAGGCCCTGGTGGATGCTGCGGCAGCGCAAATGAGAGAAGGCGGCCGACTCATCTACATCGGCGCCGGCACCAGCGGCCGGCTCGGCATCCTCGACGCTTCGGAGTGTCCGCCCACCTACGGCGTACCCGAAGACCTGGTGATCGGACTCATAGCCGGCGGAGAAATCGCCGTGCGAAAATCAGTGGAAAACGCCGAAGACGATACATCACAGGCCTGGAAGGATTTATTGCAATTATTTGTAAACGAGCAGGATATAGTGGTGGGTATCACCGCTTCGGGCACTACGCCTTATGTGGTGCACGGATTAAAACACTGTCGTGAAAATGGTATTGCCACCGGCTGTATAACTTGCAACCCCGGCATGCCCGTAGCCCAATTCGCTGATTTTTCCATCGAAGTGATCACCGGCCCCGAGTTTGTGACCGGCAGTACCCGTATGAAAGCCGGCACGGCCCAAAAGATGATCCTGAATATGATCTCGACCAGCGTGATGATCAAATTGGGCCGGGTGTTGGATAACAAGATGGTGGATATGCAGCTCAATAACGCTAAATTGGTGGATCGCGGCGTGAAGATGCTGATGCAGGCGAAAGGGTTGACGTATGAAGCCGCGATGGAGTTGTTGGAGCGTTGTGGTAGTGTGAGAAAAGCTATGACTCAATAAGTTTTCACCACAGAGTTAAACGGAGTAAAACCGAGTGACACAGAGTTTTTTTATTTTACTCTGTGGGACTCTGTGAAACTCCGTTTAACTCTGTGGTAAATAAAAAATCAATATCATGTTACTTCTTGTCGACAGCGGGGGCACCAGGGCATCCTGGGCATTTTGCAGGGATGGCCAAGAAATCCTGAGGCTAAAAACCGAAGGTTTACACCCCCTTTTTATGTCTGATGAACAGATCAATGCCATATTGATGCAGGTTCGCGCCCAGTCGCCGCAGTCGCCCGAGGCCATCTTCTACTACGGTGCGGGCTGCAAAGCCGATGCCATGCAGGAGCGACTGGTACAACTGATGAGCCATATCTTTGAAGGCGCCAGGGTAGAGGTGAATACCGATTTATTGGGCACGGCCAGGGCGCTCTGCAAGCGTTCGCCAGGCATCGCGTGTATTTTGGGTACGGGCTCCAATACCTGTTTGTATAACGGCAGCAATATTGTGTCGAATATCGGCGGCTGGGGATACGTGTTGGGCGACGAAGGTAGCGGCGCAGCCATGGGCAAGCAACTTCTGACCGACTACCTCTCAGGTCTCGTACCTGTCGAACTTAAAAATGAATTAGAAACCACTTTCCAACTATCTCATGATTTTATTATCGATTCGGTGTACCGCCAGCCGAAGCCCAGTCGTTTTTTGGCTTCTTTTGCACCGTATATTCTTTCACACGCAGACCATCTTTATTTTTATAAATTGGCTTATGATCAATTTGTATTATTTCTCACCAAATACGTTAGCATATACCCGCAAAGCGCCCAATGGCCGGTGCATTTTACGGGGTCGGTAGCCTGGTATTTTCGGGAGATTTTAGCTGAAGCAGTTGGCGTCCAGGAACTTACTCTTGGCAACGTCCTGGTTGATCCTATGGAGGGATTGGTGTTGTTTCATAAATAACAAAAATGGTAGGCTACTCTACTCTACCTGCTCGTGAGCATTAATACAAACCAGGCTCTCGATTTTTTGAAAATCAGAAATATTGCGAGTAACCAATGTCAAGTCATATACAAGAGCAGTCGCAGCGATAATAGCATCAGGTAATTTGATTTTATATTGTTTTCTCAAATTAATAGTTTTTTGAACAACATCATCAGTTAGAGATAATACGTTAGTGGCAGCAATAAAATCTAGAAGTATTTGATTTTCAGATGCTGAGCCATTATAGCTTAATAGTTCAATCTGGTTAATAACCGAAAGATAATGCGAGTTATTATTGATGACATTTTGAACCCAAATACTTCCGCCAGGAGGCAAAGTACCGCCTAAAAATTCAATGACTGTATTTGTGTCAATTAAATATTGCGTTCCCATTCCTTGCGGCTTTGCTCGACTTCATGTAACATTTTTTCAGCTGTTTCTTTAGAAATACTGCCAGCCCATTGCCGCTTTGGCACTTCGGTTTGTTTTTTTGTTTCCGCTACCAAACGTAAAATATGAAGTTGCTCCAATTGCTGAAGCAAAGCAAGGGCGTTGTCATTGAGTAATTCGACGGTTATTATTTGCATGGCCATAATAAAGGGATTGAATTGTAACAAATTTAAACATTTTTTTTGACGGATTGGTTCTTCGTTTGTAACTATTTAGGTCGCCTTCATTGGAGCCCTAAAATGCCTGGTTTTGCCCTAACCCTAAAGGGAACCCAGGCATTTTAGGCCTTTGCTCCCTTCAGGGCTGGGGCAAACAAAGGGCTGAAATGCCGAGCCAGGAGGTGACCTAAATAGTTACCTTCGTTTTATAAAAACCATTTACTCCTTTAGCTGAGGATTACTGATGCTTACAGTGACCAACCTCGTCACCCAATCCGATGCATCGGGGTCGTAATCGGAGGTTTCCCTGCCGGCGCGGTCGGGACCTTCCAGCGGGGATGGCAGTTCAACCTGGTCAAAACGCTTGACATCTACAAAATGCGTGGAAGCAATGAGTTTCAAATAGGTTACGCTTTCAGCATCCTTAAAATGCAGCACCTCTTCTTCCAGCGTGAGTTTCACCGGCTTGCCATCGCGAATCCAGCAATCGGCATTGGGTTGTAATTCTACAATGCCCTGCGGCAGGAAACCCGAGAAAACCTGGAACCGCATCGATAGATAGATCAGCGATACAAATAAGGGCTTGTCGTATTTGTTTACTAACCTGATTTTGATACTGCCGCCATTCACAGCCGGGTCGAACACCGGATTTACCACATCGTTGTGCAACTCCAGTCGCCTGTCTTTGCCATCGGCGCCAACCTGGTAAAACTCGATCTCCACCGGAAATTTTTTAAACAAAAAACTATTGGGATTGTGCAGGTTTTTCACAAACTCCCATTGCGCAATATGGCGCAGGTACAGCATGACGATTTTTGCACCGCTTACGCTTGGTTCTTTTACGGCGGCCACCAGCGGGCGATGGGGTTTTTCACCCGGGGTAATCACATATCCGCGCTGGTCGACGCGCACCGCATAATCTGCTTCGTATTCGGCGGAGGCCGCATGAATATTAGCGCCCCCGGCGCTCCACTGGTCGTGCAGGAGTTGAGCTACCGGTGCAAAACCCGTTGCCGGCGCTAAAAAAACCTTGATAGGGGAGGAGAGAAAGCCGTCGATATACCCCTTGTACAATGTGCCGGAAGGTAGTTTTTGTTCAAACAATAATTGTGTCTCCGAAGATTGAATTTTACCCAATTGGGCAGTGTATTCGACGCCATCGGCGGCAACTACCTTCGCCGTGTGGGCCTGTGCTGAGATGCCTTGCAAGTGCCCGAGGTCGATAAACCAGCTGTTGTCGCGTTCGTACACATTTCCGTACAAAGGCGCGCCGGCGGCAGCCTCCAGATCGAGAAAAAAGCGAAACAACTCGCTATCGGCTTCTTCGGAAGCATAGACCTGCGGCGTTTGCTTGAAGTTGTTTTTGACGTACTGCCGGATGCGGCTTTGCAGGTCGTAGTAGGTGACGCGGTTGTCGGAGCGCTGCAATACTTCCAGCAGCATCTGGGTAAAAACGCCATGACCGTTGCGCTCGTAGGCCGATTCGGTGGGCAGTGCGGCGGCTATCTGTATGTGTCGCCCTTCGGGCAATAGCTCGCTGATGGGGCGTTTTTCGAAATCGGCGGGTTGTATTTTTTTTCCAAAAATAAAATCCTCCCAATTGCGCTCGGGCAATACGCCGTCGATTCTTCGTGCCATCACCTCTTCTGTACCGCTGCGGGTATTTTGTCCCGAATGGCAGCAGTCGAAGATCGTGATGATGTGGGGCTGTTTTTTGGAAATTTGGTGGATGAGATAGCGGAGTTCTTTGTCGGCAAGCAGTTGGGAGGGGGGGAGGGGGCGAGGGGGCGAGGGGGCGATTATTTCGTTATAGGGCACCAGGCATTGCAGGGCGCGGGAGGGGGAAACATTCCAAAACACCGGATTGGCGGCCTCGCGGGTGCCGTGGCCGCAGAAATAAAACAGCGCCACATCATCGGGGCCGGCCTGGCCGAGGTTCGAGAGGAATTGCCCAACAATGCGGGCCTTGGTGGCATTTTCATCCAGCAGTACCGACTCGTGCAATCGTATGCCGGGCATGGCCTTCAGATAGGCCAATACGGCTTCGATATCGGCCACGCAGCCTTTGAGGCGGGGCACCGGCGGCTTGTAGGCATTGACGCCCACGAGCAAAGCGTAAACGTTTTTTTGGGACATTGGTAATTTTTACATTAAATTGGTCATCAAGATAAGTGAAAAAGCCATGTTCGACAAATTCATACAGCAAGTCAGCGAAGCGCTCGGCAACAACGAAATAGAAACGGCCATTGCCCAGTTGCAAAACCTCATAATGATGGCCGACACCGAGCTATTATCCGATATCGTATTGCTCAGCGCCCGTTACAAAAAATTGCAGTCGGACATCCGCAAAGATATACTCAGCTACGACGAAGAAACCAAAGCCAACAACAAAATCGTCGACGGGCTTTTTTCTTTAGTAAAAGAAATCAAATCGCAACCCGACCGCTATTCGGCCTATTTCAAAGTGGAAGCCGAAATGGGTATGGCCGAGCAAAAACAGCGGGTAAAAATGAGTAGTTGGCAGAAAGACGTGTTGATGGACCGTCTGTCGCGCGTAAAAGCCCTGCACATCCCCTTCCGCATATTGTGGCTCGACGACAACCCCGACTGGAGCCAATACGAGATCAACCTGTTGGAGTCGCTGGGCGTGGAAATGACCAGTGCGCTCAGCTCGGCAGCCGGCCAGCAACTGCTCGAAAATGAAGCGATAGACCTGATCATTTCTGACATCCGCCGCGAGGGCAAGATCAACGAAGGCATCGCCTTTTTGGCCCGGTTGGCCGGCACCGACCTGTTCAGGCCCACGATATTTTACCTTGGCGAATTTGACCCTGAGCTGGGCGCCCCGCCGCATGCATTTGGCATTACCAACTGGCCCAGCGAACTGTTGCATCTGGTTATGGATGCGATGGAGCGCAAAGGTCCTGCAAGCGGTTAAATACTCCCAGGCGTTTTATTAACCACAGAGTTAAACGGAGTAAAACGGAGTAACACAGAGTCTTGTTTTTTATAACGGCGTCAAAATCTCGCTCTGCGTCACTCCGTTCAACTCAGCGGTGAAAAAAATATCAAGCGTAAGCAATATACAATATGCGCATCTACTGGAAATACATCATAGCCGCACTGCTGCTGGTGGCCGTCATCACCCTGTACGTCAAAGAATTCTACTGGTTCAACCGCACACTGGATGTCGAAAGGCTCGTATGGTGGTCGATGACCATGGGCGCTGCCTGCGGGGTAGTAGCCTGGTTATTCCTGCGCCGTCATGCCGCCGACGCCATCGACAACTTTCGCATACTGGCATTTTGTGTGCTTATTCCCGCGTTGTCGATGCCGCTGGCAGCCGGCTTGTCCAACCGCTTGCTCAGTCCGCATCCCGCTGTGTTTACCCCCGTCATATTTGAATCTGAGAAGCCGTTTTACCGCAGTCTATTCGGCTTTATCAAAGAAGACAGGGGCAAGCCCAGCGGTTATTACCTCTTTTTTTATTATCAGGATCGGCTGTACCGGATAGAGAGCCGGACCTCCCAATTCAGCGCCTTCCGGCGCGGTGAAGTGATTATGCTGCCGATGGGGAGGGGGTTTTGGGGGGGTGCGTGGGTGAAGTAGAGGGTGAAGGGCATTTTATTTTAAAAAAAACACTAAAAAATGTTACTAAATAGTAATATTTTTGTTACTTTTATAATATGAATTGGTTTGAAGAATTGCCCCTCGACTGCCCTCCTCAAGAGGCTTTTTCTCCGGAGAAGAGCTATTTTCGTTTGGGAAGTATTCCGCCTGACAGCAGCGATTTTTGGTCGCACCGCCGGCGATTTCCATACAAGGTTTTTCAGGTCGACGAATGCCTCGCTCGTTCATTATCAGTTGTTGATGACCTTGAAGCTGTGAGGCGATTAAAAAGACTGCTGCCTTCGATGCGTTCCAAATCAGTTTTTCAGGTTGACCTGGTTGAAAAAGACGGATTGATTCAACAAACCGGAAACGATTTACATCATTTTTCCTGATGGCGTAGCACTGAATTCGATCTAAAAATGATCAAAATAATAGAAAAATGAAAATTTTTCTTAGCGTCCTTGAGACCCTCATCTGGCATGATATTCCGCAGTTATTTCTTGCAAAAGACTCTGTCGGAGGATTATATCTTGGCTTAGCTGTAGAACACACCGATGAATTTCCACGTTATATCACTGTCGCTATTTCTCCAGCACGGCTTCACCAGTTGAGATCCGCCCAAATTGATTTATACAGCGTATTTGCGCATCCTGAAATGGGTACCTGGCTGCAAATAACTGCGTTGGAAGATGACCGTGCCGTCGCCGAACCTATTTCCGGGCTGGATAAATTGCCTGACCAGTGGCTTCCCACTCCGGGGGAATTTATACCGCCTCAACCGCTGCTGCGCCCGGAAGCTTTCGAAGCCGTAAAAGTCGCTTCAATTGCCAAAGAGGCCGGCATGAACCCCTCCCTGCTGCGCCAATACCTGTCAGGCGCCAAACGCCCATCCCCCGAACAGGTTCGCCGCGTACAAGAGGCGCTGCACAGTGTCGCCCGCCGCCTGCTGGAGGTGCGGTTTGTGTGAGACCATCCCGTTTTTCCGTCTGTAAGTACACCGCGTTTTATTATGGATGCTGAATGCTATTGGCCGACCACCGCGCCTGCAGAGTTACCCAGTGAGTGAGTGAGGCAGAGAGGGAGGGAAGATTGGGAGTATGTTGGGGTGTGGGTGTGAAAGTGTGGACAGTTGCCGTTTCTAAAATTTTTTCAAAATGAAAAATAACCTGGCGAAGACTTTCATCCAAAGGTTAGCTGCCTTCGAGCACGAATTTGACGGCGACCCACGCTGGGAACTTGTTTTCAGCAATGGCCGGCGCAAGTGGTTTTACCTGATCGTTTCGTACTACAACGGCGCCTATTATATAACCGAACACATCAACGGAACGTCCTCCATTGAAGTGGACGAGCATGGCGAGATGGCTGAAAACGCGCGCTATGGCGCTGCCTATTCAGGTGAAACAAATTGGCCAACGCTCTTTTCCTTCGCATTGGAGCATCTGGACAGGGTGGAAAAAGACTGGGTCGGCGAGTACCGCCAACGGGAGGGCATCCCTGGGAAATACTGCGCGGCGGTAACACCACCCATATCTCGCTATACGTCTCCAAAGACCGCTTCGGGTCGGACAATCAGTACGAGATCAGGCTCCAGGGCAATTCGATTGTCAGGATTGCAGAAACGCTAAAAATTTATCTCGGCCTGATGGACAAGCAACTCACCGTGGCCATTGACGAACCCGAAAAAATCAGGAAACGGCTGCTCGGGCAGGATAGCATCGGCATCGTGCCGGAATATTTGAGCCTTTGTTGCCTGTCTGGAAAAGCTTATCTTTGTATATAATAACAAATACGGCTCTTATGGATCATTTTCGTTTGGACCGGACGGCTTTTCAAATTAAATCGCATAAGGATGCGGCGAAACAGCGGGCGTATTGGATGAAAAAGACTCCTATGGAAAGGCTTGCTGCCGCCTGGTACCTGACTTGCACGGCTTATAATTTGGATATCAAAAACCCTCCCCGGATGGATCGCAGCGTATTTGCTATCAAAAAACGGCCGGGATGAGTAATGTTTTTAATCCTGATTTCCAGGATTTTATTGCTTCTATGAACCAATGCGAAGTCAAATACATACTTGTAGGCGGCTATGCGGTCATTTTGCATGGCTATTCCCGCACGACAGGTGATATGGACATTTGGGTGGAACCGAGTAGAGAGAATTACCAGCGCTTAGCACGGGCATTTCAGGTATTTGGAATGCCCGTTTTCGACATGACGGAAGAAAAATTTCTAAACCTGGACTTTAATGACGTATTTACCTTCGGACGGCCGCCCGTTAGCATTGACATTGTTACTCGTATCAAAGGGCTTGATTTTGACGAAGCCTTTGCCGCTGCGCAATGGTTTGAGTTGGAAGAAAACCTGGGTGTACGCGCGTTAAGTTTGAAAGCGTTAATCCAGGCTAAACAGGCATCCGGCAGAAATAAGGATTTGGATGATATCGAGCACTTGACGGAGGAGTAGCTTCAGACTTTTTAGTAGGTGCTGGTAAATCATTGTCCGGTTTTTGCATTTTCACATCCACACTTCCGTTCCCTCCGGCACGGCATCGAGATCATCGCGGGGAATGGACAAGCAAATCCTCATTGGCATGTAGACGAACACCTGTCCGTCTACGTCGCGTTGTGCTCCCACGCCGAAGGTGAGCAGCTTGCTTGAATGAACCGTTCCGGCCGGGTCGAATGCTGATACGACGTCGTGCGCCTGTACCATTTTGGAAATGCCAGGAAGGAGATATGTAAGCTGGCTTCGTGGAGGGAGTTGCCTTGTCTTCGGCCGGCTGTAGATTAAACTTGGCTCGTCTTATATAAAAATACATTCGCCCCTGATGCGCAACAACAGCTTGTACAAAGGCGACGTAGGCGCTGCCGTCCTGTTTGCAGAATTGGAAAAACCGATGGAGAGCAGGATGCCGCTGTTTGAGTAGTTAGCAGTTAGCAATTAGCAGTCGGCAGTTCGTTTCGACTCCGCTCAACGAACGGCATAGCTCCCAAAGTCGCAAAGTCGCACGGCCCCAAAGTCAAAAAAAAATCGGCCATCCCGGATTTCTCCAGAATGGCCGGTGAGCAGCCCGTACGGGAATCGAACCCGTGTTACAGGAATGAAAATCCTGCGTCCTAACCCCTAGACGAACGGGCCGTGTAGGTGTGCTTTTTAGTAAAGCGGGACAAAGATAAGACCTCCGCAAATAATTCCAAGCCGTAGCGCGAAAAAAATTTTGGTTTTTTGAAGAAGGCTTTATTTCATTACCTTTGCACCGCCGCGATGCCTTGCGCTCCATAGCGATGCGGTTTTATACCCATCGCTACGAAGCGCTACCTTTGCGCCGCTGTGGGGATAAACATTTTACAAATAAATGAAGTTCCCCAATTGCACGGTAAAGTAATTATTGTTATTTTTACACTAAGTAAGCGTTTGTCAAAGGACATACCGGCTGACAGTCTTTTAGGTTCGAAAAGAGATATGCTTTTGTGCCTTTGTGCGGTTTTTGTGCCTTTGTGTTAAAAAAACAGCGCTTTACTCCGATTTTTTACCACAAAGACTCAAAGGACACGAAATATCACTAAGTCTGAAGCTGCATAATCATGAATGATTTAAATAACATCAAATCACAATAACCATGGCAAAAAAAATCGCCATCAACGGCTTCGGCCGCATCGGAAGGTTATCTTTCCGCAACCTGCTGCAAATGGACGACGTTGAGGTGGTGGCCATCAACGACCTCACCGACAACCCTACGCTGGCCCACCTGCTGAAGTACGACTCGGTACACGGCAAATTTAACGGCACGGTCAGCGCCGACGACAACAACCTCTACGTGAACGGCAAAGCTATCAAAGCCCTGGCCGAAAAAGACCCCACCAAACTACCCTGGAAGGAACTCGGCGTGGACGTGGTGCTCGAATGCACGGGCCGCTTTACCGACGAGGAAAAAGCCTCCTGGCACCTGCAGGCCGGCGCCCGCAAGGTGATTATCTCGGCGCCCGCCAAAGGCAATATCCCTACGATCGTACTGGGTGTAAATAACGAAAAGGTGACCGCCGATGTAGCGATCTTCTCTAACGCCTCCTGTACCACCAACTGCCTCGCGCCGATGGTGAAGGTGCTCGACGACCTGCTGGGCATCGAAAACGGCTTTATGACGACGATTCACGCCTATACGGCCGACCAGAACATACAAGACGCCCCGCACCGCGACCTGCGCCGCGCCCGTGCCGCCGCCGTGTCTATCGTGCCGACGTCTACCGGCGCTGCCAAGGCCGTGGGCGAAGTTCTGCCCCACCTCAAAGGCAAACTCAACGGCAACGCGATGCGCGTACCCGTACCCGACGGCTCGGTGACCGACTTTACAGCCGTAGTGCGCAAAACCGCTACCGCCGCAGAGATCAACGCCGCCTTCAAAGCCGCCTCGGAAGCAGCCCTCAAAGGCGTACTCGAGTACTGCGAAGACCCGATTGTCTCCGCCGATATCCTGGGCAACCCCCACTCCTGCATCTTCGATTCCGAACTCACGATGGTGATCGGCAATACGGTGAAGGTGGTTGGCTGGTACGACAACGAAGCCGGCTATTCCGCCCGTTTGGCTGATTTGTGCCATAGGGTGGCGGGGCTGTAAATTCTCTGTTATCGGTTGTCGGTTATGGGTTGTCGGTTGTGAGTTATCGGTTCTTTATCTTTATAAAAATTTAACCGACAACTGACAACCGATAACAGACAACCGACAACCGACAACCGATAACCGACAACCGACAACCGACAAAGACTTTTCCATGAAAAACATATCTTTCCAAGGCAAAAAAGCCCTGGTGCGCGTTGACTTCAACGTGCCGCTCGACAAGCAGTACCAGATTACCGATGATACGCGCATTCGCGCAGCGGTACCCACCATCAAGTATATCCTCGAACACGGCGGCTCGGCCATACTCATGTCGCACCTCGACAGGCCGCTCAAAAAACTGCTGCCTGATGGGAGTCTGGATAAAGAGCGCTTTACGCTGCGTCACCTCGTTGGCCACCTCTCCGAATTGCTCGGCAGGCCCGTGGCTTTCTGTGAAGAAGCGGTGGGCCCTGTAGCCGAACAAGCCGCCGCAGTCCTGCAGCCCGGACAAGTGCTCCTGCTCGAAAATACGCGCTTTTACAAAGGCGAAGAAAAAGGCGACGAAGACTTCTCTGCCCAACTCGCCAAGCTGGGCGACATCTACATCAACGACGCCTTCGGCACCGCACACCGCGCGCATGCCTCCACGACCATCGTAGCCAAATACTTCGACAAAGGCGCCAAAGGGTTCGGCTTCCTGATGCAGGACGAAATCGACAACGCCACCCGCGTGATCGACAATCCCGACCGGCCCGTCACGGCCATCATCGGCGGCGCCAAGGTATCCGACAAAATTATGCTGCTCGAACGCCTCATCGACTTCGTCGACAACCTCATCGTAGGTGGCGCTATGGCCTATACTTTCCTCAAAGCCCAGGGCGGCAGCGTGGGCAACTCGCTGGTAGAAGACGACAAACTCGACGTCGCATTGCAACTACTCGACAAAGCCAAAGCCAAAGGCGTGAAGCTGCTTCTGCCCGAAGACTCCGTCATAGCCGATGCCTTCGCCAACGATGCCCAGCGCGCCACGGCCAACAGCAAAGCCATCCCCGACGGCTGGATGGGCCTTGACATCGGCGAGGCGGCCCGCCGCCAATTCGCCGAGGTGATTCTCGCCTCCAAAACCCTGCTGTGGAACGGCCCCGCCGGCGTTTTCGAAATGCCCAACTTCGCCGGCGGCACCAAGGCCATCGCCGAAGCAGTGGCCCAGGCTACCGGCAAAGGCGCTTTCTCGCTCGTCGGCGGCGGCGACTCAGTAGCTGCCGTCAACCAGATGGGCCTGTCCGACAAAGTGAGCTATGTCTCTACCGGCGGCGGCGCTATGCTGGAATTCCTGGAAGGCAAGGAACTGCCGGGCATTGCGGCGATGCGGTGAGGGGGGGCGGTTGTAGGTTGTCGGTTTGTCTTGCTGCCTACCCACACCCCTAACCCCTAAAGGGCAATGTCGTTGACTTAAGGATTTTGAGGTGACATCTGACGAGGAACGAGTCTGGTGTCATCTCAAAATCCGGGCTTCGGAACTCAAAAAAATGAAATTACACCTCCTCCTGCGTCGGAGATGTCACTTCATTTTTTTCCTTAAGTCAACGACATTGCCCTTTAGGGGCTGGGGGTGTGCGTATGGAAGCCGAAGATCCATCTGTCCTCTGTTCGGCTAGGGAGAGACAAATCACGATTTGGCTCTACAGGCAAAGATAATGAAACGGAGAACGGAGAACCGACAACCGATAACCGACAACCGACAACCGACAACAGACAACAGACAACAGACAAGCCAATACGAATTTTTCATACTTTACGAAAGGATCATCCCTTTTCCTAACAACACGCCTTCCACTTTCCTTCCCAAAAAATAACGTACCTCAAAAATTAACCCTATCTTAGCCCACCTCGCTTCCTTCAGAATAAGTATAATGAAAATGGAATGAAGCGCCGGCTGAACCAAAAATGTCAACAGGTGAAATCGAGTTTTAATAAGGTACTGGACAAATACAGGAAAATAGCCTTCTCCGAGCGGGACAAAGGCGACCGCTTTGAGAGGCTCATGCAAGCCTACCTGCAAACCGACCCCAAATATGCCTACCTTTTTAAAAAAGTTTGGCTTTGGAACGAGTTCCCCGGCAAATTGGACCTGGGCGGCCGCGACACGGGTATCGACCTCGTGGCGCTTACGGTTGAAGGCGACTATTGGGCGATTCAATGCAAATGTTTTCAGGAAGGCGCTACTATCGACAAACCCGCCGTTGACAGTTTTCTAGCTACTTCAGGCAAAACGTTCAGTAACGAGCAAATGCAAACTACGCGCTTTGCTCACCTGCTTTGGATTTCAACAACGAATAAATGGGGCGCGAATGCCACTGAAGCTATTCGCAACCGACATACGCCCCTTACCAGAATAAATCTGTTTGACTTGCAGGAGGCTCCCGTTGATTGGGAGAAGTTGGAAAAAGGCATTCACGGTGAAGCGGCGCGAACCCCGAAAAAATCGCTTCGCCCCCACCAAAAGGAGGCATTGGACAGAACCCACGCCCATTTCAAAACTGCCGACAGAGGAAAATTGATTATGGCCTGCGGAACCGGGAAAACTTTCAACTCCCTTCGCATTGCCGAACGCGAAACGGAAGGAAAAGGCCTGGTTTTATTCCTCGTTCCTTCTATTGCCCTCCTGGGCCAAACGCTGCGGGAATGGAGCGCAGATGCCAACGAACCCATCAACGCCATTTGCATTTGCTCCGACCCCGACATCACGAAAAAGAGAAGCAAAAATGAAGATGCCGACGCATTTAGCGTAGTAGATCTGGCCTTGCCTGCATCGACAAATACCGATGTTATCCTCCACCAGTTTCGACAGATCAAAGAAAAAGACTTACCGGGTATGACGGTGGTTTTTTCTACCTACCAATCCATCGACGTCATTGCCAAAGCCCAAAAAGTGCTGCTCGAAAACGGATTCAAAGAATTCGACCTGATCATTTGCGATGAAGCCCATCGCACTACCGGTGTTTCACTGGCCGGCGAAGATGAATCCGCTTTTGTAAAAGTGCACGATGCAGCGTATATCAAAGCCCAAAAGCGACTCTACATGACGGCCACCCCAAGGCTTTACAGCGATGATACAAAAAGCAAAGCCGCGCAAGCCGAAGCCGTTTTGTGTTCGATGGACGACAAAGCACTGTACGGCGAGGAAATATACCGCATCGGTTTCGGCGAAGCCGTAGAACGGGACTTACTTACCGATTACAAGGTGCTAATCCTTACGCTGAACGATAAAGACGTTCCCCCAGCCGTGCAGCGTATGATTGCCGATAAGGAAACGGAAATCAATACGGATGATGTGTCCAAACTCATCGGATGTATCAATGCCTTATCCAAACAGTTTCTGGGCGATGACGGCAAAACCAAAGCATCCGACCCGGAGCCCATGCGCAGAGCGGTCGCCTTTTGCGCCAATATCGCTACCTCTAAAAAAATTTCAGCCACCTACAACACCGCCACCGATGCCTACCTGAGCTCGCTACCTGCCGAAAAAAAAGAACAAATGGTCTCGGTAGCTTCCAAACACATGGACGGCACTATGGCCGCGCCTCAACGCGACGAGATGCTGGCCTGGCTGAAAGAAGAAACGGACAATAATGAATGCCGAATTATTACGAATGTGCGGGTGCTGAGTGAAGGCGTGGACGTCCCCTCTTTGGACGCTGTGTTATTCCTCTCTGCCCGGAACTCCCAGGTAGACGTGGTGCAATCCGTAGGGCGGGTGATGCGGAAAGCGCCCGGCAAAAATTACGGGTATATTATTATCCCGGTGGTGACCCCAGCGGATGTTGAACCCGACAAAGCCCTCGATGATAACGAACGCTATAAAGTGGTGTGGACGGTGCTCAACGCCCTGCGCGCCCACGACGACCGCTTTAATGCCACGGTCAATAAAATTGAACTCAACAGAAAACGACCCGAACAAATTTTAGTGGGCCGCCCCGAATATACTTTTGATGGAGACGGCAACCCTGCGCTGGTCAATGAAGATTCGGTCACTTACCAGACGAACAAAGACATAGGCCGCCAAATGGCCCTGCAATTCGAGCAATTGCAATCGGTGGTGTTTGCCCGAATGGTGCAAAAAGTGGGCGACCGCCGATATTGGGAACAATGGGCAAAAGACGTGGCCCAAATTGCCGACCGGCAAATTGAACGCATCACTTTTCTGATTGCCCACAAAAAAGACCAGCGCGAAGCTTTTGACAGGTTTCTGCTGGGCCTGCAAAAGAATATCAACCCCGGTATCAACGAAGCCCAGGCAGTGGAAATGCTGGCGCAGCACATTATTACCAAACCGATTTTTGAAGCCCTTTTTGAAGGGTATTCTTTTGTGCAAAATAACCCGGTTTCTACCGCCATGCAAAGCATGCTCGACGCCTTGCAGGGGGAAACGCTCGCCGAAGAATCGGAAACGCTGCAACGCTTTTATGAATCAGTGAAAAAACGGGCGGCAGGTATCGATAATGCCGAAGGTAAACAACGCATTATTATAGAATTATACGACAAGTTTTTTAAAACCGCTTTCCCCAAAATGGTGGAGCAACTGGGCATTGTGTATACCCCGGTGGAAGTGGTCGATTTTATTATCCATTCGGTAAATGATGTGCTGAAAAAAGAATTTGACCGCAGTATTTCCGACGATAATATTCATGTGCTCGATCCCTTTACCGGCACGGGTACTTTTATGACCCGGCTCCTGCAAAGCGGCCTTATTCATAAAAAAGACCTGCCGCGAAAATACCGGGAAGAATTGCACGCCAACGAAATCGTGCTGCTGGCTTATTATATCGCTGCGGTGAATATCGAAAACGCCTACCACGACGCGGTTATGGGGGATGGGGTTTGGGGTTTGGGGGATAGGAAATTGGGTGTTGAACGAAAAATGGATGAAGATGCAGAAAATACAATCCTTCAAGGAACTGATAGTATGGCAGGAAGCCATGAACCTACTGGAGATGGTTTATCTGAACACTCAGACTTTTCCCAAGGAAGAGATGTACGGATTGACCAGTCAGACACGGAGGGCAGCAGTCTCGATTCCGGCCAACATAGCGGAGGGATATGGAAGGAAGAACAGGAAGGAGTACCTCCATTTTCTGTCGATAGCCAACGGTTCGCTGACAGAACTGGAGACACACCTGCTGATAGCCCAGAGGATAAAATATCTGAACCAACAGCACATGGATCTGATTCAGGAACAACTGAACTCAGTAGGCCGGCTGCTAACAGCACTACGAAAATCTCTGGCTCAATAACTACTAAGCCCCCCATACCCCATACCCCACCCCCCATACCCCATACCCCACCCCCCATACCCCATACCCCACCCCCCATACCCCATACCCCACCCCCCATACCCTATACCCCCTTCGAAGGCATTTGCCTCACCGATACGTTTCAACTCAGCGAAAGCGACGCAAGCGATAAGCTGTTTTCGGATATGTTTCCCAAAAACTCGGAGCGGGTACAACGCCAGAAAAAAGCCCCCCTGCGGGTGATTATGGGGAACCCGCCGTATTCAGTAGGGCAAAAAAGCGCCAACGACAACGCCCAAAACCAGAAATACGACAAGCTGGACGCCCGTATCGCCAAAACGTATGCCGCTGCAACCGATGCTACCAACAAAAACTCGCTATACGATTCTTATATCAAAGCCTTCCGATGGAGTACCGACCGCCTCGACTCCCAACACGGCGGCATCCTTTGTTTTGTGTCCAACGGCTCCTGGATCGACGGCAACGCCCAGGACGGCTTCCGCAAATGCCTTGAAAAAGAGTTTTCTTCGATTTATGTGTTTAATTTAAGAGGCAATCAAAGAACCAGCGGTGAATTGAGCCGCAAAGAAGGCGGCAAAATCTTCGGCTCCGGCTCCCGCACGCCTATTTCGATTGCTTTATTGGTGAAAAATCCCGCCGTAAAAACCGACAAAGCGACGATTTATTACCACGATATCGGCGATTACCTGAGCCGCGAAGAAAAATTGGCCATGGTAAAAAAATTCGGCTCCATAGCCAATACCGACCTGCCCTGGCAAATCCTCCACCCCAATGAACACGGCGATTGGATCAGCCTGCGAAATGATGTGTTTGGGACGTTTATTGCGATGGGGGATAAGGAGAATAAAAAATCGGATACTTTTTTTGTTCCTTTTTACAGTAATGGGGTAAAAACACAAAGAGATGCCTGGTGCTATAATTCAAATAAAGCTACGCTTGAATCAAACATAAAGAGAAGCCTTGATTTTTACAATGAACAGAGGTTAAAATACCAGCATGAGCTACTCAATCACCCACACAAGCTTGTAAAGTCTTTTTTGACTTATGACTCAAAAAAAATAAGTTGGACAAGAGCGCTCGAATGGGATATTGAGAAAAATAAAATCTATAATTTTAATCCGAACGAGGTCGTTCAAGCTATATATAGACCTTTTTTCAAGCAACACATGTACTTCTCTCGTGCATTAAACGAAATGGTCTACCAAATCCCCAAACTCTTCCCTACCCCCCAACAAAAAAACATGGTCATCTGCGTGTCGGGTGTAGGTGTAACCAAAGATTTTTCAACCATCATCACAGATACGTTACCTGATCTTGAGTTAATAGGCAAAAGCCAATGCTTCCCCCTCTACTACTACGAAGAGCGCCAAAAGCAAAGTCCCAGCTTATTTGATGCGGGGGGCGAGAGCGAATACATCCGGCGGGATGGAGTCAGCGATTTCATCCTGGGCAGGGCCCAAAAACAATACGGCAAAAACGTAAGCAAAGAAGACATCTTCTACTACGTGTATGGTTTTCTGCATAGTCCGGCCTACCGCGAAGCCTTTGCCAGCGACCTCAAAAAAATGCTGCCCAGGCTGCCTCTGGTAGAAGACGTGCGCAATTTCTGGGCATTCAGCAAAGCGGGCCGGCAGTTAGCCGAACTGCACATCAACTACGAGTCCGTGCCGCCTTTTGAAGGGTGTAGGGTTCAGGGTATAGGGGATAGTCAAAATCCCCAAACCCCATCCCCAAACCTCCATACCCTAAACCCTATCCCCCAAACCCCATTCAAAGTAGAAAAAATGCGTTTCCCGCAAAAGGGGCAAAAAGACACCATCATATACAACAGCAAAATTGCCATCACCGACATTCCGGCCAGGGCCTACGACTACGTCGTCAACGGCAAAAGCGCCATCGAGTGGGTCATGGAGCGCTACCAGGTCACCGTACACAAAGAAAGCGGCATCAAAAAGTAGGCAATCCGCGGTATATATTGGATTTGCTACTGAGCGTCATTAATGTGAGTGTGCAGACGGTAGACCTTGTCAACGGTCTGCCCGGGTTGTCATTCGGCCAGGAAACCGCTCAAACAGCCGGAATACGGG
Source organism: Saprospiraceae bacterium (assembly GCA_013360405.1). GTDB lineage: Bacteria > Bacteroidota > Bacteroidia > Chitinophagales > Saprospiraceae > JABWBR01. The sequence goes on from JABWBR010000032.1 coordinate 49,619, forward strand.
AACACGATATGGTAGTTGCCAGAGCCGATATAGCAAGCGTCCCGGCCGGTACCCTGGGCGTCGTTGTGCACATATACGCCGATGGGGATGCCTACGAAGTCGAGTTTATCGTAAACGGTACAAGTTTCGTAGAAACGGCATTGCCCCACCAAATAGAAAAGAAGAAGTAAGATGAAGATGCCGATTATCCGACACAGGCACATTCAGGGCAGCCCTCGTCAGGCATGCTGTGGATAGAGATGTAGTACAGGCAAAAAACACCGCGTTTGGCGACAAATACGAGCTGAAATGTGAATTACGAACACCTGACAAAAGGAACCCTTGTATTGTAACCGTATGGATAGTCGAAAAGGGGCAGGAAGCGCCTAAGCTAATAACGGCTTACCCTGCCGGCTAGCGCTGTCGTGGAGCGCATATAAGCCGACATCCCACTAATTTTCTCATTTAGAAAGTTGCGAATACGAGAAAAAGTGGTTTCTTTTGTATAATTGCTTTTTGATAGATTAATAATTTTAAAATAATACATACTTGCAAATAATATATACATAAATATGGCCTGAGTAAAATTTTTAATAACAATAAAAATGAGATTATGAAAGTTGAAGACTTATTAGAAATGAGCGAATCAGAGCTTTATCAGTTGATAGGAAAGTCTTTACCTGTTATGAGAGACGATATTTCACCTGAAAACAAGGGAAGAAATTGGTTCAGGTTGAACAAAGCACATTTCATAAAGATAGTATGCCCGAATTATCTCAAATTCAAGTCAATGAAAAAGGCGGAAGCAATTGTTGAAATAGCAGCAGCAATTGGCGACACCTTTCTGGGCGTACCGGCGGTTTTTATTGCGACAATTATTGTGAATCTAACATTGGATGCGTTTTGTCAAATTCAATCTGATCAATAAATTTTACGCCAATGGGCCCGAGTGTAATAGAGCAACAACTGGATGAAAAATTCCAGGAATTAGAACAAAAAGTCCATTCTAGTAACGGCGTCATTAATTTAATGATGCAGGTGCAGCATCGTCCTGATTTTGAGGAAGTAGTTAAAGGATATTACTCATTATATACCAGTAAGCGTGGATCTGATCATATTGTACTAAAAATTCTAAAAGTACTTGACAGATTGAGATCTCCTGATTTTGGCAGACTTAGTGTTCGCTTCGCTCGAATTGGCGATAGCAAAAAGAGGGTTTGGGAAAGTAAAACAATATCCCAAAAAACACCATGGTATAGACTTAGAAAACATAGAAGCACTGAAACAAGAAACTTCAGAAGCACAAATCTTCGCGATGAGTCTCCGTTGCATAAGGACAATAGCAATATGGTAGACTTTATTGAGGAAAGTGCAAGCGGTAAAGACATCCTTGATTTTTCAAAAGTGATTGTATTGCATTTTGGTTTTATTGGCGACGACTTGCTGGTGACACTGGATTCAAATTTAGGCGAATTTGTCTATGGATTGGATTCACTGGTAACAGACAATAAAATAAGAGCTAATTCATTTTCAGATTATGAGTACAATGAAACATTGTTAAGTCCATATAATGTTATTTTCGGCCCCAAACTTATCGCCGGAGCAAAGCCGAAAATTCAAAGTCTTAGCAGCGCGCTTCATGGTTTTTTCAATGAAAATCCGGGTATTAACTTGCCTCCGGGTTTTGTAGATACTTTTTTTCAAAGCTTGGATGAGGCAGTAGGAGCGGAGGAGATAATGTCAGCTATTGAAGAATGGGCATCAAAAAGAAAATATTCGCTAAAGGATGTCTGTTTGTTAATAGCCCCCGTTGAGGACTTATTTACCTTGCCACTCCCGTTCATAGGTCACTCGCTGGGACAATCATTAGTTTCCAGGATTGGGGGTGTTTCCATCATACTTAGTCTGCTTTCTTTTAAGTGGAATGTAAAAGATTATCATTGGACGGGGTCGATTAATATTAACAAAAAAAATCCGAGGATAACTTTTTTTTCAGCTCAAGATAGCGAAGGCCTGGATTTAGCTGAAGAAGCTAACCATATAAATAAAATTTTTGGCAAAAAAAATTGCAGGTTCTTTGATGGCAACGCTACAAGGTCTGATTTTGTATCGAATTATTCAGCAGGGGATATATGCTGGTTTGCCGGCCATGGGGCGTTTGATAGCTCAACGGTAATACAGCTTGAAGAAAATTTAATCAAATTTCCATTAAGCGGCCCCGTTTTTAAGGATGGCGTAATTACGAATTTAAGCCTTTTAACTACCTCTCACTGGAATTTTAAGTCTTTATGGCTTACCGTATTTAATTGTTGTGTTATTGGCAAGTCAATTGCATTCGGCCCTAATCCGCTTGGATTTGTTTCTTGTCTGTACAGTACTGGAGGTAATAGCATCATTGCGTCCGTTTTACCGGTTAATGATGATGATGCTATAAACTTCTCAAAAGAGTTATCCCGGCAAATCACAAAGAATTACGGCAAGAAATTGTTTGCACGCGCCTTTTCTTTTGGAGAAGCGATAAGGAATTGCATTGGTTCAGATTATTCAAATCTGAGATCTTATTTTGGGTATACTTTTTGGGGGAATATTTAATCAGGAAAATTTGTATTGCATCTATAGCTCGCACCGCCAGGTTTTGGGCATGACCTAAGCTCGGGGGCGAGCTATAATACCGCAAAGCCGGAAAAGTTATGACTATAACTTGACGGTGTGCGGTATAATTCTACTTTGTCAAATTAAAATTTTGCATAAAATTCGTGAACATACTGCGCTCCGCTGGAGCTATGATACACTTTGTTCTTGAATCTTCTACCAATATGTGCGCCACGCTGTGGCTTTTTTGACCTTGAAAAGGCCCGGAGGGCCAAAATATTGGTAGAACTGGCAATAAAAAGATACCATAAGCTCCAGCGGAGCGTAATATGCCGTATGCCTGATTTAGAGTGACAAAGTAGAACTAAACATAATCAACAATGAAAATTACCCTCGTCACCGCATTACTGCTATGTGCATTTACCGTCTCCGCGCAAGACTACAAATCCATCGTCGCTACTGCCGATCAGCATTACAACAACAAAGAATACAACGAGTCGGTCGCCCGATACCAGGAGGCCTTTAAGCTGAATAAAACGCGGGGTAGCGATTTATACAATGCCGCCTGTTCCGCCGCGCTTTCCGGCAATAAAAAGCTGGCTTTTGAATGGCTCAACCTGGCATTGAAAAACGGCTGGACCAATGTGAGGCACCTGAAATCGGATAGCGATCTGAATTCTCTTCACAATACTAAAAAGTGGAATAAACTGGTAGCGGCCATGCAAAAAGAGGTAGATAAAGTTGAAGCAAACTACGATAAACCTTTGCAGGAAGAGTTGCTGGCTATTTACGAGGACGACCAGGGCGTACGACGCGTATTTGTGGAAACACAAAAACAATTCGGCCCCAAAAGCCCGCAATCGGATAGCCTGATACGAATTATGAAATATAAGGATAGCGTCAACCTGGTTAAAGTAAAGGCTATATTGGATAAACACGGCTGGGTGGGCGCTGATAAGGTTGGCGGACAAGCTAATCAGACTTTATTTTTGGTCATTCAACATGCCGATTTAGCCACGCAACAACAATACCTGCCTATGATGCGGGAAGCTGTGAAAAGTAAAAAAGCCTCGGGCAGCGACCTGGCGCTGCTGGAAGACCGGATCGCCCTGCGGGAAGGCAGAAAACAACTTTACGGCAGCCAAATCGGAAGGGATAACGATACCGGACAATTTTATGTGTTACCGCTCGAAGACCCCGATAATGTGGATAAACGACGCGCAGAAGTGGGCCTGGGGCCTATTGCTGACTACGTAAAACGCTGGAACCTGGAATGGGATGTCGAAGCCTACAAAAAACAACTGCCGGAAATTGAAGCTTTGGAAAACAAGAAAAAGCAGAAACACTGACAATAGAGGGGGCGCAAACTGCCAATTTGACGCCGAATTATGCTGTACACAAGCGTCCCGGAGGGACGGTATCTTTATAGAAAAACAGGGAGAAAACCGATATGCGTTCCGGAGGAACGGTATCTAAAATCCAGAATAGCGTTCCTCCGGAACGCAAACGCGGGGGCGTGGCGATTCTACAAAGATATCGTTCCTCTGGAACGGCTACAGTGTAGGCGTGGTGATTCTACAAAGATATCGTTCCTCTGGAACGGCTACAGTGTAGGCGTGGTGATTCTTGTGGAGGTTTTGTGCGACAATTTGGTTTGCGCCCCTGCAAATGTTAATGTTGCATCTTGTCGAATAAGTATGCCGATACTCCCGTAAATTTCGTCTTTATTAGCTTCAATTTCAGAGCACCCAGGGAATTAGTCAGGTATTCGTGCGCGCTCAGGTTGAATACGCCAATGAAATCAGGCTGACGCCCGATTCGCTTTGCATTACGCTTGCCCGCGGACAGGATTCAACTTTGTATGTTGAGGTATTAAACGCAGGACTGGCTCAACTTTTGTATGAAATTCCCCAGGATGGATCTTCTCTCAACAGCACAATTGATGTGTTGGCGTTGCGACGCCCCATGGCGTTTACCCAACCCTTTTCCATTTTGCGCGATAGCAGCGTAAGCGTTACCGAGGTGCAAAGTATCCCCGCCGAACCGGGAGCGCTCAACCAATACGAGTTGTTATTATTTCCACGTGAAGATCTTACGGAGCCCTGGACGTATGCAGCATGGGCGGGCGCCATTTATGAATTTATTCAGGCCGGCGGGGGCGTATTATTTCTGGGGCGACCCTATGGCGATATTATGTCAATAATTTCTGCTATGAGCGGATATTATTATCCCTATATTTCGTCAGGCGATACCAGTATCCAGATTTTACAGGAAAGCGGACACCCCATCATGGCGGGCGTTGATTTTCCGCTCCAGCCCATCCCGACCCTTTTCGGTATCTCCTATGGCAATGTGTCAGAAAATTTCCACCAAATCGTCAGCGAAGGTTCGTCCACAGCTCTGCTGGCATACGAATACAACGGCGATGGCCGCGCGGCATTCCTGGGTTACGATTACAAGGAATCGATCGTCAATATCCGCCGTCTGTTGCTCAACGCAACGCGCTGGCTGAGCGGCAAGCAATTTCCCAACTGGTTGTCTGTAGGCCAATCCGGAAGGTATGCTGGACGTATCTGAAACGGATACGATAGCTTTTACATTTAATACCGATAGCTTGTCGGCAGGCATTTACGAATTTGGTATCCATTGGACCAGCAACGACCCCTTGTTGCGGGAATTTGTTTTGCCGGTAAAACTCATGGTTATTGACAGGCCGCAAGCCGGCTTTTCACCTGATAAATCGTACGTTTGTGATGACCCTGTGACTTTTTCCAATGCCACAATCAATGGCGCTATAGCATATTTCTGGGATTTTGGCGACGGAGGTGTCTCTACCGAAGCAGAACCGACCCACGTGTATCAGCAAAACGGCGTTTACGACGTGCAACTCATCGCCTGCAATGTGCTGGGCTGTGATACGCTGGTTCGCGAAAATCTTATTACGGTATCGATCAACGGTATGTTTTGCGATACACTGCTGATGCCTGCCGCTTTCGGGCAAACCATCGTGGGCAATGCCTGCACAGGGGTATTGTATGACTCCGAAGGGAGGGAGTGTGAGCGCGCGGATCCCTCCCTCTCACCCTCCCTCCCTCTCACCCTCCCAATCCACCGGGGCGATTCCGTGGGCTTCCAGGTAAGCATTGGCCTTCGAAAAATGCTTACAGCCGGCAAAGCCGCCGCCGGCCAGCGGCGAAGGGTGGGGGGCTTCGAGTACCAGGTGGCGGGTGGTATCTATGAGTTCTTTTTTCTTTTTGGCAAAATTTCCCCAAAGCATAAACACCAGGTGTTGGCGTTGCTCAGAGAGCTTTTTTATTACTGCGTCGGTAAAAAACTGCCAGCCGATAGCTTTGTGCGAACTGGGTTGGTTTTTTTCAACAGTGAGCATGGCGTTGAGCAGGAAGACGCCGTGCTGGGCCCAGGCGCTCAGGTCGCCGTGGTTGGGAACCGGAATGCCCAGGTCGGCGTTGAGTTCTTTGTAAATGTTTTGCAAGGAGGGGGGAATGCGCACACCTTTGGGCGCCGAAAACGACAAGCCCATGGCTTCGCCGGGATTGTGGTAGGGGTCTTGCCCCAGGATGACAACTTTGACTTTGTCGAAGGGCGTGCTGTTAAAGGCGTTAAAAATGAACGGCCCCGGCGGGTAAATTACCTTATCGGCTTGTTTCTGCTGATGCAAAAAAGTTGAAATCTGCTGAAAATAAGGCTGTTGGAATTCATCGGCCAATACAGCTTTCCAAGAGGCCTCGATTTTGACGTCGCTCATAACAATTCTTTACCCGTATTTTGTAGGTAAAGGTAATGCTTTGTTGCATCACTGCAGGAATTCTCCTATATTTGCGCTGCTTTTAGCAACCTTTCCATACATGGTCCCGTAGCTCAGCGGATAGAGCAACTGCCTTCTAAGCAGTCGGTCCCAGGTTCGATTCCTGGCGGGATCACTTTTTTAGACTTTAGGACTATACGACTTTAGGACTATACGACTGTAGGACTATACGACTGTAGGACTATACGACTGTAGGACTTTACGACTGTAGGACTTTACGACTGTAGGACTTTACGACTTTATGCGGATATTCCTAATAGTCAGGCAAACAAACCACTCTCGAATGAAGTTACCATCTTTTATCCTGATCCTATTGCTTCCTCTTTCCCTCCTCGCCCAATTCTCGCAAAAATACACCCTCTTCTACGGCATAGCCGACGGCATTTCGGACATGAAAACCGCCGATTTTAATGCCGATGGGAAAATCGATATTGTGGTAGCCGACAACAAGCACTTGTCGGTATTAATCAAGTTGGATAGTTTGGATCGCTTTGAGCTGCCCGTATCATTGGCGGAAGGCTATCACCACAAAATAGAAGTGGCCGATTTGGACTACGACGGAGACGTCGATATTTTGACCATTAGCCCCCAGGAACAGCTGGTGTGGTATGTCAATGCCGGCGACGGCCAATTCAGCGCCACGCAATACATTGATGCCGACGTAGCGGGCATCAGTGGTATCGCCCTGGCTGATTTTGATACAGACGGGTTTGAAGATATCGTCATTTCAACCGGTGACGGCACTTCGTCGCACCGGGCAGTATATCGCTACCGGAACCTCCAAAACGGAAATTTCGCCGCCCGGGATACCCTGACCACTTTTATCGGCAATAATTATTACGATACCGTTTTTGCCGCCGACGTGGATGGCGACGGGCTTACCGATGTGTTATCATCAATCGGTTTTCAGAACAGCCGTGTCGTGTGGTATAAAAACCTTGGCGCAGGGGTGTTTGCCAATGAACAGGTATTGATCAATATCGGTACATACAATATGCTGGCCTATGATTTTGACGGCGACGGCCATACGGATATCGTATTCGGAACGCTGCAAGATATTATGTTTGCCAGAAATAACGGCGACGCCACTTTTCAGCCTTATTATTCTATTTATAATAAACAATTACTCCACGACTTAACCGCCGCAGATACCGATCTCGACGGCGATATGGATATTTACGCTACTTACGATGGAACCTCTGCTCCTTATATATTGAGGATGATAAATAACGGCGACGGAACTTACGCAACTAATAGCGTACCTACCGACGACAACCCCATGCGCGCCCTTTACATCGGCGAGATCAACGGCGACAGCCTTCCCGATCTTTTTGCGGCAACCAAATTCGACGAGTTATTTTATTATGTCAATCCCGGCGCCGGCAACTATTTCAATCACGAAGATGCGGGACACGTTTATTTTCCAGAGGGCATGGCAATCGGCGATATCGACGCCGACGGCGATGAGGATATCGTACTGGGGTCGGAAGGCGGGGCTTTTACGGCCTCCTATATCAACCAGGGCGGCGGTAGTTTCAGGTTTGGTCAAAAAATTCACGAAAGCTTTTCTACGCAATTGATGCTTTTTGATTTCAACGGCGACGGCTACCAGGATGTGCTGAAAAGTCAAAATTATCTGGCTTTTCCCTATACCCACGTGCAAATTCATTTTAACAATGCCGCAGGCGGATTCGACCAGGTAGTGGGCATGCCTGCCTCGGGAGGCTTTACGAGTTATGGCTACCCCTATGATGTAAATGCCGACGGTTTGACAGATTTGATTTTCTGTCGCCGCTCGGATAACCGGGGCGTTCATTGGCGAAAAAATTTGGGCAATAACACTTTCGGCACGGGCGGTCAGTTGCTGAATATGGGCGATGCCAATCCTCTTTTTGCCCAGGCACACGATATTGACGGCGATGACGACGACGATCTGGTGGTGGTATACATTTACGGCAACCAGAATATCAATCCACATATTTATTGGTACGAAAACACCGGCCCCAATGCTTACACGGCCCATTTGATTGATCAAAATCAAGGCAATTTTAACGATATTGAAATCTGCGATATCGACGATAACGGGACGCTCGATATCCTGGTTGTATCCAGTGTGGTAACCCTATACCGCAATGACGGCTTTGGCGTATTTTCTGAAGAACTACCCGCCTTCGACCTCGCCAATGTGCCCATGAATCTGATGCCAGGCGATTTTGACTTCGATGGCGATTTGGATCTTGCCGCGTCTTCTTTTTGGAATCAATATGTAGTATGGCTGGAAAATATAGACGGCGCAGGCACACAATTTACTACGCATTGGTTGGATAACGTTTTGGATGGCGCCGATGATATGGCTTTTTTTGATATAAATAATGACGATAAAAAAGACCTGGTAGTGGCTGCAAAAGGAGAAGTCGCTTTTTACTCCAATATGCATCCGGTACCGCCGGCGCTTTCTGTTGTTGACGTTACGGCTGCTTGTCTCGACAATGGAACTCCTGCCGATTCATTAGACGACCAAACCGTCTTATCTTTTGTCATCGTAGAAGGCGCTTTGTCTGAACTAGGAGACACGGCATTAATTACCATCAACGAAACGACCTATCTCAGCCCCTTTGGCGCCGTTTTTATGCTCTCCTTGCCCAACCAGTCTCTGAATGGCGAGCCTATTTTTGTGCGAGTGGCCGGACTCGAAATCGATAGCGGATATATCGAATTTGCTATTGACAACCCCGGAACTTGCTCAGGCGCAGTGCCTTCTATCACTGCAGCCGTATTGTCGGTTACCTGCCATGACAACCAGACCGCGGCACTCCCTTCCGACGACTTTTTAATAATCGACGTACTGGTGCAGCAGGAGTTTCTGAGCGACACGTTCGTTGTATCCTCTCCTGAAATAGCTTTTACGCCGGTAAGCGGCCCTTATGGGGAAACCGTAGAAATTATCCTGCCTCAGGGTTCTGCCACCCAAGGCGATTTTGTTCTTCAATTTGAGGATTCCCAGCATCCCGGTTTTAGCACGTCCGGGCAAGTTGTTAATCCAGGTAGTTGCTCGGTAGTGGGAGCAGAAGACCCAGCGTTTGAAAATGTATCTGTTTTGATTAGCCCAAACCCTTTTCATGAAAGGTTGATCTTAACTGTAAGCGGCTTAACCCCGCAGGCGAATTACAGATTGTCGGTTTATGATGGGTTAGGAAGGAATGTATTAAATTCTCCTGTTTCTGAAGGATCGTGTATTGTGGATATGAATAATTTGACAGGAGCTATTTATTTCTTCCAAATAATTAATACCCAAACAGGAGTAGTGGTGAAAAGTGGGAGCATGGTGAAGGCATAATCGATATCGGAGAATATTACAATTTTTATGTACCGGCAGCAGGATAATATCTGTTCCGCAGCCAAAACGCGACATTAACCAGTGCGATCAACGCCGGCACTTCTACCAGCGGCCCGATGACCCCGGCGAATGCCTGGCCGCTATTGATGCCGAATACGCCGATGGCGACGGCAATGGCCAATTCAAAGTTGTTGCCCGCAGCCGTGAATGCAATGGAGGCGTTTTTGGAGTAGTCAGCGCCAAGTGATTTGGCTAAAAAAAAGCTCACCAAAAACATGATGGCGAAGTATATGACTAGCGGCAAGGCTATGCGCAGTACGTCGAGCGGAATACTGACTATCAATTCCCCTTTGAGGCTAAACATGAGCACGATGGTAAATAAAAGGGCTACGAGGGTGATGGGTGAAATGAATGGGACGAATTTCTCCTGAAACCATTCCTCTCCTTTCCATTTTAGCAATGCAAATCGGCTTATGATGCCCGCCACGAAGGGAATTCCCAGATAAATGGCTACGCTCTCCGCAATTTGCACAATTGTCACATTGACTTCCAATCCTTTCATGCCGAATAACGGCGGCAGCACGGTGATAAATACCCAGGCATATACGCTATACAGCAACACCTGAAAAATGCTGTTGAGCGCTACCAGCCCCGCGGCATACTCCCGGTTGCCTTCCGCCAGTTCATTCCACACGATGACCATGGCGATACAACGGGCCAGGCCGATGAGAATGAGGCCGACCATGTATTCCGGATAGCCGTGCAGGAAGATTACGGCCAGCGCAAACATAAGTATCGGCCCTATCACCCAGTTGAGCAGCAGGGATACGCCGAGCACTTTGGTATTGCGAAATACCTCGCCCATTTTTTCATATTTGACTTTAGCCAGCGGCGGGTACATCATCAGGATGAGCCCAATGGCCAGCGGTATGTTGGTGGTGCCGCTCGACATCGAATGGATGGCATCGGCAGTGGAAGGGATGAAATACCCCAACGCCACGCCTACGGCCATGGCCAGAAATATCCATAAGGTTAAGTAGCGGTCCAGAAAAGACAGTTTTTTACGACCGGTAGCGGGATTACAATCAGTAGCGCTCATATTCAGGTGTTAATTTTAGCAACAGGGATCGTTGATGGTTATGGTAAAAAAGGCATTCAGCATGTCCTCCATTTTTTTGAAAGCTTCCGGATTGATACAATAGCACGATTTGACGCCTTCGATTGTGCCTTTGATTAAGCCGGCTTGTTGTAATTCTTTTAAGTGTTGAGAAACCGTGCTTTGCGCTAGTGGCAGCACCTCTACTATCTCCCCGCAGATACAGCTTTTGCGCCTGGCCAGTTCTTTTAGTATGGCAATCCTTGCCGGATGTGCCAACGCTTTTGCCAGGTCGGCAAGCTCTTGTTCTTCCTGGCCAAACGCTTTCTTTTTGTGCAACGGCATGGCAGTTTTGTTGTTTCATCGCAAAAATACGATAAATATATTTGTAATCAAACGACGGGAAAAAATATCTCCCCTTCTCTATTTGCAAAATCCTGTAGGATGAAAAGGGTTATGTTTTGTGCCTTTGTGTGGTTTTTGGGGCTTTGTGTTAAAAAAATAGCGTTATGGCTCCGATTTTTTACCACAAAGGCTCAAAGGGCACTAAGTACCACTAAGTCATTTATTGATCGCAACCCCCAAAGTCCTAAAGTCCAAAAGTCTAAAAGTCCAATAGTCCAAAATTTTCCCCTTGCTTCTTCTCTTGTCCCCAAGTAAACTTTACATTAGCGCCTCATAACGTACCCTATGAGGTAAATGAACTACTCAATTCCCGACATCGAAAAAAGCGCTGCCGCTGATATCAAGGCTTTCCAGGAAGCCCGGCTCAGGGAATTGCTGCCTTATTTGCAGGCCCACTCGCCGTATTACCGCGATCTCTTTGCCCAACACGCCATCGATATCCATTCGATTCATACTCTGGAAGATCTGCGGCGTATACCCGTCACAGTCAAAGACGACCTGCACCACCGCAACTGGGACTTCCTGTGCGTGCCCCGCCAATCGGTGGTAGACTACATCACTACCTCGGGTACCCTGGGCGACCCCCTCACTTTTGCGGCTACCGAAGCCGACCTGCAACGCCTGGCCTACAACGAATACCTGTCGCTTACCTGTGCCGGCGGTACGCCCCAGGATATCTACCAGCTAATGGTGACCCTTGACAAGCGTTTTATGGCCGGACTGGCCTATTTTATGGGCATTCGCCAAATGGGCGCGGGCGTAGTGCGCGCCGGCGTGGGCAGTCCGGGGTTTCAACTCGACACCATACATCGCATTCAACCCACCATACTCATTGCGGTGCCTTCTTTTTTGGTAAAATTGATCGACTATGCCGAGGCGCAGGGCGTCGATTTGCGGCAAAGCAGCGTAAAAAGCGCCGTCTGCATCGGCGAGCCCATCCGGAATGACGATTTCAGCCTCAATGTACTGGGGCAACGCCTCACCGACCGCTGGGGTATAAACCTGTTTTCTACCTACGCATCCACAGAGATGAGCACGGCATTTGCCGAATGCGAGCACGGGACAGGGGGGCATCACCACCCCGAATTGCTCATCGTGGAATTGCTCGACGACGATAACCAGCCGGTAGGAGAGGGGGAGATAGGGGAAGTGACCATCACCACACTGGGCGTAGAAGCCATGCCCCTGCTGCGCTTTAAAACCGGCGACCTGTGCCGCTATCATGCCGCGCCTTGTGCCTGCGGCAGGACAACCCTGCGCCTCGGGCCGGTGGTGGGCCGCAAACAACAAATGATCAAATACAAAGGCGCCACACTATATCCGCCCGCCTTGTTTGAAGTGTTGAATAGCATTAGAGAAGTTGAAGAATACGTTATAACTTTACGCTCCGATGAGGTAGGCGCCGACGAAGTGCACGTGGATATTGTTGCGTCAACGCCATCGGAGGAATTGCTAAAAATAATTGAAGAGGCTTTTCGCCAAAAAGTGCGATTGGCGCCCAAAATTTCGTTTACCTCGGCGGCCTATATTCAGCAATTGAAATTTCCTCCCATGTCGAGAAAGGAGGTCAAATTAATTGATAAACGGTAGGGTAAACGTTTAGCGTTCACCAACCACGTAGGGTAAACGTTTACCGTTTACCAACAACGTAAGGTGAACGTTCACCGTTCACCAACAAAACATCATCAAAATGGCAAAAAAAGAACAAGTTGACGTGTTAGTCATCGGCGCGGGTCCCTCGGGCAGCGTATCATCGGCATTTTTACACCGCAGCGGCTTCAAAGTTAAAGTTGTGGAAAAAGAGCGCTTCCCGCGTTTCGTCATCGGCGAAAGCTTGTTGCCCCGCTGTATGGATAATTTTGAAGCGGTAGGATTGTTGGATGTGCTCAAGAAGCAAAATTACCAGATAAAAGTAGGCGCCCGCTTTGTCCGCGACGGCAAAGACTGTTGGTTTGATTTCGAGGATCACTATTCAAAAGGCTGGACCTGGACCTGGCAGGTGCCCAGAGGCCATTTTGACAAAGTTCTTATCGATGAGGTAGCCTCGTGGGGGGTGGATGTCGCTTTTGAAACTGCCGTCACAGCCGTTGATACGAGCGGTGAGCGCCAACTGACCACCGTTCGCCATGCCGATGGGGGAGAGACCCTCATAGAATCGAAATTTGTTATTGACGCCAGCGGTTACGGCCGGGTCCTTCCGCGATTGTTGCAGTTGGATCAACCCTCCGTTATGCCCCCGCGCTCTTCGATTTTTAGCCATTTTACCGACCACAGGCGCCCGGAGGGTATTCTTGGCGAGCGTATTACGTTGGTCATTCACCGCAAAGATGTATGGCTCTGGATTATTCCGTTTTCTAATGGGATAACTTCAGTAGGATTTGCCGGTAACCCCGATTATTTTGCGATGTACGACAATGACGACAAATCAAAGCAACTGCTCGATATGATGAACGATGTGCCTTTTGTTCGGGAGCGTTTTCACGACCAGGAGATGGTGGTGCCGGGCATGATGCTCAAAACCTATTCGGCTTCTGTCAAATCGTTTTTCGGGCCTGGGTACGTTCTTGCGGGCAATAGCTCTGAATTTATCGATCCTGTATTTTCCTCGGGAGTCACCTTTGCAACAGAATCGGGCGTGTTAGCTGCGAAATTGGCAAAACGCCAACTCAACGGCGAGGAGGTAGACTGGCAGACAGAATACGTAATGTATATGCATCAGGGAATAGAAACATTCAGAGCCTATATTAATCGCTGGTACGAAGGCGATTTGCAGGACATTTTCTTCTTCTCCCACGATAGCGCTAATTCCGAAATCAAACGGCAGATTTGCTCTGTATTGGCAGGTTATGTATGGGATACCAGCAATCCCTTTGTACGTGACTACGGAGAGCGGGCGCTTGGATCTTTGTCGAAGCTTGTAAAGATTTACGAATAAGAAGGCCGCGTATAGGAGGGTGGGAGAGTGAGAGGGTGGGAGTGTGGGATCAGGGAAAAATCTCTCCCTCTCACTTTCTCACACTCCCACCCTCCCTAACGCGGCGGCTCTTCACCGCAGCCTTTTTCACTACCCATTCCGGCCAGCTTTCGGGGTGTTCGGCGGGGTACACGCGCAGTTCCTGGCGGGGGTCATTGGTTAGCAGATCGAGCGGACGGCGAACGCCCAGTATTTGTGCGGCGGTATTGATGCCCGAATTGGTAGCGCCCATCACGCCGTGTGATAGTGTGCTGCTGCCGCAAAGGTAGAGTCCCTCCACCTGAGTTTTAGGCTGAAAAGCAAACGGCCCCATTTGGCCGAGTACTTTTTCGGTGCCGTAGCAATTGCCCAGCGTACCTTCTACGTAGTAGCTGTTGGTAAGCGGCGTGCCCAACTCCCATTTTACGATAGCATCACGGATACCGGGTATGCGGCCTTCGAGCGTACGCAATACCTTCTCTGCAAGTTGTTTTTTGAGTTGGATATAGGCTTCGGGGCGCTGTCCTGTAATACTTTTTTCAAAAGCGCTAAAGCGGGAATATGGAATAAACGTCACTGTTTCGAGCGAATGGTAGCGCCCGTCGTAGCTGGTGGGGTCTTTCAGCGAGGGCGAACTAATAAACATACCGGGAAACTCGTCGGTAGCCAGCGGGTCGTCTTCGAGTAGCTGTCGGTATACTTCATTGAGATTCGAATGGGCGGCGTACCAGATATTGCCCGAATCGAGTCCCATTTGGCGCAAGTCGCCGTCGATCACCAGGAACATATTGAGCGAAGCCACCGAATAGGTAGTGCGTTGGAGGCGCCTGAGCAGTTTGGGGCTCAAAAACTCGTTGTCGATAAGCTGGTAAGTCTTGCCGGGGTCGGCATTTGACACCACGGTAGGCGCCAGTATTTGGCGTCCGTCGTCGAGTTGTACGCCGTAAGTATAGGGTTTTCCATTGTCGTGGCGCACAAGAATTTTCGTTACGCGGGCTTGCGTGAGCACCTCTCCGCCGTGTTGTTTGATGGCGCGGGTAAACGCCTTGACGAGGCCGCCGCCGCCGCCTGCGGGGTAGAAGCCGCCGTTAAAATAGTGGCCCATCACGGCGGCGTGCAGGGCAAAACTGGCTTTATTGGGCGGAAGGCCGTGGTTGCCGCATTGCATATTGAGGAAAGCCTTTAGCAGGGGGTCGTCGAGGTACCGGTCGATAACTCTTTGGGTGCTAAACAAGGCGTGTTTTCCCAGGTGTCGCATCCGGTAGGGGGCCGTCAGAAAATCGGTAAACGTTTCCAGGTCGGCCACCACGTGAAGTTCCTGTTGGGCCAGGTTGACGAGTTGGAGATATCGTTTGATATTGCGGCGTTCGGCGGGAAAGCGTTGCTGCATATTTTCGATAAGCCTGTTGAGATTGGCGGGCATATCGAAGCGTTCCTTGCCTACCTGGCAGTGGTCGTAGCCTTTGGCATTTTGCCTGAAAAAAGTAAGATCGTTGGCGATGCCCAGTCCTTCGAGTATACGGCTGCCGTCCTGGCCGATATCCATCGCGCCGATGTAATGTACGCCGGGGCTAAAGCGGTGGCCGTCCACATAAAAACTCTGACACCAGCCGCCCGGCACATAGTGTTGTTCGAGCACAATCACTTTTTTTCCGGCGCGGGCCAGGCAGAGGGCGTTGGCAAGCCCGCCGGCGCCTGAGCCTATTACAATTACATCGGCGTCGTTTATCATAAGTTATATTAAAAGTTTAAATATCCGTTAAAACCGACCTTCGCGAGTCCGGAATAGGTATTTTTTGCGTATATTGGTCGGACATTTACATCATCAAAACAAACAATTTCCATTATGAAGACAGCCATTAAGTGGAGCTCCCTTTTGCTTCTGCTGGGGTTTTTCACATCAGTCACCGCCCAAAAATTCAATGTGTACGAAGGTAGTTTAAATTTTCTGAAAGACCAGAAAACGCTCAACGTAATTTACCTCTACGAGGACATGAGCGTTGGCGATTTTGACAAAGAACAGGACTACATCGACAAGAAAGTAAAGGAGATGAACGACGACGAAGCAGGAAAAGGCGATAGCTGGGCCAAAAAATGGGTAGCCGACCGCAACGAACGTTTCGAACCCAAATTTGAGGAGCTCATCAACGAATACCTCGAAGGTAAAATCAAGGTGAGCAATAAAGACGCAGCGGCCTATACGCTTGTGCTTAAAACCACGCACACCGAACCCGGCTTTAACGTAGGCGTATGGCGCCGCCCGGCCCATATCAATGTCGAAGCCTGGTTTGTAGACACCAAAGACAATTCGAAGGTGGCCGCTAAAGCCAAAATGGAAAAAGTACCCGGCCAGGATGCCTGGGGTTTCGATTTTGATACCGGCTACCGCCTCCAGGAATCTTATGCCAAATGCGGTAAGGAGATTGGGAAGTATATTATGAAGAAAGTACTTTAATTTGATGTTGAATGTTGGATGTTGAATGTTTGATTATTTATTTTTAATATATAAAAAACTCTAACATCCAACATTCAACATTAAACATCCAACATCAATAATATGAAACTCGCGCTTTCAACCTTTTTCATGCTCGCGGCCTTTACGGCCTTACAGGCTCAACCTTTTGGCGACAAAAAAGTGGCGGAGCCTTCTACTGTGGTATGGTATGGACTTGACTTTTCTGCTGTGAAACTGATCGGATCGGAAGGTTTTTCGGATCCTTACGACATCAAGAACCGGTTCTTCCGCGCCTGGAACCGCCTCATCGTTGATGAAGCCGACAAGTACAACATCCGTAAGACATTCCGCAAAACCGGGCTGGAATACGAAACGACTGTGATCGAAGAACGCAATAAGCTGCCCAACGAAAACGAATTGGTGATTGAAAAAGAATATGAACTCAAAGAAGCCGATGTGAAAGACATCGTAAAGAAGTACAAAAGCGAAAAATTCAAAGAAGGCCTCGGGCTGGTATTTGTGATGGAAAGCTTCAATAAGCGCGCTTCTTCCGGTCATATGTGGGTTACTTTTTTTGACATTGCCAGCGGAGAAGTAATCCTCACGCGCAAATACTCGGGAGATGCCCGCGGCTTCGGCCTTCGCAACTATTGGGCCGGGTCTGTTTACGACGTGTTTGAGCAATTGGAAAGCGACTATGGCAAATGGCTGAAAAAAAATAACTAGCCGTTGCAATAGCAATACCTGTCTGAATTAGCATATTTGTCTTTCCCTTGGGGAAGGGTAAAAAGGGGCCGGCTGATGCCGAAGCCCCTTTTTACAATAGATATAACGGTGAGTGAAACTTAAGCCATGTCGGAACTTTTTATCAGGGTATACGAATATTTTAAGTCGCGTAAGTGGCTATTCGGCCTGCTTTTAGCCGTGTTTATGGGGATAGCCGTTTGGCTTGGCCTTCGACTGCAATTTGAAGAAGACATCTCCAAGATCATGCCCCTCGACCCCGAGGTGGGCGAAATGAACAAACTTATCGAAAATTCGGAGTTTTCCGACAGGCTGGTGGTGTTGGTCACTTTCAAAGACTCCACCTACCAACCCGAAAACCCCGACGAACTCATTGCCTATTGCGACGCGCTGGTCGACACCCTGCAAAAAACGCTCGACTCTACCGAATTGCGCCGCATAGTTTACCGCATTGATGAAAGCCGGTTTCAGGAAGTTTACGATGTGCTTTACGAAAATCTGCCTCTTTTTTTAGAAGAAGACGACTACGGGCAGATTGAAAAACAACTACAACCAGGCGAAATACCCGCGCAGATAGAGGGCGCCTACCGCTCCCTAATGACGCCCGGGGGGTCGTTTTTAAAAAAATACGTATTACGCGATCCGCTGAGCATCACCCGGTTGGGGCTCGACCGACTGCAGTCGTTCCAATTGGATGAAAACTACACCCTGGTAGATGGCTATATCGTCACCAAAGACTATCGCAACCTATTGTTTTTCATCACTCCTGCACAATCTTCTAAAGAAACCCTCATCAACAAGCGCATGCTGCGCAAAATAGATGCGCTTACCGCTGCCGCATCGGATGCCGCCGGGCAGCGCATCGAAACCATATATTTCGGCGCCATGGCTGTGGCTGTTGACAACGCCACCCAGATCAGGCGCGATGTGACGGGAACACTTTCCGTCGCTTTTCTTTTTCTGTTTTTATTGATCGGCTACTTTTTCCGGCGCCCGTTGATCTTTTTTTATATCATACTCCCCATCATTTTTGGTGCGGCAGTGGCCCTGGCTGTGTTGTACCTGGTCAAAGGGGAAGTATCCATTATTTCGGTAGGAATAGGGTCGATGCTGCTGGGCATTACCGTCGATTATTCGCTGCACGTTTTCACGCATTATCGCAGTTCGGGCGACGTACAGCACATGATTCGCGACCTCGTGCTGCCTTTGTTGCTTTGTAGTCTGACGACAGCCGGCGCCTTTCTCTGTTTGTATTCCGTGCGGTCGGAAGCGCTCCACGACCTTGGGTTATTTGCCGCGCTTTGCGTATTAGGAACGGCTTTCTTCGCCCTTCTCATTTTGCCGGTAGTAGTGGGCAAATCGGTTGCGGAAACCGGCGCCCAATTACAACGCAAAACCTTCCTCGATGCCATCGCCACGTATCCCTGGGATCGCAACCGAGGATTAATGTGGATTATATTAGCGGCTTCCGTGTTTTTTGCTTTTCAAACCGGCAAGGTAGAATTTGAGCGCGACCTCAACAAGGTCAACTATATGTCGGATAAAGTGATTGCCGCAGAAAACCGGCTCAACCGCATCACCAGCGCCACTATGCGGGGGGTGTATCTGGTGACCAGCGGTAACAATCTGGACGAAGCGCTCGAACGCAACGCCACTATAGCCCAAATTGCCGACTCACTCAAAAAAGAAGGATTCGTAAAAGAATATACCTCGGCGAGCAGGCTGTTGCTTACCCGGGAGGCTCAGCAAGCCAAAATAGACCGCTGGAACCGATTCTGGACGGCCGACCGCAAGCAACTCGTCAAATCCGGTATCGACAATACAGCCTCGGCGCTGCAATTCAGGGAAGATGCCTTCCGGGAGTTTTACACGATGCTCGACCGGAAATTTGAACCCCAGGATCCTGGGACGGCTTTTGCCCCTTTGGTCGACCTGTTTCTGAGCGACTATATTTCTAACCGGGAAGGATTTGTAACTATCCTTACCCTGCTTCGACTCGACCAGGGCGCCAAATCGGCGGTGTATGCTACCTATCACGACAGGCCGCACGTCAATATCCTCGACAAAGAATACATGATCGGCAAATTTGTAGATATCCTCGGGCAGGACTTCAACAAGCTGGTCGTCATTTCTCTATTGCTGGTGTTTGTCATTCTCCACCTGGGCTTAGGCCGTATAGAATTGGCGATCATTGCCTTTACACCCTTGGCTTTGAGTTGGTTTTGGACAATGGGCCTTATGCACGTTTTCGACCTTAAGTTTAATATCATCAATATCATCATTACCACTTTCGTGTTTGGCGTAGGCATTGATTATAGCATCTTTGTTATACGGGGATTATTGCAGGACTACAAATACGGCGTGCAGCATTCGGGCGCTTTTAAAACCTCCGTATTTATATCGGCGCTAACCACTCTTGTAGGCATCGGCGTATTGATCTTTGCCAAACATCCCGCACTGAAATCGGTTGCCGCGCTGTCCATAATAGGCGTATCCTCCTCGCTGCTATTGGCCTTTACCATCGAGCCCTGGTTGTTCCGCTGGTTGTTTTTTGATAAAAATAGCCGGCGCCGCGACTACCCGCGCACCCTGGCGAATATTCTGAAAACCCTCTCGGTATATTTGTTGCTTATCATCGGATCGGTCATTGTTACTATTATAGGGACTATATTGTTCCCCTTGTTTTTTCTGGGTCGCGAGCGGCGCAAGTACATCCTGCACTGGGTTATCTGCCAGTTGTCGCGGTTTTACATCTGGTTTAGCTTTTTCCCCAACCGCCGGGTGGTCAACGAAACCGGTGAAGACTTTTCGCGGCCGGCTATCGTAATCAGCAACCACCAGTCGCATATCGACACGCCCATTATGTTTGGGCTTTCGCCAAAACTCATCATTTTGACAAAAGGCTGGGTGTACAATTTTCCGCTATATTATTTTGTAGTGAGACTGGCCGACTTTTTCACAGTTGCCAAAGGTCTTGATGTAATTTTGCCGCAGCTTAGAGAAAGAGTGGCCAATGGCTATCACGTAGCTGTCTTCCCCGAAGGAAGCCGCTCGGAAACCGAAGAAGTCCAGCGTTTTCACAAAGGCGCCTTTTACCTGGCCGAGCAATTGCAGATGGATATTTTGCCCATCTACCTGCACGGAACGGGGCGCTTCCTGCGGCGCGAGCGATTCTGGGGTGAAACCAACGACCTAACCGTGCGCATCGGCGAGCGCATTAGCTACGATGATCCTCGTTTTGGCGAGGATTATACCACCCGAGCCAAAAAAATCAACGCTTTTTACCGCGAGCAATACGCCGTTTTTCAGCGAAGCTGCAAGACACCCTATTATTACCGCAGGCAGTTGATCGAAAATTATATTTACAAAGGCCCCCTGCTGGAATGGTATACCCGTATAAAAACCCGTATGGAGGGGTATTACGATATTTTTGATAAAATAATACCTGCACAAGCGCGTATCACCGATATCGGCTGCGGATACGGATACCTGGCTTATATGCTCTCGTTTTTATCCGATCAACGCACCATTACGGGTATAGACTACGACGAAGATAAAATATCGGTGGCCAATAACTGTGCCGATAAAAACGACAGGCTGCGTTTTGTACAGGCCGATGTGGCCGCCCATCCGCTCGAAGAAAGCGACGTTTTTGTGTTGGCCGACGTATTGCACTACCTCTTGCCCGAAGAGCAATGGGCCCTGCTCAACCGCTGTCTGGCCCACCTTGCTCCCGGTGGCATGCTGCTCGTGAGGGATGGCGACCGCGACCTGGCCGAACGCCACAAAGGCACCTGGCTGACGGAGGTATTTTCTACGAATATTGGATTTAATAAAACCCGAAACCCATTGCACTATATCTCCGGTTCGGAATTGGAAAATTGGGCCCGGCAAAACGGCCTTTCGATAGAAAGAATTGATCAGACAAAACGGACGTCGAATGTTATTTTTGTGCTACGGAGTTCTTCCGGAGGTGACGGCATAGAACTGACTCAGGTGGTGACGTCTGGGAACCATCAGAGTGGGTGACGGTATAGAACTGACTCAGGTGGTGACTGCAGGGTGGTTGTCGGTTTTCTGTTGTCGGTTGTCCGTTCATTATCTTTGCTGGTTATACTTGAACGGAGAACAGAGAACAGAGAACAGAGAACAGAAAACAGAGAACAGAGATGGCAAAATACGACATCGTCATCATCGGCAGTGGATTGGGGGGAATGGAGTGTGCTTATATCCTCGCAAAAGAAGGGTATAAAGTCTGCTTATTGGAAAAAAACCGGCAATTGGGCGGCAACCTGCAGATCTTTGTGCGCGACAAAGTAATCTTTGATACCGGCGTGCATTATATCGGCGGCTTAGACGAGGGGCAAAACCTGTACCGCTTTTTTTCTTATCTGGGTTTGATGGACAAACTCAAGTTGCGGCGAATGGATGAAAACGGGTTCGACCGTGTGACATTTGACAACGACCCATTGGAGTATCCACACGCCATGGGGTACGAGCGTTTTTACGAGACTTTGTCCGCTATGTTCCCCAAAGAAAGAGAGGGACTGAAATTGTATTGCAACAAATTGCAGGAAGCCTGCGATAGCTTTCCGATATACCGGGTAAGAGATGCTGTGTTTAACGAAGACGATTTGTCGTATTTGAATATAGGGGCCAAAAGCTTCATCGAATCGTGCGTGCAGGATCCCAAGCTGCGCAACGTGTTGGCGGGCACCAACGCCCTTTATGCAGGTTATGCCGATCGCACCCCGTTATACGTCCACGCCCTGGTAGTAAACACCTATATCGAAAGCGCCTGGAAATGCGTCGACGGCGGCGCACAAATTGCGCGATTGCTGGCCAAAGGCATCAAAGACCACGGCGGCGAGATATACAACTACTGCGAAGTAAGCAAAATAGAAATGGGCAGCGAAGGCGCCAAGGCCGTATTGACCACCGACGGGCGCCGCTTTGAGGGCAAACAGTTTATCTCGAATATACACCCCGTGCAAACCCTCGACATGATCGAGGAAGGGTATATCCGAAAATCCTTCCGCAGACGCATCGCCGGTCTCGACAACTCGATTTCCATATTCACCGTGCATATCGTATTCAAACCCGATACGTTTGAATACCTCAACTACAACTATTATCATTCCAGAAATCCCGATGTGTGGTCGGCCATTCATTACAAAGAAGAAAACTGGCCGGAGAATTACATCGTTTTTGTGCCTGCAAGCTCTAAGTCGGAGAAATACGCCGACAGCATGAATGTGATGTCGTATATGCGGTATGAAGAAGTAGAGAAATGGGCGCATACGTTCAACGTAATACCCCATAGGCAGGCCGGTCGCGGGGCTGATTACCAGGATTTCAAACAAATAAAAGCTGAAAAACTACTGACCGAGCTGGAAAAGAAATTTCCGGGCATTCGCGACAAAATACAATCCTACCACGTGTCCACCCCGCTGTCGTATCGCGACTACATAGGCACCTCCGACGGGTCGATGTATGGTATTACAAAAGACTACAACAACCCCATGATGTCATTGCTTTCGCCGCGCACCCAGATTCCCAACTTGTTTCTCACCGGACAAAACCTCAATATGCACGGTATGTTAGGTGTGACCGTGGGAGCCATCATGACCTGCTCGCGATTTCTGGGGTTAAAATATCTCATGCAGCAGATCAGCAAACACTAAAAATTGTATCTTGGCGGCTAATTTAAGACCATTAAATCCTAATTCCTATGAAGAAGATTGTATTAGTACTCTTTACTGCCGTATTGTGTTGCGGCCTCGTACAAAAATCGCAAGCGCAAGCTTATGAAAAAGGATCTAAAGTCCTCAACATCGGCTTAGGCGTTGGCGGATGGTATGACTTCGGTTTTGGCGCCCCAGGTGTAAGCGCATCATTTGAGGTGGGTATCTGGCCTACCGGCAAATTCGGCGTTATCGGACTGGGGGCATACACCGGCTTTCGCGTGGCGGTTGATAATAACAGTTTCTACGATGACATCACGTACACCAATTTTGTGATCGCTCCACGAGGTACTTATCACTTCACTATTATTCCGGTTGAGAAACTCGATGTGTATGCTGCTATTCAGATCATCACAGCTTTCGAATCTATTAACTACAAGGACGAATTTTATGATGATTTTGATGCCAGCAACCTCAACATCTATCCGGGCGTAGTAGCCGGCGTTCGCTATTACTTCTCCGACCGCTTCGGCGTATTCGGCGAGGTAGGCTACAATCTCAATTACCTCACAGGGGGTATTGCGCTGAGCTTCTAATTGATGTTATCGGTTATCGGTTGTCAGTTGTCGGTTTCTTTGACAACCCACAACCGACAACCGACAACCGACAACCCCCATGAAAAAAACTATCGCCATCATCGGCGGAGGCCCATCTGCAAGTACTTTGGCCACCTTGCTGGCCAGGAAAGGACATAAAGTCGGCATCTTTCGCACTCCGCAGCGCCCGGCGCTCATCGTAGGTGAATCGCTGTTGCCGGCCATCATACCCATCTTAAAAGAACTGGGCGTAGAAGAAAAAGTAAGCCAGTTCTCCGTCTTCAAGCCCGGCGCAACCATCTGCCTCGATCCGCACGAAACCCTGTCATTCGGCTTTGACCTGGCGCGCACGCGTATGGTATACGCCTACAACGTGCCGCGCGACAAATTTGACGAAGCCATCCTGGAAGCGGCGGTAGCGGCCGGCGCCCGTTTATTTTCGCGTCGTGCTGAGGTAATGCTCGACAGCGATGGCAAACCCGTCCTGACCCCCGAAACCCTGGCGGCTGCCGAAGGTTTCTTCGACGGCGGCGTAGACCTCCTTGTCGACGCCAGCGGCCGCGCGCGACTGCTGCCCAACCTGCTCAATCTACCCTCAGAAGAAGGAGGCCGCAAAGACCTGGCCCTGTTTTCCCACCAGGAAGATGTGGATATGACCGACCCCGGCAATATCCATGTGGATCGCTACAGTAAGGGCTGGGGCTGGCGTATACCCCTGCCAGGCCGCGTATCGGTGGGCATCGTCGTGTCGCCCAGGCACCTCAAGCAATTGGGCGATACCAAGGAAGAGCAATACGACAACTTCCTCCGGCAGGAACCCAAACTGCGCGACTACGTCAAAAATGCCCAGCGCACTACCACGGTGATGACCTACACCAACTACCAGTGGAAATCCTTGAAATTATACGGCAACGGCTGGGCACTGGTAGGCGATAGCGCCGGTTTTATTGATCCGATCTTCTCCACCGGGCTATATCTGGCCATGTACAGCGCGGTACAGCTGGCCAAAGCCATCGACAAAGGCACGCCGGCGGCGTTTGAAGCCTACCAGCGCCACCATCGCGAGGAGCTCAGGAGCTGGCAGACTATTATCGACATGTGGTATGAGGGTACGCTGTTTACGCTGTTCCGCGTAGGGCAAAAATACAAAACCTCCCCGCTGGCGCGTTTCCTTAATCCGTTCGTGACCAAACACGTTACCCGCATCTTTACCGGCGAAATCCGCAGCGGATCCTTTAGCCACAAGGTATTGCAGTTTATGACCCGCTACGGCCTCTACAAACAGGATACGTCGGCATTGGTGATAAATTAGGTGACGGCAGGGAATCGCCTCAGTTGGTGACGAATATGGAACTGGCAGGGTTGGTGACAAGGTGACATTCTTCATTCTTCATTCTTCATGTTATTGTTGTGTTAATCGCACAAATCACAACCTTCCACGCTGTATTTTTGTAAAAAACAAATCACTATGCACTATAAATTTCTTCTCCTGGCGGGCCTGTTATTAGTTAGTACTATTGGATTTGCCCAGGAGGGCTTTCGCAAAATGAAAGACGTAGAGGGCTTCAAGCAAAAGCTCAACAACATCACCAAAGTCACGGAGACTATTCAGTGCAGCTTCGTGCAGGAGAAACAGCTTAGCTTCATGAAAGAAAAGATGGTGGCCAAAGGTTTGTTTTATTTTGATAAAAAAAACCGGCTCCGCTGGGAGTATAACTCGCCTTACAAATATACCATCCTGCTCAACGACAAGCAATTAACCGTAGTTGACAACGGCAAAGTGAGTAAAATCGACGCCGGCAAAAACGATACCTTTCAGAAAATCCAGGGTATGCTCACGCGTACTTTGCAGGGCAATGTGCTGGATGGCAACGACAAATTCTCGTATGAGTTATTTGAAAACGAGCAGCAGGCCCTGGTCAAACTCACGCCGGTCGACAAAGAAATCAAAGGCTACATCAGCGGCATCGACCTCTATTTCGACAAAAAAGACCTGATGATGGCCCGCATCGATATGCACGAATCCGGCGACCTCACCAGCATTAAATTTACGAACCGCAAGGTGAACGAACCGCTGCCGGCCGGAGCCTTCTCGGCGAAATGACAGAGAGGGGAGGGTGAGAGAGGGAGAGTGTGGGAGGGTGGGATTAAACTTAAGCATTGGAAACATCCCACTCTCTCTCCCTCCCACTCTCTCACCCTCCTACCACAGCCATCCCATTCTCACATCAATCACATCCGCTACCTGACGGTGCGTCTTCATCGTGGCGCCCAGTATCAGGTGATCACCAAGGCGATAGAGGAGGCTGTAACGTTGGTAAACAGGGTCCACATCGCCCGAAGGGTTGAACACATAGGCGCCGAAGTGGATGCCAAATCGCGTGCGGCCCGCCAAGACCTCGTAGCCCAGCAGCATAGCGCCTTTCCAGGCGCTTTTGTCAAGGCCTTTTCTATCCTGGATTTCTCGTGCCCAACCGTCGTGCACCCATTCCGTGCCGGCCGAAACACCGCTTAATCTGCCGATTTGCCGGCCCACGACGCCCCAGGCGCCCAATAAAAGCGTGTATTCATTGGTGGGAAAATCGGGCGTAGCCTGCGCCGTTTTGATACTCCCGATGCCCAACGCGTAGGCATAATTGCGGGGTTGTTGCTTCCACTCGTCGGTTTTTAGCGGGCGATTTAGCTTAATCGGGCGGGCATGGTATTGAAAGCCTACATTCGCCATCGGAAAATTCATGCCCTTATTGGGGAGCTTCATCCCGCCGTTGGAGATGTGGTTGTAATTATATCCCAAAGACAACTCGCAATGGGGATTGAGCCGGTAGTACAACTTGGCATTGACCATACCGGTGAAACTCAGCAAGGTGCTGAAGAACAGGTTGGTAGGGTTTGTGGTTTCATCATACACCTTGCTCAAAAAAGTAACCCCCGCCCCCATCTGCACCGCGCCGTACAGTTGCCCCCCCGGCCTGATGAGCGGCTCGATCAACGCCACCGCCGACGCGGAAGAGCCCAACACTTCCGGATTGTCAAAATTGATATAATTGACCAGAAATCCGCGTTGGGTGACTAGTCCCGATTTGCGGGTATGCCGCTCTTCTGCCCGCAGCCACATACCCCTGATCTCCAGTCCGAACGGATTGGAATGCGATACGTTGGCAATCGCAGTAGAGTGGGGGAGGATGAAGCCGCGGTGGGCCTGGACGCCCCAGAGGAAGGGGTTGCCTTGGGATACAGAGGTGTCGGATGGCTGGGCAAAGGCCAAAAAAGGCAGTATAGCGCAAATAGCGCATACTAGAAATATGAAAAATTGATAAATTCGAAATATTTGCCCCGTGCATGAAATAGCCATAAGAGATCAATATTAGGAATTGGAACTGTCATAATGCGTAAAATGGCAAGTTATTAAATGCTTAAATACTCCCATAGTCTATTAGTCCCATAGTCCAAAAGTCCCTATATTCCCCATCAAAATACCCCCGATGGAGATTATTATCGTCCTCTCGCTCTTAGTAACGGTAGTTATAATATTCGCTACCGAAAAAATGCCTGTCGATCTGGTCACCATTGGTATGTTAATTATATTGACAACCAGCGGCATTCTTACACCGTCGGAAGCATTTTCAGGATATGGGAGCGACTTTATCATGATGCTGGCTTCTATATTTGTGGTTGGGGCGGCTATGCAAAAAGCGGGCCTTTTGGATATAATTGGCGAGAAACTGTTTGCCTGGAGCCGCAATAAGGGGAAGTGGCTCTCTACGATTGTCATGTCGGCCGTAAGTGTCAACTCGGCCTTTATGAACAATACGAGTGTTACGGCAGTCTATGTGGCGCCAATGGTGAGTTTGTCGCGTAAGCTTGGGATTAGCCCGTCCAAACTGCTTATGCCGGTGGCTTTCGCCTCTATTTTGGGTGGCACCTGTACCGTTATTGGCACCTCTACCAATATCGCCGTCAACTCTTTTCTGGCTGATAACGGCTATCCGACTTTTGGTATGTTCGATTTCATGCCCATCGGTATTTTACTTTGCGTAATTGGCATTGTCTATATGAATACAATAGGCCACAAGCTACTCCCTGATAACCGGGAAGTGGATATGATCGGCGAATTAAAAACTAATAATTATTTTACAGAAATACTAGTCAAACAAGGTTCTTCATTAGTTGGTGAAAAAATCAAAGACACCGATATCAGCCATACAGGATTGCGGGTACTCAATATTATTCGCGATAAAAAAAATACGATTGCCAGTGCAAATTCCGTGATTGAAGCCGGCGATGTTTTATTGGTGGAAGGGCGGCTTGAAGACCTGCTCCGGGTAAAAGAAACTACCGGTATGGACATCCTGGCGGATACCCTTATCGAGGAAGACTTGGTGAGCGATGATATTCAGATTGCCGAGCTTATCGCCATGCCTTCGAATGACTTTGTCGGCGCTACTATTCGCTCCGCGCAGTTTAAAAACCGCTTTGGCTTGATGGTTATCGCTATAAGTAGGGAAGGACATACCTTATCGGATAAAATAGGCGATATAGAGGTGAAAACAGGCGATCACTTACTGGTGCAGGGGCCTGTTGAAAATATTCGCTACTGGAAGGAAGAGGGAGACCTAACGATTATTCAGGAATATAAATATGAACCTGGTAAGAGTAAGCGTAACGCCTTATTGTCAGGTATGTTTTTTGTAGCGGCAATAATAATGGGTTCGTTGGAACTCATCCCCTTGTCCATCGCGTTTATGCTGGCGGCATTTCTATGCGTGCTTTTCAAATGCATTAAGCCGGAAGAAGCCTACGAAAAAATTGAATGGAAATTGTTGGTGCTCATCGGTGGTATGTCGTCATTTAGTATCGCTATGAAAAAGTCGGGTACGGCAGATTTTATGGCCGACCAAGTCATTGCCCTTTTTGGCTATATGGGGCCAATGGCCGTATTGGCCGCTTTTGCAGTGTTGACCGCCCTGCTCACCCAGCCTATTTCCAATGCCGCCGCAGCATTGGTCGTCCTGCCCGTTGCCCTGCGCACCGCCGTCGAAATGCAGGTCAATCCGCTTACTTTCGCACTGGTAGTTATGCTAAGCGCTTCGGTATCGCTCATCACTCCATTTGAGCCCAGTTGTATACTGGTTTTCGGCCCCGGCCGCTACAAAGTGATTGATTTTATCAAGGTAGGCGCCGGCGTTACTATTTTACTGGTGGCAGCTATCCTGCTGCTGGCGCCGATGTGGTACCCGCTGTGAGGGGAGTGTGAGAGGGTGAGAGGGTGGGAGGGTGAGATACCCTTCTCCCACACTCCCACACTCCCACACTCCCACACTCTCACACTCCCACACTCCCACACTCCCACACTCCCACACTCCCACACTCCCACACTCTCACACTCTCACACTCCCACACTCCCACACTCCCACACTCCCACACTCTCACACTCTCACACTCTCACACTCTCACACTCCCACACTCCCACACTCTCACACTCTCACACTCCCACACTCCCACACTCCCACACTCCCACACTCTCACACTCTCACACTCCTTTAGTGTCTTCCCCACAACTCCACTACCGCCCGGTCATTGGCTCTGTTTTTGGTGTCGTACCAGAAAACGACCTTCCGGATTACCCGGCGACCGCCGTCAATATCGATCACACGGGTCTCGCCGCCGGCGGGGATATCATTGCGTACTTCCACTTCGTCGACGCTACCGTTGGCAAAATGTATGGCCACCTTGTGTAAATTAATAGGCGATCTTTTTACCATCAATTTGATAGCCGTAAAGCGGCCTTCTGCGGCTGTAACCACAATCTCGTCGCGGTCAACACCGTAATTGACTTTGCGTTCTCCCAATTTTTCCCAGCGCGGCGGTTGAATACCGGCGTTGGGAAGGCTAAATGACATGGCAAGTACGGCAATTGTGACTACGGAGGCTAAAAGTTGGAACTTCATAAAGTTGATTTTAGTTATGGGTGAAACAATAATGGTCAATTTGCTAACTTTGACGGTATGGTTAACGTCGAGGTTTAAAGTTTACTTTATTATAAGAATGTTAAAGTTAACAGCTTAATGGCTTCGGAAGTAAAAATTGAATGCCCCAAATGCGGATGGGAGCCCGATGGCGGCGCCTACTGGCAGTGTACCTGCGGTCATGTATGGGATACGTTTACCACTGCTGCCCGCTGCCCTAAGTGCAATATTCAGCACGAGCGCACCTCGTGCATCCCCTGGCGCGGCGGTTGTACCGCCTTCGAACCCCATATCGATTGGTACAAAGGACTCGACGAGTGGGTGCGCGAACAAATTGAATCAGTCAACCAACAAATTGAACAACCTGTTACTGAAACGTAATTAACCGAAATTTGCTTTATGAAAAAAACGCTTCTCTTTGTTGGCCTTACCGGCCTGGCTGTCGCGTCAATTGACGCACAAACGAAAGACCCGAAAGATACGGAAGTATGGACACCCGAACCACGCGTGGTGACGCCCGGCGTCAACCATGCGCCGCCCTCAGATGCCATAGTGCTTTTCGACGGCAAAAACCTGAATGAATGGACTACCGATAACGGTGAAGCGCCAAAATGGGCCCTGGCCGACGAAGCTATGACGGTGGTGAAAGGCGCCGGCGATATTTCTACCAAACGCACTTTTGGCGACTGCCAGTTGCATGTCGAATTCCGCACGCCGGCAGAAGTGAAAGGCGAAGGCCAGGGGCGTGGCAATAGTGGCATTTTCCTGCAGTCGCGCTACGAAATTCAGGTGCTCGACAACTACCAAAACCGTACGTATTCTAACGGCCAGTCCGGCTCGGTGTACAAACAGACTATTCCGCTGGTAAACGCCTGCCGCCCTCCCGGCGAATGGCAGACCTACGATATCTTCTATACCGCCCCCCGCTTTAATGCCGATGGTATCCGCACAGCTCCCGCTCGCGTAACGGTGGTACACAATGGCGTGTTAATTCAAAATGGTGTGGAAATTCAGGGCACTACAGAGTATATCGGCATGCCCAAAAACCTGCCCCACGGCAAAGGCCCTATTCGCCTGCAAGACCACGGTGATGCGGTGAGCTATAGGAATATTTGGGTGAGGGAATTATGAATGAGGTGACAGGGTGACAGGGTGACAAGGTGAAGAGCAACACCCTGTCACCTTGTCACCTACAAAGTTATTCCCCAGTCGTACCATCCTGCTTATCATACTTCTTCACCTTCCTACGGCTCTTTAGCGGCATATAGCGATAGGGGCGATCCTGAAAATCGGATAGGAGGGAATCGGCACTCGAGCTGAGGCGTTTGATATCGTCGTAGAGTTTGTCGTCTTTGAGAAGTTTGCCGATAGAACCCTGGCCGCTATTGAGCGACTCGACGGTAGTGGACATGCCGCCCAGGGCCTTGTCGGCCGTCTTCAGGGTTTTCTGCAAATCGGCCACGGCAACCTGCACCTCCAGAATCGTCTTTTTCAGATCGGCTTCCTTGAGTTGGGCCGTTATGGCGTTGGCGTTGTCGACAATGCCGGCAATCTCGCCCTTTTTTGCGTTGAGCTCGCCTGTAACGCTGTTGAGGTTGGCCAGGGTGCCATCGATATTGCCCGATGATTTTTTCAGTAATACATCGAGTTGAGCGGTAGCAGAAGTCAGGTTGACCAGCGTGCGCTGCAATTCTTTTATCGTCGCCGCCAGGGGCGATTTGGTTTCGTCTTTCAGCAATTCTTCGTTGATGACGTCAAATACTTCTTTGAGGCCTTCTTCGATGATATCTACATAAGCGCGCAAGTTGTCCTCGCCAACCATAGAAGTGAGCAGGCCATACGTTTCCCCGGCAATGAAATCACCGCTTTTTGCACAACCATCCCCTTCGCAGG
This sequence comes from Saprospiraceae bacterium, assembly GCA_013360405.1. GTDB lineage: Bacteria > Bacteroidota > Bacteroidia > Chitinophagales > Saprospiraceae > JABWBR01. The sequence continues at coordinate 81,145 of JABWBR010000032.1, forward strand.
GATTGTCGTACATCAGGTTGACAGCCTTACCCCCCATAAAACCGGTGGAGACAATTACTGCTTTGGTTTCTTTGGGAATGCGAATGTCGCGCCGCAATTCGAGCGTCACCAATACCTTTTTTTCTTTATCGGGCAGCAGTTCGATGCTGGCTACGTTACCCACTTCTACTCCGTGAATGCGCACCTGGGTACCTGACTGCATACCTTCGGTGGTCGAATACAATACTTTATATACGTTGGATTTGACGAGCAGGTTTTTACCCATGATGAATTTGTAACCCCAAAAAGACAAAGCAAGGGCTACAATACCAAGCAAACCAATCTTAACTTCATTTGAAATTGACATAAAAGAACTGATTATTGAAGCGACAAAAGTAGCAGAAATTTTCTATTTCGGATTGCGGATTGCGGATTTCGGATTGATCTCGGAAAAATCCGCAATCCGCAATCCGAAATCCGAAATCCGAAATCCGAAATCCTCACAACCCCGCCTCCTGCCTGGCTTGCTCCAGGGAAATACGCCGGCCATTTTTGTAGGCCACGATAAACGCATCGGGGAAACCGGCGGATTGTAGGATGAGTTTGCCCTCAAACGCCTGTTGATAGGTATTGAATTCGCGTACCTGATATTTGTACATATTGTCTTCCTGTACGACTTCGATCAAAAAGCCGGTATTGCGCCAGCGTGGCTGACCGGTATCCATAGGTTGGGGGGCTGCGGCCAATTGCACAAAAAAGCTAATACCCGAAGCCTGGCCGGTAGGGTAGGAGCTATTATTCGTTGTATTCAAAGGATTACCCGATTTAGCGGTCCAGTCTTGGTTGGCGTAATCGGTGACGGGCACGGGCGTATCTTCGTAATTAATCGGGATAATCCGTCTGTCTTGTTGACCTTGCTGCTGCATTTTATTTTGCTGGGTGGGACTGCTTTTTTGCGGGGAAACATTGACGAGGGGTTGCTCTTTGGCCTTTTCGGGCGATTTGCGCTGGGTCTGACTGGCTTGCACGGGTTTTGCCACTACCTCGTATGAGTCCGCCGCAGCCTGGCCGCCCTCCACCGATTGTTTGTATTCGGCGAAAGCCAATAAAAGCGCATCAGCTACGTATTGCTGTCCTTCTTCGCTATTCAAAAAAGCCTCTTCCTGGACATTGCTTAGAAAACCCGCTTCTACCAGTACGCTGGGCATGGTCGTTTCTTTGAGCACCACAAAGCCGGCCTGCTTCACACCCCGGCTATTGCGCCCCGCATCGCTTTTGAGTTTGGATTCAATTTTATCGGCAAACAAAATGCTTTGTTCCAGATAGGCATTTTGAAACATGCTGAAAATGATATGTCCCTCGGCAGAATTGGGGTCGTAGTCGTAATTTTTTTTGTAATTATCTTCCAATAAAATAACCGCGTTTTCGCGTTTGGCCACTTCCAGGTTGTGGGAGGCCGTGTGCAATCCCATCACGTAAGTCTCCGTACCGGCCGTACCGGCTCTTCCCGGCATATAATTGCAATGTATCGACATAAAAAGGTCGGCGTCGTTGTGGTTGGCAATGGCGGCCCGCTCGTGCAAGGGGATAAACGTATCGTCATTGCGCGTCAGGATTACCTTCACAGAGGGAAATTGCTGCCGCACGTTATCGGCTAATTTCTGCGCCAAAGCCAGGGCGATGTGCTTCTCCTGCGTATTACCGCCCAGGCAACCGGGGTCGTGGCCGCCGTGGCCGGCGTCGATCACAATGGTTTTTATACGATAACCCGTTTTTTCTATTGGGCTATTGTTGGTATTTTTGCCAGCCGGTTGCCGGTTGTCGGTTGTCGGTTGTCGGTTGTCGGTTTTTGCAGCCGACTGCTGATTGCTGACTGCTGATTGCTCAGATGTGTACCAGCGCAACTCCTGGCCAAAGGCCAATGAAAAGTTAAACAGGCAGATGACTATCGTTAGGTAGGTGATAATCTGCGTTGAGTAGTAAGTTTTTGACATCTTTGCAGCTCTTTGATAGGGGTTGTTCACAGGTATGTTAATTTTGTGATAAAGATACATGCAAACAAGCGCTTTATACGCTTAGCATGCAAAATAATAGAATTCGGCAATTGAAAGCAAAACGCTTAGTTACAATTTTAGTTGTGTTGAGTTGTACATGGTTGCATGCGCAAGTCAATCCTGCTGTTAGCGATAGCATAGGCATCAAGCTACCGGCAGCGGATTCGCTTGCCAAAATTGCCGACGACAGCCTCCGCGCCGCTATCCTGCGCACAAGCCTCGAATCGCGCCTGCCTCCCGATACCACGCGCACAATCTCGTTTTCAAAAGACTCGCTCGACGCGCCGGTCGATTACAGCGCCCGCGATTCGATGATCTACGATATCGCCGGCCAGAAAATCCACCTCTTCGGCGATGCAAACGTAAAATACAATACTATTACGCTAAAAGCAGGGCATATTGTATTTGATTGGCAAACAAGTATTGTAACCGCCGAAGGAATTCCCGATAGCCTGGGCCGCCCGTCGGGCCTGCCGGAGTTCCAGGACGGCGACCAGAGTTTTACCGCCCGTCAGATGCGATACAACTTTAAGACCCGCAAAGGCGTGGTGTACGACGTGACCACCAAGCAAAACGACGTGGTCGTGCTGGGCAAAAAATCGAAGTTTGTAACCGGCGAACCCAGCGCCGATACTACCAAAACCAACGACTATATCTTTAGCGAAGACGCTATTTTTACCACCTGTACCGACCCCGAACCGCACTTCGGCATTCGCAGCAAACGGCAAAAGATTATTCCCAATAAATTAGTGGTAGTAGGCCCATCCAACCTGCAGATTATGAACGTGCCCACGCCGCTGTGGTTGCCTTTCGGCTTTTTTCCCATCAGCAGGGGAAGGCGCAGCGGACTCATGTTCCCCCGCGATTACGAATATTCCGACCAGTGGGGCTTCGGCCTTCGCGATATAGGATGGTTTTTTCCGCTGGGCGAACACGTCAACCTGACTTTAACCGCCAATGTGTACCTCAAAGGCACCTGGGGCATCAATGCCGCCTCGCAGTACCGCAAACGCTACAAATACAACGGCAACCTGGCAGTGGGCTACGACGTGCGCCGGCAGGAAGACAGCGAGGGCGTCATCACCCGTCCCACATCGTTCAGCTTGCGCTGGTCGCACAGCCAGGACCGTTCGGCCCACCCGATCAATACCTTCGGGGGTTCTATCAATTTTCAGATCAACAGCTTTCAAAGCCGGGTGTACAACGACGCTGCCAGCGTACTGCAAAACCAACTTAACTCCAACTTTAGCTTTAGCCGCAACTGGCAAGACAAGCCTTTTAACCTCAACGTGGCTTTCAGCCACTCGCAGAATACCCGCACCAGCGAAATGACGGTGAATTTTCCCACCTTCCAATTTCAAACCCAAACGCTGTACCCCTTCCGCCGCAAAGAACGCACCGGAGGGGAGCGCTGGTACGAAACCATCACCCTGCGCTATACCAATGAAGCCCGCAGCACCTTCCGCGGGCCCGATACGACTTTCTTCTCACAAGAGACATTCAATAAAGCCCAATACGGCGCCAAACACGACATCACCTCCGGGACTTCTTTTAAGTTGTTTAAATATTTCAACCTAAACCCCGGCGTCAGCTACCGCGAAGTGTGGTATTTCAAATCATTCGACCGCGAGTATATCCCAGGGCTGAATGTTAAAACCGATACGACAGAACAAGGCATCATCACCCGCGACACCATCAGCTACGGCTCCTGGCGCGATACTACGGTCAGCGGCTTCAAATCATACCGCACCCTGAATGCCAGTCTGAGCCTCACCACCCAGGTCTTCGGCACCGTACGCTTTAAAAAAGGCTGGCTACGGGGTTTGCGGCACGTCATCAAACCCAGCGTGGGCTTCAACTTCTCGCCAAACTACCTCAATCCGGGACTGGGCTACTTCCGCGAAGTGCCCGACACCCTCAACCCCATAGAATCCGACCGATATACCATCTTCCGCGACGGCATCTACGGCGCGCCGCCCGAATCGGGCCGGCAGATGGCCCTCAATTACAGTCTCAACAACATCTTCGAAGCCAAAGTATACTCCCGCAAAGACTCCACTGAAAAGAAAGTCAAGTTATTCGACAATATCATCCTCAACGGCAGCTACAACTTTGCCGCCGACTCACTCAAGTGGAGCCAGGTAACCATGGGCGGCACCACCCGCTTGTTTAAAGGCATGACCACCCTGGGCATGAGCGCCGTCTTCGACCCCTATATCATGGAAGCCGACTCGCGGGGGTTCATGCGGCGCGTCAACAAAACCGCCTGGCGCACCAATGGCCGACTGGTGGAATTTGTCAACGCCAATGTGCGCCTCAACACCAGCATCAGCGTAGAAAAAATCAGGGAACTCTTCGAAGGCAAAGAATCGGAAGTCGTAGAAGACGTAGAGGCCGACCGCCGGCGCCGCGAAGAAGAAGCCGACAAAGAGGAAACCGACTTCCTGAGCTTGTTCGACAATTTCCGCATCAACCACAACATCTCTTTCGACTTGCGCCGCCTGCCCTCCGGCCGCGATACCTTTATGATTACTACCAACAGCATCGACATGCAGGGCAACATCAAGCTCACTGCCAACTGGAATATCAATATCGGCCGAATCGGCTATGATTTTTCGCGCAAAAGTCTGACCTACCCCTCCCTCGGCTTCAGCCGCGACCTCCACTGCTGGGAAATGGGCATGAACTGGGCGCCTACGCGCGGCACCTACAGCTTTTTTATCCAGGTGAAACCCGGCACGCTCGGCTTCCTCAAACTACCCTACCAGCGAAACAATGCCGACGGGTTGTTGACGTTTTAGGTGACGGCCTGGGAAGTCTCGTGGGGGGTGACGGCCTTGGAGGGACTCAGGTGGTGACGAAACGTGCACCGTACTGGCTGCTTTATCTGCCAGAAACCGGGCTTCAACCCCGCAAGAGGTGTCATCAGTCCGAGGGACGAGGACTGGTGACATCTCGACCGTGGCAATACGAAACAAAGCCGACTGCCGGCTGTCATTTTTTTCCTATCTTCACCTCTATGAAACCCATCCTCACCGCCAAAGAACAATCCCTGCCCCACCACAATATGATTTGGGTGGAGGGCGGCGCTTTTATCATGGGGTCTCCTGAAGATGACGCCGACGCGTATAACGATGAACGCCCTGCTCACGAAGTAAAGGCGCCTGGCTTTTATATAGGACAGTTCCCTGTTACGCTGGGATTGTGGCAAGCCGTCATGCCAATTGAATTGACGCTGTTTGGGTGGAAGAGCATAGCTTATCCTATTGTTGAAGTGAGTTGGTACGACGTCCTTGTTTTTTGTAACCGATTAAGCGAATATTCCGGACGACCGCCTTGTTATTATACAGATGATAAATTTAGCAAGGTATACGGTCGCGTTGAGACAGACGTTTGGGAATTGCCCAATACCGGCCCGGTGTATTTGAATGCTCATGCGGGAGGTTATCGCATACCCACGGAAGCAGAATGGGAATTTGCGGCGCGGGGAGGGGTACGAAGTGAGGGCTATAAATACGCGGGCAGCGACATACTTAGGGAGGTTGGTTGGTATAGCGATAACATTGATAATAATGCCAAAGAAGTCAGGGGCAAATATGCTAATGAACTTGGACTGTTCGACATGAGCGGCAATGTGTGGGAATTGTGCGAAGACCAATGGCATGACGATTACAATGGCGCGCCTAAGGATGGTTCAGCTTGGACTGACTTGTCTGAACAGGGCATTGACCGCGTGGTTCGCGGCGGCGGCTGCCTCAACGAGCAGCGGCTCTGCCGCGTTGCGTGCCGTCTCCATTGCGGGCCGGACCGTCGCCTCGACGATCTCGGCTTTCGATTGGTGCTTTCGTTTCTCCAGTCAGGCTAAGAGGTGTCTTCCCGAGGTACGAGGGAAGCTGACATCTCGACCCAGGTTTCCGGGTCGGCCCGGGCCCCGCGAGATGACACCTCTCCTGTCGTCGAGATGTCACCTCGCGGCAAAGGCAAAAGCAAGATAAAAATCGCTAAACAGTGAGCGGTAAACGCTCACCCTCATAAACCTTCATAAACCCTCATAAACCCTCATAAACCCTCATAAACCCTCATAAACCCTCATAAACCTTCATAAACCCTCATAACGCCATACAGGCCGTCATCGCCAAAGAAACGGAGTCGTATTACAAACAGGATTTCGAAGCCTGGCAGCGCACTTATCTCAACTCGCCCAAATTCCGAAAATTCGGGTATTGGGACGGTTTTCCGGAAAAAGTGGTCTCCAACATCGGCTTCGAGTCGCTGAAAGCAGAGAAAAAAGCACAATTTGAAGCGGATAAAACGATCTGGAAAGGCTCTACCGAAGAGCGGCTCAACGAAAATTTCAGCATCTCGCCCGAGATGGCCTGGCATACGTTTGAGCAAATGTCTTACGAAAAAGACACCAAAAAATTCTTAGGCAAATCACTGGAAACCAGGATTTCGGAGAAGGTGGATGGGGAGTGGAAGATCGCTTACCTGGGCTATCACTATTATCCGGATACCACGCAGACGCAGTGATTTTTTCTAACCACGGAGTTACACGGAGTTTACACAGAGTTACACGGAGTCAAATTACCACTCTGTGAAACTCCGTGTGAACTCCGTGAAACTCCGTGGTAAAAAAAAGTCATTTCACAGCTCCAGCAGCCCCTCCGGCAACTCCATCGTAAGCCGGCGCCCGGCGTGGTCAATCGCCTGGATAAAATGCTCATTGAGCGGGATCAACACCTCGCGGTCCTCGTACATCACCGCCGCCAGGGCTTGCTGCGGCATATCGATCACCTCGTCGATAGCGCCGACGAGGCCTTTATCAGTGTCGAAAATCGTATAACCCAGCAAAGCGGCGTAGGGGAGGGCCTCCGCTTCCGCTTCTTCGGCGGGGCGTAAAATATCCGTCCGGCGCATCAGTAACTCACTGCCGTTGAGCTGCTTGGCAGCCTCGGGCGTATTCACGCCTTCGAACTTCACGAGGATATTCCCCGCATCGCGGATAGATGCTACAAAATAAGGCGAAGGTTTGCCCAGGCGGTTGATAAACAACAAACGCGCCTTCAGAACATCGTCAACAAAAGCCTCGCGCACCTGCAGCCGCATCTCTCCGTATACGCCGTGGACTTTCCGCACAAACCCGATAGGGATAAAATCTTCGTTTTGCATGCCTGTTTTGTTCGTGGGGCAAATTTCAACAAATTGCGCGAAAACAATATTAATACTATCCGAATTTCCTGGTTTTGTTTAGCTTTGGATGTGGGGCAGGAATCGATAAGCACAAAATCATGAAATCACTTCTCATTCGCCCATTTTTGCTCATTCAATTCATGTCTTCAGCTCAGGACATACCGTCTATAGCTGCTCTAAATATGATAAATTTATGACCGCGACATATATAAACGAAAAGATTAATCAGATAAAGGATCTTCTTCAAGATGGGGATATCAAGCAAGCGCTGGATATATTATGCGATTTTGCCGCCGAGTTTAGCCTTGAAGACAGAGAACGAGAAGCAATTGCCTTGTCGGCCAGGCATAGTCAGAATGAATCAGAAGCTATCAAAGGCACTAAAACAAAAGAAGACTCGGTTCTCGAACGCAACAGGGTAGTGGACTTTGCGCAAGGCTTACTTTATAATATCCAGCAAGAGGCCCAAGTTAAAATAAAAGAGGTTGAGGCTTCCGCAAAAATACAGGCCCAAAAAGAGATAGACAGGGTATTGTCTTCAGCTCGTATTCTCGACGATTATCATTTGGCGGATATTATTAAACGCGCTGACGAATACAAACTCGAAGAACTGGATCTTTCTAATAAAGCTATCGAATTTCTCCCGCGTGAAATATCACATTTGCATGAGCTCAGAAAATTAAACCTGAGTCACAACCTGTTAAAAGAACTACCTCCTTATATTAGCAAACTTACGGCGCTGGTCGAACTGGATTTATCCCATAACCAGCTTACTGAGCTACCTTGTGAATTGAGTGAATTGTTGTCTCTTCAGGACTTGAAGGTTGATCAAAATCCACTGGAATATCCTGCCCAGTCAATTATCAATAAAGGCCTGGATTCAATTCTGGTTGAACTGGCCAGGAAATTCAGAACTAAAAAAAATGATCTGGATGCAATTATTGAAGAATTGAAAATTGGACAAGCTGTTTCCGCTGTGATAGTAGATAAACCTGAATTTGGATTATTCCTTTCCTACAAGGGTTTAGAAGGGCTTTTGCATAAAAACAATATTTCGAAAAATAAATTGGCAGAGCTGGAAGACATGTTTATCGGGGATGAAGTGGAAGTATTGGTTTTAGATAATAGGGAAATAGATGGTAAGCGACGATTATCATTTGCCATGCGAGGTAATGATGATGATATTAATATGCGGACGACTGCCAGAAATTTGGCGGATAATATGATTAACCAGGCTATAAAAAATAATTCGCATATTCTGGATTTATCAAAAATAGGACTAGAATCGTTAAGCCGGTTAATTGGCAAGTGTACAAATCTGGAGGTGCTTAATCTTAACAACAATAAGCTGACTAGCCTGCCTGCTGAAATTTGCAAATTGCCCAAGCTTAAACGGCTGTATTTGCAAAATAACCACCTGAGTAAATTGCCCGACGAAATGGGTATGCTGGAGCAATTGGTTACACTACATTTGGCCAATAACAAGTTGGGCAAATTACCGGCTTCATTGGTTAACCTCGACATGCTTTCAGATATTATTATCAGTGGCAATCCATGTGCTATTGATATGCCTGTTAATGATGCGGAAAAAATTAAAATAGCGATAAAAGACAGTATTCTGAATAGCGGAAAAAATGAAATTGAATATTCAAATTTTAAACCGGGAGAAGTGCTATTGGGGCAAATTAAATTAATATATAATTATGGGGTTTTTGTACGGATAGTGAAAGATGGCGATTATAAAGAAGGTTTATTGCATAAAAGTGCCGTCCTGGTCAATGGCCGCGATTATTGGAAAACACTACATAAGTTTTTTGAAATCGGAGACAAGTTGGAAGTCCGTATTTTGGATTTGCAACCTGATCAGGACAGAGTGACTTTTGCGCTCCATGATAGTTTTCCTTCTTTTATTACTAATAAGGTATATAACATAATCAATGCGGCAAAAAATAATCGCTATACCCGGCTTGATTTGTCAAATGCAGAGCTGACTGCTTTACCAAAAGAAATTGGCGAATTAGATGCGCTGGTTGAACTGGATTTGAGTAATAACCCCATCCGGTCGTTGCCATCTGAAATGAATAAATTAAAAAAATTAAAAAAACTTTATATAGATAATATTCCTCCTGAAATTGCGTCTAAAGACGCCATTGATATTGTTAATTATTTTCTAAAAAATCAAGACAGACCGCAGGTTAAAAAAAACCTAAAAGAAGCAAAAATGCTTATCGTAGGGCAGGGTGGAGTTGGTAAGACTTCTCTGGTTAAACGGCTTGTGTATAATAATTATGACGATAATGAATTAAAAACCGAAGGTATCGATATTCGAAAATGGGAGATATTGGTCAATAAGGAACCTATTTATCTCAATATATGGGATTTTGGCGGACAAGAAATTCTGCATTCTACCCACCAATTTTTTCTTACTCAACGCAGTATATACCTGCTGGTATGGGATGCCCGACAGGAAGATGAGCACGGGCGTATTGATTATTGGCTTAAACTGATCCAGAGCTTTGGGGGCGATTCACCCATCATTGTGGTTATGAACAAAATTGATACAGGGTATAGGGAGATTAACAGACGCGGACTAACGGAAAAATATAAGAATATTATAGCTTTTGTTGATGTATCCTGTAAAACCGGAGAAGGACTTGAGAAACTCAATGAATTAATACAAAAAGAGGTCAGCCAACTTGAACACCTTAAAATCGACTGGTATCAAAGCTGGTTTAATATCAAAACACGCCTGGAGGAATTGAATCGTGATTATTGCGAATACGGGGAATATGAGCAAATGTGCGAGCAAGAGCAATTGGATAAAGAAAATCAAAAACTGCTGATCCGATTTTTACACGACTTGGGAATTGTATTGAATTTTCAGGACGACCCCCGTTTGAAATATACAAATATATTATCGCCCCAATGGGTTACTAATGCTGTGTATAAAATAATTAACCACCCCGAATTACGCGAAAATAAGGGTATCCTATCTCTGGAAGAAATTAGTTCAATTTTAGACAGGGTCAAATATCCCGTTGAAAAACATGCGCTTATTGTTGATTTAATGCATAAATTTGAATTGGCTTATTACCTCGATGAGGCACATAATCGCTTTTTAATCCCTGAATTACTTCCCGTAGAACAACCTGCATTTATCTTTAACTTTGAAAAGTGCCTGAGTTTCAGATACCATTATAATTTTTTACCAGATAGTATTATGTCGCGCTTTATCGTCAGAATGCACCAGTATGTTTATCGCGAAAAAAACAAGTATGGCCAAATCCTCTGGCGTAGCGGCGTTATTTTAAAAGAAAAAGAAAACAAAGCGCTAATTATTTCCGATAAAATTGAAAAACGCGTTTTCATTTTCATTGAAGGCCAGAAAAACACAAGAAGAGAGTTTTTGTCAAAAATACGCGGCCATTTCGACCATATCCACAGCACCATCAGCCGCATAGAAGCCAGGGAAATTATTCCACTATATCCGGATAAGGATATTTACGTCGATTACAATTACCTGCTGGCATTGGAGAACAAAGGCGTCGAAACTTATATCGCCCAGGATACCTACGAAGAATTTAATATCAAAGATTTATTGGAAGGCTATGCGTAACTTTGCCCCCGAATTCCAAAATCCGCAATCCGAATTCCGCAATCCGACATATGACTAAAGCTACACTCGAAAATCTCCTGCGTGAACGCATCCTGGTGCTCGACGGCGCCATGGGCACCATGATACAGCGTTATAAACTCGAAGAGGCCGATTACCGGGGGCAGCACTTTGCCGACTACCACCGCGATATCAAAGGCAATAACGATATCCTTTGCCTCACTCAGCCGCAGATTATCGGCGAAATCCACCGCGCTTACCTCGAAGCCGGCGCCGATATCATCGAGACCAATACGTTTAATGGTAACTTTTTCTCCCAGGCCGATTACGGCATGGAAGACCTGGTATACGAACTTAACTTCGAAGCCGCACGGATTGCGCGACGCGAGGTGGAGGCTATTATGCAAAAAGACTCATCCAAACCCCGCTTTGTAGCCGGTGCGCTGGGGCCTACCAATAAAACCGCCTCCCTGTCGCCCGATGTCAATAACCCGGGCTATCGGGCCGTGGGCTTCGACGAGATGAAAGACGCCTATTACGAACAGGCCCGCGGCCTCATTGACGGAGGGGTCGATATCCTCCTGGTCGAAACGATTTTCGATACCCTCAACGCTAAAGCCGCCATCTTTGCCATCGACCAGTTGCTCGATGAGCGCGGCCTCGATGTACCTCTCATGATTTCCGGCACGATCACCGACGCCAGCGGTCGCACCTTGTCAGGGCAGACCGTAGAAGCCTTCTGGATATCGATAAGCCATGCCCGCATGCTCAGCGTGGGGCTCAATTGCGCCCTGGGCGCCAAAGAAATGCGCCCCCACCTGGAGTCGCTCGCGGCAATCTCCGATTGCTTTGTCAGCGCTTATCCCAATGCCGGACTTCCCAACGAATTCGGCGCTTACGACCAAGGCGCCGAGGAGATGAAGGCCTATATCCGCGATTTTGCCCTCAGCGGCTTTGTGAATATTATCGGCGGCTGTTGCGGCACTACGCCCGATCACATCCGGGCTATGGTAGAAGGCGTAAAAGGCGTGCCGCCACGCGTTATCCCTGCGCAACCGGCGTATACTATGCTGAGCGGTATGGAGCCCCTCATTATTCGCCCCAATATGAATTTTGTGAACGTGGGCGAGCGCACCAACGTGACCGGATCGAAGCAGTTTGCCCGGCTTATCAAATCGGGCGACTATGCAGCTGCCCTCGTGGTGGCCCAGCATCAGGTAGAAGGCGGCGCACAGATCATCGACGTCAATATGGACGAAGGTATGCTCGATTCAGAGCAAGCCATGACCGACTTCCTCAACCTGGTGATGTCGGAACCCGATATCGCCAAGCTGCCCATCATGATCGATTCTTCGAAATTCAGGGTCATCGAAGCCGGCCTCAAATGCGTGCAGGGCAAAAGCGTGGTCAATTCTATCTCGCTTAAAGAAGGCGAAGCCGAGTTTATCCGCCAGGCCAAACTGGTGCGGCGCTACGGCGCTGCAGTCATAGTGATGGCCTTCGACGAGCAGGGCCAGGCCGATACGGTGGATCGCAAGGTGGATATCTGCGTGAGGGCCTACCGCATCCTCACCCGGCAGGTGGGCTTCAAACCCCAGGATATCATCTTTGACCCCAATATTTTTGCCGTCGCCACAGGCATCGAAGAGCACAACAATTATGCTATTTATTATATAGAAGCCACGCGCCGCATCAAGCAGTTGTGCCCGGGCGCTAAAATCAGCGGCGGCGTCAGCAATATCTCGTTTTCCTACCGCGGCAACGACCGCGTGAGGGAGGCTATGCACTCTGCGTTTTTATACCACGCCATTCATGCGGGTATGGACATGGGCATCGTCAACGCCGGTATGATCGATGTATACGAAGAAATACCCAAAGACCTGCTCGAAATCGTTGAAGATGTCTTGTTTAATCGCAGTCCCGATGCCACCGAACGCCTTACCGCCTATGCCGAAAAGGTGAAAGACGACGGAGGCCGCACGCTGCAAAAAGACCTCGCCTGGCGCGATGCCCCCGTGGCCCAGCGCCTGGCCCATGCCCTCATCAAAGGCATTACCGATTATATCGACGAAGATGTAGAAGAAGCCCGGCAGCACTACTCTATGCCCCTCGAAGTGATCGAAGGCCCCCTGATGGACGGTATGAACGTGGTGGGCGACCTGTTTGGCGAGGGGAAAATGTTTCTTCCCCAGGTGGTGAAAAGCGCCCGGGTAATGAAAAAAGCCGTGAGCTACCTTACGCCGTTTATTGAGGCCGCCAAAGCCGCCGGCGGCGGCTCGGCTAAAGGCCGCATCCTGATGGCTACCGTAAAAGGCGACGTGCACGATATCGGAAAAAATATAGTAGGCGTAGTGCTGGGCTGCAACAATTACGACATCATCGACCTGGGCGTAATGACGCCTGCCGACCGCATCCTGGATGCCGCTATCGAACACCAGGTGGATGTCATCGGCTTGAGCGGCCTGATAACCCCTTCGCTCGATGAAATGGTACACGTAGCCCGCGAAATAGAGCGACGCGGATTTAAAATCCCCCTGCTCATCGGCGGCGCCACCACCTCCAAGACGCATACGGCCGTCAAGATAGAGCCGCAGTACAGCGGCCCCGTGATACACGTACTCGACGCCTCGCGAAGCGTGGCAGTGGTGAGTTCGTTGCTCAGTGCCGATACCAGTTCGCGCAGCAATTTTATTACGGATATAAAAACAGATTACGCTCGGATCAGGGAACACCGCGCCCGCCGTCAAACGGAAAAATCCTTTTTGACACTGGAACAGGCCCGCGAAAATCGCCTCCGGTTGGATTGGGCGCAATACGAGCCGCCAAAACCGGCTCATCCGGGGGTTACCGCGTTTGATGATTATCCATTGGAAGAACTTGTAGATTATATCGATTGGACGCCGTTTTTCTCCTCCTGGCAATTGGCAGGCAAATTCCCCTCCATTTTTGACGACGCAATTGTGGGGAAAGAGGCAAAGAAGTTATACGACGACGCCCGCAGTCTGCTGCGCCGCATAGTAGATGAAAAATGGCTGACGGCCCGCGCTGTTTTCGGCCTTTTTCCAGCCAACAGCACGGGCGACGACATCGAAATATACAGCGACGATTCGCGCGCAACCGTGAGGGCGACTTTGCATCATTTGAGACAGCAGGTGCAAAAAACCGCCGGGCAACCCAATTATTGCCTGAGCGACTTTGTGGCGCCCAAAGATACAGGGCAGGTGGATTATATCGGCGCTTTTGCCGTCACCGCCGGCATCGGTATCGAAAAATGGGTCGAGCAGTTTGAACGCGACCACGACGATTACCACGCCATCATGACAAAAGCCCTGGCCGACCGCCTGGCCGAAGCGCTGGCCGAGCGTCTGCACGAGCGCGTACGCTGCGAATTCTGGGCGTATGCCGCCGACGAACACCTCGCCAACGAAGCCCTCATCGACGAACAATACCAGGGCATTCGGCCGGCGCCGGGTTATCCTGCTTGTCCCGAACACACCGAAAAACGCACCTTGTGGAAATTGCTCGACGTAGAAGCCCGCACCGGCATGATCCTCACGGAGAGTTTTGCCATGTATCCCGCCGCCTCGGTGAGCGGATGGTATCTGGCGCATCCACATGCTGCTTATTTTGGGCTGGGACAAATCGGCAAAGACCAGGTAGCGGATTACGCGTTGCGCAAAGGCATGAACCTGCCCACCGCCGAACGCTGGCTGGCGCCCGTGTTAAACTACGACCCGGTGACCGAAGGCTGAGAAAAATCTGTTATCTTTCGATTTCCATCCAAACTTAACCTACTATGAAACGACAGCATTTGTTATTAGCAATTGTTTTGGTTTTTTCAACTATACAACTACAGGCCCAGGTCATGGGCAATTACGCCAACCAGCAACAGACCTACCAAAACATCAACGTCAATGCCCAGTACAGGGGGGTGCCCAAAGCTGCGGCTATATTAGACGGCAACGTATTGGAAATCAGCATCAATTCGCTCTTCAACCAGCAAGCAGAAGCTTATACCGCCATCTTCACCGTAGCGCAAACCGGAAAAACGGCCGAAGAAACCAACGACTTATTGAATACCAGACTCAACGGATTAGTAGAATCTTTGAAAAATTTGGGTATCCAACCATCCGACCTGTATATCGATATGGTCAATTTTTTACCCAAATACGAATACGACGTGAGTAAAAAGATATTCTCCAAAAGGACGTATACCGAAATACCCAAAGGATTCGAACTTCAAAAAAATATTCACATCAGGTATACCAATCCGGCCCTGCTGGAGCAAATCGTTACGGCCGCTGCGAAGCAGGAAATTTACGATATCGTGAAAGTTGATTATTTTATAAAAGACCAGCAGTCCGTATACACCCAATTGCGCAAACTCACTTTTGATTACCTAAAGACGATAGAAACGCAATACCGCACTATCGGCATGCAGATCGATTCGGCTTATCTGATCACCGCCGAAAACGCCTGGGTAGCCTATCCGATCAATCGCTACGAGACTTACCAGGCTTATACCTCTCAGGGTCTGGATGCCTTCGAGAAAAACAACTCCGTCATCCAGTCGGCCGACAAACCGGTGCTCCGCTTTTACAATGCCGTGCCGGCCAACGACTACGATATAGTGGTCAATCCCGAAATTCTGGAGCCCGCTATTCAGTTTTCTTACAACCTCGTGGCGCGCTTTACGCTACCCGAGCGCCAACCGGCAGTAAAAACCCAGGTAAAAAAAGAATTTATCTGGCTAACACCCACCGGCGAAGCCAAGACCATCAAAGTAGAATAGGAGAGAGGGAGAGAGAATTTTTGATGTTTGATGTTTGATGTTTGATTTTTGATTTTTGATGTTTGATGTTTGATTTTTGATGTTGAATTAAATTTAATTCCAGCCGTCACCTCCCGAGGTGCTCCTGAGCCGTCACCCCCTAAGTCCCTCCCCGGCCGTCACCCCCAAGGACGCTCCTGAGCCGTCACCCCCTAAGTCCCTCCCCGGCCGTCACCCCCATGAGGTGCTCCCCGGCCGTCACCAATTGTCATAAAAATGTAAAAATCTTTATTAGTCAAATGTTTAGAATACCCACATAATCAATGTAATAGTAAAACTATTGCTATTTAGAGTGCAGATATCATTGCAAAATACAGGCAGCGCTTTTATTTTTGCCAGCGTTTTTCATGCGGTAATAGTTGTGTGCCAGGGTAGAACCGGCAATGACGGCGGCTCTTGGGCATTTAAAAAAAATGCTGTATCATTGTGATTAAACCGGCAGGCAAACGAATGTTTGTTTGTGTATAAACAACTGAATTCCAGGTTAAAGTAATGTGAGTGAGTCTAATTTGCGCCAATGGTAATCTCCACGCAAAGGCCTGAGCGCATAGACGGATACCCCTGACCATTCTCAAGT
This sequence comes from Saprospiraceae bacterium, assembly GCA_013360405.1. Taxonomy (GTDB): domain Bacteria; phylum Bacteroidota; class Bacteroidia; order Chitinophagales; family Saprospiraceae; genus JABWBR01. The sequence continues at coordinate 97,389 of JABWBR010000032.1, forward strand.
ATTGATTTCATAATCCCTTGAACAGTAATTGTAATACTGCTAAACAATAGCGGTATGTATTCACTCGATATACCCAGGCAAACGTAAGACTACGGATTTGCTGTGACGTATATACTTGGCAGACATCGAAAGGTGCTGCCACATTCCAAATTAGTTAACCAAATTATGGATTAATTATGAAAAAACTCTTATTCAGTTTTGCGCTGATCCTGTGTTGTGCCACCATCACATTGGCGCAGCGGGCTATCACGGGTAAAGTGACCGACCAGGAGGGGTTGCCATTGATAGGCGCCAGTATTCTGGTAAAAGGATCACCTACCGGTACCGTAACGGATGTAGACGGCAATTATTCGCTCAACATTCCTTCGGGTAGCAACACATTGGTGGTAAGTTACACCGGTTTTACTACGCAGGAATTAGAAGTGGGGGTATCAAACGTCATTAACATTATATTGCAGGCGGGGGTCACACTCGAGACTGCAGTTGTGACGGCATTAGGTATTTCCAAAGAAGAAAAGGCTTTGGGGTATGCGGTGCAATCCGTAAGCACCACGGAATTGTTAAAAGCCAATGAAACCAACTTCGTAACTTCATTGGCAGGTAAAGTAGCGGGATTGCAGGTGACCTCCTCAACAGGTACTGCCGGCGCGTCCTCCTTTTTCCTCATTCGCGGGGCTAATACCATTAGCGGCAATAACCAGCCGCTCATTGTTATTGATGGCGTACCGGTAGACAACTCGCAGTTGCGTTCGGGGGCGGGTGGCGCAGTGGCGTCTGTTGCATTTTCTAACAGAGCCATTGACATCAACCAATCGGAGATCGAATCGGTATCTGTACTGAAGGGCGCCGCTGCAACGGCGCTTTATGGTAGCCTTGCCGGCAATGGCGCCATCATTATCACCACCAAGCGTGGAAAGGCCGGCCAGAAAGTAAGTGTTGATTTTTCTACAAACCTGACTATTTCAGAAGTAAACAAGTTTCCTGAATTACAGACGAAGTACTCTCAGGGTCTCAACGGTCAATATCGCGGACCTGAAACCCGGCAAGCACTCTCTTGGGGCGCCCTTATAGACACCTTGGTTTACGATGGCGCTACGGATTTCATGTGGGACAAGAACGGTAAAATTGTTGGCCGGAGCGTTAATCCCAATGGTAAACCCGTTGAAGCTTATGACCGTTATGAATTTTTCAATCGCGGGGCAGCCTGGAATAACAACCTGGCAATTTCTGCGGCTACTACCAATTCCAGCTTGCGCTTTTCATTAGGTTACCTCAACGAAACGGGCATTGTGCCCAATAATGATTTCGAGCGTATTAACGCCAACCTGAATGCAGATACCAAGTTGGGAGAGAAAATCAATTTGGGTGTGGGTTTGCAATACATTCGTTCGGGTGGTACGCGTATTGAACAGGGTTCCAATATTTCCGGCGTAATGCTTGGTTTGTTGCGCACGCCGGCAACTTTTGACAACTCTAACGGGAATGGTGACGCCGCCGAAAGCGACCCGCTCACGTATAGCTTTGCTGATGGTCGTCCACGTGGCTACCGGGGCTTAAATCCGTCTAATACGTCTACTTATGACAACCCGTATTGGACTGCGAATAACAACCCATTGGTTGACAAAGTGAATCGCGTTATCGGTAACTTCAGCGTGAGCTATAACCCTACGAGTTGGCTGAACATCAGTTGGCGCCCGGGTATTGACTTTTACTCTGACTTCCGCAAGCAGTACTTTTCCATTTATTCTGCTACACTGCCTTCGGGTCAGGTATTTCAGGATCAATACTATAGCTATCGCTGGAACAGCGACTTATTGGCTACTGCTGATTTTAATCTGAGCGATAATTTGGGTTTGACTTTTACTTTGGGGCATAACATGCGCGAATTTAAACTGGACCGGCTCTACGTACAGGGCGACGGTTTGGTAATTCCCGGTTTTTATGACCTTAGCAATGCCAGTAGCTTTACCACTTTTGCCAACAACGGTATTAACCGCAACACCGGCGTATTTGCCGTGGCCGACTTTAACATTGGCAGCTTTTTGTATCTTAACGGTACGGTACGTATTGAAAAAGACCTTTCGCTGCCGGATGGCAATAACACTTATCCCTATTATTCGGCTAGTGCAAGTTTGGTATTCTCGGAGTTGATGGATCTGGCGCCCGACGCGTGGTTGAGCTTTGGCAAAATCCGCGCATCTTACGGCCGCGTCGGATTGGGTACCTTTGCTTATTCCACGGCTACTTATTTCAACTCTGCGACTTTTGGCGACGGATGGACGAATGGTCTCATCTTCCCGTTCAAAGGCCAAGCCGCGTTTACCTTTAGCGACGCCTTGGGCAACCCAAGTTTGAAACCTGAAATCAGAGATTCATGGGAAGCCGGTATTGATTTGCGCTTCTTGAAAAACAGACTGGGATTAGACCTGACCTATTACAACTCATTGTCAAAAGACATTATTCTGGCCGTGCCTGTAACAGGCTCGTCCGGCTTCCAGTCATTTATTCAAAACTCTGCCGAGTTGTCGAATAAAGGTATAGAAGTAGTATTGAGTGCAACACCTGTACAATCCCGCAACTTCAACTGGGATATTTCTGTGAACTATACCAAAAACACCAATACGGTTGAAAAACTTGCGGATGGTGTAGATCAGGTATTTCTGGGCGGCTTTATCGGAGCTTCAACCCGCGCGGTCGTTGATGTTCCTTATGGTTCCATCTTCGGCTTCGGTTTCTACAAAGATGCCGACGGCAAACGCGTCATCGGGTCGGATGGCTATCCCGTTATTGATCCGAATGAGAAATCCTTTAATTCGGCTCTGCCTGATTATACGATCGGTATTCGCAATACGATTTCCTGGAGAGGTCTTTCGTTATCTGCATTGCTTGATATCAAACAGGGCGGCTATGTATGGAACGGAACGCGCGGCGCATTGTATTATTTTGGCACGCATGGCGACATTGGCGACCTGCGCGATACTGAAACCGTATTCGACGGTAATGTAGCAGAATACGACTCGGAAGGCAACCTGGTATTGTTCGATCACGACGGCGATGCTACTACGCCGGATATTCCGCGTACGGCCGGTGCTAATGCACAGTCTGTTGCGCTTGATCAGAACTGGCTTGCTTTCGGCAATGGCAACAGTTTCTTCGGCGATAATACGGAAGATTTTGTTGAAGATGCAAGTTGGGTGCGCTTGCGCGACGTATCGTTGAGCTATTCTCTGCCTACGGCTACGCTGGCAAAAACGCCGTTCCGCTCGCTGACTATTACGCTGTCTGGTCGCAACTTGTTCCTCGATACGCCTTATAAGGGTATCGATCCGGAAACTAACCTTTATGGCGCTTCTAATGCTCAGGGGCTTGATTATTTTAACATGCCCGGCACGAAAAGCTATACTGTAGGCCTTCAGGTAGGTTTCTAATTTTCATTTTTTAACTTTAACGAGAAGAATCTATGAAAAATACCATAAAAGTGTTTGCGCTATCGGTGGCACTAGTTTTTGCCAATAGCTGCAACTTTATAGACCCAGATCTCAATATCGACCCTAACAACCCGAGCGACGTGCCGATGAGCCTATTGCTTCCCGAAGCACAGGTCGGTTTCGGCTACGTATTAGGGGGTGATTTTGGACGTTATTCTTCCATCTGGACACAACACCACTCCGGCTGTTGCCGCCAACACGCCGCTTATGAGGTTTACGTATTAAAAGAGGGTGATGTGAATAACGCTTGGAACAGTTTGTATGCAACTGTTTTGAAAGACCTCGATATTATCCTCAACAAGGCTGCGGAAACCAATTCTCCACATTATGCAGGCGCTGCCAAAGTAATGATGGCGAATGTATTGGGTACCTTGGTAGACGTATTTGACGCTGTGCCGTTTTCACAAGCTTTAGCGGGCGCCGACGATTTATCTCCCGCATACGACAGCGGCCAAGATGCTTATAATACCATCCAACGGCTGCTCAGCGAAGCCGTCAGCGATTTGAGCGCAACGAGCAGTACTTTCAAGCTTGGAGCTTCCGATCTTATGTTTGGCGGTGACTTGGCTAAGTGGAAGGCTTATGCCAATACGCTTAGTGCCAGATATTATCTGCACCTGTCTGAAGTAAACGGCTCGGCATACAACGACGTGCTTACCGCTTTGGGCCGGGGCGCAATCGCCTCTAACGGCGGTAATGCCAACGTGCCTTACGGCGATGCAGCTAATGAAAATAATCCCTGGTATCAGTTTGAATCACAACGCGGTGATGTGGTAATGGGCGAATTCTTTATCAACCTGATGAAAGGGCTAAACGACCCGCGTATTGCTGTTTTTGCTTCTTTGAATGGTAATGGAGACTACGGAGGATCTCCTGCTGGCGGTTATCAGGACGACCCCGCTACCATTTCTCGCTTTGGCAGTTATTTCGCCTCTACAAGCTCGCCTATACCTTTGGCTACTTTTGCGGAAGCTAAATTCATCGAAGCAGAAGCTGCACTGGCATCTGACCCGGTTCGCGCAGCCCAAGCCTTCAATGATGCAGTCGCTGCTTCTCTGGAGCAGGTTGGCGTTAGCGATCCGGCTTATTTGACTGCAAACGCATCTGAAACCGCCGGTACGATAACTTTGGATAAAATCCTGACCCAGAAGTATATCGCTTTGTATACTACACAGGAACCTTTTAATGACTGGCGCCGCAAAGGTATTCCCAATCTGCAACCCGCAGAAGGTACTACCGAGATCGCCCGTCGTTATCCGTATCCACAAGCAGAAAGATTGTTCAACCAGGACAACTATGTGCCCAATGTTACGGTGTTTGATCGCGTATTTTGGGATCAATAGATCTTTCCCTGCGTCGTCTTGACGCAAATTGCTTGGAGGCTGCTTCCTTTGTGAGGCAGCCTCCATTTTATTTCGCTTTCCTATGTAACGATTATTTGCACTGAAAATTTGTTGAAAAAAATTTTGCATAAATGAATTGAATAACCTTATCTTTGCATCGCTTTAGTGAAAACGTTCACAGCAAATTCATTGCGGATGTAGCTCAGTTGGTAGAGCGCAACCTTGCCAAGGTTGAGGTCGCGAGTTCGAATCTCGTCATCCGCTCCAGAAAAAAAAGCGCCCAATGGCGCTTTTTTTGTTTATATTTGTTCAGGTTTGTCAAAAGGGCAAACTTATATGTCTACAAGCCCGGGTGGTGGAAAGGTAGACACGCAGGACTTAAAAAATTGAGTGCCCCGAGGGAAACTTCGGGAGTAGAACCTCTCAAATTCGGGGAAACCTTTATTTCATTTGGAATTGGCAATCCCGAGCCAAGCCTCATAATTACGTGAGGAAGGTGTAGAGACTAGATGGGAGGCGCCTAAGTCCAAAATAGGATACGGCGAAGGGATAGTCCAGACCACAAAACTCAGCAGTCTGCTGAGTGCAGTGAAAACTGTAGATGGTAAGAAAATCCTGTGGCCATCGCGGCCGTGCGGGTTCAAGCCCCGCTCCGGGTACCTCTTCAACGGGCGCCTCGCCGGTCGATCAATTCGGCTGATGAGGCGCCCTTTTTTTGTGCTTGCAGCTGAATACAGCTACAAATCAGGAAGGATAGCTATGCTGTGTGGGAAAGATCAACGCCAACGCCGGAAATGCCGGAGCAGGTCCGTATAACAGCACAGCAGCCATACCGTGCACTACGCGCCCATCGGCGCCCGGACATTCATCCTGGGGGTAGTAAATACCCCGGCTTTGTGATGCGTTCATGACGTTGATTGAATGGATGGAAAATATATATGCTTATGCACATGTCCTACCTAAATACCTCATCAGGGCTTCTCGTTACATTATATGCATATGTTTTTTGTAAATATTTAGTAGGGTTTAGCTCAATATCGTTGACTTAAGGAAAAAATGAAGTGACATCTCCGACGCAGGAGGAGGTGTAATTTCATTTTTTTGAGTTCCGAAGCCCGGATTTTGAGATGACACCAGCCTCGTTCCTCGTCAGATGTCACTCACCTCAAAATCCTTAAGTCAACGACATTGGGGTTTAGCGATTGGGTTTAGCTAAACTGCGCATGCACTAAACGGTGAGCGGTAAACGCTCACCCTGCCACAAAAAAGACAGAAAACACATACGCAACCAGCCCGATAAATACTACACTAAGGAGTAATGCGATAACGGTCAGCACAACCGCGCGCAACCAGCCCAGCCCGAACCAGGATTTATAAAACCAGGCGCTGAGCAGGAGTGTAGCGAAGAAACTGATAAGCCCCCCCATCGAAATCCAATCGGGGATGCGATATAAATTGACGGTTACGAGAGAGAGCAGCGAGAGTTGGCCGTACAAGTAAGAATTGGCCACCATATGCTCGGCATAGTTGAACTTATATCGCTTAAAAATAAAATAAGAACCCAGGCTCATAAGCGGGATCAGGGCTACATAAACCAGCGACATATATTTTACCACTACTTTGTAGGTCTTCTTTTGCATTTCTACCGCTTCCGGCGTTAGGGCAACGCCGGTGAATTGGCCTGATTGCATCAGTATTTTTTCCATATCGATGGTAGCGGCCATCAGTACGGCAAAACCTGATAGTACCAGCAAATAACGCAGGGGGTGATAATAGCGCCGGGTAGCGCCTTCAAGATATTCGCGAATAACTTGTCCGGGGCGAATAAAAAGTGCGATAAGGGTATACGTAAATCCCTGTTCAAGATTGGTAACAATATGAAATAAAGAGGTCGTAAGTGATTTTACGGTAATGTGCCCCGTTATGGTTTTTTGTCCGCAATTGTAGCAGTATGGGCCTTCCAGGGGAGTTTGACAGGTTTTGCAGTGCATGGTCTTTTTGTTTAGCAGTTAGCACTCAGCAGTCAGCAGCCAGTTTCTCTACATTGACCGCTAAGTGCTAAGTGCTAAGCGCTAACTGCTAACTTACATCATCCCGTTCATACCGCCGCCACCGGGCATCGGCATAGGTTCTTTTTCTTTTTTATCGTTAATCACACATTCGGTAGTGAGCACCATGCCGGAGATAGAAGCGGCATTTTCGAGCGCGATGCGGGTCACCTTGGTGGGGTCGATCACACCTGCCTTCTTCAGGTCTTCGAATTTATCAGTGCGGGCGTTGTAGCCCACGCTGCCTTTGGCGTTGAGCACCTTTTGCAGTACCACGGAGCCTTCCACGCCGGCATTTTCGGCGATTGTGCGCAGCGGAGCTTCGAGTGATTTGCGCACGATCTGCATGCCCACCGTTTCGTCTTCGTTGGCGCCTTTCAGATTCTTGATGGCGTTGATAGCGCGCACGAGGGCTACGCCGCCGCCGGCCACGATACCTTCCTCCACAGCTGCGCGGGTAGCGTGTAGGGCGTCGTCTACGCGGTCTTTTTTCTCCTTCATTTCCACTTCGGTAGGAGCGCCCACATAGAGTACGGCTACGCCGCCGGCCAGTTTGGCGAGGCGTTCCTGCAGTTTTTCGCGGTCGTAGTCGGAAGTTGTAGCGCCGATCTGTTGTTTGATCTGTGCGATACGGGCTTTGATCTGGTCGTCTTTGCCGCGGCCGTTGACAATAGTCGTATTGTCTTTGTCGATGATCACCTTTTCAGCCTGGCCGAGGTGTTCGATGCCGGTATTGTCGAGTTTGTAGCCTTTCTCTTCGCTGATCACCGTACCGCCGGTGAGGATGGCGATATCTTCGAGCATAGCTTTGCGGCGGTCGCCGAAGCCGGGGGCTTTCACGGCCACCACTTTGAGGCCGGCGCGCAAGCGGTTTACCACCAATACGCCGAGAGCCTGGCTTTCGATATCTTCTGCAATAATGAGCAGGGGGCGGCCGGTCTGGATCGTTTTCTCCAGAATGGGCACGATTTCCTGCATATTGCTGATCTTCTTGTCGTGGATGAGGATGAGCGGATTTTCGTATTCTGTCGTCATATCATCGGGGTTGGTCACGAAGTAAGGAGACAGATAGCCGCGGTCGAACTGCATGCCCACCACTTCTTCTACGTAGGTATCGGTACCTTTGGCTTCTTCTACCGTGATAACGCCATCTTTAGATACGCGCTTCATAGCGTCGGCGATCAATTTGCCGATTTCTTCGTCGTTATTGGCAGAAACGGCGGCTACCTGGCGGATTTTTTCGAAATCGTCGCCGATTTTCTCCGACTGTTCTTTCAGGTCTTTAACGACGTGTTTGACGGCCTTGTCGATGCCCCGCTTGAGGTCCATGGGGTTGGCGCCGGCAGTTACGTTTTTGAGGCCTGCGCTAATCATGGCCTGTGCCAGAACGGTGGCGGTAGTAGTGCCATCGCCGGCCACATCGGCGGTTTTGGAGGCGACCTCTTTGAGCATCTGGGCGCCCATATTTTCTACCTGGTCTTCCAGTTCTACTTCTTTAGCTACCGTTACGCCGTCTTTAGTGATTTGCGGAGCGCCGAAGCTTTTCTGAATAACCACGTTGCGGCCTTTGGGGCCGAGGGTGACCTTCACGGCGTTGGCCAATGCGTCTACGCCTAAACGAAGTTTTTCTCTTGCGTCTCTATTAAAGCTAATTTCCTTTGCCATTGCAATTGAATTTTTTTTGATAAGGGAAAAAATGGACTGCGGTAAGCGAAAACCTGGAATTAGAGTACCACCAGGATATCGTCTTCACGCATGATGAGGTAGTCCTCCCCGTTGTAGTGGAGTTCCTGCCCTGAATATTTGCCATACAACACAATATCGCCAACCTGAACGGTCATCAGGTTGCCGTCTTTGCCGGGGCCTACGGCAATTACTTCGCCGCGCTGCGGCTTTTCTTTGGCCGTATCAGGAATGATGATGCCGCCCTTGGTCTTTTCTTCTGCGGGGGCGGGTTTAACGACTACTCTGTCATTGATGGGCTTCATAAAGCTTAACTTTTGTATGATGGTATTTAACAAATACATGAATTGAACAACCATAGTTATCACAACTCGTGCCAATCCGGTTAGAATGACAATATTGCAGTTGAGCTGGCCATTGGTGGCAGGTTTGCCAAATTTTTATCTGACAAGGCAGGACAAAATGTCAATTAAAAAAAAAGTCACCCCAAATCATCGGGATGACTTTTCCTGTTTCAATTAGAAACGGTATGGCGCGCGCGCTTACTGCGAGAGCAATTGCTCTGCGGCGCTGTTGCTACTGTCGACGATGAGGGTGGCTACGATGCACAACACAAACAGCGCGATAGCCAGGTACCAGGTCAATTTTTCGATAAAATCGGCCTGGCGGGCTGCGCCAAACATTTGGTTGGCCGCTGAGCCGCCAAAAGAAGAATCTACTCCGCCGCCCTTAGGGTTTTGGATCAGGATTGTCAGCATAAGCATCACGCAAACCAGGGCGATCAGAATAATGATAAACGTCAGCATTGCTATATTTTTTTCAGTTGTTCAATTTTGGCCGCAAAGTACGTACTTTTTTCCGGAAATATCAATATTAGTCGCTCATACATTTTGACAGCTCTTTCGACGGCTCCTTGCCGGGCCAGTAAATCAGCCAGTGTTTCGGATGCCAGGCCCTCATTATCCGTCACGCTTTTGTGCACAATTGCTTTTATCGGGTCTTCTTTCGCGCGGGTTTTTGCATGTTTTTCAATCGGTGCGGACTGCTCGGGGCCTGCCGGTTTTGCAGCAGGTATAGGGCGTGGCAGCGAGGGTTGGCGCATACGACGCCAGCTTTCAAAACTGTTTTTGGATAAGGGAGCGCTCACCGGCGCCTCTTTTTTTATTTCGGGCTCGGGTTCGGCAACGGGTGGCGGCACTTCTTTTACGACATGCCATATGGCGGAGGCGGCCGGTATGCCGCTTGCAGCTATGGCGGTAACGGTATCCAGGTAACTGCGGTCGGGAGGGGAGGGTCTTGGCGCCGGCATGTCCGCTTGGGGCGCAGCAGGCGAAGCGATTATCGGTACGGAGAGGATTTCTTCTTCGTCTTCTTCTATTTCCTCAGAAGGGGGCATAGCCGGTAGCGACCATTCCATTTGCATGCGGGGCTCTTCGGCAGGTTGGGGTTCTTTTACAAGTGGTGGAAGGGTGTGAAGGTCTTTTAATACCAAAACCTCGCCTTCGTGGGTGAGCCAGGAGTTGTCGGGGACTTCGCTCGTCTCGTAAGCTTTTAATTTATTAAACAATAAAGACCGATCAGGCATGTAGGCCGCTGCTTTTTCCAGATTATCGCCGGTTTCGGAATGGCGATCCAGGAGGCTTTTTTCAAGCAACAGCAGGTGCAGATTTTGCGCATAAGGATATTGCATGGCCAGGGTTTTTAGTTCCTGGTATGATACCTGATACAAGCGCGACGGTTCTTTGATGAAGCCTGCCAGCGTTTCTGCGTTCATAGTTATTCCGCAATTAGCAGTTAGCGGTCAGCAGTTAGCGGTCAGCAGTTAATCGCTAAGACCTAAGCCCTGACTGCTAAGACCTAAGCCCTGACTGCTAAGACCTAAGCCCTGACTGCTAAGCCCTGACTGCTGATATCTAACAAAGATACGAATTTTAACAGTGCCAGGGCGCAGGCTCTCAATAAAATGCGCATTACGTCCGTTATTAGGCTCAAATAGGTTTGCTATAATCCATATTTCCTTTGAGCAATCACGGTAACTGCCATATTTACATTGCCCCGACACACTTTTTAAACCGCTACATTCCATAAACCACAAAAAAGGACTATATTACCTGATATAAACTCAACACACCCTATTATGAGAAATAAGGCACTCTTCCTGAGCTGGTTTGTCCTGTTTTTGCCGGTATGGCTATTCGGGCAGGATTGTGGCGCTTGGATAGCGGAAAACAAAGTAGTGGGCGGCACCCATATCCTGAGAAGCCAACCCGTCACCCTGGTGGTGCGTGGCAATTATTCCTATAGTATAGAAATTATGAGCGACGACAGGGGGATAATTGCCAAGATGTACTCCAAAGCCGGCGTCGAATTCAACCAGGAGGATGAACTTATCGTATTAGACATGGGGCAAAACCGGCGTAGTTTCCGTTTTATCGGTATGGGTGAAATGACCCAGGATAAAGGCACGCCGGTGCATCAAAATATTCTTCAGCTCGATTTGCCTGCGGTACAATGGTTTGGCTCTTCTGATATTGCTACTTTGTACATCAAAAACAATATTAACAACGAGATGCGCAAGTTTACGGTTAACCCCAACCGTCAACTCGAATTGCGGCAAGCAGCTACCTGCTTTATGCAAATGATCGATAAATCAAAAGTGGTAGAGGTCGATATTACCGAGGTTGCCAAACCTACCACTGATGGCAAGGAAAAACCCATCAGCGCCACCAAGACTAATGTAAAAAAACCGGTGGATATGAGTTCGCTCAGCGATGATGAACTGAATACCCTTCGCAAAGAACTCAAAGACACCAAAGACAAACTGCGGGCGGAAATTGAAGAAGAAAAAGTGAAAGCAGGGCAGATCAAGCAGCAATTGCAGCAGGAGGTAGCCCTCGCGCGCGAAAACGCCGCCCAGCAGAAAAAGCAATATGCAGATGAGGTGCTGGAGGCCCGAAAAAAATCACAGGAAGAAATCGAACAGTCGAGAAAGCAGATAGCGGCACAGGTGATGGAGGCCAAGCAAAAAGCAGATACGGAAATCGAGCATTTTCAGATGAACGTACTGGAAGCCAAGCAAAAAGCCGCCGAGGAGGTGCAAAAAGCCCAGGTGCAGTCCGCCCAGGAAATCGCTGCCGCCCGCGAGAAGGCCGCCCTGGAATTAAAAGCGGCAAAAGAAAAACTAGAACTGGCTAAGATGCAATATGCCGATGAAGTAGCCTCCGCCCGCGATAATTCTACTGCCGAAATCAAACGCATCCGGGAAGAAACAACTGCCCTGATCCAGGAAGCGCGCACGAAAGCGCAAGGCGAACGAGAAAAAACGGTAGAGGATGTGGTGACCAGCAAAAAAACTGCCGCGGAACAGATCCTGCAAGTGCAGGAAAATGCGGCTAACGAAGTGGCGCGAATAAGAGAAAACGCTGCCCTGGAAAAAGAAAAACTCGCCCTTGAAGTGGCCGAATCCCGCCGCAAAGCCGCCGAAGAAAAAACGCTGGCCCAGGAAACGAGCGCTTCTGAGGTGGCCGCTGCCAGAGAAAATGCCGCCAGGGAAAAGGAGGCTTCCGCAAAAGAGGTAGCCGCTGCCCGCCAAAAAGCTGCGGAAGAGATCAATGCGGCGCGCCAGCAGGTTGCAGCCGAACAAAATAAAGCCCAGCAGGAGGTAACTCAAACCCGCAAGTTATCGGCAGAGGAGGTGGCCGCTGCTAAAACCCAGGCCGAAAAAGAAAAGATGGCCGCCGCCCAGGAGGTGGTTACGGCTAAAGAGAAAGCCGCATTATCGATCCAGGAAATCAACAAGCAGGAGGCCGCCCAGGTTGCCGATGCCCGCGCCCGTGCAGATGCGGAAAAACAAAAAATAGCGCAGGAAGTGTTGGCCGCCAAAGAAAAGGCCGCCCAGGAGATTACCCGGGTGCAGGAACAGGTGGCCAAATCATTGGCAGAAGCGCAGGCCAAAGAAGAATCTATCAAACAACAGTCGGCTCAGGAGGTGCTCGCCGCCCGCGAACGCGCGCAGGCCGAGGTGCAAAAGGCCCGCGAAGCCGCCGCCGCCCAGGTGGAAGCCGCCAATTCGGCTGCTAATAACGCAAAAGAACAATACGCCGGTGAGGTGATGAATTCTCAAAAAACCGCGCAGGACCGAATCCAGCAAATCCAGCAGGAAGCGGCTAAGGCGATTGAAGAAGCTAAAGCTAAGGAAAAAGAGCTCAAAACAATGTCGGCAGAGGAGGTCATGGCCGCCCGCGAACGCGCCGAAAAAGAAGTGATTACCGCCCGCGAAAATGCTATCCGCGAGATCGCAAAGGCAAAAGAACAGGAAGCGCTGGTAAAACAGGAATCAGCCAACCAGGTAGCAGAAGCCAAACGCCTTTCTGCCGAAGCAGTTTCCCGCATCCATCGCGAAGAAGCCGAAGCAGTGAAGCTGGCACGCGAAAAGAGTGCCCTGGAAAGACAACAAATAGCCGACGAATTGTCGATCGCCAAAGAACGCGCCGCCCAGGAAATTGCATCCGTTAGTCAGCAGGTGGCTAATGAAATCAAGGGCGCCCGCGAAACCGCAGCCCGCGAAAAGGAATCCCAGGCGCTGGAAGTACTCAGGGTACGCGAAGAATCAGCAGCCGCAGTGTCTAAAGCCCGTGAGACTGCCGCACAAGAGGTGGCTACCGCCCAGCGACAAGCCGCCGAAGCGATCAACCTGGCTCGCGTGGAAACGGAAAATAAAAAAGCGGCTTTTGGCAAGGAGGTATTTGAAGCCGAACAACAAGCCCGCCAACATATCGCCGAAACCCGTAATAAATCGCAAGTGGAAGTCGAAAGTATGCTGAAAGAAAACGCAGCAAAAAAAGCGCAATTTGCCAGTGATATGGAAACCGCTCGCTCGCAATCTCAAGCTGAAATTAATGCGGCAAAAAAGGAAGCCTCCGAAACGGTGTATAATGCCAAACAACAGGCTGCGCAACAAGTTACCAAGGTGAAAGAAGAAACCGCCGCCCAGATTTCAGCAGAAAAACAAAAAGCCGATACTGCCAAGAAGACTTACGCCGATGAGGTGGTCGCCGCCCGCAAGGAAGCCGACCTGAAAATCCAGGAGGAAAAACGCCGCACAGACGCTGCCGCCCAGGAGTCTTCAAAAAAGTTGACCGAACTACAGACTCAAATCAAACAAGCCGAAGAAACCCTGCGCAAACTGCAGGCCGATATCGAAAAGAAGAAAACGGAAGCCAATAAGCAATAAGGGCCCTCGGCCCGGTTATCCCACCGGGCCGTCATCTATGATCGCCTCAATTTCCTCTTGCACCTCCTCGGGCAATTTGGAAAAGAGGTCGTATCCCGTAGCGGCCTCTATTTCGTCTACCGATACCCTGTAATTGCCCCAGGGCTGGCCGGAAGCACTGTTTTTGTTTTCGGTCAATACGGTGATGATACGCGTTTCTTCGTCTACCCGCTCCAGGTCGTTAGCGCCTGTGGGTAGTACAAGTATAGATTTCCAAATGTAACGGGGTACGGTTATTTTGCCGCCCGCCAGTTTTTCGCGGTAGCCGCTGTCGCCCACACCACCGACTCCGTAGCTTCCCATGACGATGTAGAGCTCGTGGCCCTGATTGACCAGGTCGCGGCAGTATTGTTCCAGTTCATTCCACATTTCGCCGTTGTGCTTGGGCGATTGCGGAATCATATTGGTCATGAAAAAGGTATTGGAATTGTCATTTATCGAGCGGGTGCGATCGGCGGAGGGGCAATTGTGGCCCCGGGCAAATCCGTTGTTGCTATAGTCGTAATCGTCTTCGTCTACCCTGTACCAACCGGCCGGCAGCGATTCGTTGGCCCTAAAATCGTCGCGCCGGGTGACGTCGCCCAGCCACTCTTCGTTGAGATACCAACTCACCCAGTTGGCAGTACCCCGCTGACGGCTGTATGAGAGCGCGTATTGCTGGATTTCCATCAGGTAATTGTCTTCGTAGGTGATATCGGTTTCTGCATCGCTGGGGTTGCCCATGGCCAGGTTGAGGGTGGCAAGGTCTTCTACCGGGGTGATCATGTCGTCAGGATCGTCGGTACAAGCCGACAACGATAGTATGGCCACAAAAGCGTATAGTAGATATTTCTTGATCATGATGTAAGTAATATTGGGTGATTTTAATTCAGTAACCAGTGTTTTAAAGCCAGCGCAAGTCCGATGCCGAAGTAATTGCCTACTGCGTAGCCCAGCAGCCCCAGCGCGACGCCCGTAAATATCAGCCTTTTATTGCCAATTACGGTAGCGACTTGTCCAATAAATGCAGGACCGTATATTCCAGCGGTGAATGCGATTAGCATGGTGTCCCTGTCAATTCGAAACAACCAGGCCAATATCCAGTTCACAACGATAGTAAGCGACAGGGCGACGGCGGTAAAAACAACGACATCAAAACCATTGGAAAGCAAAGATTTAAAGTTGGCTTGCAAGCCGAGCGCAACACAAAACATAAGCAGGAATAACTCGCCGAGTTTAAAGCCGCCCGGCCAGTTTCTAACAGAGGGGATCAACGAAGCCGCCACGCTAAGGGTCGTAATGCTTAAAATAATAAAAACGGAATTCGACAAATTGCCAAACAGTAAATAAGCTAAGCCCAGGCTGAGCGCATTGATGCCCAGGGACAAGGCCAGGGCTTTGCCAGCCCCAAGGCTAAAGGCTGATTGAAGGGTAGGAGCCTCGTCGATGGTTTCTTTTTCTCCCTGGTAGGCAGGCAAAAACCGGGCAGTCAGCCGCGGAATAATCGACAGCAGCAACAATAGATATATGCCTCCGCAAAAAATATCGGCGGCATTAACTAAAATAAGTAGTTCATTATCAGCGCCCAGGGCTAGTCCGATAGCCTGCATATTAGGCGTACCGCCGGTATACATTCCCACCAGCATCCCCGATACCATCCAACCGTTATCGAGCGTATGATAAAAAAAGAAACCGGTGATTGCCATGCTGATCAGCCCAGCCAGCGCGACAAGGGCGAAAGCCAGCAGTGATTTGCCCGCGCTTTGGCGCATGGCCTGCAATTGGGTGCCAAACAGCAGTAGAGGCAGCGCCAATGCCACCGATAACTCAGATGCAAGCTGGGATATATCGTTTCGAAGTGGAAATAACTGCCCGTTGCCCAATACAATGCCAATTACGTAACAAAACACTACGGGGCTTAACCACACCGGCAGCCAGTGCCTGCGTGACATGGCTACCGCAGCCAGGGGTGTTGCCAAAATGATCGCTATCTGAACCGCTATCCACATCATACAACTTCGTGTTTTTCTCTCCCTCCCTCTCTCTCTCCCTCCCTCCCTCTCACTCTCACCTGCCCATCCTCATAATCCACCAGCAGTGTAGTACCCGCAGTGTCGGGATATTCCAACAGCCAGCGTGCCAGTGGGTTTACTACAATTTGTTCTATGGCGCGTTGCAGGGGGCGCGCGCCGTAGCGTTCATCGAAACCGATCTGCACCAGGTGAGCCACGAGGGGCTCAGAAAACTGCAACGTGAGGCCTCTTTTTGAAAACCCTTCCCGCAAGGGCAATTCCTCCAACTCTTTGCGCGCAATAAGGCCGATCTCCGCTTCCGCAAGGGGCTGGAAATACAGGATATGGTCGATTCTGTTGACAAATTCGGGGCGGAAGAAATCTTCGATGGCGGACAGGTATTTGCTCGTATCCAGCGGGTCCTTCTGAAAGGAAATTGTCGGGCGCTCGGAGGCGCCCAGGTTGGAGGTCATGATGATGATCGTATTGCGGAAATTGACGCTCCGGCCGTAAAAATCGGTGAGCATGCCCTCGTCTAGCAGGTTGAGCAGTATATCAAAAATGAGCGGATGCGCTTTTTCGACTTCATCGAGGAGGAGTACGGCAAAAGGTCGTTCTCGTATTTCTTTGACCAATTGGCCGGCCCGTGTTCCGTCGCCCAGCAATCGTTGGATTTGATAGGGCGATTGAAATTCGCTCATATCTATGCGGATCAGCGGAGAGCGGCGCTGGCCCGCGCCAAAAAAGTAATCGGCCAGCGCTTTGGCACTGGCGGTTTTGCCTACTCCGGTCGGGCCTGCAAAAAGCAGCGTGGCAATAGGTTTATGCGGGTTATTTAGGCCCGCCTTAAAGATTTTGACCAGGTTGCAAAGTTGCTCTGTTACAGCCGGTTGTCCAATGATCCGGGAATGGAAGAAAGCCCGCAGGGCCTCCTGGTCGAGGTGGAGGTCGTCGCGCAGGAATAACTCGGGCATACCCGATTGGTTGACAAACTGTGCGATTACGTCGCGGGGTTTGATATGGCTTCGTTTGGCGGCAATAGCATCGCTTACGCATTGCCCCAGAAAGGTAACAGCTTTGCCCGGAAACCTTTCGTGGGGAAAAAAGCGATTGAGAAGCTGGAAAGCAGTATCGATAGCGCGGGGTTCGAGCTGTATTTTGCGGCTGGCATGTACGTAATCCGCTAATTGCTGCAGTACTTTGCGCACTTCCGGGATGGGCAATTCCGGTACGTGCACGGCATGGAAGCACAAGGCAAAAGCCGGCAATTTGCGGCGAAGGCGGTCCCATTCCTGTGGAGTGGCTTCGCCGATGAGTCGCAAGCGCTGCTGTTGCAGGAAGGGCGTGAGAAAGGCAGCCACACTCACTTCGGGGCTCTCCCCGCCGATATGTTGCAAGCGGGGCAAGTCATCAATCCACAATATGCCGTTGTGTGCCTGTAATTCTTCTACCAGGCTTTCGCAGGTTTCTTCCCATTCTCCCAGGTATTTCGAGCCGGCGGTAATGCGCTCGGCGGTCATACGCCAGCAGCCCGTGGTTTTGTTTTGCTGCCTCCATTTTTTTACCGCCTGGCGCAGAACGGCGCTTTTTCCTACGCCGGGCGCGCCGATGATCACTACGTTGGAGCGGGCATTGGTCAGCTTGTCAAAGACCTCTTCTACTTTGTCTTCTAATTGCCAGGCCGCTTCGGGGGCGATACTCAGGGCTTTTCTTCGCTGTTTTGGCGCCGGGTAGGGTTCTGCCAGCCGGTTTAATACGTTGATCGGGCGGTTATGAATGAAATTTCCCCAGCTGACACTACGGTTGTAATTGACTTTGAGGGTGATGATATCCAGGGCGGGTTTGGGGTACGACATCATGGAAAATACCTGCTCGGGCTGCGCCTGATCGAAATAAGAGGTACAAAAGTGCTGCACCAGAGGGGCGAGCTGACCGGCTTCGTAATAATAAAAAAGGCCCTCGAGCAAAGGCAGGTGGCATAAAAAATGCCCTTCAGCCGTCGGCCCGTATACTACCGGAATGGAGAGATGTAGTTTTTCACCCGACGGATACAAGCCCGATTGGTCGCGGTAAGTAGGCCTAATATTTACGCCGGTCATCAACAGCTTAGGCTCCAGGATATCGGCAAAAGGATAGTCGTTGTGTTTTTTGTATTCCCGCTGCAGGTAATCGGTTATTGTGGCTTTGAGCGCTGTCAGATTGCTTTCCAATGCCTGGAAGGGGGTGCCCACCAGCATACCCAGCAGGAGGTCTTCCTGGAGCTGAAAATACAGCAATGGATAGCGCAATTTTTCCATAAAAATAATTTTTCCTAAACCACAGTGGTAGTCTCAGACTCTGCGTCTAATGGGAGGTGCATGTTTACTAAACTTCGAAAGTTTAGTAAACATAGAAGTTATGTCACTATTCAACATACAACACCAACCCCTTCAAATAAGCTCCCTCCGGGTGAAAACAGTTGACCGGGTGATCGGGTGGTTGCGACAACCGGTGCATAACCCGCGCTTGCCTGCCCGATTCCAGTGCGGCGGCTACAATTGTATTATAAAAAAGCGGTTCATCGACCACCTGCGAACAGGAAAAAGTAAAGAGTATGCCGCCGGGTTTGATTTTTTGCATGGCCATTGCATTGAGGCGTTTGTAGCCCTGTACTGCATTGTGCCTTTTGTCGAGGTGTTTGGCAAACGCGGGCGGGTCCACTATCATCAGGTCGTATTCGCCGGTGGCGTTTTTCAGAAAAGGCAATACGTCGGCAGCATAAGCGCGGTGGCGTTCCTGCTGCGTGACATTAAGCGCCACGTTTTGCTCGACAAGTTCGATGGCTTTTTTCGACACATCGACAGAATCTACGTGCACCGCTCCCGCCTGCAGGGCGTATATCGAAAAGCCGCCCGAATAGCAGAATGCGTTTAGCACGGTTTTGCCCTTGGCGTATTTGGCACACAAGCTGCGGTTGTCGCGCTGGTCGAGAAAAAAACCGGTTTTTTGTCCGCCCTCCCAATCTACGAGAAAAGAATGGTCGTTTTCCAGGGCAATGCGCTGAGTGGACATGCCGTGCAGGTAGCCGTTGGCCTCCGTGGCGGCATAGCGTTCGGGCAGGGTCTCGGCGCTTTTGTCGTAGACTGCCTCCAGATGCCCACCATACAACTCCAGCAGGGCCTGCGTGATCAGCATCCTGGCCTGGTGCATACCAATCGAATGGCATTGTATCACCGCCGTGCGGTTATAAATGTCGATAATCAGGCCGGGTAAGCCGTCGCCTTCGGCATGTACGAGGCGGTAGCAATTGGTATGCGCCGAATGATGAAAGCCCAATTGCTGCCGGTAGTGAAAAGCGCGGCGTAGTTTGTGGGTCCAAAAAGCGGCATCGGTAGGGGAGGGCTCGTATGCCAGCAACCGCACCGTAATACTCCCGGTTTGGTAGTGGCCGATGGCCAGAAATTGACCCCGGCTATCGAGTACCTGCACTTCATCGCCGTCGACGGGGTCTCCCTCTATTCGTTGAATTGCACCCGAGAAAACCCAGGGGTGAAAGCGTTGTACCGCGGCTTCTTTATGCGGTTTTAGCCAAATTTTTTTCATATAAATACAAAGGAATAGGGGTATTGGGGGGGGGGCGTCATCTTTGAAATGAGGATCTGGTTATTTGAGTATTTGATTAAAATCGGATACTCAAATCCTCAAATCCTCATGTCTCAAACCCCAAAAACCACAAACCTAATCATTTTTTAACCGCCAATTAAATATAGAAACCATGAAGTTTACCCGGCTAAATTTAATCGCAATTGCCCTTTTTACAGTAAGCGTGCTGCAGGCGCAGCGCGACGAATCCCTGTTTGGTCCCCGACATGCAGCTTTTACCGGTATTTGGGGCGGGGTTACCCACAATTACAGCGCTTTTGAAGACGATTGGTCGTACCTGCGGGGCGGTCATTTTGGATTTGAATTCGGCAACGCCATCCTGTTGGGCTGGTCGGGCGCCGGCACGCGCGATGAAGTATCGGTAAACGATGTGACTAGTACGTTTAATTTAAAATACAACGGCTTTTTGGTGGGCTACAGCCCGATGTCGGGCAAAGTTGTTCACCCCCGGATAAACTTGCTCACCGGTCGCGGCAGACTAAACGTCAACGAAAACGGCGACGACCGCGTGTTTGTGCTGCAGCCTTCGGCTGGTATTGAGGTAAATGTGTTCCAATGGTTCCGCGTGGGCCTCGAAGGCGGCTATCGGATTGTGGACGGCATCGACAAATCGGCCCTGCGCAGACAAGATGTGTCCAGCCCCTTTGCCCAATTGGATTTGCGATTTGGGTTTTCGTGGGGGAGGTAAGTGGTCAGCACTTAGCAGTCAGCAGTCAGCACTCGGCTTCTCAGAACCGAGTGCTGAGTGCTGAGTGCCGAGTGCTGAGTGCTGAGTGCTAATTTATTGTTTGACAATTTTAGCTCTTGCCACAATTACAGATTCATAGTGTAAGGAAAGGTAATAAACGCCAGATGGGAGCTTTTCCATTTCCATCATCGCTTCTTTAGTTCCGGTGAGCATCTTCCTGGGAAGGACTTCAATGCCTAGTGCATTTATTGCACGGATCTCAAATGGGCCGGTCAGATCCTTGGAGATGATCTCTATCTTGAGATCTCCATCGGTTGGATTGGGCGATAAAGTCCAATCGAGATTGGGACTCCACACGTCATTCGTGGCAACAACAATGCATTGAATAAGCGTAATGTCGGCCTGTTTCGAGCAGGGGCCGCAGGTGGCTTCAATTGTATAGGTGCCTGCTTTATCTACAATTACTGTCGCACCATTAGCTGAGCCCACAATATTCCCATCGGGGGTGGTCCATTGGTAGGTGCAACCCGAAGGCTGTTGATTGAGAAAGACGACTTCCAATTGCCTTTGGCCCGGACCGCAAAGAAAACAGGGACCTGCCACGAGGACATCCCAAGGTTTTGGCACATTTACCACAACTGATTTTACTACTTGCCCTTCGCAACAATTGTCTTTTATAATCACATAATAATTACCGGGCATTTTATCCGGCAAATCTGTATGGGTATAAATGGCTGGTGAGGAAGTATACGTATTGGAATGCAGGAGGGTTGTGTCTTTGTACCATTCTACGGTGTAGTTGCAATTGCAAATACCGCCGGCAGTACAGGGTGCGAAATGCACCGTCATATCTACTTCGTCGGTGGAACAAATAGGAGAAAATTGTGCAGTAAAAGATGTGATGGTTAAAGGTGTTTTTACATCAATCATTAAATCCACCACGTCGACCGGGCAGCCGCCACCAACTTGTTTTTGAATTCTATACCAAGTATCGGCATACAATTTATTAGTGTTATACAAGGGGTTCATATTGCCGGCATCAGACAGGAGGGAATAGGTTGTTCCATTAGTGCTTATCCACCACTCCCACATAGGCGTATCGCCTGCGCACTCGGGCGTATAGCGTAGGGTAGCGTCCTCACCGGGGCAAAATGGCATAGCCTCGACGGGGTCCATTACCAGTGTGCCCACCGGCGCGTTGTTGTTGAACAGGCGGAAAGTAGTAGAGCAGGAACTGGTACCGCAGGGGCCGGAAATTTGAGCAGTAAAAACATGGTCAAAGTAACAATCTGAAGAAGATCCCAAAAAGCCGAGGGCCGGCGGCTGGTAGGTCAGCCCTGTGGCGCCAAAAATAGGTCCGTTGGCATTATACCACTGCACGGTATAAGTACACGTTGTAGTGGACGAATTGATATTCAACGTTAAGGGGCCGGGAACGATGGGGGAGCCGGTATAGCAGTATTCCTGCCCACCGCTGATTGAACACTCCACCGGCTCGCATAGCGCCACGGTTATCACATTGGTAGTGAGAATAGTGCAGGGGCCTGCATCGTTGTTCTGTATGACTTCTGCATACACGCAAATATCACCGGTAAAGTATTGGGTGAACAGCTCCAAGTCATCGCAAAAAGCAACAGGGTCGGTAATTACCAGGAACGGATCGCCCCAGTCAGCCGGGGGGCATGGCGCGGGGGCGACATACCAGTTGACTTGGGTGATGTTGTCGAGATCGCTACACCCGACCAGTGGTATCTGGACTACCGCGCCCTTGCAAATCTGCACTTCTTCCAGACCGACCGACTCGCAACAAGGCAAAGCCTGGCTTGCAGAAACCAGACAGGGCGTAGCAAGGCAGTCGCATGTCAAAGACACCTGGAAGCTAACAGAAGTGGGAACAGGAGGGCCAGTTATCATAAAAGTCCCGGTTATGGCGCCTACATTGCCGGTCCAGCTCTCAGCCTGCGACTGAATGACAACATTGG
Organism: Saprospiraceae bacterium; assembly: GCA_013360405.1. Classification (GTDB taxonomy): domain Bacteria; phylum Bacteroidota; class Bacteroidia; order Chitinophagales; family Saprospiraceae; genus JABWBR01. Next base: position 119,526 of record JABWBR010000032.1, read on the forward strand.
GTGTAAGAGAATTGGCCACCAGCCCACAGTTCATGGATGGATCAGATTCACCGGAGAGATTATTGACCAGGAAGGTAAACTCGAAAATATCGGGGTCTTCCGTGCAACTTATCTCAAATCCGGCAGACTCGGCGCAAATGCAATTCACGGTAACTGTATATGTGCAAACATTAGTATTGCCTGCCATATCGGTAGCCGTACAGGTGATTGTCGTCTGTCCACAGGAAAGAATTACCTCTTCCGGCATATCGCAACTGACCGTAGCCATGGGGCAATTGTCGGAAACACCTGTCGGCGGCAGAAGTAAAACGATGGGGGTTTCGCAAATCTGGATATCCGTGTAGATGTCTGCCGGGCAAATTGCAACCGGCGGTTCGAAGTCTTCTATCCTGACTTCGAAAAAGCAGGTTCCGACATTCCCCATAGGATCTTCCACCGTACAAATCACCACGTAGGCTCCTTTAGGCAGCGTTGGCGGCAGCGGCGAGCCGTTAACCTCACATTTCACTATCAGGTCCGCATTAGAGAAGCAATTGTCGGTGTAGGTCAGATAAGTTCCGTCCATGGTGGCAAAACACTCGCCCGGGTCGGTGGGAAGCAACAAGTCGTTGCAAATGACCACCGGTGGTATCTGATCCTGGGCTTGGACTGTCGCCTGATAGGTTTCCGAGCAGCCATCCGCATCGGTAACCGTGAGACAGACGCTGTGAGGCAGAATGTCCGGCAAGGTCCAACTGGGGTTTTGCGAGGTAGCGTCCACCATGCCGTCGCAATCGAAATCCCATTCGTAGGCCAGAGGAGCTGTGCCGGATGACTGGTTAATGAAGTCTATTGTAAAACATTCGACAGAAAAAGAGAAAAGCGCAGTGATGCTACAGGTTTCACAAATAGCATTGCAGCTGAACGACAGGTTGTCAGTAACCATCATGGTGGTAAAAGGCGGCTCAGGAGGAACGGGGGCAAGAACTTCCCTCAGAAATGCCAGGGGAGTGAAGGAGATGGGGCTCTGTGGATAGGGCGTCAGACAGGTGTTATTGGAAAGGTCGAGATCCAGCGTGGCGACCAATTTGTTAAAGGGCCTTGAAGTAAGCGGGCTTAACTTTCTGGCATCTGCGTAAAAAATGGCATCCAATGCGGGCGTCACGTCAATATGCCCCATCGGGACTACCGATCCTCCATCGTTCAGGTATGCCGAAATATCGTGCTGAAGAGCGGTCCCGGTATTGATTACCCTGTTGATCACGTAATTATCCGTGCCGTCTTTCAGGGGGCCGACTGCGTAAATCCGGCCATTGGCGTCCAACCCGACCTCCTGAAACTCCTTGATGTCCGGATACCTGAGACCGTATTGGGGGGCGTATGAATTGTCCAGGATGATGAGGATGGCTTCGCCTGCCCCGAAGTCGGTGCCGCCTACCAACACCTGGCCATTGGGCAGTTCCAATCCCTCATACAGGTCGAAGTCGGCAGTGTGAAATTCCCTTACTAACCCCTGTACTCCATTGAATGAATTGATTGGTAATAATAGCCCATCATTATCGGGAATATCGTTCCCGGTCAGGACCAAGTCCTGTCCTTTTTCAAAAAAACCCCTGGAGCACTCATATTCGTTACCCGGAAAGGTATCGTACTTTCTCACCCAATTTACAGTCAGCCCGGCGTTGATATTGAACACCACCGGGACATCCCAATAGGAAGGCGGCGGTGGAAAAGCCGGGAGGGGGTCAGGGTTCCTTGTGCCCAATACGTAGTACGGAAACTGGGGATTGGGAGGGTTGGAATGCCGAAGTATTTGGGAAAAGCCCTCCCTTCCAACCTGGTTATAAAATTTGGAGGCCAGGATATTCCCCTGATCGTCGAATTTCACTAACACGGATCTATTGTCCAAAAACATGGTGGGCGTTTGAAAAGGGGTCGTCCTGCCGACGCAAATAAAAGCGTCTTCCTCCGGGATGTAGGCGAAATCGGTGAAATAGGTAGGGTCTCTCATTATCTTTTGCCAGACGAGGGAGCCGTTGTTTATGTCGTATTTTGAAAAAACGGCGTATTCGGGGCCACCCGTTATGTATTCCTTCACCCCGGCGACATACACCCCGTCGTTAAATGCATGGATACGAGTTATGGCCACGACGCTCGTGGAGTCATCGCCGCATAGCACCGTCCATTCTGAGGGAATGCCGCAAGCGAGGTTTTTTGTAAATGAATAATCACAAGGGTCAACCGCAGGTATCGCACTATTGATAAAACTCACCCGGAAAAATGCGTCTAAAGGAGGCTGGGGGCCGTTGGCCAGACAAATGGTGCCCAGCAAAACAGGTGCGCCCAAAGTGGGTGGACTGACAAGTGGCACCGACGAATTGACGGTTACGAAGTTGTTGGCTGCATTGACACTGGCGGTCAGATTGGCATTTGCCATGCTCACACTTACTACTTCCGAGCCTTGGGCCGGTATCCAGTTGGTGTTGATGGTAATCCTGTTGTACCCCATTGCCAGGCAGGGGATGGAGCCACCAGCGTCTTCCAGCGTGTAATGCATCTGGTAGCAACAATCAGAGGTCTCTGTGAATGTCATCTCGCAAATGCATTGGGCGCTTATTTGAGCTGACAATATAAGTGCGGCAAAAAGTATGAATAGATTTTTCATTGCTTTGGAAATTTTTGGATCAGAAATTACAGGGGATAATGGTGATTTCATTGGAGGCGCTGCAGCCGGATCCCGGATCAAAAATGCTGAGGTGGTATGTCGTACCTGCCATTGGAGGAGTATCTGTTAGGGTATCCCCAGTATAAGTTTGCGCATTGCCGTTTCCATCAATCCAGGTCCAGGTATAGATGAACCCAGCATTGTTCGCACAGGATAGCGAAGGTTCTGCAAAATTTGAATCGGAGGCTGTGATGGTGATAGGATCTCCCAACTTGGCACATTCGTTTGGCGCCAGGGGACAGGAAATAATCGGGATGATTTCGCATACCTCCAAGCAAAACTTGGGTGTTTCCGCTACCTGGCAGCCGTTGGTGATCTCCACCCAATAGCAACCTGCCTCTGTGGCGGTGTAACTGGTTCCCGTGCCTACTACTTTTCCATTCCACAACCAGGTATATTGCAAATTGGAGCTGGAACCGCTAAGGGTTAAAGTAGAAAAATCGCCTTTACATATCTGATTGTCGCCTAATATATTTACCGGTAGCGGTACGGTGAGTAACCTGATTTCGATGACGTTGCTGTTACAAGGTATGCAACCCGAGGGTGAAGAAATCGGCAGGCATTCGATACGGTAGTAGATGGATGTAGCTCCTGCAGGCCAATAATACGACGGCAGAATATTGGTGTTTTGGACGTTGTTGGAAATACCAAGGGGATTCCACGTAAGTTGGTCAAAAGAATATTGCCAGTTTTTGTGGCAATCCATGAACGGCATGTCCACTCCCACCGCTGCATCGTCGCCAGGGCAGATATAATAAAGATTTGGATCGGTTTGGTCGGGAATGAGGTTGGCCGGAACGGGCATACCGGTTATCGTACCGCAAACCGGTTGTTTATCAACAGTTATACAGGCGGAGGCGGAAACCGATTTAGCAGCGCAATTGGTGACTACCACACTAAAACAAACTTGAGGCGGCGAGGCACTATTTACCTGGTAGTTGAAAGTAGATGAGTTGGACATCGTCGTCCCGTCTGGCAGACTCCACAGGATATTAACCTCGCCTGCAGGAGTAGCTACAAAGGGGTCGGGAGAATTCAGCGCAACAGCGATTAGGACATTATCTCCTTCGCAAAGAGTCGTATTGGGTGTTAAGCTGATAGAAACAGGCGAAAGGGGGCAACATATTTTTAACAAATATTCATTGGACACATATATACAGCCTGCCGGAGTGGTAATGGTAGCGCGGTAATAGCGTTCGACAGAACCGGTAGGACTAGTGACGCAGTCAATGGAGATCTCGCCGGCAGCTATTGGAAAGCAAATCCCCGAAAAAGTGCCGGCAGGCAAGGGGGTCCAACCCGCGCCATCGTTATATTCCCAAAGCACATCGTAGCAGGAGGCGTTGGTAGTTGGAATATTTCCCCCAAGGGCAAGGCAGAAATGGACGGGGTCACCACTACATATTTCTTGTAGGTCGATGGTACGAGTGGCATAGTCTTTAATGAAAACTTCAACTGGGTTGCAGCCCGTACAAACAAAATTGCTGGTAGTCCCCGGCATCAGGGAAAAATTGATTAAAGTGCCGTGATTAGCATTGCCGGTGAGGTCGTTGACCATGGGGATGGCCGTATTATTGCCGGCGGGTATGCCGTCTTCCATTTGCCAATATGCTTCCAGATCGGGCTCAGTTCCCGTCAGCCGTAAAGTACGGTTCGCATCGATCTCCGCTTGAGTCCTTGCAACGTTCCATAGGCGTACCTCGTCGATTGTTCCTTTCCAATTTTCATTGGGCGTCAGACCTCCGCCCCATTGCCCGGCACGGAAGGTGGATAGCGGGCTGAAAGTGCCCGGTATGCTTACCGTATGGACCGAGACGCCATCCAGGTAAATCACCAGGTTGGTTCCCGTATACACCATTGCAAGATGGTGGCAACTGCCATCGCGGATGTTGGCGCCAAAAGATATGGGGCCCTGGGATGATGCACTCGAAGCCCAATAAATACTGGGGTTTCCCCCGCATTCCCCCACCTCTATGCGCCTGCCTGTGCCGATGAAGGAGAATAATCTTTTGAAATTACCCGAACAGCTAGTGCTGCCGCTCGTCGCAGTTGAAAGAAATCTGGCTTCTACAGTGAAAGCTGAGTTTCCTGTAATAGGGCTTGGCGCCAATTGAACCACGTCGTTTACCCCGTCGAAATCTAGCACAGTATCATCGCAAGATTGGGCCGGTAGAAACAGGGGCATCATAAAAAAAAGAATTAACGGAAGTGTCAAAATCCGATGCTTCATGATATTGATTTTTGGATGTGGAGAAAATGTTTGGGATATGAGATGATCCACGGGATTTAATTTCCGATCCCACGCATTCGTAGATTGTTACCCTCTTTTTGGGAAGAAATTGTAAAAAATGTGCTGATGGGCGGATGGTTTATGGGTTTATAAGTTTATGGGTTTATGAACTATCAGCACATCAACACATCAGCAAATCAGCAAATTATTCCCTATCTTATCCCCCAAAAAAAACTATGCGACTCCTTCCCATCCTTATGATATGCGCATGTAGCGCCTTGTTTTTAAGCAGTTGCGTCTCCTCCCGCAAATACGACGAAATGGAATCCTGGAAAAATCGCCTGCAACGCGATTACGATCAAACCAGCGGCCAGGCCAAAACGCTGACCAGCGAAAACACTACCCTCCGGAAGTCGCTCGACGAGTCGGAGCGCGAGCGCAAGAACTGCCAGAATGACCTGGCTTTATCCAAAGATCGCTACGAACAACTCGACGCCACTAACCGCGACCTGCTGATGCGCTACGACCGCATGCTGGCCCAAAACCGCGAGTTGCTCGAGTCTTCTTCGGGCGAAATCAAGGAATTAACCGCCAAACTGAGCGCTAAGGAACTGGAATTGGAAAAACGCGAACAGGCGCTCAAACAAGCCGAAGCCGATGCAAAAGCCAAGGAAGGCAGGGCTAATCAACTGGAAACCAGCCTGAGCGACCGCGAGAAACGCGTGAAGGAACTGGAAAGCGCCCTGCTGGATAAGGAAGCCAAACTCAATGATATCCGGGATAAGGTGAACCAGGCCCTGCGCGGCTTTTCGGCCGCCGACCTGAGCGTGCGCGAGCAGGACGGCAAGATTTATGTGTCGCTTAGCCAAAACCTGCTGTTCCGCTCAGGCAGCCGAACGATTAATGCCGAAGGCAAAAATGCCATCGCCAAATTAGCCCAGGTGCTGAGCGCCAACGCCGATATCGCGGTGATGGTAGAGGGCCATACCGACTCCGACGGCGAATCGGATCTCAACTGGGATCTCAGCGTGATGCGCGCTACTTCGGTGGTCAGGGAACTCTCTGCCGGCGGCGTCGATCCTAAACGCATCATCGCCTCAGGCAGGGGAGAGTTTTACCCGGTAGCTACCAACGAAACCGCCAACGGCAAGGCCCAGAACCGCCGTACGGAGATTATCCTGACGCCAAACCTGGAGGCATTGTTTGAGATTATAGGTAAGTGATTGGGCAGACTGTACGATACGATATTGGGCAAATTAAAGATAAGTGAAGTTTCCCTGATCTTAAAGTCTTACGAGTCGTATAGTCCTAAAGTCATTCCTTGACCTTGTCCGGGAATAATTTCTTGAATTTCTGCACCTTGGGCGTAATTACAATCGTGCAATAAGGATTGCGGTCGCCAACGAGGTTGTAGTAGTCCTGGTGGTAATCCTCTGCCGGATAATACGCTTCGAAAGGCGCCACTTCGGTCACGATGGGTTTTTCCCAGATTTCGGCGGCAGTTTCGCGTATCGATTTTTCGGCTTCGGCTTTTTGTTTTTCATTATGATAAAAAATAGCCGAGCGGTATTGCGGACCCACGTCGTTGCCCTGGCGATTGAGGGTGGTGGGGTCGTGTACGTTCCAAAAGACCTCCAAAATTTCTGAAAAAGAAATTAGCTGCGGGTTGAATTTGATCTGTACGACTTCGGCGTGTTTGGTAGTACCCGAACCAACCATTTTGTAGTGGGCGGTTTCAGCCGTACCCCCGGAATAGCCCGATTCAGCTGAATATACGCCTTGTAGATCCTGGAAGACGGCCTCTATGCACCAGAAGCAGCCTCCGGCGAGCGTGGCGGTTTCGATTTGGTCGGCGGGGATGCTGTCGAGCGCAGCCTGGTCTGGCGATTGGCCTTTGTCAGTCATGGTGTTCGCGTTTTTGTAGGTACAGGATAAAAGGGGGAGCCCCACTAATAAAATTTTGAAAACATTCCATTTGAGCATAAGTCGGTATTTTTTACAAATATGAACGCAATACGCTTTAGTAAAAGGTATAACAGCCGACGTTTGCATATGTTGTTCAAAGGCTTTCTATGGCTGATTTTTGAAACAGAACCGATGTGTCGAATATATGAGGTGATAGGTGCGATAAAAAGAGTTTGAGCGCCTTGCGCTTGTCGTCGTCGAGTTGATAACTGATGTTTTGAGTGTAATAATCCTGCAAATCGAATTGCGGATGCGGACGCGGAATGAGATAGATCAATTCCGGGATAGCCTCAATGCCCAGGTGCAGGGCTTCATTGAATTCGGCGATAAAATCTTCGGGCAGGGGTTTGTTGCTTACCCAGGCGGCAAATACGAAGGGCAAGCCGGTGTAGGCCATCCAGGCGGCGCCCAGGTCATATACATAAGGGTACTGGAGGTCGAGCCCGATGGTGCGGTCGCCGATGACCAGCGCGCCGGTTTTTCCCTGTATTTGTTGTTCAAAGCCGGGAGCGGCGGGAAGAAGTTGCGGGCTGAGTTTCCAGTATTTTTCCAGCAGTATTTTGACTAGCTCCACAGAGGTGCGCGAGTGGTAGTCGAGGTTGATGGCTTCTAGTTGTTCCAGGGGTTGTTCTGCGTAGATGCACACGGTTTTGACGGCGCCCACTGTGCCGATGCAGTAATCGGATACCAGTCGTGGGCTCGATAATTCAGGGATAATCGCTACGGGCACCAGCCCCAGGTCGGCTTCGCCGCGCTCGAGTTTTTGGGCGCACACAGAGGGAATATCGAGTTGGAGGTCGATTTTTTCGCTCACCCGGCTTTTAAACAAGCCGTAGAGCAGCGGTTTGGTATTGAGATAACTTACCGCGGTGACTTTGAATTTTTCTTTTGCCATTGGCTTATCTGGTTAGAAAACGTTCTTCTTTCAGCAACTGCAAATGCCGGGTATCATTTTCCAGTTTAAAATGAAAATGTGTACCGTCGTATTGGGCTACCCACAGGCCTGTGTTGTCGTGCTTCAGGTTGTTCATCTCGCTCAGCGGATGCCCTTTGAGCAGACAGACCATGGCGCACATGGCGCGACCGTGCGAGCACACCAAAATGTGTTTCTCGGTACGCTGCTTCAACTGATCGATAAACCGGCCCATGCGCTCGCCCAGTTCGGCGGCGCTTTCGGCGCCTTCGAGGCAGGCGTCGTAGTTGCCTGCATTCCAGTGCTCTTTGACGCGCTTGTAGGCTTCGTGCATGCTCGGACTGCTGGGCCTGCCCTCATAGATTCCCCAATTCATTTCGTTGAGCTCTTCCCATTGCTCCCAGGGCCTGCCCACCTCAATAAACGGCATGGCTGTCTGATGGGTGCGACGCAGTTTGGATGTAAATACGATTTCGAAGGGCACGTGTTGGTAACATTCAAAAAGTGCCGCCGCCTGCAACTTGCCGTATTCGTTGAGGTGCGCATCTACGCCGCTGCCCTGTACTACGCCCAGCCGGTTGTATTCCGTTTCTCCGTGTCTTACGATGTATATTGTCTTTGATGTCATATTCTGTTCTCTGTTCTCTGTTCTCTGTTCTCTGTTCTCTGTTCTCTGTTCTCTGTTCTCTGTTTGGTTAGGTAGAGACAAATCATGATTTGCCTCTACTGGCAAAGATAAGGAACGGAGAACGGAGAACCGACAACCGACAACCGACAACAGAGAACGGATAACTACGAATTCGTCACCACCGGCAAATCAAAATACCCCCGGAAAGCCGTGTCCTCCTCAAAAACCTCGTCGGTATAATCCTTGATCACCTTGTAGAGCGTATCGCGTTCAATGGGTTGGCGGCCTACGCGGCGAATCATATTCACCAGTTCCTGGGTGCTCAAGGCGGGGTTTTGTTCTTCGGAGCCGGCCATCGAGTATATTTTGGTGGTATCATCGATGGTGCCGTCGATGTCGTCTACGCCGAAAGAAAGCGATAATTGAGCGATTTGGCGGCCTATCATGGGCCAGTATGCCTTGATATGGTCGAAATTGTCGAGATAAATGCGGCTGACGGCGTAGTTGCGCAGGTCTTCGATGACGCTGGTTTCGGGGATATGCGACATCTCGTTGTCCTGGTTGCGGAATTTGAGCGGGATGAAGGTCTGGAAGCCTCCGGTTTTGTCCTGTAGCTGGCGCAATTGCTCCAGGTGGTGAATGCGGTGTTCGTATTTTTCGATATGGCCGTAGAGCATCGTGGCGTTCGAACGTTTGCCTAGTTCGTGCCAGATTTCGTGGATGCGCAGCCACTGCTCGCCGGTGCATTTGTCGCCGGCTATCTGCTCTCTGATCTCGGGGTGGAAGATCTCGGCGCCGCCGCCGGGCAGCGAGTCTACACCCGATTCTGCAATACGCCGCATACCTTCTTCGTAGCTCACTTTGGCTTTTTTGAAGATGTAGTGGTATTCTACCGGCGTGAGCGCCTTTACGTGCAATTCGGGGCGGTGGGCTTTGATGCGACGGAACAGCTCGGTATAAAAGTCGAGGTCGTATTGGGGCAACACACCGCCTACAAGGTGTACTTCGGTAACGGGCTGCCCGTCGTATTTGCGCACAATGTCGAGCATGTCGTCCATGGTGTATTCCCAACCGTCTTCGCGCTGTTTGATGAGGCGTGAATAGGAGCAGAATTTGCAGGTATAGATGCACACATTGGTGGGCTCTATATGGAAGTTGCGGTTGAAAAAGGTGCTATTGCCGTGGCGCTTTTCGCGGATATAGTTGGCCAGGGCCCCGAGGTAGCCCAATTCTCCTTTTTCAAATAAAATAAGACCCTCATTTTCGGTTATTCGCTCGCCGTTAAATACCTTGTGGGCAATAAGGCGCAGGCTGTCATCGAGTTGCGGATCGCTCAGAACCGCAGTAATTGATCTCGCAATTTGCATGTAATGCGTTTTTATATTGAATGTATAACAAAGTTCTCTGTTCTCTGTTCTCTGTTCTCTGTTCTCTGTTCTCTGTTCTCTGTTCTCTGTTCTCTGTTCTCTGTTCTCTGTAAAAGTGTAACTGGCAAAAATAAGGAACGGATAACGGATAACGGATAACCGACAACCGAGAACCGACAACCGAGAACCGACAACCGAGAACTGACAACCGACAACCGACAACTGATCATGCTCTCCATCCTCATCCCCATCTATGCTTTTGATGTGCGGCCCCTGGTAAGGGAACTGCATCGCCAGTGCGAGGTGGTGGGGTTGGCGTATGAAATCGTTTGTTTCGACGATGGTTCTCCCGAGTCTTTCCGGTTGCTCAACCGTGAAATTGGCGGACTCTCTCATGTCGTCTACCGCGAAATGCCCGAAAACCTTGGCCGTTCCGGTATCCGCAACCGGCTGGCCGAGGCGGCGCAGTGCGATTATCTGATTTTTATGGACTGCGATTCGGGAGTCGTTCGCGACGACTACATCCGGCGTTACGCCGTGGCTTTGCGCCCCGATACTTTGCTCTACGGCGGCCGCGTATACGCTGAAACACCGCCTGCCGATCCCGGTCTTTACCTGCACTGGTTGTACGGCAGCAAAAGGGAGCAAATTCAAGCCAGAGTTCGGCAGCGCACGCCTTATCATGCTTTCATGACCAACAATTTTCTCATTCCCCGCGATATTTTTTTACAAATTCGCTTCGACGAGCGCCTGCGCCAATACGGCCACGAAGATACGCTCTTTGGACGGCAACTGGAAAAAAGGGGCGTGCCTATTGTTCACTTTCACAACCCCCTGGAACACCTCGGACTGGAGCCCGCCCCGGTTTTTCTCGATAAGTCGGCTCTCGCAATTGAAAACCTGGCCTTCCTGCTACTGGCTGGAGAACCTGTCGAGACGAAATTGACTAAAGTGTATAATTGGCTGGAAAAGAAAGGATTGGCAGGGATGGTCGCCCGCCTGGGCGCGCCCTTGTTGCCCCTGTTGCGCCGGCAATTGTTGAGCCGAAAGCCCTCGCTGCGCCTATTCGATATGATGAAATTGCTGAAGCTATGCCTGGGAATGAGGGAGAGAGAGTGAGAGTGTGGGAGTGTGAGATTAGAATTATCAAAGATCTCACCCTCCCACACTCACACCCTCCCACACTCCTAAACGGTAGCTGCGGGCAGGACTTCCTGCATCAACTCCTGCAACTTGGCCCATACGTGCTCGGGCGCCTTAGCTTTTTGAATAGCCAGCATTCGCTCGCGTTCGCGGGCATTGAGGGCGGGAAGGAAATAGCGCATCCAGTTGAGAAATAGTGATGGGTCGAGATGTTGCATAATCTGCCCCTGCTTTTGTTGTAATTCCTCATCCGTATAATGCTGCCATATCAGCACCTGCGAGCCGCGTTCTTCCTCTATCATGTGTTGGAGGTGGGCACTGTGTACCAGGCTCAGATTTTGATAAAACATATGGCCTAAAGCTGTCGCATCAGCAGGGGATGTGTCGGGGCGAAGTATTTCGTCCAGCAGAACCAGCAGTTCCTCTTGTTGGGCGTGGATAATGTCGTGGTCTTCTTTGTCGTGGATAGCGCCGGCAGGTACCTTGCCTTCCAGCAAGGGCAGAATGTACTCGTTTTCGATGTGGGCGTGTTCGTTCAGCATATCGATGATAGTCTGGGTGGCGGTTTTTAGCTGAAAGACTTCTTCTTTGTTGCTGAAGTCGGTAGAACCGGCCTGCAAGGATAAATGCGATAAGGCATTGCGGATGGCTTTGTGTACCATTTCAATCAAGGAAAAACGGGCGGGTGCGAGGTTCATGGTGAATTGTTTTTATTTACAAATTGCAAGGATTGTGCAAGGCATGCCGCGGTTATGGACGGAAGCCCTTCTGATACAGACGAAGGAGGGAGTTTTTTAGACTATTGGACTGTTGGACTGTTGGACTGTTGGACTGTTAGCACTAAAAGTCCCAAATTCCTGCCCTACCCGCCATCCGACTGCGCCGGCGCTGACCCCGTAGGCGTTATCGCCGGCATGGCTTCCACCGCTTTAATCGTGGGAAATGCTAGCGTACCCCGTACCGGTCGTATCGAGTGCGTACCGGCTCTTTGGCTGAGCAGGTGTACATCCATCGAGAGGTTGTAGTTGATCATATTATGGTCGTCAACCTGGTCGAGAGGGTAGGTATCCACGGTTTCGAGGGTGAGGTGAAAATGGCGGCGGTGGGGATCGGGTTGTATTTTTGCCAGTCGCACATTCAGCGTTTTGTCGCTGCGGCGCACCACCAGGTTGTCAATATAGGGCAACGCATTAAAATCGATGGGGTTTTCGCTGTCTTCAACTTCAATATCACAAGTCCACTGAAACGCAAATTTCCGGTCTTCTTTTTTAGTAAGGTCAAACTCGCCGCCCGCCAGCGAGGCGATGGGGTGGGCGCTGGTCTGTATTTCTTCGTTAATGTAAAATCGGATAAATTCGCCGCCCACCGGCACGCGGCTGCGGATGACATACGAGGCCATCAGTTTACCAGGGCGCTCTGTAAGCGGACCAGAGAAGTTCGAGGCCAGCGGTTTGCCGCTCACGGTAAAGCGGCAGCCGAAGCTGCCGTCGGTTTCGTTGCGGTAGGGCTCGGCGATAAGGCTGGGCCGGCCATCGTATACCCCGTTGCCGACCTGCTCGATCTCCCAAAAATTGGAAGTCATAAAATCTGGGATACCCGCCACCGTCAGAAAATGTTTGTGCTCGAGTCCTTCGGTCATCAGCGGGTAGTCGCGCGACTTTTCGCAGATGGGTTTTAATTGGGCAAAGTAGGCGCTGATGGCTGCCGGAGAGGGTAGGGGGGCAAAGAGTTTTTCTTTGGCGTAAGCCCCCTCAAAATCGGCGAAGACGATCGTCTGCCAGTCGGTACCCGAAAACACGCTCGACGTAGTTTTGCCGATGCCGAAACTCGTTTTCAGCCGGGCGGGCAGCAGTCCGTTGAGGTTGATGCCCAATTCGGCGTCGATTTTGAAGTTGTCCTGCGCCTGCGACACGTGTTTGATCATCACGCCTTCGAATTCGCGCAGGTAATAGGCGTTGTTGACGTATGCCGGGTTGTCGATATAAAATTTCCAGAGCTGCATCAGCGCTTCGGTAGTCTGGGCATTGCCTGCGTCGAGGATCGGCTTAAGAGGCGACAGGAAAGCTCCCGAAAGCGCCACCACATTAGATTCGCGGCGCTCATCGGTTTCCAGGGCTTTTTTGAAAGCTACATAAGGCGGCTCTATGCCGGCGTCGAGTGCGGCTTTGAGGTAGCCGCTGCAATTTTTGGTCAGGATAAAAGCGTCGAAGTTTTCGTCGGGGTTCACCACAAACTGGCCTGGCACGCTGTTGATACGCAGTATTTTCGTAGGGGAATAGGCGATCTGGTCGAAAGAAAGTCCGCGATCTTTTTCCTGGAACACGTAATACAGCAACCCCCCGCCTCTGATATCTGCAATCTCCACACGGGTGCGCAGGTGGCGCTTGCCAAGAAAGCGGTTGATATCTGCGGGCACGTAGTCGCGCTTGTTGTTCGAAAGTCCGAAGCCGCAGTACTCCGAATGGCGCTTAAACGTCTGCTGCAGGGCGTAGCCCAGTGTGGTGCGTCCGTGGATACGTTCCGGCGGCCAGTTTTCTTCGCGTTGTTTTTCGAGTTTGCGGGCGATCTTGTCGTTGTCCTGCGCCTGTGCGGCGAAAAGCATACCCATCATCAGCACAATCAAAACGTAGTATTTATGCATGGGATAACCTGTGTTGTGTTTGGCGTAATTTTTTGATGTAGGAACAACGTCGGATTGGCCTGGTTTATTGATTGGGAGGGCCGGGATTTATGCAACGGCGGCGGATAGACTGAGCTCCCTACCCAAATAAATCATCCAACCGCAGCTCTTTATCCACGAGTCCCTGACTGTGTTCATTCTGGAGGAGACCATAAGTACTTATAAAAGTCAGAAACACTTGTTTTTTTGTTTTTGAATAGTGTTTAAATAGCGCCATTTTTTTTCGCAGTTCTTCGGCATACGATTTAGTGATAATATATTCCGAGCCGGCCCACTTAATTTCACAGAGATTAATTACCCGGTCGTCGCGGTCGATCAAAAGGTCGATCTGGCAACCATCCATGCTGCTTGAGCCTTTGTGATAAAATGTGGATGAGTTGGAATAAATACCAGATATCCCCAGTGCTTTTTTTATTTCCGGAAGGTGCTTCAGGCAAATACTCTCAAAAGAATAACCACTCCAGGCGTGGTAGCTCGGCTTTTGTTGAAACGAACGCCATACGCCGGCGCCCTCCAGGCGCAACGTTTCAATAAACGTCAAATAAAACAGCGAATACTCGTCCGTCAGGCGGTACATAGTATCCCGTTTTTGACGGCCAAAAGGCAGGTACTCGGCAATAAAACCCGAATGATGTAATTCTTCCAGCGTTTTGCTTAGTCCGCCGCCATTGGCAATTTTGGTGATGTCGATAATTTCCGACCTGGAAAGACCCGACCGTTTGGAGGCCAATGCCCGCACTACGGCAATATGGTTTTCGGCCTGGTCAAATAATGCCGGATAAAGCTGTCCGAATTCATCGTATAATGGTCCTCCAGGGTCAAAACAAATGCGGTCAATATTTTGAGCAACGCTTTCTCCCAACTGAATTTCTTTTAGATAATGGGCAATTCCACCCATTGCCATATATAGCTCTGTGATTTGGTAGCGATTGAGATGCAGTCCCCTGCTTTTTAGGTAAAGCTCTGTTTCATACAAGGAAAAGGGCCGCAGGTGTATCCGTTTCGTAATCCGGTTATACAATCCTCCCTTATTGTGAACCACTTTCTGGATCATCCAGGAGGCGGCAGAGCCGCAAATAACGACCACTATATTGTTTTTAACAGCCCAACTATTCCAGAAAAAACCGAATGCATTGAGAAAGCCGGAGCGGTGTGTGGCCAGCCAGGGCATTTCATCAAAAAAGATCACTCGCTTTTGTGAAATAGCCGTGCTTTCGAGATATAGAATAAGCAAACGAAACGCTTCGAGCCAGGTTTTTGGGGTTTGGACTGGCAATGCCGACTTTGAATACAGGTTTAATGCTATGGCAAAGTTCTCCAATTGTTCCTTCGTTGAGGCATTTTGCATACCTGTAATCTCAAAAGCAATTCGCTTGGCATATACCGATTGTACCAGAAAAGTTTTGCCTACCCGACGCCGTCCTATTACAGATACCAACTCCGCTTCTCCTGTTGTCAGGAGGCTCTGCAGCGCAGCCACTTCCTTCTCCCGACCTATAAGTATGGATTTTTTCATAAAATTGCTCGCTTTAACTATGCAAAAATACATAGATAGAGCGACGAATACAAATTTATTGCTCGCTTTAACTTTGGGATGAGGTATAAGAAACATAACGGACGTCGCAAAGTCGCACAGTTGCCTGCCGGAGATCGGTCGTTTCGACTCCGCTCAACGACCGGCAAAGTCGCAGAGTCGCACAGTCGAATCTCTGCGCTCCGTAGCGATGCGGTTTCATACCCATCGCGAAGGAGCATTCCGGGTTGGTCGATGCAGGCCCGGATGATCGGGGCAAACCGAGGATGCTCCATATCGCAGGGTATAAAACCCTACGCTATGGAGCGCAGGGCAAGCAATGTGTTGCACCTGTAGTTCAGGAGGTGATTTGAGATCACCGCCTGAAGTGACGGGGTCGCACAGTCGAGTCGTAGTGTCGAAAAGTCGATGTTTTGGGTAAGTTGAAATGGGCGGAAGCAAAAAAAACTGTTGACAGCAAATGGCACGTGGTTATTGGCAAGTTTTAAGACAGATAAATTACTGCTGATGTTATGGACAAAACTGTTCGGCGAACAGAAGGTGACCTGCATTTTTTCGGAAGAAAAACAATCTAATTTTGAAATGATTAAAGACCTGGCCGAAAAAAAGGCGTTAAAAGTTATTATCGACAGCACGTTTACTTTGGATAAAACAGCCGATGCACATGCGTATTATGAGCGAAAAGCTAATAAGGGCCATGTTATTTTGAAAATAATTTGAATATACCAGACTGGTACGAAGCACTATTTTCGTTGGTAATACCTGCGCCTGACCTGACGGCCACGGCACACAATAAACAATTTACAGAATCGTTTTTTTTGAAAAAATGGTAATGAAAAAGTATATTACAATCACACTTACTATCGGCTCAGGCGCTATTCTGTTTGTTTTTATTTCTGCTTTTTGGGTACGCGATCCAAAGCCGGACTTTTCTTTAAAAGAACTGGATCAATTTCAGGAAATTGTAATTGATGATATTCAAACCGAAAACAAGGCTACAGGGAATTTCAAGACTGCCGTTACCTTTAATCAACCCAACTCAAATACCGCCCATAAAGTGTTTTTTGGACAAGAGATTAAGCTGAATGGCAATCCCAATATAGACCGAATTTTAATTGGGGTTACAAATAATTTAATTTCAAGGGTTGAGGTTTGGAATAATGACCTTCTGGTTGAAACTAAAGAACTTGGGTTTGTGGGGAAAATGACTTGGGGAGAAAACCAGGAGATGACTGTGGATTTTTATGACCAAACGAACGCTAAATACAAAGGAGAAAGTAAAATTACTATGAGATTTTATACCGGCTCAGGTTTTTTGGGCGACATTGGAACGATCGGCCTTAACTTGACAAAATATGGCGATGTAAACGGAGAAAAGAAATTGACTGTCTTCACTAAACAACTCGAATCCGGGCAAGTAACCCCGCCTGCGTTTAGTAATTTGAGAGTATGGAAAAACTTTGCATCCTTTGACTGACAAGATTAAAAACTTGTAGATTGCTTTAGGTTGTAATTGAAAAAAAACTGATGAAAAATATCTTATGCCTAATCATGTTATCCGGCTTTGTGATAAAATCATATGGGCAGTTTCCCGTTCAGGTGGACAGCCTTTATACTTTTATAAAATATAATTCAATCCTGCGCAATACGGTTGATTGGAAATCAGTTGATGAACAATTTGCAATTAAATTAAAAAATGCGAAATCACTTAAAGATACGATGCAATGTTTTGTTAGCGTATTGGAGAGTTTAGATGACGTTCATTCTCAAATATATCTGAATAATCAATATTTCGGACATTACCCGGCTTTTGACGACTCAACCCTGATGAAAATAAAGCCGATTAATGATATGGCAATTTTATTAACTAATAAGATTAAAGCAGCGCTTCTACTTGATAAAGTTGCGTATGTGCGAGTTCCATCTTGTCAAGTGTATAACAATCAGGAAATCAATACATTTGCCCAAAGTCTGCATGACAGTATTCAGGCGTTTTCTTCTCAGAAAGTCACGGGTTTTATTATTGACTTACGACTTAACGGCGGCGGAAATATTTATCCTATGCTTTCGGGATTAAGCTCAATCTTGGGAGACAGGGTAGTCGCATATGAGACAGACATTGACGATAATATTGTCCGGCAATGGGAAATTAATAATGGAAACTTTATAATTGGCGGGTATCAAGCCACCCAAATATCAATTAATTCAGAAATCGACTTTCAAAAAAAACCTGTAGTCGTCTTAATTGGCCCCGTAACAAAGAGTTCGGGCAGCATGACGGCAATTGCATTTAAAGGCAGACAGCATACCTTTTTTATTGGCGAGCCGACAGCCGATGGTTATACGACATCTAATGGTTATTTTCAGTTTGCCCCTAATTTATTGCTAAATTTTGCAACCAACTTTGTAGCCGACAGAAATAAGATCATATACAAATCAAGTGTAAACCCGGATATGGTTATCAATAGCGGCGACAACTTTGAAAACCTATTGGATGATAAAAAAATTCAGGCGGCGATACAATGGTTGTCTGAGCAGAAGCGTCAATAATTCGGCGGTCGGACGTAAAGTCCCCTAGCGATTATACAGCTCCCTCCCCGCCTTCTCATATTTATCCCCGGCTTTCCAGAACAGGCTGTCCCGGGTATTCGCCAGATGGCGCGCCGTGAGCGCAAAAGTCTGGCAGAAGCGCTGCAGGTAGTCAAAATTAATCGTTTCGGGGTTGTCGGCGGTTTGGTGGTAGTATTTGCCGATTTCTTCGTCGAAGCCGGTGGCGCCGGGGCTGAAGCAGACCGCCGGCATGCCTTTGCGGGCAAAGGATACGTTGTCGGAGCGGTCAAACAGGTTTTGCTCGGGGGCGGGGTTGGGGAAAACGCCGAGGCCGAAAGTTTGCGCCGCATCGCCTATTGCTGCGTCGGCGCCTGTGCGGCCGTGGCCTACGATGGCCACTACGGTGGTGTCGTTGTAACCCGCTCCGTCGGTGTTGAGGTTGAAGACGGTTTTGTCGAGGGGAATCAGTGGATTTTCGGCGTAGTACTGGCTGCCGAGCAAGCCCACTTCTTCGGCATTGACGGCCAGCACGATGACCGAGCGGGCCGGCGGTTGCAGGGCCAGACTTTTAGCGGCGGCCAGTAGCGCCACGGTACCCATGCCATTGTCGCGGGCGCCGTTGTAGATAGTGTCGGCTGTTTCCTCCGGGCCGGCGCCCGTGCCCACGTGGTCGAAATGCGCGGTGAGCAGGATGTATTCTTCTTTCAACTGCGGATCGGCGCCGGGCAAAACGCCGGCTACGTTGCGCACATGCACGGCTTTTCGGCGCAATCCGCTGCTGCTGATCTTTACCTTGGTCTTTATGTTGTTTTGAATGCTCTCGATGAGCGTTTTATCGGGCTCTTTGAGCCAGCCGTAGGCGATTTGGGAAGGTGCTTCTTTGCCGGTAACCTGCAGGCTTTCCTGTCCGAAATAGCGGCTAAACATACCCCAGGGGAAGCTCATGCGGTACAGCTCAATGAGGGCTACGGCGCCGCGGGCTTCGGCCAGTCTGGGTTTGGTTTTCATAGCCCGAAAAATGATGCCGGGGTCGCTGCCTTCGGGCGTGCCGGGCAGTACGAACACGATTTTGCCTTTTACGTCGAGGCCCTTGTAGTCGTCGTGGCCGGTAGCTTCGTCTACCCAGCCCTGTCCTGCGAAGACGGCCTGGGTTTCTATGTCGACAGCCCCGCCGCCCAGTATCAGGAAGTTTTTGCCGGGCTCTAACGCGGTTTTTCCGATTTGGAGAGAAGAACTGACGGGAGGTTGAATTTTTTCTAAAGGTACGGGTTGGTAATAACCCTCGGCGCCCGGTAGGGGTTGGTAGCCGTAGGCGGCCAGTTGGGCGGCGATGTAGGCGGCGGCAATATCGTTGCCTGGTTCGCCGGTGCGGCGGCCTTTCAGGTCATCGCTGGCCAGAAAGCGCAGGTGGGCCTCCATCTCGGCTTTGCTGAGGGTTTGTTCGGGCTGCGTTTGGTTTTGGGAATAGGAAATAAGCGTCCCCAACAGGAACGTGAATAACAGCGGGTACTTTTTCATGAATGGGTGTGATTTTTTTTTGGATTGGGCGGCACCGGATCATAACCCCATGGCCCCCACGGGTGACATTTGAATATGCGCTTCAGCCCCAGCCAAACGCCTTTAAACACGCCCCACTCTTCAATAGCCCCAACCATATAGTGCGAACAGGTAGGCTGAAACCGACACTTAGGCCCCAATAACGGCGAGATGGCGTATTGGTAAAAGCGAATGGGGAGGATGAAGAGCCATTTGAGGAAACGGGACATTGCTGGGAAGGCTTGGAGAGAGGGGGGGAGGGTGAGAGGGTG
This sequence comes from Saprospiraceae bacterium, assembly GCA_013360405.1. Taxonomy (GTDB): domain Bacteria; phylum Bacteroidota; class Bacteroidia; order Chitinophagales; family Saprospiraceae; genus JABWBR01. Next base: position 139,048 of record JABWBR010000032.1, read on the forward strand.
AGAGGGTGAGATCAAATGCTTTCTCACACTCCCATACTCCCACACTCCCACACTCCCATCTCTGTTAATACCGGTAATACTCCGGCTTGTAAGGTCCGTCTTTCTTCACGCCGATATAATTGGCCTGCTTGTCGTTGAGCTCTTCGAGCTGAACGCCGATTTTGGCCAGGTGGAGGCGTGCTACCTGCTCATCGAGGTGTTTGGGCAGCGTATAGACCTTATTTTCGTAATTGCCGGCATTAGTCCACAGTTCGATCTGTGCCAGTACCTGGTTGGTAAACGAGTTCGACATCACGAACGAGGGGTGGCCGGTGGCGCAGCCCAGGTTCACCAGGCGGCCTTCTGCCAGTAGGATCACGTCTTTGCCATTGACGGTGTATTTGTCAACCTGCGGTTTGATGTTTACGAGCGTATGGCCGCAGTTGTCGTTCAACCAGGCAACGTCGATTTCGTTGTCGAAGTGGCCGATATTGCACACGATGGCTTTGTCTTTCATCAGCTGGAAGTGCTCGCCCGTTACAATATCGCAGTTGCCGGTGGCAGTCACGATGATATCTGCTCTGGGGATGGCGTTGCTCATCTTGGTCACTTCGTAGCCGTCCATGGCGGCCTGGAGGGCGCAGATCGGGTCTATTTCGGTGACCAGCACGCGGCAGCCGGCGCCGCGCAGCGAGGCGGCAGAGCCTTTGCCTACGTCGCCGTAACCGGCTACGACAGCTACTTTCCCGGCCATCATGATGTCGGTGGCGCGGCGGATGGCGTCAACCAGCGATTCTTTGCAACCGTATTTGTTGTCGAATTTCGACTTGGTGACCGAGTCGTTGACATTGATAGCGGGCATCGGCAGGGTCCCTTTTTCTACGCGCTCATAGAGGCGGTGTACGCCTGTGGTTGTTTCTTCGCTGAGGCCGCGGATGCCGTTGATGAGTTCGGGGTGTTTGTCCAATACGATATTGGTAAGGTCGCCGCCGTCGTCGAGGATCATATTGAGCGGTTGGCCGCCTTCAAAAGCGTACAGCGTTTGCTCGATACACCACCAGAATTCTTCTTCGTTCATGCCTTTCCAGGCGTAAACGGGAATGCCTTTTGCTGCGATAGCGGCGGCGGCGTGGTCTTGGGTCGAGAAAATGTTGCAGGAAGACCAACTCACCTCTGCGCCCAGCTCGAGGAGCGTTTCGATCAGTACGGCGGTCTGGATGGTCATGTGCAGGCAACCGGCGATGCGCGCGCCGCGCAGCGGCTTGGAGGCGCCGTATTGCTCGCGCAGGGCCATGAGCCCGGGCATTTCGGCTTCGGCCAGCTCGATTTCCTTGCGGCCCCATTCTGCCAGGGTGATATCTTTTACTTTGTACTTAACTTTTGTTTCTACAGTCTGCATTGAGAAGTCTTTTACAGTTTTTAAATTCGAGGTGCAAAGTTAGCTATTTCAACAGGGTAAGTCAATCTTTGATCACCGGATTGGTCGTTTTTTTGTAATAATTTAAATAAGATAAACAAAATTTGTTTGAACGAATATTTATCATTTGTTGTTTTTTTGTATTGCGATAGTTTTACTATCTTCGCGGAAATGTCTTTGTACTAACTTAATTTGTAACTGTTTAGGATTTATTTTTAACGCAAAGTTCGCAAGGAGTAACGCAAAGTTCGCTAATGCTAAGCCGCTTTAAAAGCGTCCCTTGCGTAAGCTTTGCGAACCTTGCGTTTAAAAATGCTGTATTAGTGATATAGTCAAACAATTAACCTAAATAGTCACCTTAACTTGAAAAGAACAGTAAAATGAACGCACCCGGATCACCTGCCCAAAAAGACGTTGTTTTTGTCGTTTTGCAATTTGTACTTTTTATCGTCTATATTTTCAGGATACCGGCCATTGATATTGAGGTGACTGATGTGTTGAGAACGATTGGATTGTATGTTTCTATCTTCGCAAGCGTACTCACCTTGCTTGCATTTTTGGCTATTAACACCAACCTTTCGCCATTTCCAACTCCTATATCCAATGGGAAGTTGATCAGATCGGGCGTATATAAATACGTTCGACACCCCATATATTCCGGTATTTTGTGGGCTTCGCTGGGTTTTGCCCTTTATTCGGAGAATACGTTCCGGTTTATCGTGTTTCTTAGCCTGCTGGTGTTGTTTATATTGAAGGCGCGTTACGAGGAAAGCTTGTTGCAGGCGAGGTATCCAGATTATGCGGATTATCAGAAGACTAGCGGCATGTTTTTGCCCTGGATTTGACTATCTCTTAATGCCTTTTCCTCTTCTGAGCCAACCTTTTCCTTCGGCTTGCCAATAATATATGCCGCCGGGAAAAGTATCAGGTAGTATTATTTCTAAACGGTTTGAGCCATGCGACCATGTTGCCGTGTGCAATAAACGCCCCAACGAATCGAAAAAAAGGATTCGTTGGGGTTGATTGCCATTTTTTAGCACAAAAGCCATTCTTCCGTTACTAGGATTGGGGTATACTTCGAAGATCCCATCGCCTGGGTTATTTATGCCAATCAGTACAATTATCACTGGAGAAGACGCCGACCGGCATCCCAAGGAATCTATGCTTACTACTTCGTACGAGCCTTCGCCCAGTAATGGCAATACGGAGCCTGCTGTTTGCCCAACGAGTTGTTCGTTGTAATACCATTCATAAGCTACAGCCTCGGCCGGGTGGGCGTACAAACTGTCGCCCGCTAATATAATAGCTGGTTGGGACGGGAAACTAATGTCTATTTGTACACTATCTGTAAAAGCAGGGCAGTAGGGTGGGTGTATGGTTACTGTAAATAATGTACTTGTATCAAATGGAAATGCAAGTGGTTGCCGGGCCTCCGGGTCGCTGACCAGCCATGCCGGTTGCCAGGCATAGACCAGCCCGGCTCGTGCAGTTAGCTGCACGGTGTCGCCGAGGCAAATCGTCAAGGGCGCCTGACGGATCCCTTCCGTCGGAAGTACTACGCTTATATGGGCAGTATCTTGTAATTCGATCAAACACCCGCTTTCCATGTTTTGAGCTGTTACCGTGTATAGCGTGGCGTCTTGCGCGCTGCCGCCTGACAACCATATTGTGCCACCGGCAGCGCCGGAAGTGTCGACGGGTATATCGTCCGGGTGCTGGTATAGGGTATAAGCAATCCCGGATTGACTGTTTTCTATAAAAATAACAACTTCGTCGCCGTGGCAGAGGGTATCCTGTTGAGCATAAACCTGCAAAGCGGTATCGGGATACGGCGTAATGACGACTTGCCGGGTGTACGTATTGCTCAAATCGCTATTAGCACCGTTAAGTGTTATTTCGTAAACGCCGGGCGTATCAAAATGCCGGACCAGGCTATCGCCGGCGCCGGCAAGGAGCGTGTCATTAACTGACCATTCGTGGGTATTGCCGCTATAACCTTTGTGTCGGAATACAACTGTATCTCCCACACAGCCGGTGGTTTGATATTCAAAATCCACGTAGGGCAGGGTAGGGCCTCCTGCGTTTTCGGTTTTTAATAAAATGCCGTTTTCACTGAGGGCAAAGCCGGTTTGATTATTTAAAAAAAATAAAGCCCCAACTGGATAGCCTTGGGAGGAGGGCTGCCATTCCCATACCTCATCCGCGATGCGTTTGTATACCCCGTTGGCGCCGCCGAGGCTTGCATCTTCCACGCTAAACCCGCGTAAAGCCAAACAAGAGGTCTGGGCTGAATCGGGGAAGTCGAAGGCCGGCGCCCAGGGCGCCACTGCATTGGGTGGGGTAGCGCGATATACCTCGTAACCACCGGCGGCGAATCCTTTGGAGAATCCTGCCACTGCGCCGGCCATAGGCCCGTCGATCACTTTCGCCCAGTTGGCGCCCGCATCTGACGAGTAATAAAGACCCTGGCTGGTGGCCGTTAATCCACCCGGCGAGGCGCCGCTATACCATATCGATCGAATATCTCCCAGTGGCGGCGAATTGGATTCCGTCCAGTTTGGATTAAAGGGATGTTTGATGACAAACCGGCCCTGGTCGCCGCCCATAAAGATCGTATTGTTCACGATCACGAGATCGTTCCAGGATGCAGGCGGGTTGGCCACCGGGTTAAAGATTTGCCAAGACAAACCCAGATCGCCGGTCTCGAAACACACGCCTTGGTGCAGGAATGTATCCTGGCCTACGGCGTACCCTTTGTTGCATATGGATGGACAAAAAAAGACAGCCCGAAAGCGGGTGCGGTCGTAGATATCCTGTTCGGCAGAGCCGGTCTGGAAGCTCGCGGGCGCCCAGTTCATTCCACCGTCGGTGCTACGGTATATGCCGCGGTCGCCCACGATAACCCCGGTTTGGGCATTGGTGAAATACAGGTCGGCCATTTTCCCGGGAATGCCGGTTTGGATAGGCGTCCATTGGGCGTAAACCGCTGCCGGCATTGCGCCAAACCACAACAGTTGGGCAATCCACATCCTGACATGTAGCATAGCATATTGTTTATTGCCCGTGGGTGGCCACGGGGCGGGGGATCAAAAACAATTCCCGTTGGCGTCCGTCGATATAGCGCACCGTATTGCCGTCGAAAACGGCGTTTTCCTCCAGCATAATGCGGATATCTTTGTTCCACTCCGGTACAAAGATGGTGTGATTGAGTTCTATAGCATAGCAGGTATTGGGATAAAGCGGATAATCGCCGTTGTTGGGCACGCCGCCCTGTTGGTCCCACAAGCCGATGGTAGGCCCTGCGCCGTGACCGTGGTAGCCGATGGGGTGGGTGTAGATACTGGGCCGCAAGCCTTCGGCTTTGGCTTTTGCCAATGCGGAGGCCAGTATTTCGTTGCCGGTGCGGCCGGTAGCAAATTCGCCGGTGAGGATATCCATAAGCTGCAGCCCTTTGTTGTAGGCAGCTTCGATATACGCGGGCGGCGCTGTCTCGCCGGCTTGCAGCACATAGGCGTTTTCCTGGGTGTCGGTGTGGAGCCCCAGGTAGCTGATACCGAAGTCGACATGGATAAGATCGCCGGGCATAATGACTTCCTGATCGGGGCGATTGGCGAAGTTGCGCTTTTCGCCGGTCGCGGTGGGGTCTTTGCGCTGTACATCCACCGTAGGGTGAAACCAGGCGCCGAGGCCGAGTTGTTCGATACGCCGGCGATACCACCATACCACATCTTCAGTGGTAGTGATGCCGGGTTGTATGACCTGTTCGGAGAATCCTTCGGCGATGACGGTGTGCGCGATGCGGCAGATTTGCTCGTAGACTACCAGTTCTGCCGCTGTGCGGGTTTCGAGCCAGCCTACCGCCAGGGCTTCGGCCGATACGATGCGGGAGCGGAATTTTTCGGGCAGTACTTCGCGCAGTTGCTCATAGTGAAAGGAGGAAAGCCCGTCGGCATGCCCCCAATGCGCTGAGCGGTTGACGCCGATGCGTTTGGGGTTTCGGGTCTCAATAATTTCGCGCAGGCGCTGCCACTGGTCGGGCTGCCGCTCGGGATCCCAGGCTTTGCGGAATACCTCGCCGATGTTGTAGCGGGCACAGGCCAGCGTTTCGAGGGTATCGCCGGTGTCGTAGATGACCAGCATGGTAGTGCGGCGCGCAGAGAGCCAGGTAGCCGGCAGCATGGTTTTGAGCACGGGGTCTTCGTTGTATTCCCTGCCGATCAATAGCCACATATCTATGCCGCTGCGGCGCATGTGCTCGGGCAGCACGGTTGCCACCCTGTTTTTGAGCCATTCGTCCTGCACTTTTGCTTGCTCCTGCGGCGACAGGATGACAGGCATTTGCGCCAAAGTTCTTGCTGCAGACAGAAAAAGTAGTAGCGCGACCAGAGTTTTATTTTTTACTGCTATCATAAGTGTCATCGAGATAAAATTATTGGAAGTATAAGGGTAGGTTATTCGATTTCATTAACAGAAGACCACTTCACCTGCCGGTAGGATCGCAGCAGCGCCCAGCAGCCAAATCCGACGACAACCGCCACGGGCAGGGTAATCCAGATTTTACCGGCGATAAAATAGTGCAACAAACCTATTACGCCTATCATCACCATGCTGAGCATAGCTATCAAGACATTGGTACCCTTGCGCTGGTTGGCCCAGCTATTGGAAAAGGGGAGGAGCCGTTTGGAACTCATGAGCTGGCCCAGCAGCGTGAGGAAAACCGTATTGGCATACCCCAACAGCAAATCGGGCACAATACCGATGCCCCAGACAAGCATCATGCCAATGCCGACAACCAGAAAAAATGGGGTGTAATAACCCGTGAGAATGGCCAGGAAAGTACCCGAAAACAAGGGCCCGGGGTGTTTCAACGGGCTTGCATGAAAAATCCAGGCGGCCTTGTGTCTATTGGTGTACACGCTATTGTAAAGCATAGTGGTCAGCGTCATCCAGCACAGATAAATCAGCAGCACGTGCCATTTTCCCGCCGACATTTCGGCCCAGCGGTCTTGTAAGCTGCCACTGCCCTGCAGCGAGTAGTAAAAAAACAACACTACCGCAAACGCCATCGAAGGATACGATTTGAGTTTGTAATCGCGACTTCTCGTGGCCATGGCCCAGGCCCATTCAAAGGAGGCGCGTTCAGCAGGCGTGCGGGTTACCAGTCCGGCAATTATGGCGCGGTAATTTTTACGGGCTGTAAAAACGGCCTTGTTTTCTTTTTCCGGCTCACTACTGCTGCCTTCTGCCAGCTCCATCATCTTTCGGTTGAAATGTTTGGCCAGTACCTCTGAAATCAGAAAAATGGCTACCAGGGGCGTGACAAAGGCCAGAGCGCCCAACATCAACACGTTGGCGTCCCATGTACCCTGGCCGATGATAGGCCAGAGGGAGGCTACCCAGGTGGAAGGTAAAAAATACGAGGCCGGTACCTCAAATATGTCAACTTCCCGAAGTGTAGTAAAGTCGAGCAATTGCGGCAGCAAGTAGTAAGAACTGAGTACAATAACCGAAAAAGCAATCTGAAACCAACTTATAATCTCGCGGAAGCGCTTGGGGCTGGTAATACGAAGAATGAATAAATAGGTGAGGTTGACAAAAAAGATAACGATGATCTCGCTGAGAAAAACCTGTAAGATGAATACAAGCCCGCCCAAAGGCCACCAGGCGATGATCGTAAAAATCAGGGCGGGGATGACGTAAGCCAGCGTAATTTTAAACAGATATAAGCCGATATGCAACAGCCTGGCTATGGCTACCGTGCGATCGCTTATCGGACGGGGAAGAATGATCAGGTTATCCCGCACGTCGATAAGTACTTCTGTGAAATCGGCGATGAGGGTCATAGCCAGCATAAACATCCATACAGTGAAGTATACGGTGAGCGCCGTGGCGGGTTGTCTGAATGCGTCAAACAAGGTGAGCATAAACAAGCCGATGAAGAAAAAAACGGCCATGCCCATTAGATCCTGGCGCTTCGGCTCGGCGGTTTGTCTGTTTTGGCCGAATACGGACACCCTGCGCCCGTCCATGAGCAGCCTGGCCTCCAGTATGGCCATCATCTGCCCGGCATCTACGCCAACTGCGCGCCAGAGCGGGGCGAATAACGCGACAATTTTCAGCAGCACTTTGTTCATGGGCTACGAATTGGGTTTGAAAGCGCTCAGGAAATCGTCGGCCATGCGGTCGAAATCTTGTCCGCCGGTAAGCTGCGAAAAGATATGCTCCAGGCTTTCCCCTTCCCGGCTGCGCAGCGTTTCTATGGGCCCGTCGGCGATAATCGTGCCATCGGCAATTAATATGATGCGATGCGAGATTTTTTCTACTACATCCATCATGTGAGAACAATAGAAAATGGTTTTTCCTTCGGCTGCCAGTTTGGAGATAATTTCTTTTACCAAAATAACGGCATTGGCATCGAGACCCGACAGCGGTTCGTCAAGAAAGATGATTTGCGGATTGTGCAACAAGCCGGAGATGAGCAGTACTTTTTGTCGCATGCCTTTTGAAAAAGTATCCATGCGCTGGTGCAAATTGTCGCCGAGGCCGAAGTATTGCAACATCTGCGTGGCGCGTTCGCTGATCACTTCATCGGAAAGATGGTGGAGTCGCCCGGCGAGCAGCAGAAATTCCATGGGCGTCAAAACGTCGTATAGTTCGGCGTTTTCGGGCACATAACCCATTATTTTTTTGACTTCGATATTGTCTTTTTTCAGGTCGAAGCCTGCCACCTCTACCTGGCCTTCGTACGACCCGTCGAGTCCGGCAAGGATGCGCACGGTGGTAGATTTGCCGGCGCCGTTGGGGCCGATATAGCCGATAATCTGACCGCTGTATACGTCGAGGTCGATGCCGTGCAGTACTTCGTTTTTATCATATCGCTTGCGCAAATCCCGTATCCGGATTACTGGATGACCATGTGGTTGCATTACATTCATTTTGTTGACAAAGCCAAAAATAAGACAAGCTTTAGTGCCGAAGCCGGATATCTATGGGTTATTTTTTATAAATAGATTTTATTTTGATGTTTAATCAACAGTAGCAACTATTATTTTTTATTTTTGTGAGCTAACAGATTTATTAGGAAACAGCTAGACTATCTGCCAACAAAATTCAGAACCCATGCGTAAAACTCTACTCGCCTTAAGCCTATGGTGTAGCCTGATCGGTATTTCCCAAGCTCAATTGCCCAACGGCAGCTTGCCGCCCAATTTCACGGCAACTGATATCAACGGCCAAACACACACCTTGTACGACTATCTCAACCAGGGCAAAGTAGTATTCCTGGATATTTTTGCCACCTGGTGCGGGCCTTGCTGGAATTACCACCAAACTCATGCCCTGGCAGATTTGTATGAAGCCTACGGCCCCAACGGTACCAACCAGATTATGGTGTTTGCCATTGAAGCCGATGCAAGCACGCCTGTAAGCGCAATATATGGCATAGGCCCCAATACGCAGGGCAACTGGACGACGGGTACGCCGTATCCCATTATCGATAATGCCTCCATCGGGTCGCTTTATCAGATTTCATTTTATCCTACTATTTACGGTATTTGTCCTACCCGAATCGTTACCCAGGTGGGACAACAAAATACCGCGGGCTTATACGCTTTTGCACAAAGTTGCCCGCCGCTGTTGCCACTGCAGGCTTCTCTGGCCAATAAAACTAACGTAACCTGCTTTGGAAGCACCAACGGAAGTATTTCTCTGACTTCGTCAGGAGGCGCCAATCCTATTTCCTACCATTGGAGCACCGGCGCAAATACTACTCAGCCCCTACTCAATAATCTGGCGGCAGGCAATTATTATTGCACGGTGACCTCCGGCAATAATAATACCGTCGTGGTAGGCCCTATTGCAATTTTAGGACCCTCTTCGACTTTAAATCTCTCCCTGACTACTTCGGTACCCGCCAATTGTAGCGGCCTAAATGGAAGCCTTACCGTTAACTCAACCGGAGGAGGAACCCCCTATAATTATACCTGGAGCAATGGTATGAATACACCCACGATTTCCTCCCTCACCCCCGGCAATTATTCGGTGACCGTGCAGGATTTTTATGGGTGCGTCCGCACCGGCACTTATAGCGTAGCTCCTGCCCAAATACCGTTGGCCAACGCAGGCCCGCAAAAAACAATTACATGTTCGCAGTCCATAGTGACGCTCAACGGCACTTCCTCTTCTTCCGGCGCTCAATACGTGTATGCCTGGGATACCAACGACGGGCATATCGTGTCGGGAGAAAATACTCTCATCCCTCAAGTGGACGAGCCCGGCACGTATACACTCACTGTACTTAATACGTCTAGCAATTGTTCTTCTACTTCTACGGTGGTTGTCTCTCAAAATACCACTGCTCCAAATATTAGTGTTGCCGATCCGGCCGGCATTAATTGCAACCAATCTACGGTGACGCTTAACGGCAGCGGCCCCGCCGGGGCGGGATTTGTGAAAACCTGGACTACCCAGGACGGCCATTTTGTGTCGGGCCAGAATACTTATACGCCTACAGTCAACCAGGGAGGTACGTATACACTCACGGTAACCAACCAATCTAACGGCTGTGTAAGCACTCAATCCGTGACGGTAAACGAAAATACCGACTTGCCGGAGGCTACGGCTGCCGGCGCTACGCTTACTTGCGCACAGCCGGTAGGCCAACTCTCGGGCAGCATAGATACTCCCGGCGCTACCGGCCTTTGGACCGGCCCCGGCGGTTTTTCTTCGAGCTTGATGAACCCCGAAGTGGAGGACGAAGGCACTTATACCTTCACCGTAACGGGCGCCAACGGCTGTGTCAATGCACTGCAAGTGCAGGTATTGGACAACATCGCTCCGCCCGATGTAGCCGTCGCAGCGGGTACGATTACTTGTGAGGAAGAAAGCGTACTACTCAGCGCTTCTTCTGATACGCCCGATGTTACCTTTTTGTGGACTAATGCCGACGGTGAAACCCTCGAAGGAGATCAACCCGAAGTGAGCGAAGCAGGGGTGTATACCCTCCTCGCAACAGCGCCCAATGGTTGTACGACTACCGCCAATGCCGAAGTAGAAGAGGACACCGCCTCCCCAACCGCGGATGCCGGCGCTGATCAATTACTCAATTGCAACGCCCAGGCAGTTGTGCTCAATGGCGGGGGCTCCAGCACTGGTAATGGAATCGTATATTCGTGGACGACAAGCGATGGAAATATCCTCTCCGATGCCACTACGCCATCACCTACGGTTGACGAACCAGGAACCTACGAGCTCGTGGTAACGAATACCGGCAACGGTTGTACGGCTACCGACCAGGTGTGGGTTGATCAAAACAGCGATATTGCAGTAGCATTAAATAGCCAATCAAACGTGTCCTGTTTCGACCAGACCAACGGCAGCGCTTCTGTGGTCGCCAGTGGCGGCTCGGGTGAGTATACCTACGAATGGTCAAACGGTGTGTCGGGGCCCACAGCCACAGATCTGGGAGCTGGAGTTTACGAGGTGGAGGTAACCGACGTAGAAGGATGTATTGCCGACCTTACTGTAGTGATCGAATCGCCGGCTTTGCTGGAAGCGCAGGTTTCCGCTACCGGCCAGACCGCTTTTGAGGCTGCCGACGGTACGGCCAATTGCACTCCTCTGGGAGGAACCGCTCCTTATTCGTTCCTGTGGAACAACGGCGCTACGACTGCCACCATAACGGGGTTGACTCCCGGAAATTATTCGGTTGAAATTACCGACGCCAATGGTTGTACGGCAACCCAGGCGGTTACCGTAAGCAGCTTTGATTGCACAGTAGCCGCCAGTATCTCGGGGCAACAAATAGATTGCTTCGGCGCCGATAACGGATCTGCTGCCGTTGCCGTAGAAGGAGGCACCGAACCCTATGAATTTGCATGGTCCAATAACGCCACAGGCCCTCAAATCGACGGCTTAGCGCCGGGCAATTACCAGGTTTCCATAACCGATGATAACAACTGCCCGCTGGTTCTGGGTATCACCATCTCCCAGCCCGCTGCATTGCAGCCCAATTTGTCGGTAGAACAGGAAACGTCTTTTGGCGCTAATGACGGCAGCGTTGCGGTAAATCCCAGCGGGGGAACGGGCGTTTATTCTTATCTGTGGAATAATGGAGAAACCGGTAGCAGCCTGAACGGACTCGCGCCGGGTACTTATAGCGTTGAGATAACCGACGCCAATGGCTGTAGCGTAAGTTCCGAGGTGGAAGTGGAAGCTTTCAATTGTATACTTGCCATTGATGCACAGGTCATTCCGGTAAGTTGTGCCGGCGCCGCCGATGGACAGATTTTGGTGTCACCCGCAGCAGGATATGCACCCTACGCCTATCAGTGGTCAAATGGCAGTATTTCGCCGGCGATAGATAACCTGTCACCGGGCGAATATTCCCTGGCCATTACGGATGATCGCAATTGCCCCTTGGACCTGAGCTTCGAGGTACAGGAACCTGATGTTTTGCAAATTGAAAATGCGATAATTGCCCAACCTAACTGCACCGACTCTTTTGACGGCATCATTGAAGCGCAGGTGAGTGGCGGAACGGCGCCATACGATTACCTATGGTCGAACGGCCAATCCACGTCGCTGGCCGTCTATCTGACCCCCGGTTCCTACTCGGTATCTGTCACAGATGCAAATGGTTGCCAGACTACGAGCCAAATTGCGCTGGATTACCTCGATAATTTACCGCCGCAAGTATTGGTAAACGATATAACAATAGCATTGAATGCCAATGGCGTAGCCGGTTTGAATGTGGCTCAGATTGACAACGGCAGTTTTGACAACTGCGGCATTGCCTCCCGGCAACTCGATGTGTCTACATTTGATTGCAGCAGTACGGGCCAACGGCTCGTAACCCTCACCGTGGTTGACGAAAATGGAAATTCAGCCTCCGCTGTGGCCACTGTCACCGTGGTTGATAACCTGTCACCGCAACTCATCTGCCCCGACAACCTCGTTACGGCTTGCGACGGCGTAGCACTCTACGATTTGCCTTTTGTAAGCGATAATTGCGAAGCAACTATGCTGTTGACCGACGGCTTACCCAGTGGGTTTACCTTCCCAACGGGAGAAACCAGTGTGTCCTATACGGCAACCGACGCCGCCGGCAATACGGCCAACTGCGCGTTTTCGGTAAGCGTTCCGGAAGTATTCACTATGGAAGCCGCCGTCAATGAGGTATCCTGTTTTGGCGGGTCAGACGGACAGGTCACACTGGCTGTTACAGGCGGAGAACCACCGTACAACGTACAATGGAGCAACGGCGCCACGGGATTGAGCCTCGGCAACCTGCCTGCCGGCACGTATACCGCCTCTGTTACCGATGCCGCCGGCTGTGTAAGCACGCAAAGCGTCGAAGTAACGCAACCCGCTGAGTTGGAAATTTCAGAAATACAAATTACCGCTGAATCGAATAACGGTGCTAATGGAAGTATTGATATTGCGGTAAATGGCGGAACGGCGCCCTACACCTATCGCTGGAGGCAAAACGGGGAAGTAGTGTCTGAAGTGGAAGACCCCTCGCAATTACAAGCCGGAGCCTATGAGGTGTTGGTAACGGACGCCAATGGATGCACCTTCCTGATGACTAATATCGTTGTGGACCAGGCAACCGGTATCACCGATGTAACATTGGAGAACCTGCTACGGTTAATGCCCAACCCGGCGAGCGACTATAGCGTGCTGCACTGTCCGGGGGGGCTGCCCATTGAAGTGGATATAGATGTGCTTGATGCTGCAGGCCGGGTTATACAACGTTTGGGCTTGATCGAACCAGGCGCCACACACATTCCCATCGACCTGAGCGACTTTGTGTCGGGGATATACCTCATCCGCATTCGCAGCAGTGAAGGGTTGGTGGTGAAGCAATTAGCTGTTGGGAAGTAGCGGTCAGGGCTTAGGGCTTAGCGGTCAGGGCTTAGCGATTTTGCCCTAACTGCTAAGCCCTAAGCCCTGACTGCTATTCAATCCGTGGCTTAAAAACCGTAAATACTCGGGAGATATTAAACCCGAAATGGATACCACCGTCGGTCCAGTCGCCGGTAGTTTCGGCAATAAAGCCGCGTTCCATTATGCCGGTTGCGTTGGTGAAGTGCAGTTGGAACACGTGGCCGCCGGTTTCTATGTCAAAACCGATAGAAAGCGCGTTTTTAAACTGGGGGGCCAGTTGATCGGGTAAAACATAGATATATTCGGCGTTGAGTGCAATGCGTTTGGTGAGCTTTATACGTCCGGCAATGCCTAGTGCCATCACGTCGTTTTTCTCGGCTTTCGTAGCTACCAGGTTGCGGTGTACCAGGGTAGGGGAGAGCTGCAAGGTGAAAGCGTCGCTGAATTTTCTGCCCAGGATGAGTTGGTACGTATAATACAGTCTGGAGGAGAAATAATTATCGCGGTCCGGGTTTTGCCATTTGAGCGTTTGTACGGCGGCAGTGGCCAAAAAAGCGGCTGAAATGGGCATATTTCGCTTACCGGTGCTCTGGCGAAGGAATTTGTATTTGACGTAGCCGTCGTAGGTTTTTTCGTAGGTACTACGGCCCCAACCTACCATGAGTTGGTCGGTAATGCCGAAATCGCCGCCCAGGCGAATAGTGGCCTGGTCTAATCCGAAAATATCATAAGCGCCCTGGTTCAATGTACCAAAGCGGTGCGATATCTTGAAATCAAAGACACCTGCAGCCGTGTTTTCCAGCGAGTGCAGGTTGATCACGCGGTTGGTCTTAAAGCTGGCCGTGGCGTAATTGGTGGTTTCCTCGTCGCCCAGCAGCGACAACAAGTCGTCTTGCGCCCGGATAGCCGGGCTTGCCAGACTGAGCAAAGTGAGTAGTAGTAGGGTTCGGAGTTTCATGATAGATATGGGTTGATTTGCTGATTTGCTGATGTGCTGATGTGCTGATGTGCTGATTTGCTGATTTGCTGATGTGCTGATGTGCTGATGTGCTAATAATTTAAAAAAGTAGTAATAAAATCAGCACATTAACCCATCAGCAAATCAGCACATTAACTAATCAGCACATTAATTTACTGTTTCAATTCCTCAAACTTAATATCCACCGCAATTTTAACCGTTTTGGCGATATTATCGCGCACAACGGCGGGGATAGTAATATTGTAATCTGCCACTGCTACATTAAAAGCGGATTTGGCGCTGATTTTACCGCCTGCCACCACAAACTTGCCGGTAGTTTCCACGTCTTTTGTAACGCCGTGGATAGTGAGTTGTCCTTTTACCGTCGCGTTGTATTCGCCGTCCTTTTTCAGGTTGATGTCTTTTATGTTGGTCACCTTACCTTTGAAAGAAGACTTGGGAAATTTACTGCTTTCCATGTAATTTTCGTTGAAATGCTCCTGCATAAGCGCTTTTTCAAATTGAAAAGCTTTGATCAGTACGGCAAATTCGAGGTTGCCATTGGACGCATCCAACACGCTCGTCGCTTTCGAGTTGTGCGCTTCAATTTTTTCCAATGGCGTATCGGAGAAAAACGAGATTTTACCATCGCGGGTAAAGTATTTTTGGCCCGACATAGAAACTACAAAGAAGAGGCTCATCAGGCTCAGCAAAATGCCTTTTTTCATAAGGAAATACGGTTTAAAAGTGGATAAATTGGAATATGTTCCGAGATCATTGTACTTCAACACAACGTACCAGCACTACATCGAGTAAAAAGCCGGTGCACATGCCCTTGAAGGTAACTTGTTCGCCCACCTGAAAATCAGTGCGCGGGTGTTTGGTCAGTTCGTCGAGTTCACATACTACGCCCGACATTTGGTCGCCGCTGTCGAGGGTCACACTGGTTTTCCCGCCTTCTTGCGAAACGCCTTTTACCGTGCCGCTCACCTGTACTACCTTGTCGAGGTATTGAGCATCAGCGGCTTGCTCGTCGGTTTTATAAGCTGTGAAAAGCGTCTCCGCTTCGAGGGCGATATCTGCGGCGGCTTTTTCCATGTTTTTGTGCGGCTTATTGTACACCAAATAAGCAGTAATGGCGCCTATAGCGCCCAGTACGAGGACTCCGATCAGGATTACTTTTTTCATAATGCAGTTTTTTTTACCGGGCCACCTGGCCACCGGTCAGACCGCTACAAACGGTCAGACCGGTAAGAGATTAGTTATCCAGCGCCCCATCCGTTATCCATGCTTCGATTTGGGCAATGGAGCAATCGGCCAGTTGGGGTTGTCCTTGCGGCATGGGCTGAAAACCTTGTTGGTGCTTGATAGCGCCCAGCAATTTGCCGCTGTTGACGTATGTTTTCAGGTTGTTGTATCCTTCCAGCGTGACATTGCCCAAATTGGCTGCCTGGCTATGGCATACGTAACAGTTGTTTTGTAAAATGGGCACGATATGGGTGCTATAACTCCTGGCTGATGTATCGCAAGTAATATCAGGATACAATTCTTCTTCTACGTCGTAATAGCAACCCGTTTGAATGGCCAGTATCGCCATACCAAGCAAAAAGAAGTTTTTTTTCATTGCAATAAGGTGTTTTTTTTCGTCTAACGCAAAAAGGAGGTTCATAGTTGTTTAGTTGTTGGGCGATCCGGAGTCAATCCATGCTTTTACTTTGTCGATGGTGCATTGAGGAAGCCTTGCGCCGCCGAACGGCATAGCTACATAGCCGGGCTGGTGCGACATAGCGCCGTATAGTCTGCCGTTTGTAGCAATAGCTTGTACTCCGTTATAATCGGTAAGCGATACCCCCCCCGAAGGCGCGGCGCCGCTGTGACAGCCGCGGCAACTATTGTCGATAACGGGTTTTACGGTAGCTGAAAAAGAGATATTGTCGGTGATACAATTGCCGGCATCGGGATCGCAAGTAAGGTTCTGGGCGCCTTGCAATATCCACTTGGCAATCAGGTTTATCTGGTCGGAACTCAGCGGGTTATTGGGCGGCGGCGGCATGCGTTTATCCGGATCCGTTTTCGTCATTTTTTCATAAATTTCGCTGTCGCCCAGGTCATATGGGGTGACTTCACCTGTTGTCATTACTTTTTCATAAGAAGTCAGCACGATACCTTCTTCGTGGGTAGCCTCGTCGTGGCAACCGCTTTTTGCGCAGTTGGAACGCAACAGTGGAAGAATTTGCAATTCGAAATACACTTTTTCGGGATCACAAGGCGTACCCATGCCTGTAGTGTCGTCGGGTAGGTCCGTCGTATCGCCGATGTTGATGTCGTCATCAACCGATACCATCGGATTATGTTTACAAGATGTCGTGCTCAGGACGATTCCGCTAGAAAACAAAAGGAGCGCTAAGCAGGTTTTGTATGTCATGGCGTTTCAAATATTATGCCTCAAAGTTATTCGCATACATCCGTGTAGGAAAATTTTACTTGCCGAACGGGAAAAAATCGGTACTGAACGGGGGTCTGCTATTATTTTGTATCTTTCTAACTAATTATCAGCTTCATGGATACATCACCCTCTTCTACTTCGCTGCTGTACCGTTCGATTGATCCCATACGGCAAGTCCTGCTGGTTTTTTCAGCCGTAGTGGTATTTAACCTGGTTGCCGCGTTTGTCAGGGCTACCGGCATTATGGAGGTATCTCCCCGCTTCCACTGGACGATAGCTGCCGCCTTTATGCTGCTTTTCGCCATGCTAAATAGTGTGCTTTCGCTTTCTACCAAAAACATGAAGTGGTATTGGGGACGTTCGGTATATTGTTTTATCGGGCTGGCAGCAGCTTCCGGGTTGTTAGCCTGGCTGTTTTCTTCCCTCAGCATCGGCGAGGCGGGTTCTTATCGCTGGATTTATATCGTGCTCACGATAGGTTACCTGGTTTTTTTGAGCATCGTGTCGCTCATGCGCGGTATCGTCGATTTCGCCCAACGCGAAGAATGGAGCCAACCCCGCCTTCGCCATCGGAAACCAAGGAGATAGATAAATTACGAATGAACAATTACGAATTACGAATGTTTTTTAATTGAAAATTATTTAATTTATTAGTGATTGATTATTACACTACTGGACACTTTGAGTTAAGATTTCGAGTGTAGGTTTTTTTGAGGACGATTTTTTTAGTGTTCCGGAGGCATTTTACCAGTCATATTTTCAGT
>JABWBR010000033.1 GCA_013360405.1 Saprospiraceae bacterium
CAAAAAGTTGATTTCACTTGTTGACACTCAGCAAATTGAAATCCTCTTTCCAGGATACATTTTGTAAATTCTGGGGCAACGTATTTCAGGACAAGTCAAAAAAAAAGGTGTTCCGCAGCGTCAACATCCCACTCTGTGGAACTCCGTGTGAACTCCGTGAAACTCCGTGGTAAAAAAAATCTTGTCACTTTTACCGGTTCAGTGGTATCCTGTCCGGATAATCCGTGATAATCCCGTCCACCCCCCATTCCTGCAATTGTGCCATCTCCGCCGTAGTATTGACTGTCCAGGGTATGACGCGAATGCCCGAATTATGCAAGACTTTGACGGTTTCGGCAGTGATCAGCCCGTAGTGGGGGCTGTAGACTTGTGGCGTAAAACCTAATTTTTCTAAATTAACTTTTACTCCGTCGTAATTTTCCACCAATTGAGATATTGTCAGATCAGAAACCTTGTTAAATACTTCCCGGAGGGGGCGCTCGTCAAAAGACTGTACGCAAACGCGCTTGCCGATTTGCAGTTGCCCGATTTGAGCGATGACCAGCTGGGCAAACTCGGAGGGTGGGGGAGTGTAGACGCCGTCCCACTCCGGCTTGCTTTTTATTTCGATATTGTACCGCGGCAGGGGCCTGCCCATGGCAACCGCGGCGCTGTCAACCGCTGCAACTACTTCGGCTAAGGTGGGTTTGTGCACAGGCATAGCTTTTTGCTCGGGAAAACGGGGGTGGCCTCTTTTTCCGCAATCGTAGCGCCTTATTTCCGCAGCCGTCATCTGAAAGATATTGAGTTGTTTCTCTTCTTCTTCGGTGACAGGCGACCCGTTGGGGTGGCTGCATATTTCAGCGGAAAACCAGGGTTCGTGCGAAACGATGAGTTGCTTGTCGGACGACACCACCACGTCAAGCTCGAGTGTGGTAATTGCCGGGTATTCGAGCGCTTTGACAAAAGCGGGAATGCTGTTTTCGGGCAGCAGGCCGCGGGCGCCGCGGTGCCCCTGCCAGTCGAATGAGTTTTCGGATTGCATGGAAGTAGCAGTTGAGGTGGGGCGGGGTGGATTGTTGCAGGCATGTAGCGCCAGTAGTCCCAGTACCAGTCCGGCAAGTGCCAATTTATTTGTAGTCATGACATTAGGGTGAAAAGAGCTTAAAGGAATCCAGAAATTTATCAACGGAGTTGTGCAGGCTTTTTTCTTTATAACAAACCACCTGAACGGCATAATACCGGTTGCCGGCCAGGCAGGCTTTTGTTTTAATCACGGCCTGGTCGTTGAGGTACTGTATCCGCCATATCCGGCCCAGATATCCCTGAATATCGAGATCGGAAGCGTAGATGACTTCACCTTCTACGCCGGCTGCCGCCGCTTCGACCGTGGCGTCGAAAAAGGCCTTGATCAACTCCAGGGAGTCGACAGGCAGGGCGCCTTCCGGGTAATCGCAGTAACTCACCATGTAGACTAATATGTCGGAATTTTTTTCCTGGGGCTGGTAAAAATACGTGTGATACGCCATTCGTCCAAGCGGAGCGCTGATCGTATCGGTTTTTAGTTTTAGCTCACCCGGAATCGACACACTAAACCGGCCTTCGTATATCCGCTGTATTTGCCATACGGGGCCTGTGGTATCTGGTGTCTCAAATGCTGCCACATGCCCAGGTAGGATGCAAAGCAGTATTAATAAGGTAAAAAAGGGTATATATTTCATGAAATGGTTTGATGCTACAAATACGTGTACACATTGCGCCCCTCTGGGGCTAGAATACACGCTGTTAAGGATTTTTCTACCAATATATATGCCCCTCTGGGGCTTTTAGACATCTAAAAAGGCCCAGAGGGCCGAAATATTGGTAGAACCATGTTAACAAAAGGTCTCAAAAGCTCCGGAGGAGCGTAATATGCAGTATGCCTGGTTTAAAGTAACAAAGTAGTATTAATGCAAAAGCTTTCTAAAACTTTGAACAACTCTTTTTTTAACTTAGTTTTGAATCCAAACTAAGCGTTATGCCGCTCACTTCTCAAATCGGCGAAGCAAATATCCGCATTTTGCAGGAAGCGTATCGCTGTTGGAAAAATGGCAATTACCAGTTGAAGGCCTTGTATCAGATTATTGTCAACCGCCATTGGCCGGCTGACCAGCCCATCACTCTGGCAGGATTTTCCCTTTTTACCAATTATGTGTCGAATTATGCCTGGTCGGATAACGAGATTTTTTTTCTCGGTAGTATGAAAGACGAGGCACAGCACCCGCTTTTTGACGAAGGTTTTCTCAACTACCTCCAGCGCTTCACTTTTTCCTGTGATATGGACGCTTTAGAAGACGGGGCGGTTGTATATACCGCTATGCCAGTAGCAAAAATAGAAGGCCCGCTTATCCAGGTATTGCTGATGGGCCCTGTATTGCTTCATTTATTGCAAACGCACAGCACCCCCGGCAACTGGCCCAAAATCATATTCGAACCCCATAACCTATAACCTACAACAGAGAACCGCCATGTACACCTACGACTATCCCCGGCCTGCACTTACTGTCGACTGCGTGATTTTTGGTCTGCACGAAGGTAGCAAACTCAAAGTACTGCTCATAGAGCGGGCGCACGAGCCATATTCAGCTTGCTGGGCATTGCCCGGTGGGTTCGTTGAAATGGATGAAAACCTGGAACAGGCGGCACTGAGGGAATTGGAAGAGGAAACGGGCGTAAAAAATGTATTCATCGAACAGTTATACACTTTTGGCGACCCCGGGAGAGACCCTCGGGGCAGGGTGATCAGCGTAGCGTATTATGCGCTTGTCAATCTGGCCGAACACCCCGTCAGGTCAGCTTCAGATGCCAGTAAGGTGCAGTGGTTCGAGACAGATCGATTGCCGGCGTTGGCTTTTGACCACGCACATATTCTGCAGGTCGCTATCAATCGACTGAGGGCCAAGGTGCGGTATCAACCCATCGGTTTTGAATTACTGCCCGAACAATTTACGCTATCGCAATTGCAGGGATTGTACGAGACCATTTTGGGCGTACCCGCGCTCAACAAGCGCAACTTCCGGGCGCGTATCCTGAAAATGGGCGTATTAGAAGAAGTAGGTAAGCAGGAAGGCGTAGCCCACCGGCCCGCTATATTGTACCGCTTTGACAAAAAACGCTACGAGCAACTCGCTAAAGACCGCTACGACGACCTGGTTAAACGCGGGGTCGATTTTGAAATATAGTTCCTCGCTAAAATTTGGGGCATAACACCGTATCGTCTTCGTATTCGCCCAGGTAAGCGATCGAAATTTCGAAGGCGCCTTGCCCGCGTTTGGTTTTCGTCAAATCGCTCAGCGTGGCATCGTAGCTCAGACCGATCAGAAAATTGCCCAACTCGACGCCTACCATGCCTATCGCGGCAGATGCCAGCCATTTTTTGGTTTCGTCGTTGTTGAGTCGCACCCATCCGCCTACATGAAGGGCATTGCCCCTGATCTCATCCACCAGGAAACGCAGGTTGGTGCCCGCATTCACGGCATTGTGGGGACCCTGCCGGTAGTATAGGGCCCTGGGCATAATCTGTACGACATTGCCGGTGGGTATTTGCAGTCCGACGTGGGCTACATATTTGCGCTGCCATCTATCGTCGGGATAGCGATCGGGGTTGTCATTATCGTAAAAGAAACTCACCGATGGTTCCAGTATATGATACATCGCCGCGCCGATAAAGACGCCTACCTGTTGCTCGGGCGCGTAGGTGTAGTTGAGTCCGACGTTAAAATCGCCGTAAGCAAAATTATTTTCGGGCAGCGGTTCGGCGGTATTGTTAGAATAGCCGTTAGTACCGTTAAATTGATCCTCAAAGGTTAGTTTGTCGTAATTCACGTTGCGTTGGGCAATGCCTAACTGAGCGCCCAGGCTCAAAAACTGGTCGTTGTTTTTGCTGAGCGATTTATGGAAAGCTGCTGAAAGCTGCACCTGGCTGGTAGAAAAGCCGATATCGGGAATGCGGTCATTGTAAAACAGCACGCCGACGCCGGCGGCGTCTTTGTAATTGGCTTTGCGCTTATTGAAACCAAAGCGAAAATCGGCGGCCCCTGAATACGTCACGTATGGGTTCTCAAGTACACTCCGCCATTGGTCGCGATAAATCAGCGAAAGGCGGTATTTACCCGTGAAAGCACCCGTAAGCGCGGGGTTGAGCGTGACAGGAGAAGCGTAAAATTGCGTAAAATGCTGATCCTGGGCAGAGAGCGTGATACAAGACAAAACAACACCCAACAACAGCGTAAACCCTTTTCTCATATTCCTATTTTTTCGTATTGGTGGCCAAAGGTAGGCTTTATTTCATAAAGACAGGAACGGACAATAACAGACTTTTATTATCTTTGGTCGAACAAGCGCTTTGTTAACAAACAGCAGGATGAATGGCTTACGGAATATGTCCATTAAGCGCGGTTGCAGTTCGCAACACTTCTACGGACTCCAGTGAAATGATTTCTCAGCTCCTTTTCGGAGAACTTGTAGAAGTGCTGGAGGTAAAGGGGCACAGCTGGCTCAAAGTCCACTGCCTCGATGACAATTGCGTAGGGTGGGTGGCAGCCAATCAGCTCAAGCTAATCACACCTGGCGAGTGGGAAGCTTATCGCAACCACTATGCCTGGGTGCTCGATTATGTGCAGGCCGCCATGTCTGACGACCACTATCTGCCGCTTACGCTGGGCGCCCGGCTGCCTGGGTTTGACGGCATGCGTTTTTCGTTGGGAGAAGCTTCCTATAGCTTTAGCGGGCAGGCCGTTTTCCCAAAAGATATTCATCCCAGCGCCGAATTATTGCTCAAAATTGCGCGCCGTTACCTCAATACGCCTTATATCGCCGGTGGCAAATCGCCTTTGGGCATGGATGCTTCCGGATTGACGCAAATCGTGTACCGGATAGCGGGTATTCAACTGCCCAGGGAGGCCGATCAGCAGGTTTTCCTGGGAGAAACCATCGACTTCGTTGAACAATCTAAACCCGGCGACCTTGCCTTCTTCGAAAACCGGCTGGGCAAGATTACCCATGTCGGCATCGTGGTGAATCCTTCGGAAGTACTGCATGTATTCGGCAGGGTATGCATTGACGGACTGGATCACTACGGCGTATACAACCGCGAAGCCGGGCGTTATCTTTACAAACTGCGGGTCATCAAACGATTATTGAAATCGGCCCCCACCGCTGCAAAAACGACGGAATCACAAGCTTCCACGGTCTATTCCAACCAGTTTGAGTTGTTCTAAAACCGGATTAACTCGTGGTACACCCTGCTCACGGGCAATCCCATGACGTTGGAGTAGGTACCTTCTATTTTCAAGATTTTGCACAAACCTATCCATTCCTGGATGCCGTAGGCGCCTGCTTTGTCGAGCGGCCGGTACTTGGCCGTGTAATAATCGATTTCTTCCTCGCTCAGGGAATCAAAGTACACGGAGGTCGTCTCGTCAAAAACAAATTCTTTATGGGATGCCAATAGGCAAACACCCGTGATTACGAGGTGTTTTTTGTTGGATAAAGCGCGGAGTATACGCTTGGCATCCTCCATATCCGTGGGTTTTCCAAGGATGACGCCGTCGAGCAGCACAATGCTATCAGAGGCGAGCACGATCATGCCGGGCTCCAGCCACTTTTTACAGGCGTGTGC
This sequence comes from Saprospiraceae bacterium, assembly GCA_013360405.1. Lineage (GTDB taxonomy): Bacteria > Bacteroidota > Bacteroidia > Chitinophagales > Saprospiraceae > JABWBR01. The sequence goes on from JABWBR010000033.1 coordinate 5,639, forward strand.
CTTTTTTTGGGCCAAAAAAGCAGGTACCAACTCGGGCGCCATGTCGGCCGGGTAGTCTTCTTCCACATCCTGGGCTCTTACCTCAAAGGGTATGCCTGCCGACTCCAGCAAATAACTGCGTCGTGGCGATTTGGAAGCGAGAATTATTTTTTTATTTTCAAATACTTCCATAACCCGTTGATTTTTAAAATAATAAGTAACCGTTTAGGAGGGTTTAGCGTTAGGGTTTAGTTTATCTAAACATACAGCTAAACCCAATCGCTAAACTGCGCATGCACTAAACCCTTCAAAACAGTTACAATAATAAAATGAATAAACCGCCGAGCATAATGGCTTTCGCCAATTGGCTGATATAGGCAAAGTCCTGGCTGCTTTGCGCCCCTGTCAATTTGTATAGCGCATACAAAACAGGAAGCGCAAGCAGCGCTATGAATCCGGGCAAAATCCATATGGCGCTTACCAGGATTGACAGAGCCAATATAGCGCCAACGGCAAAGGCGACGCGTTTGGAAACGGTTAAACCCCAGCTTACCGCCATGGTACGGTATTTTTCAGCCGCATCTCCGGGGATATCCTCCAGGTCTTTTACGATTTCGCGGAACAGGGTGGATATAAAAGCAAAAAGCATATAGGTGAGGAGTACCATCTGAATATGAAAAGCCTCGTCGGGCGAGCGTTGATATAATAATGAGTATGCTTCCCTTTCAGCAAACCAAAGCATGCCCGCTACACCGGCGCAATAAACCGCTACTAGCAGGTTGCCCAATAGCGGCAACTTTTTGAGCCGGGTTGAATAATAGTATAGCCCGCCCACTGCAAGGATATAGATATTGATAAGCGCAACCTGACCGGCATAAAAGGCCAGATAGAGGGAGATGGTATACCCAACCAGACAAAAGCAGAAATAAAGCCAATACGCCGTTTGAATTGAAATCTTTTTCCCCACTATCACCCGCCAGGGTTTGTTGTACAGATCAGCCCTAAGGTCTGTGAGGTCGTTGATCACATATCCCGAAGCGGTAATCAACAGCGTAATACCTGTGAAAATCCAAAAGTGCAGGTTGTCGAATAAAGGGGTGATCTGATGGCTATGAAACGGAGGCAGCAAAACGCGGTAATACAGTAATGAAAGCGTAATTACTACGATGAACAGATTAGGCAGCCGTATTAATCTGAACAACGTCATAGCCTGTGGATTATGCCGGGAGAAATTCCTGCCATTTGCCCTGCAGGCGCATGACTTTTTCAATCACGTCGCGGGCGCAGCCGTCGCCACCGTTATATGGAGAGATATATTTGGCAATTTCAATAATTTCGCGGCAGGCATTGCGGGGGCAAGCCGGTAGGCCAACCCGGCGCATAACCGGGTAATCGGGCAGATCGTCGCCCATGTATAAGATCGCCTCCGGGTTGAGGTCGTATATCGATACAAACTCATTATAGGCCTCCAGCTTTTCTTGCTTGTCGAGATAGATATCCTGAATACCCAATCCTTCCAGGCGCGTTTTGACGCCTTCCGATTTGCCGCCTGTAATCACACAAATCCGGTAGCCGGCTTTGATTGCCATTTTAATGGCCAGCCCGTCCCGGACGTTCATCTGGCGCAATAGCCGGCCGTCTTCTGTGACCAGCACCTCGTTGTTGGTGAGCACGCCATCCACATCAAAAATAAAAGTGTGGATGTGCTGAAATGGTTCGAGTTGGTTCATGACGGGTTGTTGTCTCGCCACTCATATACCCAGCGGGCTTGAATTTGCTCCAGGTGCCCTTCCGTCGATTCTTCGCGTTTGCCTTCGAAAGTAGGGATCTCCAGGATCCATTCCAGCAAATCGGTGAAACGAATGCGATAGATTTTGGATTCGTCAAACTCGGCGCCAAAGCGCTCGTACAATTTCATGGCTATGTCTTCGTGGTCTTTCCAATAGATAGGAAGATCCTCGATGTCTTTAAAAGGCATACGTTTTTGTTTTTATTTAATGTTCGTGACCGATGATCTTGCGCTGGTCGGGAATCTGAATTTCGATATAAGCCTCGCTATCCAGGATTACGCATTGGCATCCCAGGCGGGATTCCAGCTTGGGGTTGATGGCCCTGTCGATGAAATCTTCTTCCTTGTCAGAAATTTCTTCCAGGAAATCTTCGCCTTTTTCCACATATACGTGGCAGGTGCTGCAGGCGCAAACCCCGCCGCAGTTGTGATTGAGGTGAATATCGTTATCTTCGGTCACCTCCAAAATCGACAAGCCCTCTTCTACGTTATCAATGATAACCGGAGAAATGCTTTTATCTTCAAAGGTGAATTTTACGGTTGCCATGTATGTCTTTTTATTCCCGGCTTTAACCGGTTTTGAAAACAGGTGCCAAAGTTAGCTTGTAACACCCTACTAAACAAGTCAATTTTCATTATGTTCTTTGAATTAGGCTTATCATTTGCCGGCTATTTGTTTAGCGCCCCAAAGGGCATTTTCGCTTTGGAAAAATTAGTAGCTTTGCCCACTCAATAGAAAAAGCCAAACAGCATGTCTGTTAAAGTAACGGAACTGACAAAGGTTTACGAGGTTCAAAAAGCGGTGGATAGCATCTCCTTCCAAGCGCATCAAGGGGAGGTGTTGGGATTCCTGGGACCTAACGGCGCCGGCAAGACCACTACCATGAAAATTTTGACCTGCTTTATTCCGCCTACTTCCGGCTCCGCCGAAGTATGTGGCTACGACGTGTTGCAACAACCGATGGAGGTGCGCCGGCTCATAGGTTATTTGCCCGAACACAATCCGCTTTATAAAGACATGTACGTGCGGGAATACCTCGCTTTTATTGCAGGTATTCACCATATTCCCCAGGCAAGAAGCCGCATCGCTCAGATGATAGAAATGACAGGCCTGGAGCGTGAGCAACGCAAACCCATCGGCGCATTGTCGAAAGGCTACCGGCAAAGGGTAGGGCTTGCCCAGGCTATGCTCCACGATCCCAAAGTACTCATCCTCGATGAACCTACCAGCGGGCTCGACCCCAACCAACTCGCCGAAATTCGCAGCCTGATCAAAGAATTGGGAAAGGAAAAAACGGTGATTTTTTCTACCCATATCATGCAGGAAGTGCAAGCCATCTGCGACAGGGTGCTCATTATCAACCGCGGCAAAATAGTGGCCGATGACCCCATTGAGCAACTCCAAAACCGCATCCAGGGAGAAACGGCGGTAACCGTGCAGTTTAAGCAGGAGGTCACAAAAGACAATCTGTCCAAAATAAACAACGTGCGCCAGGTCGTCGACCTGGGCAAAAACCGCTGGCAACTCAAGGCAGGACTTCGGCAGGATATAAGAGAAGAGGTCTTTAATTATGCTGTCGCAAATAAACTGACCCTGCTCGAAATGCATAAAGAAGATATTAGTGTAGAAGAAGTCTTCAGAAAACTCACGGTGTAAGCATCTGCTATGGGGCACAAATTGTTATATGTATGTAAATTGTTATTGGCTTTAACCTGCATAGCCATAGGGGAGGGGAGTGCCGCCGCCCAATCCGACTCCGTTGCCGTAACGCCTAAGTTTACTTTTGCCGACGGGGTTTATCTCTCTTTTGACGACTTCAGGCGTAATAAACCAACTTATGCCTGGACCGACCTGGAAGGCAAAGTAGTTTCTAATGAGAAGACCTACATTACAAAAATCGAGCAATTGGCGCTAAAAAACAGGCAGGGAAAGGTGCTTTCTCCCACCGATATTTGGGGGGTATGCATCGACGGCCTGCCCTATATTAAAGTAGTGACCGGTGAAGAAGACAAGTATTTTGCTACTTTTGCCGGCCTGCGCGTAAAGGGGCGTATCAATTATTTTTCGTACGAAGCTGATTCGGTCCGCCTGGTGGAAATAGCGGCTTACAATCCCGTTAACGGCCTTCCATTCCGCAAAGGACGAATAAAAAAGACGGAGCAGATCGGGATGGAAAAGCTACTCCACTGGAATACGGGTGAAATAGTGGACCTCACCCTGGAAAATGCCATGAAATGGATTGCCGACGACCCGCAGCTCTACAATACCCTGGCCGCGCTGCCCGAAGCGGAGGCCGAACAAAAACTGCTGAAAAGCCTGATGATTTACAACGACAGAAACCTTGTTTACCTGATCAAGTAATGATAGTTATGAACCGAAGTGTAATAATGATTGGATTGTTTGCCCTGGCAACCTATTGGATGGCCGGGTGTGCCGGCGAAGGAGCCGAAGCCCAAAAAGTGCAAAACCCGGAATGCGATTCTATGGCCGTTGTCATCCAGAAAAACTGGACGCCGGCCAGGGATTACAGCGAATTGGAATCGCCGATGTACAATACCAAAGTCGCCTTTTACGAAAAATTTAAAGGCTTTTTTGGGAGTACGTGCATGGAGGGTAAATCGCAAGAGGAGATTACCAAGCTGCTTGGCAGGCCCAGTTTTGTGATGGCTGCCGAGGAAAATCCCCAGGATACGGTGCAAAAACCGGCTTTTTGCTACCAGGTGGTAGTCACCGATATCAAGTCGCATTACATGATTTGCGCCCTGATGGACAAAGACAAAAAAACGCTGAAGCAGTTTGTCTACGCCAACGCCAGCGGCACCGTTAAATAAATTTCATTCAGCCCAACGTTTCAACGTTGGGCGACCGATAGCATGAAAACGCAATTATGTCAAGCATCTATTGGAAAGAGATCAATTCTTTTTTTAGCTCGCTGATAGGCTACATCGTCATCGGCGTATTTCTGGTTGTATTGGGCCTGGTGATGTTCGTCTTTCCCGACTCCAGCCTGCTGGATTTTAATTACGCAACGCTCGACCAACTCTTCCAGGTAGCGCCGTTGATCTTTCTTTTTCTCATACCTGCTATTACGATGCGATCGTTTGCCGAAGAGCAACAGACGGGTACGATCGAGCTGCTGGTGACCCGGCCGCTAAGCGACCTGGCAATCGTAGCTGGCAAACTACTGGCCAGTCTGACGCTTGTGATTTTTGCGCTACTGCCCACACTGCTTTATTATTACACGGTGTACCAACTTGGGTCGCCCAAAGGAAACCTGGATTCAGGAGCCATTGCCGGCTCTTATATCGGACTTATCTGCCTGGCGAGTGTTTTTGTGGCCATAGGACTATTTGCTTCCTCGCTTGCTAGCAACCAGATCATCGCGTTTGTATCAGCCACCTTTTTGTGCTTTTTATTTTATTACGGCTTCGACTATTTTAGCAGGCTGCCGGTTTTTGTGGGTAAAGTGGACGATTTGGTGCAAATGCTGGGCATCGACTATCACTACCAGTCTATCAGCAGGGGCCTCATCGATAGCAGGGATCTGGTGTATTTCGTTTCGCTGGTAGCGCTGTTTATCGCCCTTACTCTTGTGTCGCTGGGCCGCCGAAAATGGTAATCTGATATGGTTCTGATAGCTTCAAGCCTGGGCTTCAGCCCAGGTACAACACATGAAAATGAAGTGGAAAACAAATAATAGAAAATCACAATCCTTACTGCAACTGGCCCTGTTTGCAGGTATCCTGCTGTTTGTCAATATCCTCGCCAATGTGCGTATCGGCAGTGTCGCCCTGTACAACTATCTGGACCTTACCGAAGAAAAGCGATTTACCCTTACTAATGCCACCCGTTCCCTGCTCGGCAAACTAGATGAGGTGGTGTACGTTAATGTGATGCTCGAAGGCGATTTCCCTGCGGGCTTTAAGCGCCTGCAAACAGCCACCAGGGAAATTCTCGAAGATTTTCGATCGGAATCGGGGTACATCGAATACGGCTTTGAAGATCCTGCCCCCGATAATCTTTCGGTGAAAGAGATCAACGCCCGCCGAAAACAACTGTCTGACGAAGGTATTATCCCGGTTAACCTGCGCGTAAAAAGCAAAGACGGCACCTCGGAGCAACTCATTTATCCTTATGCGGTTATCTTTTACAAAGGCAGGCAAAACGTAATCAATTTACTCGAAAATGAAATCCCGGGAGTGCCCAAAGAGGTAATCCTCAATAATTCGATTGGCCTGTTGGAATATAAGTTGGCGAATGCCATCCAAAAACTGCAAAGTGCGCAGCGACCTGTGGTGATGTATACGACCGGCCACGGCGAATTGCAGGAACTGGAAACCGCCGATCTCGACAAAAACCTTCGCCAATTTTATGAGGTGGGGCGCCTTCACCTCGATAGCGTGGTTAGTATCGGCGCCGAGGCAGCTGCACTGATTATTGCCAAACCCCGCTACGCTTTTTCTGAAAAGGACAATTTCAAGCTAGACCAGTACGTGATGAACGGCGGAAAGGTACTCTGGTTGCTCGATTGGCTGCGCGTCGACCTGGATAGCCTTCGCGGGAGGGAGCAGTATTTTCCTGTGGAATATCCCCTCAATCTGGGAGATCTGCTATTTAATTACGGTGTGCGAATACAACCTAACCTGGTGCTCGATTACCAGTGTTCGAGAATTCCACTCGCTACCGGTTTCGCCGGTAACGCCCCGCAATTTGATTATTTCAAATATCCCTATCACGTAGTGGTAACCCCAAATTCTAAACACCCGGTGGCAAAAAACCTGGGTGCACTCAATTTATTGTATCCCCATACGATCGATACGACAGTAGTAACCAAAACTCCCGTACAAAAAACGGTGCTGTTGACTTCCTCTAATAATTCGATGTTTCAATACCTGCCGATAGGCATGGACTTTGAGTTTTTGCGGTATGACCTGCAACCCGAAAAATTTGACAAGGGCCCACAGCCGCTGGCCGTATTGCTGGAAGGCGAATTTCCATCGATGTACGAAAACCGCCTGTCGGCAGAAATGCTGGCGAACCTGCAAAAACTAAAAATGGAATACAAGCCCTTGAGCGCGCCCACGCGAATGATTGTAGTTTCTGACGGCGATATCGCCAGAAACAAAGTAAACTGGCGCGACGAGTCGTTCAGCCCGCTCGGCTATAATGAATTTGAGAAATACCAGTTTGCCAATAAAGATTTCCTCATCAATGCCATTGAATACCTCCTCGACGAAAACGGGGTGATCGAAGCCCGGGGCAAAGAAGTAAAATTGAGGTTGTTGGACACAGCCAAAGCTTCGTCCGAAAAAACCAAGTGGCAGGTTGTTAATATCGTGGTTCCATTGGTGTTTATGGCACTTTTTGGCGTATTTTACCACTGGAGAAGAAAGCGCAAGTACGCAAAATAGATAAAGCTATGAATAGAACTTTGTTCCTGTTTGTCGCCTTCCTTATTCTTGGAGCAGGCGTAGTAGCCTGGTATCTTTCCAGGCAAGACGATAAAACCTCTTTGCTGGCCGCCGAACGCAGTTTTGCAGTAAAAGACACGGCCGGCATTTACCGCATTTTCATTGCCGACCGCAAGGGAGGCCAAACTAATCTGGAACGCAAAAACGGCTATTGGCTGTTTGATGGCAAATACAAGGCCCGTCCTACCGCGGTAAATAACTTGCTGGATGCCATCAGCCGAACGGAAGTGAAATACAAACCACCCCGCGCCGCCGTACCCTCCATGGTAAAAAACCTGGCTACCGAAGGCCTTAAAGTAGAGCTCTATGACAAACGCGGCGATTTGATCAAGTCATATTATGTAGGCGGCGCTACCAGCGATGAGCGGGGCACTTTCATGATGAATGCCGATGCCGAAGAACCGTATGTGACACAACTGGCCGGCTGGGACGGCAACCTGCGCTTTCGCTATAATCTTGTGGGCGAAGACTGGCGCGACCGCACGGTTTTTGCCTTTGAGCCGGAAGATATCGCAGCGGTAAGCGTGGAGTATCCCAAACAGCGCAACAAATCATTCCGACTCCAACGCAATGGCAATGATTTCGCGGTGTTGCCTTTTTATGAGATAAATGCCCAAAGCGGCAGACCTGTTAATAAAGGCACCGCAGAAGCCTACCTGGTGGGCTTCAGAAGCCTCGTAGCCGAAGGATTTGAAAATGGATTACCCCAACGCGATTCTATTTCAAGACTGATCCCATTTAGTGTCATTACGGTAAAAGATAAGGCAGGAAAAGAATTCACCGTCAAATTCCACCCTGTATTTTACGAGGAAGGCATGGATCCCAAGACCGGACAAGAGCTGCCGGCGCCTGCCGTTGAACGGTATTACGCCGATTGCAACGGCCAGGATTTTATGATGGTACAGCATCGGGTATTCGGAAAAGTATTCTGGGCGTACGACGCTTTTTTTGAATAGCATTTTTTTACCAAAAAACAAGTGAAAACAATGAAACAGCCACATTTCCTGCTCTCGGGAATGTTGCCGGGGCTATTACTATGGCTCTGCACATTCCCTCCAATTCTACCCTGGGGTTTTTTCGGACACCGGCTTATCAACAAAATGGCCGTGTTTACCTTACCCCCTGAAATGATCAAAGGTTTTAAACCCCATCTGGATTACCTCTCAGAACACGCCGTCGACCCCGATAAACGACGATATGCTACCCATTTTGAGGCGGTACGCCACTATATCGACCTCGACCACTGGGGCGCCAATCCCTTCGATTCCTTGCCCCGCGATTGGACCCAGGCGCTTGTCTTGCATGCGCATTATGAAATTTATACACAAAAAGGAGATACCCTCGAGGTGTTTGTTGCCCCGGGAGCTACTCCCGATTCAGATAGTATCAGGTTGGAATTAATGGCAAATGGCAGCGTGTTGCACAATTGCTTAATACCCACAGAAGTTTACCGTGCATTTGTCATCGAACACGTACGAAACGCCTATTATGAAGAAAAGAGACTCATTCCTTGTGCAGAATGGCGCAAATTACCCGGTGCGGAAGCCTTCCTTCCTGATTGTGAGTCGGGCATTGCCTTGGAGCCGTTTTCTGTACACGGCATGCTACCGTATTATCTGCCCCAGATCCAATACCAACTCACCGAGGCTTTTCGCCTGCGCCAACTCTCCAGAATTTTACGGCTTTCGGCCGAAATAGGCCATTACATCGCCGATGCCCATGTGCCGCTGCATACCACAAAAAACTACAACGGGCAGTTGAGCGGACAAACGGGTATCCACGCATTTTGGGAAAGCCGTCTGCCCGAATTATATGCGATTGATCAATACAACTTTTTTGTAGGCAAAGCTACGTATATTACTGACATACAGGACTTTTATTGGGATATCGTGCAGCAAAGCCACTTGTTGGTCGATAGTGTGCTCCGGCTTGAAAAGCAACTGAGCACCGTGTATCCCAGCGACGCACAATCCTGCTTCGAGGAACGCCTGGGCCTTATCGTGCGAACGCCTTGTACCGATTATGCCCAAGCCTACCATAAGGCCCTCAACGGCATGGTGGAACGGCGTATGCGGGCGGCCATACAAGCGATAGGCTCGGCATGGCTAACAGCTTGGGTTGATGCAGGCCAGCCCGACCTGTCGATATTAAAAAATAAATCCGATGCGGCTCAACAAAACGATACCGTGGCAGTATTGAATCAAAATAAACTACCGGCTCTGCGGGTAAGGCCGCATGAAGAATGACGGCCTACTTTCGTTTGGCGCTCAGTTGGGCGTCTACGGCGGCAAGCGAGGCCATATTCACAATCTCCCTTACCGAGCAGTCGATAGGCACTACGTGAATCGGCTTTTTGAGTCCCATCAGAATGGGGCCGATGACCTCAGCGCCGCCGATTTCTTGCATGAGTTTGTAGGCAATATTCCCGGAGTTTAAGTCGGGAAAAATAAGGGTGTTGACTTCCTTGCCATGCAATTTGCTGAAAGGAAAAATGCGTTCACGTAAATCCGCGTTCAACGCGCTGTTAGCCTGCATTTCGCCGTCGACGATCAGATCGGGGTATTTTTTGTGGAGTATTTTGACGGCTTCTCTGACCATAACGGCGGTTTCGGTGTCGGCTACGGAACCGAAATTGGAATATGACAACATGGCGATGACCGGTTCGATATTAAACTTGCGCACTTCGGAGGCCGTAAGCAAGGCAGTCTGAGCCAGCGACTCGGCCGTGTGTTGCAGCGTAACCGTCGTATCAGCGAAAAAGAACGGACCTTTTTTCGTCATAATGACATACATACCCGCAATCTTGTCAATCCCGTCTTTTTTGCCCACAATCCGAAGGGCGGGGGCAATCGTATCGCCGTACCTGCTGGCAATACCCGAGATAAAAGCATCTGCTTCGCCTGTTTCCACCATCATGATACCAAAATGGTTGGAGTTGTACATCAGTTCGTAGGCCGTATTTTGGGTTAAGCCCTTGCGTTGTCGCTTTTTCCAGAAAATATCGGCGTATCGCTTGCGTCGTTCGCTTTCTTCCTGCGAGTGAATATCGACGATTTGCATCTCCGACAGATCCAGGCCGGCGGATTGGGCAATCTCGAGCATAGCGCCTTTGTCGCCCACCAGGATTGGGCGTGCAATGCCTTCATGCAACACTTCCTGGGCGGCTTTCAGCATTTTGAAATTATTAGCTTCCGCAAAAACGATATTCATCATTTGTTGCTTGGCTTTTTGCATGATCTCGCGCTGCAGCTTGTTGTCAAGCCCCAGTCTTTTCGACAATTCATCTTTATACTGATCCCAATCCTTGATTGGTTTCTGAGCCACGCCGGAGTCCATGGCGGCTTTAGCCACTGCAGGCGCTATCGTGGAAATCAGGCGGGTATCGAGCGGTTTGGGCAGGATGTAATTTCTGCCAAAGGTAAGATTGGTCACATTATAAGCCATATTCACCGATTCGGGCACATCCTCTTTGGCCAGACTGGCGAGCGCCTTCACGGCGGCAATTTTCATTTCCTCGTTGATCCGCTTTGCTCTTACATCCAGTGCCCCCCGGAAAATAAAAGGAAATCCCAGCACATTATTAACCTGGTTGGGATAATCGGAACGACCGGTGGCCATGATTATATCCTTACGGGCAGCCATGGCATCTTCGTATGTTATCTCGGGGTCGGGGTTTGCCATTGCAAAAACGATGCAGTTGGGCGCCATGGATTGCACCATTTTTTTGGTGACGATATTGCCTTTCGACAAGCCAAAGAACACGTCTGCCCCGCTCATCGCTTCTTCGAGTGTGTGCACATTCCTTTTAGTGGCAAAATATCGTTTTGACTCGTTGAGATCCGTCCGGCTTTCGTGTAAAACACCCTTGGTATCAAGCATAATGACGTTCTCCAACTTCGCTCCCAGCGTAATGAGCAGCTTGGTACAGGCCACGGCAGAGGCGCCGGCGCCATTGACCACGATGACCACGTCCTCCAGTTTTTTGTTGCTCAGCTCCAGGGCGTTGAGTATACCTGCAGATGAAATAATAGCCGTGCCGTGCTGGTCGTCGTGCATCACGGGGATGTTCAGCTCTTCTACCAATCTCCTTTCGATTTCAAAACACTCGGGGGCTTTGATATCTTCGAGATTAATGCCGCCGAAAGTAGGGGAGATCTGTTTGACGGTTTCTACAAAAATGTCGATGTCTTTTGTAGAAATTTCGATATCAAACACATCTACGTCGGCAAAGATCTTAAAGAGCAGCCCTTTGCCCTCCATGACCGGTTTTCCGGCTTCGGCGCCGATATCGCCCAAGCCCAATACAGCCGTTCCGTTGGAGATTACGGCTACCAGGTTTCCTTTGGCGGTATATTTGTAGACATCCTCCACGTTTTTTTCGATAGCCAGGCATGGAACTGCGACGCCGGGGGAGTAGGCCAGAGACAAATCGCGTTGCGTGCTATAGGGTTTGGTGGGTACTACTTCAATTTTTCCAGGACGTCCGTTGAAGTGATAATCCAGGGCGTCTTGATCTTTTATTTTTGCCATGACAATATTATTTTGAGGGGGCTAAAGTTAAGAAAATTATCTTGCGAAAGGTAAATAATCCTTGTCTCAGATTGCTATCTTTGACAAATGAAAAGGCTATATGGCTTGATCGGTTTTCCCTTGTCTCATTCCTTCTCTAAGCGCTATTTTACAGAAAAGTTTGTGCGCGAGAACCTTACGGAATGTAGTTACGAACTTTTTCCTCTCGATAGCATCAAACTATTACCTGAGTTGTTGAAACGGCATCCGGAACTGCTCGGTTTTAATGTGACTATTCCCTACAAACAGGCCGTTTTACACTATTTAGACGAACTAGACTCCGATGCGGAAAAGGTTGGCGCGGTCAACACGGTGGTAATCAATAGCAAATCGCGCCTGGTAGGGTATAATACCGATGTAATTGGGTTCAGGCAATCCCTTGTCCAGGCACGGAGCACCCATCATCGTGCCTTGGTATTGGGTAGCGGAGGTGCGAGCAAGGCCGTCACTTTTGTACTTGATGAAATGCATGTGCCATACACCCTGGTATCTCGCCATGCAGGCAATACGCGGTTAATCTACAGCGACATAAATAAGGATATAATAAGCAATTGTGACTTGATTATTAATACCACTCCGTTGGGTATGTATCCGGAAGTAGACAGCTATCCGCCCATACCTTATCATTTTATCACAGAAAAGCATTTACTTTACGACCTGGTTTACAATCCCCCGCAAACTTTGTTTATGATCAAGGGAAAAGCGCATGGGGCCGAGGTACTAAATGGACTGGAAATGTTGTATCTTCAAGCCGAAGCCGCATGGGAACTTTGGAACCCCGCTAAACATTCACAATGAAACGTTCTGTTCAGCCTATACCAAAAAATTTAACCAAATTAGAAGCAATGGCTAAGTCTATCCAAGCTGCTAATCAACAACCCGTAGTTGATTTCCAAAATACCGAGATCGCCTTCGCCGGCAAATCGGAGAAAGAACTCAGAAAAGCAGCGCGTCTGTTCGGCGTCATGAATAACCACTGGTTGGTAGGTGTCGGCGCCAAATTGGGCATCACGGCTATCAAGATGCACCTGCCTTTCGTGGAGTCTATGGTCAAAAGTACCATCTTTGAACAATTCTGCGGCGGTACTACTTTGTTGGAATGCCAAAAAACAGTGCACAAACTATACGAGCAAAAAGCGCTTACCATCCTGGATTATGGTGCGGAGGCCAAAGAGTCGGAGGCCGATTTCAACCATACCATGAATGAAACAATCCGTGCTATCGAATTTGCCGCACAAGAAGAGGCTATCGTCATGCTTAGCAGCAAAATTACCGGCATGGCTCGCTTCGGCCTCCTGGAATTGATCTCTCAAGGAGGAGAACTCACCCCCGAACTCCGCATTGAGTACAGAAATGTATTGAAGCGCATTGATGCCGTTTGTTATACGGCAAGCCAAAAGGGTATGTCAGTGTCTTTTGATGCAGAAGAAAGCTGGATTCAAAATGCCATAGATCATTTGGTGAATATTATGATGCGCAGATACAATAAGGATAGGGTAGTGGTGTATAATACGTACCAGCTGTACCGCACCGACCGTCTGCAATATATTATCGATTCCTTCAACCAGGCGCAAAGAGGTGAATATTTGCTTGGCGCTAAACTGGTAAGAGGAGCGTATATGGAACGCGAAAGAAACCGGGCTGAGCAAATGGGGTATCCTTCGCCCATCCAGGTAAACAAAGAAGCCACCGACGATGCCTACAACATGGCGCTGCGCTTCTGTATCGACAATTATGAGCATATCTCCGTATGCAATGCTACTCACAATGCGGAAAGCAGCTTGTTGATGGCCCAACTCATTGATCAGAAAGGAATTGCTCGCAACCATCCCCACTTGTTATTCAGCCAATTGCTGGGTATGAGCGATAATATTACGTTCAATTTGTCGCACGCCGGCTTCAATGCAGCCAAATATGTACCCTACGGGCCTGTAAAAGACGTGGTGCCTTATCTCATCAGGCGCGCAGAGGAAAACTCTTCCGTAACCGGCGATATGAGCAGGGAATACCAACTCGTGCAAAAGGAAATGAAGCGAAGAGAACTGGCCTGACGTTTGATGATTTTAACAATTGAAAAGAATTAATATCAATTAATCTTCTATATTTGTAATTCCTAACCCAATTATCAACCCTGGTGTTGTCATAATTCAATCGCTTTTATTACGCTAACACGCTATGAGGAAGCAGTTCGCATCATGCGACTGAACTATAATCCCGTTGGATGTATCCTGGTATATTGAAATATTCCAAGGATGACAAAAACCGATTTTGCGATGTGGCGTAAGATTCCCTCTTTGCTAAGCTTATTCTTTTGTTGGTATGGTACGTTGGTAGGGCAATCTCCTTCCGATTGTGCCGGCGCTATCGTTATTTGCAGCGACGGCCCTGTAGCTTTTAATCCCAGCAGTATTGATTTCGATGATTATAGCAATACCGATAATGACCCGGGGTGTTTGCTTACTTTCGAAAACCAGAGTGTCTGGTATTATTTTGAATTCAGGGAGGATATGCCGCCTAATAGTATCATAGAGTTTTTGATAAACCCTAATGGCGGCTTCGGAGAGGACTACGACTTTGCCATCTACGGCCCCAATGTGGCCTGCGATAGCCTGGGCGAACCCATACGATGCTCTTTTGCCAATTTTTTGTGCACGGAATGCCCTTTTACCGGCCTCGGCAACGGCGCAACCGATACGTCGGAAGGCGCTGAGGGCGAAGACGGCTTTGTCGCTCCCATGATGGTGCAGCCTGGACAAGGTTTTTTTATGATCCTCGATAACTGGTACGGCTCCTCCACCGGCTTTGAACTTACCTGGGGCGGCTCGGCGGCGCCCTATCTCAACTGCCTCGCCGACCCCGCATGCAGCAATTTTTCGGTTATAGGTGGTACCGATCTTCAGCTTTGCGCAATGGATACGTCACTGACCTTGTCCGCTTCGACAACGGGATTCGGCCCAGGTACGGTTTACTCCTGGACCTCGGTCAACGGGTTGGATGCTTTGCTCGATGATACTCAGGTGCTAAACCCCACGCTCCAACTTTCCGATACCCTTTCGGGTAATTATATGCTCCGCATTACGGCTCAGCGCAATAATTGTATCGAAACAGATACGATTGCGGTAGCTATTACGCCGGCGCCTGCCATTGTCATATCGGGCGATACCATAGCATGCTTGAATAGCACGGTTACACTTAATGCAGGTCCTGGTTATACCGACTACCAATGGTCTAACGACAGCACTTCGCAAAGTATTAGCGTATTGGCAGGGCTTTCTTATTCGGTGACTATTACGGATGCCAATGGTTGTCGGAATAGCGACAGCATTTTGGTATCGACCTATGCGGTTGCCGATCCTGTCATTCAGGGCAGCGCCCAATTGTGCGAAAATAGCAGCAGTACCTTGTCAGCGCCCCCGGGGTTTGTAGCCTGGAGTTGGTCAACCGGCATCAATGACTCTACTATCGTTATTTCTTCTGCAGCCGATTACCGTCTCACCGTGACGGATGCTAACGGCTGTCAATACGCAGACACACTGGCCGTAACGGTGGCGCCGCTTCCTCAACCCGCTATTTCGGGAAGTCTTACTTTTTGTGAAAATGGGCAGACGACCATCGATGCAGGACCCGGTTTTGCCGGATATTCATGGACGGGCGGCACGAACCTTGCTCAGTTACAGGTGGATTTGCCCGGCTTATATGCCGTAACCGTCACCGACGCCAACGGTTGCCAAGGAGCAGATACGGTCGACGTAGCTACCTGGCCCCTGCCCGCTCCGCAAATCGACGGCGCTTTGACCTATTGCGCCGATGGAAGTACTTCGCTTTCGGTAAACGGCAGTTTTCAGTCTTATCTCTGGTCGACATCAGAAACAAGCAGCGCAATCGTATTTTCAGGAACCGGACAGGTAGGCGTTACCGTCAGCGACGCCAACGGCTGCCAGGGCCAAGCCAACGTAAACATCACGCAATTGTCTTTGCCGCAGATCAATTTAGCCGACAACGCGGCATTTTGCCCCGGCGGTTCTACCCAACTCGACGCCGGCCCTGGTTTTTCGGTCTATCAATGGACCGGAGGACTGCCGCAACAGGCCATTACGGTAAATACGCCCGGCACTTATAGCGTGACAGTCACCGATGCAAATGGTTGCTCAACTACCGACAGCACTGCCGTCAGTGAACTCGCAGCCCCTGTAGTCCAAATTACAGGCCCACAGGGTTTGTGCCCGGGATCTTCAACTACGCTTGCAACGGATACCCCATTCGCAAATTATAACTGGGCGCCGGGAGGAAACGGCAACTCGCTTGTTATCGACCAACCCGGAATGTATAGCGTGACGGTGACGGATGCAAACGGTTGTTCGGCTCAGGATGACATCCAAATTGCCTCTTTTCAAGCGCCGCAGGTTAGTATTCAGGGTAATTTAAAGATTTGCGCAAATAGCACAACTATCCTTAATGCAGGTACAGGCTTTTCAGCATACAACTGGACCGGAGCAGTCACTTCTCCCACGCTTGTAGTCGGCATGCCCGGTAATTACAGCGTGACGGTCACCGATGCCAACGGTTGTTCGGCCTCGGCAGGCGTGGATGTCGTAGGCCACCAGGTTTCTCCGCCCCCGGTTCCGCTACAGACAGACATCTGCCTCGGGGAAACGGCTTTTTTTGACGCCGGCACATCATATATTAGTTACGAATGGCCCGATGGCTCAATGGGAGCTACTTACAGCACGAGTCTGCCGGGTAATTACTCCCTGACGGTTGTAGATACGGCCAACTGCTCATTGACCGTGCCTTTTAATGTAGCACAAAATGCGTTGCCCAATATCAGCATCGTTGCACCGGCATCCCTTTGCGAAAACGATACCGCAGCACTACTAGCCGACGCAACTTATCCTTTGTATATATGGTCGACAGGAGAATTTACCGCAGGTATAGTAATCAGTACGCCGGGAGATTACTCGCTTACTGTGGAAGACGCTAACGGTTGCAGAAACCAGGCTACTACCACGATAACGGCTTTCCCTTCGCCGGTGGTGACTTTGTCAGGACAAACTTCTTTTTGTGAAGGAACCAGTACGGTATTGCAGGCTACACCGGGATTTTTGCAGTACAATTGGAACGGAAACGGAAATACCGATATCATGCAAATTACGGTGGATGCCCCTGGTTTAGTAGAGCTGACCGTGACTGATGCCAACGGATGCCAGGCTTCTACAACCGCGCAGGTTACTTCGTTGGCTGCGCCGGATGTGGTAATTACCGGTGATAGTTTCTTATGTGCAGGGGCTACCGCATTGCTGCTTGCAGAGGGCAATTTCTCATCGGTCTCCTGGAACGGGAGTATGGCGTCAAACCCCTTGCAAATCAACCAACCCGGCATCTACCAGGCTATCGCTACGGGCTCCAATGGATGTACCGCGACGGAAGAAATCACTGTAGCACAGGTCTCGCTGCCCGCTTCGCAGGCCGGCCCCGACGAAAACTTAGATTGCCAGCAAAACTCGGTTCAACTCGGGGATTTACCCGGGACAGGTAGTCAAAACTGGATTTTTTCCTGGCAGGGTCCGGGTATTACGGCATCAAACAGCCCATTGCCGCAACCCGAAGTTACCTCTCCCGGATTGTATACCCTTATAGTCACCGATTCGGTAAGTGGTTGTCTCTCCGTTCCGGATACGGTGATGGTGGAGGATACAAGGGATTATCCTGTGGTGCAGATTAGTGCGAGCGATACCATCAACTGCAATACCTTAACTGCAAATATCAATAGTCTGGGATCATCAGGGGGAAGTGGGTTCGTTTATCAATGGCTCGACGCCAATGCCCAGCCTATTGTGAATGAAAACGGCCCGTCCCTGCAGGTAAATGCCCCCGGCGTATTTGCGCTAAGCATAATCAATACACTCAACCAGTGTGCGGATACTGCTAATATAGAGGTAATAGCCGACTTTCAATACCCGGTTGTGGACGCAGGTATTAGTCAAACACTCAACTGCTACAATTCCTTTGTACAGCTAAGCGGAACCGTCAGCGACTCCGGAAGTCCTGCAAATTCTTATGAAATCAATTGGTCGACATCCAATGGCCAAATTGTATCTGGGACGCAATCGCTAAATCCGGCCGTTAGTAGTTCTGGCGTTTACATGTTGTTGGCGACTAATACATCAACCGGATGCAGTGCATCGGACAGTGTTGTCGTAGTTACTGATACCGCAGCGCCAGTTGCTGAAGCAGCTGATCCGTTTTTGTCTATCAACTGCCTCACTTCCAACGTAACCCTGACCGTTTCGCCGGAATCTATGGGAGCAGGCCTGGAAGCTACGTGGTTGAATTCGTTAGGACAGCCCGTTAGTTCTACGGTTAGCCAACCGGGGATATATATCTTGCAGGTCACCAACACGCAAAATGGTTGCAGTAGTACCGACCAGGTGTTGGTTAGCTTATCCGACAACATTCCCAGAGCTGAAGAGATACAAGTATTATCTCCGAAGTGCTACGGCGACGCTACCGGTGTGATACAAATCGTAAGGATACAAGGTGGGCAACCTCCTTATCAATATTATGTAGATGATGTTTTATTTAATGGCCAGTCCGGGCTTCACAACCTTTCGGCGGGCATTTACGATTTAGAAATCATTGACGTAAGCGGCTGCCGGTGGGATACGGCTATTATCGTTCAGCCGGGAACCGATCCGCAGATTGAACTTGGGGATGACCGGTACGTACCCCTGGGAGAATCAACAGATATTGAAGTCCAACTCAACATACCGGATGACGCTGTATCCAGTCAATTTCTGCTTAGCAGCGATACATTACTCTGCGTAGATTGC
The DNA here is from genome assembly GCA_013360405.1 of Saprospiraceae bacterium. Taxonomy (GTDB): domain Bacteria; phylum Bacteroidota; class Bacteroidia; order Chitinophagales; family Saprospiraceae; genus JABWBR01. Next base: position 24,278 of record JABWBR010000033.1, read on the forward strand.
CGGGAGTATACGCTTTCTCCGTGGCGAACAACAGCCGTAGTAGGTGAAGTAGTGGATACCAACGGTTGTATAGCCCGGGACGTGGTCTATATTTACGTAGATCAAACCCGAAGAGTCTATATCCCTAATGCATTCACGCCCAACGGGGATGGTGTAAACGATCGATTCTATATATTTGGTGATACGGATGTGAAATTAATCAGATCGCTGACCATACACCATCGCTGGGGCGGTAAGGCTTTTGAAGTCTATAACATACCTCCGAATAATCCTGCCTACGGATGGGACGGCTATAACCTGGGCAGGCCGCACAACACGGGTGTGTTCGTATATATGGCTGAAATCGAATTTATTGACGGCAGTGTTGAATTATTTGAAGGCGATATAACGCTCCTCTACTAGATTTTTATTACAATTTCACTATAGCGATCTGCATTCGGTTATGTTACTGCGATGCAGCATTGGGCGATATTTCATCCTTTTTTGCCCTTTTTGCTTTTTTTCATTTTGTTTAACACCTCTTCATTTAAAATTTGCAGTTAAATTTGTGTGAATTTTGCCAATTAGCATTGGCATACTTACCCCGCCACCCCTTCAATATTTTGGCAAATAGCTAAATGTCGACTTTCTTTTTACTATTTACATCATATATATTGTTTTGGAAAACAAACAACAACTATGAATATTCGGAAATCTACACCGCTGTTATTATGTTGGTTTTTGCCGTTATTTGCCCTTGCACAAGGTCCCGACTGTAACCAGGCCGGTGTCATATGCTCTAGCGGAGCTATTGATTTCAACCCTTCAGGACCTGGGGTAAACGACTTTTCCAATCCCAACAATAACGATGGTTGCCTTACAGGAGAACACCAATCGGTATGGTATTATTTTGCTTTTCAGCCCACCATGCCGCCCAATAGTCTGATTGAATTTGTCATTAACCCCAATGCGGGCCCCGGACAGGACTATGACTTTGCCATTTTCGGCCCTAATGTGGACTGCGATGCGCTGGGCTCTCCTATCAGGTGCTCTTATGCCGGCTCGGCTTGCGGTTTTTGTCCGCAAACCGGCTTGGGAATGGGTACAACAGACGTATCGGAAGGCGCCGGCGGCGATGGCTTTGTATCGGCTATGACGGTACAACCCGGCCAGGGATTTTACCTTCTGATCGATAATTTCATCAGCTCCTCCAGTGGCTTTTCGCTAAACTGGTCGGGCTCTGCTGCGCCTTTTCTGGATTGCACCGTAAACCCTAATTGCGATTTGTTTACGGATGCAGGCCCCAATATGACGGTTTGCGTCGGCGCTCCGCCTTTCCAGCTCCAGGGAAGCTCACCCGGGGCTGTCAATTCGCCCACGTATAGCTGGACCGGCACCAATGGCGGCGCCAATTTCTTGAGTAATCCTTTCATTTTGAACCCGACGGTCTTTTTGCCGCCCAACTTTACGGGGTCGATCACTTATACTTTGACGGTTAACGATGACCCGTGCATAGAAACCGATGTTGTTACTATTACCGTAACTAATCCGCCTACAGTCAATATTACCGGCGACTTGACGATATGTCAGGGCCAGACAACTGTTTTATCCGCTGTTGGAGCCGGTATAACGAGTTATCAGTGGAGTAACGGCCCCACAACGCAAACTAATCCGGTAAATGCAACAGGAACCTATTCGGTAACGGTAACCAATGCCAGCGGATGTACGGCCACCGCTACCGTAAATGTAACACCCGAACCCGGGCCTACACCGGTTATTTCCGGCGACTTCGACGTTTGTGTCGGCGGCGCCGCCGTTATCAGCGCCGGATTCGGTTGGGCAAGTTATTTGTGGTCAAACGGCTCGAATACCATGGCTACGGTTGTCAATTTGCCAGGCACTTATAGCGTGACAATAACTAATGCGCTCGGATGTATCGGTACGGCTTCTGTGAACGTATTCCCGGAACCGCCCCCTGTTGTCAATATCACTCAGAATACGCCGCTTTGTAGCGGCGGTAGCTCCATATTGAGCGCAACGGCGGGTTTCGCCGGTTATCAATGGTCCACTAATGCCATTTCTCCTTCTATAAGCGTCTCAACTCCTGGCACTTATGCTGTTACGGTTGTTACCGCTGCCGGATGTCAGGGTACTAACCAGATTACTATTAATCCGGCGCCAAGTCCGTCTCCCTCGATATCCGGTACTTTGAGTATATGTCCTGGCAGTAGTACTACCTTATCCGTGCCCGGCAATTTTACTTCCTATGCATGGTCTAATCTGGCCACTACGAGTAGTATTAGCGTAAGCACACCGGGAACCTATTCGGTGACGGTTACTAATGCAAGCAATTGCCAGGGAGTAGCCAGTGTAATGGTCACGCAAAACGCACCGCCGGCGCCTACAATAACGGGAGATCTGGATATCTGCCCGGGACAATCGACTACGCTGAATGCCGGGGCTGGTTTTGCCTCCTATGCCTGGTCAAATAATACAAATGGCCAAACGCTTACTACCAGTACGCCTGGTATTTATACCGTCACGGTGACAGGCGCCAATGGCTGCACGGGCACAAATACCGTTACGGTAAGCGCCATTCAGGCGCCCACTCCAACGATAACAGGCGATCTGAATATTTGTCCGGGAGAACCCGGTACGTTAAGTGTGGGCAGTTTCAACAGCTACCTGTGGTCAACCGGTGCCACAACAGGGTCAATTTCTGTTTCTTCGCCGGGAGATATTGGTGTGACTGTAACAGATGCCACTGGTTGCCAGGGTAGCGATACGGTTACAGTGGCTGAATATACCGGACCTACCCCGACGATTAGCGGCGCCTTGCAAATCTGTCAAACAACAGGCTCTACCATATTGAGTGTCGATGGCACTTATTCGTCCTATTTATGGTCAAATAATCTCACTACGGATTCTATAACGGTATCTGCAACCGGTACTTATAGCGTTACCGTGACAGATGCCAACGGCTGCGAAGGCACAGCTTCCACAAGCGTAAGCAATTTCCCTGTGCCGGCTCCAACAATAAGCGGCGACCTCGCTATTTGCCAGGGAGAAAACACCACCCTGAGCGTATCACCGGCATTTAGCGCTTATTTATGGTCTACCAATGCTACAACAAATACGATAACGCCCAATAGCACTGGAACTTATAGCGTGACGGTGACCGACTCGAACGGCTGTACCGGTCAAACATCGGCTAGTTTAGCTGTTAATAATTTACCTGTCGTAAATATTACCGGCGATAACGGTATATGCCAGGGAGAATCCTCTACACTAAATGCTGGAAGCGGTTTTAGCAGCTATTCTTGGTCAAATGCGGGCAATAGCCAAACCATTTCGGTGAATTCCGCAGGCACATTTAGCGTTACCGTGACAGATGCCAATGGTTGTACGAATACTGACGATTTCGACGTGACTTTGTTTGCCCCACCCACCGTGGATATTTCAGGTGAATTGACTTATTGCATCGGCGGCGAAACTACGCTCACAGGCACTTCCGGATTTACTTCTTATTTGTGGTCAAATAATGCAACTACGCCAAGTTTAACCATTACAGCTCCGGGGACCTATGGACTTACCGTGACCGATGCAAATGGCTGTACGGCTTCTCAATCTGTCGATGTAGAACAACTTACGGAGCTTATGCCCAATATAACCGGCGCTCTTGCCATATGCCCGGGGGATAATACTACCCTCAGTGTCGGTACGGGCTTTGCCAGCTATGCCTGGTCAAATAGCGGTTCTTCTTCTCAAATTACTGTGTCTACACCGGGTACGTACACTGTGACGGTCACGGACTCCTTCGGCTGTTCCGGAGATGCTAGCGTTAACGTGAGCCAGTTTGTACCTCCCAGCCCCCAAATCAATGGCAGCTTGTCTTTTTGTACAAATACCTCAACCGTTTTGAGCGTACCGGGTAGTTATTCGACGTACTCATGGTCGAATAATGATAGCAATTCTCAAATTACGGTTACAACCCCCGGTAATTACGGGGTGACGGTAACAGACGCCAATGGTTGTGACGGCTCCGCTAATGTTATCGTAAATGCATTGGCACTGCCAACCCCGGTGATTACCGGAGCTGTTAATTTCTGCCCGGGTACGTCAACAACGCTAGCTGTAAACGGCAACTATAACTCGTACAGCTGGTCAACCAACCAGAATACACCGACGGTAACCACTTCTACGCCGGGTAATTACGCTGTTACCGTAACAGATGCCAACGGCTGTGTAGGCAGCGACGATGCTTTATTGGCTAATTTCCCGACTACTGTGCCGACTATTGCCGGCGCTAATCAGTTTTGCCCGGGCACCAATTCCACATTGAGCGTACAAGGCACATTTGCTAATTATGCATGGTCTAATAGCCAGAATACACCTTCCGTTACAATCAATACACCAGGTAATTATGCCGTTACCGTAACGGATGCCAATGGCTGTGTGACTTCAAATAGTGTTAATACTTCTTTGTTTACCGTTACGCCGCCAGTAATCAGCGGTCCCACCGAATTTTGTTCGGAGCAGAGCATTTTACTGGATGCAGGTCCGGGTTACACGCTCTATAACTGGTCAAATAACAGCTCAAGCCAGTCTATTACCGTTGTGGATGGTGGAGATTACAGCGTGACGGCAACAGATGTGAATGGCTGCGTTAGTTCCGCCACGGTAGGTATTGTCGAAAATGATTTACCTGTAGTGACGATCGGAGGATCATCTACCTACTGTATCGGAGGGTTCACTACGCTCAACGCAGGAGGTTCTTATAATACGTACCAATGGTCAAATAATACCAGCGACCCCACTCTGGTGGTCAATACGCCAGGACAATACAGCCTTACTGTGACAGACGCCAATGGTTGCAGTGGGTCTGCTTCACTAAATGTCATCCAGGCTACCGAGCTTTCACCGGTAGTTACAGGTGCTTTGTCCTATTGCGAAAACGGTTCAACTACGCTTAGCGTGGGTATCGGATTTGCTACCTATTTGTGGTCTACAGGCGCTAATACGCCGGATATCACGGTGAATACGCCCGGCAGTTACTCCGTCTCCGTCTCCGATGCCAGCGGATGTAACGGCGATACGCAAGTGATGGTGGTTGAAAATGCCCTGCCGACGCCTACGATTGGAGGAGTTCCCTCTTTCTGCGAAGGCGCCTCCACTTCACTGGATGCCGGCAGCGGATACGACGATTACGTATGGTCTACGGGTTCGCTGAACCCACAGATTACCGTACTTGCACCGGGGGCTTATAGCGTGACGGTCACTGATTTTAACGGCTGTTCGGCTTCCGCCAACGTAGTGGTAGTTGAAAACCAATTGCCCGATTTTGACATCTCGGGACAGACTTTCTTCTGCGTAGGTAGCGCTACCACGCTTTCCGCAACGCCCGGTTTTTCAGCCTACCAATGGTCGAATGGCGACCTCGATGCGGCCACTGATATTAGCCAGGGAGGATCTTATGCACTGACGGTGACGAATAGTTTTGGTTGTACTGATGTACAGTCTATTTTTATCGAACCCATCGCCCTTCCCGTTGCCGACGCAGGCGTCAATTCGGTGTTGGATTGCAACAACAGCAGCGTTATTTTGGGTGGAACGGGTTCAGACACTGGCGCACAGTATATTTATAACTGGAGCGGACCCGGCATCAACGCCAATAATGGTTCGCAGGTTAATCCCGTCGTATTCCAGGCGGGCAATTATGTCCTTATTGTAGTAGATACGGTGCATCAATGTCAGTCTTTATCATCGACAACGGGCGTGACCGACCTTACGCAAGAACCTGTCGCGGTTGTAGCGGCCACTGCCGAATTGACATGTACAGTTAATACGGTTACTATATCCGGTGCAGGTTCTGCCACAGGGTCTACCATCAGCTACCAGTGGTTCGACGCATTGGGCAACCCGGTGCCGGGAGCTACTGGCTTGAACTATGCCGCTACCGTGCCCCAGTCGTTTACCTTGGAAGTGACCGATAATTCAACCGGGTGTTCTAATACGGCAAGCGCACTAGTCATTGAAGACCGCGATATTCCGACGGCCGAAGCCGGCTTGCCGCAATTGATCAACTGCTACTTCCCCAGCGTGACGCTCGACGGCAGCGCCTCTTCCGGCGGGCCTGAATACCTTTATACCTGGACGAATTCGGCAGGGCAGGTTATTTATTCGGGCAATAACCCGTATGTATCGGTTAATCAACCCGGCTCTTATTCTTTAAACGTGGCCAACCTGGATAATGGCTGTGAAGAAGACGACCTGGTAGAAGTGACAAGGGATGTTACCCCGCCTGTTGCCGATGCCGGCGCCGACCAGGAACTCAACTGCGTAGCCCCGCAAGTGACGCTCGACGGCTCGTTTTCTTCTGCCGGGCCCGAATTTACCTACGAATGGCAGGTGGCTTTTCTGCAGGAGCCGTATGCTACTTCCACTCTTGTCCAGACCGATCAGCCTGGCCTTTATACCTTAGTAGTTACCAATGTCGATAACGGCTGCACCGCTTCCGACCAGGTTTTTGTAGACCTGAACACCAACAGGCCTACTGATGCCACGATGACGGTGGACGGCCCCACTTGTTTTGGCGATCAAGATGGCAGTATTGTTGTACAAGAGATTATTGGCGGCCAATCGCCATTTTTATATAATGTCAACGGGGCGGGATTTGTAAGCCAAAGCGCATTCCCACAGCTAGGCGCAGGCGTGTATGAAATTGTCATCCAGGATGCCACAGGCTGTGAATACGAAACAGTAGTGACGATACCAGAGGGTAACGATCTGGTTTTGGACCTGGGCGAAGACCAATACATCGACCTGGGCGAGGATGCCGGCCTACAGGCAACTATTAACATAGACCCCTCACAAGTGGTGCAATTTCAGTGGGGTGATAACGAATTTTTCGAATGCCTCGATTGCTTTGAACAGCAGATTACGCCATTTGAGACCGTTACGTTTAGCGGGACTTTGGTGGATATCAATGGCTGTACAACTACGGATCGCGTAACGGTTTATGTGGATAAGACGCGTAACATTTTCGTGCCCAGCGCCTTCTCGCCCAATGGCGACGGCATTAACGACCGCCTGATGGTCTTTGCCGATCAGGATGTGGCCATTGTCAAATCTTTCCTTGTCTTCAACAGATGGGGGGAAACGGTATTTGAAGTATACAACTTCCAGCCCAACGATCCGGCTTACGGCTGGGACGGCAATTTCCGCTCCAGGCCCTACAATGCTAATGTATTGGTGTGGTATGTCGAAGTGGAATTCATCGACGGCGAAGTGGTGCTGTTCAAAGGCGACGTAACGCTGATGCGATAAGAAGAGGGTGAGAGGGTGAGAGGGTGAGAGGGTGAGAGCATTGAAAAAGTTGATGTTTCCAATGCTTAAGTTTAATCCCACCCTCCCACAGTCCCACCCTCTCACACTCCCATCTCTGTCATAACCAGGAAATCACGCTGCAGGGGATCGAGATGAAGAAGTAGCGTATCAAAAAAGGAATTTCCGTATTTGGCATAATATGCGCTGAAATTATCGTGGCGCTCTTGCAACCCGTTTCCAGGGAAAAATTTCTCCCGCAGGTTCCTGATTTGCTGTATAGCCGTGTCGTGGCGCTGCTTTTCAGCTCTAACGAGGCGCCCTTCGAGTTGTTCCACTACTTTTAATTGCTTGGCGTGTTCGGCCATCACTGCCGCAGGCAGGGTGGGGTCTATTTGTTGCGCTTTTTGACGAATGGATTCAAACAGCGATAAAAGCTGGCTTTTCTCCGCTTCCAGGTTGAGCTCGGTCTCGGATTGAGCCGCCACATAGCGCTTGATGAGCATTTCCGTGTCTTCAAACAGGTCGGTAACTTGTAAGCCGAGCTTTTCGAGGCGCTGTGCACTGTTTTTATCAAGCCAGAGCACCGAATTTCTGCGCACCAACACAGGGAACGGCAACCCGAATAATTCGAATTGCGATTTGCGCTCCAGCCAGTAAGCCAATTCGCCCCCACCGCCCACATAAGCCAGATTGGGCAAAATAAGCTCCTGGAAAATGGGCCGCATAATTACATTGGGACTAAACCGCTCGGGGTGGGCCTGCAATTCGGCCAGTATCGCTTCTTCGGTAAAGGTCAAGTCGGTATTCAACACGTTGTAGTGCCCATTTTCAAATACTATGCGCTCGCGGGACTGGTCGCCCAGGTAAAAAAAGTTGATCTCGCGGGCGTGTGCTTGTCCGGAGAAACCGGCCGCCTCTAATGCCGCCGCCGTTTGATCGACAAGCGCCTTGGAAGGGCGTTCCAACAACTCGCGCTGGATGTAGGGAATAAAAGCGCGTTTAAGCGCGGGTTTGTTAGGGTCTAGCACGACAAGGCCATATGCCTTAAACAGACCGTGTACCAGGTATGTCGTTGCATCGCTGTAGCGATCGTGGCGGGTGTAGCTCTCTTCAAATAACTTGAAAAGTTCGGCAGCATGGCCGGAGGCTCCCAATATGCCTTGCAGTTCATCCAGCACCGCCCGTATCGTATGTGTTTTCATCATTCCGACTGATCCCGACTCGCCGCTTTCCCATATCAGTTTTTTGCCATAAACATGAGTATGGTTGACTTCCTCAAAATCGTGGTCTTCGCCGCTGTTGATAAATACCGGTACGAAATGATAAGAAGGGTAGGCCGCCTTTAATTGCCGGGCTAAGTGAATGGTAGATATTATTTTATAAATATAATACAAAGGCCCGGTGAACAAACTCGGCTGATGGGCCGTAGTAACCGTAAAAGTATGCGGATCGGACAGACTGTTTACATTTTGCAAAACCAATTCGCTATCGGGCAATCCGGCGTACTGCTTGCGCAATTCGTCTACAAGCAACGATCTGTCGGTGGGATGTTTTAGCCTCTCGGCAATAGCTTGCTCAAAACCGGCGATCGTCATATCGTGGGCGTAAAAAGGCCTGAGCCGGGCATCAGCGCTTGCGTAAGCTTTATCTTTTAGAGAAAGTTGAGGAACCTGCGAGTACGGGAGGCGTATGATCTGCATAGTAGGGTAGGGCAACTGCCATTAATGAATGAATGATAATAGCTTTGAATATGCAAACATAAATGCCTGAAAGTGTAATTTAGTTTTAAACGTCTCCCATTAATTCATCTCCGGATCACATAGTGATGTTTGTCACTTTATACTCCGATGATAACAGCTATCTTTCGCACCGCATGTAATAACGGATAACCATGACTACAAAGAATACCTTTTTCAGTCTGATAATCATTGTTTTTTTATCATTCACTTTGCAGGCTCAAACGCCTTTTTTGGTTAATATTCAAGCTGTCAATTTATCCCAAACGCCTGCCATCCAATCTTTTGCACACGCAGAATGGGAAGGCAAATGGCTGCTACTGGGCGGCCGCATCGATGGACTTCACCGCCGGCAACCCTTTGCTTCATTTGCCGCCGAAGGCAACAATACCCAGATATATGTGGTCGATGTGGCGGCAGGACAGGTCTGGCAACGCCCGGTGACCGAACTGCCAACCGGGTTGCAGGAGCAACTGCAATCCAGTAACATGGAACACTTCCAGCACCTCGATACGCTGTACCTCATTGGCGGTTATGCCTATAGCGCTTCTGCCGGTGATCATATTACGTTCCCGTATCTGACAGCTGTTCATGTGCCTGCTCTGATACAAGCGATCATCCAGGGACAACCGATCGCGGGCCATTTTCAGCAATTGCAGGACGACCGGATGGCCGTCACCGGCGGCGAACTGGGCCGCATCGGCGATGTGTTTTATCTGGTGGGTGGTCAGTTGTTCAACGGTCGTTACAACCCCATGGGCCCCGATCACGGGCCTGGTTTCGAACAGGTCTATACCAATGCCGTGAGCCGCTTTCGCATCTCTTCCTCGCAAGGACAATTAGCCGTTTCGGATTACGAAACCTGGTTTGATGAAGCCAACCTGCACCGCCGCGATTACAACTTGGCGCCCCAGATTTTTCCCGGCGGTCAAATGGGGTATACCGCCTTTTCCGGCGTTTTTCAGCACAACCAAGATCTCCCTTTTCTGAATACAGTCGATATTACGCCAGCAGGGTATACGGTCAATAATGATTTTGTACAATACCTCAGCCATTACCACAGCGCTAAAGCACCCTTATACGAAACGGCAAACCAAACGATGCACACGCTGTTTTTTGGCGGTATCAGCCAGTTTTATTTTAATGAAAACGGGCAAATGACAGAAGACCCCGATGTGCCTTTTGTGCGCACCATCAGCTGCGTATCCCGTGATGCTAACGGCCAAATGCTCGAAACCCGCATGCCGGTTGATATGCCGGGATTGCTAGGCGCCGGTGCTGCATTCATACAGGCGGAAAATACCCCTTCTCTTGCCAACGGAATCATTAACCTGGATGCCATACCGGCCGACCAACCTATGCTAATCGGCTATGTGGTGGGCGGCATCAACAGCACCCAGCCCAATGTGTTCTGGCTCAACGGCGAAGATCTGAGCAATGCCAGCGGATCTATACTTGGCGTTTATCTCACAAAAACAACGACTACCGGGGTGAAACCCATCCAGGGAGCAAATCCGCTGACCCTCGAATTGATACCCAATCCGGCGCAACAAGAGGTAAAAGTCAAATTCGGAGCGCCTATCAAAGGGACGGCCTTTTTTTATGTGCAGGATTCCACCGGCAGGATTATTCGTACCTTTGATGCCGAGGTAGAGGAGCACGGCGTTTATACCACATTGATGGAGCTCGATGATCTACCTAAGGGGATTTATTATATGCATCTCACGGTAGGTCACTTTACCCGAAGTCAAAAATTATTAATCGAATAATAATCTGCAAGATTGTCGTCTTTTAAAGCCGATGCGATTTGGGAAATTGGGCAGGATGAGGTATTCCTGGATGTGAGAACACCTGCCGAATACGAGCGCGGGCACATCCCCGGCGCTTTGAATCTCCCCCTATTCAGCAACGAAGAACGCGCTGAAGTAGGCACGCTCTACAAGCAGGTTAATCCGGAAGTCGCATTCTTAAAAGGACTCGAATTTGCCGGCGCCAGGATGCGCTGGTATGTCGAGGAAGCCTTGAGACTGGCGCCTGCCAAAAAGGTACGATTGCATTGCTGGCGCGGCGGACAACGCAGCGGCAGCCTGGCCTGGCTGCTCCGTCAGGCCGGCTTCGAGGTGCTTACGCTGGAAGGAGGTTATAAGGCTTACAGGCAGCATATCCTGGAGAAAATGGCCGCGCCCTGGCACCAACTTATTATTCTGGGAGGTTATACCGGCTCCGGCAAGACGGGCATATTGCAAGCCATCCGGTCGGCAGGCGAATACGTGGTCGATCTCGAAGCGCTTGCCCACCACAAAGGTTCTTCTTTTGGCGCGCTTGGCGAACATCCGCAACCCACCATCGAACAATTTGAAAACGACCTCTTCGAAGCCCTGCGAAAAATACCCGCCGGCGCCAGGCTTTGGCTGGAAGACGAAAGCAGGTCGATCGGAAAAGTATACTTGCCCGACGGTTTTTGGCAACTCATGTGCCAAACGCCAATCATCAAAATTGAAGTCCCCCTCCGGCGCAGGGTGCAACAATTGGTGGAAGGCTACGCCGCTTATCCCAAAACAGATTTAATAGAAGCCTTTACCCGCCTGCAGAAAAGGCTGGGCGGCCAACACCTCAAAGCGGCAATTGAAGCGCTTGACGCCGACGATTATGCCCAGGCTGCCGAGATTGCGCTGGTCTATTATGATAAAGCCTATCAACATTCTTTAGACCGCAAAACGCGCTGCCCGCTTGTCCTGCCGCATCCGGTGGAAGACCAATCGGCCGAAGAAATCGCCGCAGAATTGATTGATTTGGCTAACAGCCGGATTTCTTGCTAAATTTGCCCCCCAAACTCTAAGTCTCAATGGATATGTCCACTTACAATTTGACTCAATACAGCCACGGCGCGGGCTGCGGCTGCAAAATTTCACCCAAAGTACTGGATACCATCCTCAAAAACCAGTCGGAAAAGCTGTTTTATCCCAATTTGCTGGTAGGCAACGAAGAACGCGACGACGCCGCCGTGCTGGAACTCGGCGACGGAACGGCCGTGGTGAGTACCACCGATTTTTTTATGCCAATCGTCGACGACCCCGAAGATTTTGGCCGCATAGCCTCCGTAAACGCCATCAGCGATGTATACGCTATGGGCGGCACGCCCATCCTGGCTATCGCCATCCTGGGCTGGCCCATCAACCAAATACCCGCGGAAGTAGCCAACCTGGTGGTGGAAGGTAGCCGAAAAGCCTGCGCAGAAGCCGGCATACCCCTCGCCGGCGGACATAGTATCGACAGCCCCGAGCCTATTTTCGGATTGGCCGTTACAGGTCGGTTAGAAGTAGCTAATTTGAAGAAAAATGGCGGCGCCACGCCCGGCTGCTCGCTGTTCCTGACCAAATCCCTGGGTGTAGGTATCCTCACCACCGCCCAAAAGAAGGGAAAACTCCTGCCCGAACACCACGTACTGGCCCGCAATTCGATGGTTAAGCTGAATAAAATCGGCGAGGCTTTTGGCCGTCTGCCTTACGTGAAAGCGATGACCGATGTAACCGGATTCGGCCTGCTTGGCCACCTCTCGGAGATGTGCGAAGCCGGCGGAGTTAGCGCAGAAGTGGATTTTGAAAAGGTACCCGTGCTCGATAGGGCGATTATTTCGCATTATTTACGCGAAAATTGCGTGCCCGGCGGCACACACCGCAATTGGGATAGCTACGGCCACAAAATAGGCCCCCTCGGCGACGACCAGCGCCACTTGCTCTGTGATCCCCAAACCAGCGGCGGCTTATTAGTAGCTGTGGAAGATGATTTTATCAGCGAATTTCTGGCTGTTACCAAAGATGCCGGCTACGACCTGACCAGCTTCGGCCGCATCACCCCCCGCAGGGAATCCCTGGTATTCGTAACGACGGTACCGTAGAGACGCAAAATTTTGCGTCTCTACGGCATAATCCCTATTCCACAAACTCCCCGGCCCCATAGCGGATCACCACGGGTTCTCCTGTTGTGCAATCCACGAGCGTAGAGGGCACATTGCCACATATCCCGCCGTCAATCACCACATCGACCTGCTTGCCGAAATCCTGATAAATATCCTCAGGGTCCGTGAAATATTCGAGTATCTCGTCGTCCGATTTGAGCGAGGTGGTGAGCAGCGGACGCCCCAACTCCTCTACCAGTGCGCGCACGATGGGATTGCCCGGTATGCGGATACCCACCGTGTTTTTTTTGTTTTTCAGCAATTTGGGCACGCTGTTGTTGGCTTTAAATACAAAAGTAAAGGGACCTGGCAGGTGCTTTTTTAATAACCGAAAAATCTGATTATCAATGGGCATAGTGTAATCTGACAACTGACTGAAATCCTTGCAGATAAAGGTCAGCATCGCCTTGGCGGGGTCGAGCCCGCGCAGTTGGCAAATTTTGGCTATCGCTTTTTGATTGGTGATATCGCAACCCAGCGCATATACCGTATCTGTGGGGTAGATGATAACACCTCCGGCCTTCAGAATCTCTACTACTTGCAATATCTTGCGCTGATCGGGATTCGTGGCGTTGATTTCTAGTAGCATGGCGAAAAAAATTATTCATCAAAATCGTCTTCGTCAAAGAGATCGTCGTTGAGCATATCGGCCAGCAAATCGCGGAAAGTGAAACTTGCCTCCAGCATGCCTTTATTGATGACATTAAAAGCCGCCAGTCCGTGCAAAACGAGTTCCATGTAAATATACGCCTCGTCGCCGCTAATTTTGAGTGTGGACTCTACTAATTTTTTCAACCCGGACACGCCATCGAGCGCTTTGTGAAATTCTTTGTCGCTGGAATCATTGAGCAACTCTATGCTGTTGCCACCTGAAAACCAGGATCTTATTACGCCATATGGGTCTCTTTCCTGACCTTTTTTCAGCTTGTCGGGATTGGGGAAATGCGTCAAAAATGATTTTTTGATGGCTTCCTGAAGCAGCGCGATGGCCACGTTGTAGGGGCCTTCCTGCTCGCCTTCGTACACGAGTTCTACCTTGCCCGTAATTGCCGGCACCACGCCCCAGAAGTCGATGATACGCGCCTGGGTTTTGGTTTCGCCGTTTAGCAACATGCGGCGTTCGGCGGTGCTCACCAGGTTTTCATACCCCGAAATGCTGAGTCGCGCGGATACGCCGCTTTTGGCGTCTACGTATTCGCTTTCGCGCGCCTCAAACGCGACCTGCTCCAATAAGATTTGCACTACATCCGGTACTTGTACAAGGTGCTGGCCGTGCGCCAGTTTGGCTTCCTGGCTGGTGATATGCCGGGCTATTTCTATTGTTTTGGGATAGTGGGTGAGAATCTGGCTCTCGATTCTGTCCTTAAGTGGCGTGATAATGCTACCCCGGTTGGTATAATCTTCCGGGTTGGCAGTAAACAAAAACTGTATATCCAGCGGAAGCCGGAGCTTGAAACCCCTGATTTGAATATCGCCCTCCTGCAAAATGTTGAATAGCGACACTTGGATTCTTGCCTGTAAATCGGGCAACTCGTTGATTACAAAGATGCTGCGATGCGCGCGGGGCACAAGTCCGAAGTGGATGACGCGCTCGTCGGAGTAGGGGAGTTTCATCGTGGCGGCCTTGATGGGGTCTACATCCCCGATCAGGTCGGCAACGCTCACATCGGGGGTGGCCAGTTTTTCCACATAGCGCTCGTCGCGGTGCAGCCATACCACGGGCGTATCGTCGCCGTGTTCGGCAATCAGGTCTTTGGCGTGGCGGGAAATAGGGTGGAGGGGGTCGTCGTTGAGTTCGCTGCCGGCCACGACGGGGATGTATTCGTCGAGCAGGTGAATCAACAGGCGGGCTATCCGGGTTTTTGCCTGTCCGCGAAGCCCCAGCAGTAATATGTTGTGCCTGGACAACACCGCGCGCTCTACGTCGGGCAAAACCGTGTCGTCAAAGCCGATGATGCCGTCGAAGATCTTTTCTTTGCGTTGCAGTTTTTGAATCAGATTGGCCCGCATTTCATCTTTGATAGATTGCGGGCGGTAGCCGCTTGCCCTCAGTTGCCCGAGTGTGGAAGGTCGATTTATAGACATTGCGATACGTGAAATTGAGTCGTGTAAATCCATTAAACGTCTAAGCGACTCGTTAGTTTGGAAAAAAATAAGGTTAATTGGTCGAAACTTATCGGTATGTATCTGTTGTAATGATGTACTTTTGGGCAATTAACCTAATTTAAAAATATGAAAAAAATTATGCTTGCCCTGGTTTCAGGGATATTGATGTTTGGACTCACCGCTTGTTTCGATATTGTAGAAGAGGTGCATTTGGAACGCAACGGCTCAGGAAAATACGCTATCAACTTAGACATGAGTTCCATGTTCAAAGATCCCTTTATGAAGGGCATGATGGCAGAATCACTCCAACAGGAAGGGGCTGAGACCGATATGGAAAAAGACACTATGATCTACTTCAAAGACGATCCAAAACTTGCTGATTTGGACGCCAAAGACCGCAAACTGCTGGAGAAATTGACGATGCACATGACCATGAGCGAGTCTCAGGAGAAAATGTTGATCCAAATGGAATTCCCTTTCAGCAATGTGTCTGAGATTGCTCAACTGACCAAAGCTCTCAAAAATATTGATACCGGCGGCATGGGAGGTTTTATGGGCAGCGGCGGTATGATGTCGCCCGGTGGCGAAGCAGTTTTCGAACTCACCAAAGGCAAATTGAAGCGCCTGCCTATGCCGGCTGAAAAACTGGAAGAAGACGAGAATATGGCTTTTATGAAAATGTTCCTGGAATCAGCTAATTATAAAACCATCTATCACCTGCCTGGAAAAGTCAAAAAAGCTTCTTTTTCTAATGCGGAAGTGGACGGAAGCACGGTTACGGTCACACATTCCTTGCTTGAATTGATGGAAGGGAAAGCCAAACTCGAAGGTGAAATCAAATTTAAGCAATAGCCATGTTTGATAAAATTCTTCGCGCAGTGCAGGAAGCCTCCGATACGCTTCGCGAGCAGGCCGGCTCTTTGGGCGATAATGCCAAAGAAAAAAGCTACCAGCTCATCGATGACTGGCTCCAGGTTTTTCCTAAGCTGGAAGTGTACGGGCTTGAGATTACCAGCCTTGCCCTGGGTGTAGCCATCAGTCCTTCGCTGGAAGTAGAACTCAAAGGCAAACACGAACAGTTTACGACCAATTACGTGCAGAAAATTTTGGATGAAAACCGCTCAAGTACGGCAATCACGTCTGTTTTTACTACCATAAAAACGACTTATGCCCTACACCGAAAAATTTATGCCACGCTGAAGGAACCATTAATCGTCAAAATCCGTATCAAACTATCACCGGAGATTAAGGTTTATATTGGCGAGCCTATTATTCAGTAATGTCTTTTGAATGAATTTTTTGCTGGCGGACATAGAGCGCGTTTTCCCCGAAACGGATTTGCTGCGCAGCGAACTGCTGCTCGATGAAAACCGCATATTGCGCCTCGAGGAAATTGATAAACACCTCTGGGTGGCTGCTGTCGAGACCGACCGCTTGTACGAGGTGGAGGTGAAGATCACGCCACGCAAAGTCACTGCCGCTTCTTGCGATTGTGCCGCTTTTCGCGAAAAAGGCGTTTGTGAGCACCTGGGCGCCGTTTTGCTTCGGCTGCGGAGGCAACTGACGGACAAAAGCCTCCAGCAAGCCCCGCCGCCGAAGCAAAAAACGGGTAAATTGACCATTGCTACTATCCTGGAACAGGTAGAACAACAGGAGTTACTCGATTTTCTTAAGGCTTATGCCCGCCATAACCGCCATTTCACGATTGCCATAAAAGCCAGGTTTGCTTCAGAAGTGGACGCCGGCAGCGACGGCGAAAAATATGCCGAATTGCTGGACAGCGCTATATCCGACGCCAGGCGCCCCGACCGCACGTTTACCCGCAGGGGTATACAGAAAATTGAAAAGGTACTTGCCAACCTCCATCAACGGCTCGACGAACTGCTCGCCAAACAATGGTATGCTGAAGCTTTCGAACTCGCCCAGCGTATGGTGGAAAAAGTCACGCCCGTGCTGCGAAAAACAGAGCACGGCGAGTTGATACAACCGCACCTGACGCATCTCTTTAAGCTCCTCAAACGCTTGCTTGACCTGCCACTACCGCCCGATCTTGCCGACCGGGCCTGGGAGTATTGCCTCGAAGAGAGCAAAAAACTCGTATACAGAAATACGACTATCGATAAGTACTTTTTCTCCCTTTTGCTGCAAATGGCCAATAACGAATCGCGATTTACGATTTTGCTGGCTTATTTTGACGAGCTTTTAGACCGATATTACTGGGAGAAAAGGGATTTATCGCACCTAATCCTGGCTAAACTCGATCTGCTCGATAAAGCCGGCCGACTCGACGATATCGACCAGCTTTTGCACAGCCACTCGCTGGATGCCGCCGATATTCTGTATTTCGCGCTGGCCAAAGGCCGCCAGGAAAAAAACTATCGCCGCGTAAAGCAAATTGCACTGCAGGCGCTAAAAAGGTTTGATGACCCCCACAAACGCCTGGATATGGAAAAGGTGCTGCTCGAAGTGGCAGTCGCAGAAAACAATACATCGGATATAATTCGCTGGGCTTCCCGGGTTTTCCTGGATAGCGCCGATAAACGCTACCTGGAACAGGCAAAAAGCGCAGCAGGAAGCACCTGGCCGCAAGTGAGGTTGTCGATTCTGCAGGAAATCTGCGATTGGCCCGAAAGCGCCCGCAAACAGGCTGCCCTGGCTCACTGCTATGCCGACGCCCAACAACTCGACCTCCTGCTCGACTTACTGCGCCGCAACCGATCTCTTGTGTTGCTACAGGAATTTGACCACCTGCTGCTGCCAGGATACGCCGCTGAGGTGAAATTGATGTACAAAGAATGGCTGCACCTTTACCTGAAAGATCACCTGGGCCGAAAAACCTCCCGGAATATCCGACAATTGATCGAACACGTGATTGCTATCGGAGGCACGGAGATTGCCAATATGCTGGTGGAGGAATTTACGAAGGCTTATCCCGAGCGCCATACTTTGATCGAGGAGTTATACTCGTTATCTCAACCCGAATAGTCTATGAAGCTGGAAATGTGGGTCATAGGAAAAACTAACGCGCGTTATCTCGAAGAAGGCATCGAATTGTACGAAAAGCGGGTAAAAAAATACCTGCCTTTTGAAATACAGGTATTGCCGGATATAAAAAACGCAGGCGTTTTGTCAGCCCTCCAACTAAAAGATAAGGAGGGTGAAATGGTAATAAGCCGGCTGAAAAAAGACGACTTTTTGATTCTGCTTGATGAAAAAGGACAGCAATTTACTTCAGAACAATTGGCCCAACAGCTCGACCAATGGCTGATGATGTCGGCAAAACGCCTGGTTTTATTGGTAGGAGGCGCTTATGGCTTTTCCGATGAGGTATACGCCAAAGCCCAGGCTAAGCTGGCGCTGTCTAAAATGACTTTCTCGCATCAGATGGTGCGTTTGTTTTTATTGGAACAACTTTACCGCGCGATGAGTATATTGCGCAATGAACCTTATCACAATGCCTGAGCGGCTATTTTTTGCACCCAACCCGTAGAACGATGAGTATGACCCTTGTGCTCGTAATTATGACTGCGCTTATTTCTATGCAGTCGTTTAGCAACCCCGAAATGAGGGCTAAGTTGCTCTTTGCGCCCGCCACGATGAAACGCTCGGGGCAGTGGTATCGCTTCCTCACCAGCGGGTTTATTCACGCCGATTGGGGGCATTTGCTGATCAATATGTTTGTGTTGTACCAATTCGGCGAGGTGGCGGAAAGCGTCTTCGGCTCACTGTTCGGGCCGCTATACGGGCGACTGATTTTTCTGTTTTTTTATTTGAGCGCTGTCGTGGTAGCTTCTTTCCCTTCTTATATCCGCCACCAGGATAATTACGGTTATGCTGCGCTGGGCGCCTCGGGGGCGACTTCCGCGCTCGTTTTTTTGTATATCATTCTCGATCCCTGGCAGTGGTTTTTGTTTCCCCCGCTACCCGCGCTGATTTTTGGCGTGGCTTATCTGTTCTATTCTTCGTACATGGATAGACGCGGCACCGACCATATCGGCCACTACGAGCACTTTTGGGGAGCAGTGTATGGCGTGGTGTTTACACTGCTGACTTTTGTGTTGTTTAAACCCTTTATGCTGAGCTATTTTCTTGGAAAATTACTCGAAGGTCCCGGGCCTTTTGGCATGTAAATCAATAATGTCTATCGTTTATGAAGGTTTATGAGGGTTTATCCCTTTTGGAACCTACAACTTACAACCTAAACAGGTATTATCATGTTCTTTATCCTGTCAAAGGTGTTGGTTTTTCTCATCAAACCGATTACCTGGATAGCTATTGCTTTGCTGGGGGCTGTTTTTATTAAAAATGAAAAATGGCGACGGCGTAGTCTATACACTGCAGTCGGCTTGTTTTTCTTTTTTAGCAATCACTTTATTTGCAACCAGGTTTATAAATGGTGGGAACCCAATGGCATACAGGTAGAATCTATAACCCGACCCTACGATATCGGCATTTTGCTCGGCGGTTATTCCAATTCCAGCCTTTCCGAAAGCCACGGCTTGCACAATATGAGCGAAAGGGGCAACCGCTTTGCCAATGCGCTGGAGTTATACCGCAGGGGAAAAATCAAAAAGATTATGCTCAGCGGCGGCTCGGGCAACTTGTATAATCAAGCCTACTCCGAAGCGGAAGAAGTCAAAGCCTTTCTATTGCAATTGGGAACCCCTTCTGCCGATATTATCATTGAACCCGATTCGCGCAATACCTGGGAGACCGCCCTTTTTTCTAAAAAAATACTCGACGCCGAATACCCCGGCGCTTCCTGCCTGCTCATTACTTCCGCCTGGAATATGCAAAGGGCAAAAGGTTGTTTTGATAAAGTGGGTATCAAGCCCGACGCCTATCCGGTCGATTTTATCAGTGAAATCGACCGCCTCGACCCCGAATTTTGGCTGTTTCCCGAAAAATTGTGCTTTTACCGCTGGGAATTGCTGATCAAGGAATGGGTGGGCTGTCTAGCTTACGCAATAAAAGGGTATTTGTAAAGCCACCAACAGCAAAAGACCTTTGTGGTACTTAGTGCCCTTAGAGCCTTTGTGGTGAAAAAATCGATCCAATGGAAAATCCCTGGCAAACAATTGACAACCAAGAAGTATACCGCAATCCCTGGATACACGTCACACACCGCCAGATTATAAACCCTGCCGGCAATCCCGGCATATACGGCGTGGTGCATTTCCACAACCTGGCCATCGGCGTCGTACCGCTCGACGAGGAAGGCTATACCTGGCTGGTAGGCCAATATCGCTATACCCTCGACCAATACAGCTGGGAAATCCCGGAAGGCGGCTGCCCCATGGGCACCTCCCCGCTGGAAACTGCCAAAAGGGAATTACTGGAAGAAACCGGCATCAGCGCCCAAAAATGGACGAAACTACTCGATTTTCATACCTCGAATTCCGTGACCGACGAAGCCGGCACGGTGTTCCTCGCCCAGGATCTCAGTTTCGGAGAGTCTGCGCCCGAAGACACGGAAGATATTACGGTAAAAAAGGTGAAATTCTCAGAAGCCCTCGCCATGGTCCTCGATGGCCGCATCACCGACGCCCTGTCGATTATGGCTCTTTTCCGCGTGAAAATGTGGATGGACGAGCAAGGGCAGAGTTGAGAGGGTGGGAGTGTGGGAGAGTGAGAGGGAGAGATTGTATCCCACACTCCCACACTCTCACACTCTCACACTCTCACACTCTCACACTCTCACACTCTCACACTCTCACACTCAATCCCTGTACCTCCTTATCAGCTCCCCGAACTCATCGACTCGTCTGTCGCGGAAAAAAGGCCACATACGCCGCACCTGTTCCGTACGTGCCAGGTCAATTTCAATGACGGCATTCACCTCTTCATGCGCCGGCGCCTCAAAGAGAATTTCTCCCTGCGGACCCGCCACAAAACTTTGCCCCCAAAAATTTATGCCGCCGGTAGCGCCTGTCCAGTCGGGTTCAAAGCCGGTGCGATTCACTGACACCACGGGTAAGCCGTTGGCCACCGCGTGGCCCCGCTGAATGGTCTGCCAGGCCCCGAACTGCCGGTCTTGCTCGGCTTTTTCATCGTTGGAGGCCCAGCCGATGGCGGTAGGGTATATCAACACCTCCGCGCCGGCCATGGACATCAGTCGGGCCGCCTCGGGGTACCACTGATCCCAGCATACGAGGATGCCGAGTTTGCCTACGGAAGTAGCTATCGGTGTAAAGCCCAGGTCGCCGGGCGTGAAATAGAATTTTTCGTAGTATGCCGGGTCGTCGGGGATGTGCATCTTGCGGTATTTGCCGGCAATGCTGCCGTCTTTTTCCAATACCACCGCCGTATTGTGGTAGATGCCGGGGGCTCTTCTTTCAAATAGGGAGGTCACGAGTACGATGCCCAACTCCCGGGCTATATTGCCAAATTCTTCAGTAGAAGGCCCGGGAATGGACTCCGCCATGTCGAAGCGGTCGGCATCTTCCGCCTGGCAAAAGTAAACGCCGGTGTGCAGTTCCTGCAATACAACCAACTGGGCGCCCTGCGCTGCGCACGCCCGAATGCCGGCGATGCTTTTTTGTACATTGGCCCGCCGGTTTTCGGTGCAGCTTTGTTGTACGATCCCGATTTTTAGCTTTTGCATGTGTGAATTTTTTAACCACAGAGTCTCACAGAGTTTACACGGAGTTACACGGAGTCAAAATCTAGCTCTGTGTAACTCCGTGTAAACTCTGTGAGACTCCGTGGTAAATAAAAAGTGCCTAATCAACCACCCCCTCCGGGAATTGCATCGAAATACAATGCAACGACCCATGCTGCTCAATCAACGCCCGGCAATTAATCCCAATAACCTCCCGATCCGGAAAACAGCCCTGCAAAACGCGAAGCGCCTCCCCATCCTGCGCCACACCATAAGTCGGAACCAACACAGCTCCATTGATAATCAAAAAATTAGCATACGTAGCTGGCAAACGATGGCCATCATCCGCATAACAGGCATCAGGCCAGGGCAGAGGGACCAGCTTGTAAGGCATTTGCTGCAATTCTGCTTCCATTTTAGCTAATTCTCCATAGTGCTCGTCAGAAACATCCGTACATTTCGCGTAAGCGATCGTATCCACACGACAAAACCGGGCCAGCGTATCGATATGAGAATCGGTATCATCGCCGGCGAGGTAGCCGTGATGCAGCCACATTACGCGCTCAGCTCCCAACAGATCAGCCAGCTGCGCTTCTATTTCTTTTTGCGATAAATGCGGATTGCGGTTGGGCGACAACAGGCATTCGGCGGTGGTGAGCAAAGTGCCCTGCCCGTCGCTTTCAATGCCGCCGCCTTCGAATACCAGTCCGGCAACGCGCCTCGGGGTATGGCCAAAGACGCCTTGCTGCCAGAGCCCTGCGGTGATCAGATTGTCTTTATCCGCTGCAAACTTCAGCCCCCAGCCATTAAACATAAAATCGAGCAAAACGGGCTGGCCGTTTTCTTCAACCGTGATAGCGCCATGATCGCGCGCCCAGGTGTCGTTGCTCGGAAGAGCCACTAGTCTGAGATTATCCTGCCTGGCATTTTGTATTAAAGCCCTAGTTTTGTCGACATCTGCACAAACGACAACCACTTTTTCAAAGCGGCTCACCTGGGTGATGCATTCCACAAAACAGGGAATGACCTCCTCCAGGCTCTCCGCCCAATCGGAATCGGCGTGGGGAAAAGTAAATTGCACCGCGCTTTGCGGTTCCCACTCGGCAGGCAGTCGTCGATAGGCCATGCCTTATTCGATGCCTTTTTCTACCAGGTAGCGCTCGGCGTCGAGGGCGGCCATGCAACCTGTACCGGCAGCGGTCACCGCCTGGCGGTACACGTTATCCTGGGCGTCGCCGCTGGCAAATACGCCTTCTATGTTGGTAAGGGTCCGGCCGGGTTTGGTGATCAGGTAACCCGTTTCATCCATATCCAGCCAGCCTTTGAAAATATCCGTATTGGGTTTGTGGCCGATGGCTACGAAAAAGCCCTGTACAGGCAGTATGCTTTCTTCTCCCGTTTTATTTTGCTTTACGCGAAGGCCGGTCACGGCCTCGTCGCCCAGGACTTCTACTGTTTCGGTATTCCAGTGCACTTCAATATTGGGGGTTTTCATCACCCTTTCCTGCATAATCTTGGAAGCGCGGAGCTCGTCGCGGCGCACTAGCAGGTGTACTTTGGGACACAATTTGGCCAGGTAAGAGGCTTCTTCTGCTGCCGTATCGCCGCCACCGACAACTGCTACTTCTTTCCCACGGAAAAAGAACCCATCGCACACCGCGCAGGCCGATACGCCCTTGTTGGTGAGGCGTTGCTCGGATTCCAGTCCAAGCCATTTAGCTTTAGCGCCCGTGGAGATGATCACCGTATGCGCGTGCAGCTCTTGGCCTGAGTCTGTCCAGGCCTTGTGTACAGGGCCGGTAAAATCCACTTTTTCGATCAAACCGTAGCGAATATCGGTGCCGAAGCGCTCTGCCTGTTTGCGGAAGTCTTCCATCATCTCGGGGCCGAGAATGCCATTGGGATAACCGGGATAGTTTTCCACATCCGTAGTGATGATGAGCTGTCCGCCCGGATCAGCACCCGTGTACAATACGGGGTTCATATTAGCGCGGGCTGCGTATATAGCGGCTGTGTAGCCGGCCGGGCCGGAGCCGATAATAAGACATTTGAGTTGTTCTGCCATAATGTTTTTTGCTTTAACGGGGCAAAAATAAGGATTCCTTTTAATGTCAATCTGTAATGTGGGTTACATATGGGCACGGTTTTTTTTCACCATAGAAAACACGGAGTTCCACAGAGTGAGATTATACCCTCCGTGAAACTCCGTGTAAACTCCGTGAAACTCCGTGGTAAAAAATTCCTTTAATCGCTAATACAACGATTTTAGACGAATAATAGATCACCCCAAACCCTAAATCCCCTAATTTGCGTTATAATACTTGTAAAAACCAGCCATTATGATCACTATCCTAAGCTACCTCACCAGCGCCCTCATGCTTTCCCTGTGGTTCTACAACCGCGAGAAGAAGCCCTGGGACACGGTATTCCGCAACCTGTTCTTCGCTTCCTTCGCCCTGTATTTCCTCGACGGACTCATAGGCGCCGAGAGCTTTTCGTTCCGCCTCTCCCACATGGTGCGCGATATCGTATTGCTGAGCGCGGCCGGACTCTGTTTCCAATGGCTGGTGCGCTTCCGGCAGTGGTTTTTTGTGGCTATTACCGTTGTCATCGCCTCGCTTGCCTGGTACCAGGCCCGCCAGGGTTGGACGCAGCACGACAGCGCAGTGAGCGACGTCGCCCTCGATAGCCAGGGCGAATTACTCGTCGAATTGCGCGAAGGCGCCGATGCAAGTCTGCTTGACGCAATAGCCGAAAAATACGGCGTCACCTACCGCCGCGCCTTCCAACCCCTCGATGCCGCCGCCACCGACCTCGACGACTACTACGTCATCAACGTGCCGAAAGACCAGGAAGGCAAAATCGGCAAAATCAAAAAAGCCATCAACCGGCTTAAAGGTGTAGAATGGCTCGAAGAAAACGAGCAGATCAACGTAGCGCCGCTACCTGCCAAACAATTGCCGGAGATCAACAAACGCTTCGGCATCAACGACCCCGGCGTGACCCACCTTTGGGGTTTCGACGCCATGTCGGTAGACCAGCTCTACACCGAGTTAGCCAAAGCCAAACCCGCCAAAAAAGCCCGCATCGCCATCCTCGATACGGGCGTGGACGCCCAACACGAAGATCTGAAGGGCAACTACACCTCCGTCAAATCCACCTACGACAACGACCCCAAAGGCCACGGCACCCACTGTGCGGGCATCGCCGGCGCCGTCTCCAACAATGGGGTAGGGGTGGCCTCCTTCTCGCGCGACAACAACTTCGTGAGCATCTCCAGCATCAAAGTCCTCAACGCCTCCGGCATGGGCACCCAGCAGACCATCATCGCCGGCATCATCGAAGCCGCCGACAATAGGGTAGACGTCATCTCCCTGTCGCTGGGAGGCCGCAGCAACCAGAGTCGCCAAAAAGCCTACGAAAAAGCCCTGAAATACGCCAACGACAAAGGCGTCATCGTAGTCGCCGCTGCCGGCAACGCCAACCGCAACGCCAACGAATTTTCACCGGCCAACACCCCCGGCGTCATCTGCGTCAGCGCCATCGACTCCGAACTCAACCGCGCCGTCTTCTCCAACTACGTCAACAACATCGACATGGGACTGGCAGCCCCCGGCGTAAACATCTATTCCACCATCCCCGGCAGCAAATACGAAGCCTACAACGGCACATCCATGGCCACGCCCTACATAGCCGGCCTGGTCGGCCTCATGAAAAGCCTCAAGCCCTCTCTGACTACCAAGGAAGCCTACCGCATCCTGCGCGACACCGGCAAGAATACCCGGAATACGAAGGAGACGGGGAAGTTGATACAGCCGGGGGGGGCGGTGAAGGCCTTGGTGGGATGGTGATTATTGATGTTGGATGTTTAATGTTGTCGTAAGACATTGAATATACCTGATTAAAGGACAGAAAGATTACCGGAAGTTCATTGAAATAGGGATAAATTACGAATATGCTGTGGGCTCAGGTTAAGGGCGAGGCATGTTTTTAATATGGTACCATAGCGGTCTTTGAAAACCCATGATTTCTCATGAGGATCAAAGGTAGCGGTTACGTGTTTAAGACAATGTTTACGTCCAATCTGATAGTTTGCACTGAATAGACGTGTGGTACCATCCTTACTTACCTTGCGCTGCCAGGCTCCTTTTGCCAGATGCTCATATATAAAATGGGGATAAAAAGCATCGGAGTGAAATCGTTTGGGATTATTAAAAAGTTGGGGAAAGTATTGAGCCCTCGTCTGGCCCATACATACACGAGAAGGGAATAGTTCTCTTTGATGCCAGACTGCTTGATTGATTTTGTCTTGAAAATCTAGATAGTTGCCACAAGCACTCACATCTGCCCAACGGCTTGTGGTTCCTTGATTGCGCTCTACCTTGGCATTTTTTTGTGGTCGGCGTGGGGGATTAACCTTGACATGGATACCATACCCCCTGAGGCATAAATTCAGCACAGACAACGCTCGCCTGCTTGGGTCTCCAAACGGAGCGCCGTTATCTGCCCGAAAAGCACCGATGAATCCCCAACGAAACATGAGGTAGCGCACCGCATCATATATCTGATCTATGGGTACTTGGCTGATGCGGTCGTAGGGGAAAAACAAAGGCGTCTAACACCGCGCCGCTATGTTCATCTGTAAAATTCAGGTAACAACAGGGGAGGCCGTCTGCCGTCTTAAGTTGTTCCTTGGCATCCACCTGAACACGTGCTAACGGAACTTTGGCCCAAGGAACGGCTACTGCCGGCAAGCGTGTCTTGGACTCCATCAGTCCCGCTGCTTTTAGCCACCGATGGATATGCCGAACACTCGCAACTGATGATGCCCCAAATTCCTGTACCAACTGCAAGCGAATATATGGACAGCCCCAGCTAGCATGCGCCTGTCGAAGCGCAATGGCCTTTGCTTTTACCTTATCGTCTATAACTCGGGTACGTCTACACCGATGATAACATAATTCCATACCTGAAACGCCCTCGGCTTTATAGCGTTTTATCCACCCTAGTAGGGTGTCGTAATCAATCTGTAGCGTTCTAGCTATCACGCTCTTTTTTTCTCCAGATTCCCACATCCGATAGGCTTCTTGACGTTTAGCCGGGGAATGTGCTTCCATATTCGTAATTTTTGACCCTAAATATCAATGAACTTCCGGTAATCTTTCTGACTTTTTTTTTCAGGTATATTCAATGTCCTACGACAATGTTGGATGTTGGATGTTTGATTGAACGACTAATTTCCAAAGCAAGGAAGATGACGCATCATAAAATATCTGTTTCGGAAGCCCTGCAAAAACTGGAAGCAGGAGAATCACTGCGCTACTATTCGATTGACTTTGATCGGATAAAAGTAGAGGCATTGGATGTTATGAAACTGTCCAAAGGAGGGATAGTAGTACCCGAAGCTGCGATCTACTATAATGATGATGACATTGTGTATGACGAAGAATTTGAAGGCGACTGGGTTAGGGTTGATCATCCCACTTAATATAAACCTAAGTAAAAATTACTTTACAAGACGACTGTCGGGTAAGGTGTAATCAGTAATCACGAAGTGTATATACGTATATCTTCTTCAGTACAACTTGTCTCGGACGAAGCTCTGGATCAGCATCTCGACCTCCTTCCAGCCGGTACGGGACTTACTTCGTTCGCATCAGCAAACCACTTTATTGCCCGATACTTCGCCGAATTCGTCGCATCCACCATCTTCTTCATAATCTGGATCACGCGGTCTTGCTGGGCAAGCGTGTGCGCAAATTTTCTCGCAGCTATTGACAATCAGAAACATCTTTTGTATATTGACCTGATAATATACCGCTATCGGACAGCGGTTCGATTAGGTCGCCGATTTATGTATTGTGCATATCCGGCTTGAAAGGCCGGAAGGTTTTAATTTCTGCTGCAGAAGTCATAAGTTTAGGTATAGCGTATTGTCAGAAAAGATTGGGATGTTGTTAAAGGATCATTTTGCAAGAATACCAGCTTTTGAAGGACAAGCCGATGGTAAGTAAAATAAAAGAAGTGTAACCGCTGCACGGGAACAGTCTAAAGTCCATATTTTATTAACGATTCAGACATTGCTCCATAGTTTTTCAACGCATGTATTTGACTATGATATATATACAGGACTGGCCTAAGCAATAATAAACACATTAACAATAAATGCAATGAAAAAACGATTTAACTCCCAAGTGTTTTTCACTTTTGCTTTGGTACATCTAGGTTGCCTAAATCTGAAAGCACAGTCACTTGCTTCCGTCCAGCAATTAAATAGGTATTATACTACAGAAATAAATTCCTCATACAACAAAAGCCTATTGGTTAGTAATAAAAAAAATAGAAAAATAGAAAATAAAAGGAGTACTTTATTTCCCAAACAGTCATCATATGATTCTCAAAAAGGAGGCAAGTCAGAAATTGACTTTGTTGGGGATGGAAATATCCAAAAGTCTTTTGCTGAGGGTGGTGGATTTTCGGCCAATACTGGACTTGGTGTCGTATTTTACAGAGAATGGGCTGATGATAAATCAGATGGCATTGACCAGGATGCTATTCCTGAGGAATCAATATTAATGAACATTCCTGATGATATGTCACTTATTGACGATACTCTTAGTAACTTACCTTCATCTAATACTATACCTCCAAATCTACCTAGCGGTAACAATAAAAACAAAAAAAATAAAATGGGTAAAAACCCTTTTCAAGATATAGAATTTTCATTGAAGATTAATGTT
Source organism: Saprospiraceae bacterium (assembly GCA_013360405.1). Taxonomy (GTDB): domain Bacteria; phylum Bacteroidota; class Bacteroidia; order Chitinophagales; family Saprospiraceae; genus JABWBR01. The sequence goes on from JABWBR010000033.1 coordinate 52,724, forward strand.
GCCTCAACAGCAGACACTATATTTGGAAAGATCGATAATGCTACTTTATCAAACCGCAGGGATTTTGGAACTTATTTATTAATTCCTGTCAACTCAAAGCAAGCTGCAAGTGTTGACTTTTTCGGGTATTTTGCCCACAGGCGTGGCTGGACCAGGTTAATCAATGGAGTGAATGTAAATTTTACTGCTTCAAACAGTATTTGGAAAACAGACACGACAACTTCTTTTTTAGCAGGGGTAATGTTGAAGGCTGGTGTTTTCTATGATTTTGTTCCGGACCAGATAAGAAAAGAAAAAAAATACGGCTCATATTCCTGTTAGGCTGAATGCGTAGTTTTGTGGCAAAAAAGGTATGGATTACGCTATTGATAATTTGCTGGACGAAGATCGGTGCTACGCACA
>JABWBR010000034.1 GCA_013360405.1 Saprospiraceae bacterium
AACGTTCTTGTAGGTGAACGGTAAACGTTCTTGTAGGTGAACGGTAAACGTTCTTGTAGGTGAACGGTAAACGTTCTTGTAGGTGAACGGTAAACGTTCACCCTACGGAAAATGGAATTTATGACTTTCCGCTGATACTAATTTGCTAACCTTTCCTCATCTTTCGTGTTCATTTCTCGATAAATACAACTCCAATATGAGCGCACCAAATAAGCGTACCATTGTCCAGCTGCTGGCGCTTTTTTTGTTGCTGGCAGCCCTGCCGGCCGGATCGTGGTATTACCTCAAGTCGGGATTGGATTATCACCGCAAGGCCATGGCCGAACTGAAAGACCTGGGGGTAATGCCTATGCCGCAAGCTATTCTTCCTGCTGCCGGCGCGGCGCTGCCTGCCGACAGCCTGAAAAACAGGCTGGCCATCACCGGTTTCGTCTCTTTATCAGAGGAGGCCGCGCTTGACCAATACGGCGCTGATTTATCCAAATTGCACGAGCAGTTTGACGAAAGAAAAGACGTGATATTCGTTACCTATGCGGAAGGCGACTCTTCATCTATGACAGCCTTTGTCGACAAATATCAATTGCTGGATGAAACACAGTGCTATTTTTTTGTAACAGATGCACAGCAAATACAGCAGGCCAAAGCGGCTTACCACTTGCCGGCTGAAAACCCCGGCCAATGGTGGATAGCACTTACCGATACCAATCTTAAGCTTCGGCGCTTTTACGAAGCAGATAAACAGGCCGAAGTCAAACGCCTGGTAGAGCACATCGCTTTATTGGCGCCGAGAATTAAGGAAAGAGATTTGTTGTACAAAAGAGAACGCGAAAAATGAGCCAACCGAACTTGACGCTTTCAAAAAAAATGCACACGCTAACCTGGATTATTACGGTTGTCGTGTTGTTGCTGGTAGGAATGATGCGCCGGGTAAAAATCCCCCTGCCTGAAGGCTGGGATTTTAGCTTTCTGCCGGGCATTCATGCGCTGTTGAATACCGGTGCTGCTGTGGCACTACTGGCAGCTTTTTATTTTATTAAAAACAAAAAACAAGACCTACATAGGAAAGCCATATATGTAGCAATGGGTCTGTCGGTGCTCTTTCTACTGTCGTATGTCACGTATCATTTCACTACGCCGGAAACGATCTACGGCGATTTAGACCACAACGGCGTACTCAGCGATACCGAGCGTTTGGCGGCCGGTAGCAGCCGATCCATTTATATGGCCATTTTGTTGAGCCATATTGTCCTGGCTGGCGTGTCGCTTCCTCTCGTATTACTCACGTTTACCCGCGCATACACCAACCAGTTTGACCGCCACAAACGCATGGCCAGGTGGGTGTATTGGCTTTGGCTGTACGTAGCCGTCACCGGTCCGGTGTGTTATTTGATGTTGAAACCGTATTATTGATGTGCTGATGTGCTGATGTGCTGATGTGCTGATGTGCTGATGTGCTGATGTGCTGATGTGCTGATGTGCTGATGTGCTGATGTGCTGATGTGCTGATGTGCTGATGTATTATTATTTGATTGTCAAATATAATTGATTATCAGCAAATTAGCAAATTAGCAAATCAGCACATCAGCACATCAGCAAATTAATTCAGTCCATCAACGTCACATCGCCTTTCAGCAAGACAGTTGTGCCGTCGATCAATTCCACTTCCGTCCAGTAGACAAACACGGCGGGGTTCATCATTTGGCCGCGGTGCAGGCCGTCCCATCCGTATTGGGGGTCGTTTGGCGGGAAGTCGTATACTTCGTACATCAATTCGCCCCAGCGGTTGAAGATCATCAGTGAATTGACTTTCTTCACGGCATTGGGTTTGGCATAGACCACGAAGCGGTCGTTGAAACCGTCGTTGTTGTAAGGCGAGAAGGCGTTGGGCACGTAAATGGCCGGCTCGCGGTCTACCACCACCATAATGCGATCCACATCGGGGCAACCGTTGATATTCGTGATGCGCAGCGTATAGGTAGTCGTCTGCGTGGGCGTGGCCAGCGGAGTGAGGCAATCCGTGCAGCTCAGTCCTTCTGCCGGCGACCATTGAATCGACCCTATCTCTTCTACCGGAATATTCACCAGGGCATTGATCTGGTAGGAGTCGCCCAGCCTGATCCTCACCTGCGCCTCCACTTCTACCTGTACCTCTACGGGTTCGGGTATAGAGATGAACTCTCCGTATTCGCAGCCGTTGGCATCTTGAACCACCACGGTATAATTACCCGGTTCTACCCTGGGATAGAAACTACTGGTAGTGAACGTATTGCCGCCGTCGATAGAGTAGAGGTAAGGCCCATAGCCACCTTCTACCTCGAGGATGCGCAACACCGCAAAATCGCCGAAACAGAATGGGTTTTGGGCCTGGATTTCTGCTTCGCTGGGCACTTGCTCGATGACGGTGGTGAAGTCCTGTGCTGTACAGCCGTTTTGGAGGTTGGTGACCTGAAGGGTGTATGTTCCCGGTTGGTTAATCACCGGATTGAGCGTAGTGCTACCCTGTACGATAGGCTGGCTGCCCGTCCAGTTATAGGCATACAAACTGCCCACCGAAGAACCTGCACCGCTGAGGGAAAGTTGGGGCGTTACGCAGGTGAGAATACCTTCCTGGCCCGCATCGGCGGCGGGAGGCGTAATATCCTGTGTAATAATAACCTGGTCATCGCTCTCGCAACCGTTTGCCGTATTGGTAGCAACAAGATAATAAGCGCCGGGCTGCGATACCTGCAGCGACAACACATTGGGCGCCGAGATCGTATTGCCGGATGCGTCGTGCCAGACGTAGGTGTATGGCGTTGTCGTTTCATCCGTGCCGGCTACGATATTGACCGTAGTAGTTGCGCAGGTTAGCGGCCCCGGGTTGGCCAGCGCAATTTGTGGCGGCGCCACGTTTTGAGTGATCAGCACTTCGTCCTCCGATTGGCAACCGTTAACCGTATTGGTGACCAACAACTGATAAGTGCCCGGCAGAGAGATCATCGGAGTAAGCGTGTTAATCCCGCCGGCAATAGCTCCGTTGGGGGTTGACCACAAGTAGGCATAATCAATACCCGTACTACTCCCCGAGCCGTTGAGCGACATATCGGGCTGATAACAGTTCAAGACGGCAGTGGGGCCCGCTTCTGCTACAGGATGCAGGGTGTCTATCGTTACGGTAGCGGTAGCGATGGTCGTACAGCCGTTGCCGGTATTCGTAACGAGTAGTTGGTATATGCCTGCAGCGTTGATCATAGGCGTCAATGACATATTTCCCGACAAAATATTGCCATCGCCGGTTGTCCATAGATAAGTTAATGGATGGTTGCCATTAGCTGTAGCTTGCAGCATACGCGTAGGATCCTTGCAGGTGACTACCGGGGGCGTGGCAATGGCGGCTACCGGCGGCAGGATATCCTGACCGATGCTCACCCAGGCTGTATCGCGGCAGAAACTGACGGAGTGGAAGACTTCCAGCTGGTATAAACCAGGCTCATCGATATCGGGCGAAAGCGAATTATTGCCACTGATGATATGCCCGTCAGTGGTTGTCCAGCTGTAGGTATAAATATCGCCTTGAGAAGAACCGGCCCCGCTGAGTGTAGCGACCGTATTGGTGCAGGTGAGCGTTTGGGGCAATCCTGCGTCGGCTACCGGATAAGTATAGTCGGTGGCCACGGCAACCGTATCGAGGGCGATGCAACCGTTGAGCGTATTGGTGATCATCAATTCAAAGACGCCGGCCTGGCCAATAGTAGGCGCCAAGCTTCCGGCAGGCAGCTGGAGGGCGCCTTGCAAGGTCTTCCAGGTTAGCGTATAGCCCGCGCCTATACTGGAGCCTGTGGTAGAAAGCGTCACGGTGTTCACTGCGCAATTCAGGAGCCCGTCGGGGCCTGCCAATGCATCAGGGAAAACCTGGTTTGAACTGATATCCACCGCGTCGTCGCTTTCGCAGCCATTCAACATATTGGTTACCTGTAGCGTATAGGTTCCAGGTTGGCTGACGGTAAGGACAGGCGGGTTATTGCCGAAATCCTGGTTGACGCCCGGGCCTATCCACAAATAGTGGTATTGAGCGCCCTGGCTCGACCCCGTTCCTGTAAGGGTATAGCTCGGATCAGTACAGCTCAGTTCAAAAGGCGATCCGGCCTCCGCTACGGGATAGGCAATATCCTGGTCGATCGCGAGGCTTGCGGTATCCCTGCATTGGCTGGTCGTATTAGTGATAACCAGTTGGTACGTACCGGGTTGATCCACTTGTGGCGACAGGCTGTTGGGGCCCGACACGATGTGACCATCGAGGGTAGTCCATTGGTAGTTGTATTCCGCTCCTTGCGAGGAAGCCTGGGCATTAATCGTAAACGAGGTCAGCTCGCAGGTAAGCGTACCGGGTTGACCGGCAACAGCCGTGGGCGTGGCAAAATTTTCAGCAATAACAACCGTATCGCGAAGCAGGCAGCCGTTTTGGGGGTTGGTTACCACCAAAGCGTATTGACCACCCTGAGTAATTACCGGAGTAAGCGTATTGGGTGATACAAAAGCGGGGTTGCCGATTTCTTCCCAATAAAAGTCAAAAACAGCCGGAGTAATCACCTGGCCTTGCAAGGCAATACTGCTTGTTGCGCAATTAATTGCCGCATCGGGACCGGCCGCCGCATTGGGCGCTGCCTGGTCGGCGAGGATAGTCACGTTATCGTTGGTACTACAGCCGTTGACCGTATTTTTTATGGTCAACACATAAGTGCCGGGCGTACTTACCACGGGCGTAAGCGTACCGATACCGCTGTCAATAGCGCCGTCGGCAGTTTGCCAGCTGATCTCAAAATTTGGCCCGCTATCCGAAGCGGAGGCATCAATAGTATATTCCGGCGAATAGCAGTTCAGCGTAGTAGCCGGCCCTGCCTCTGCTACCGGCGCGGCGATATCCTGATCGACAACGGCGGTAACCGTAGAAATACAGCTATTGATTTGGTTGGTAATAGTTAGTATATACGTGCCGGGAGCGGTGACAGTGGGTTGCAGGCTATTACCGTTTTGGATAGGATTGCCCTCCACGCTTGACCAGGAAATATTGAAATCCGGCCCTGAATCAGAACTTGTCGCATCGATGTTGATAGCGGTTGTTTCGCATGTCAGGATATCAGCTACCGAAGCGGCTACGTTGGGGGCGTTGCTGTTGGCCAATACCTGTACGCTGTCGATACTTACGCATCCATTGACCACATTTTCAACCATGAGGTAATACCAACCCTGTTCATTGACAATCGGGTTGAGTGATGATTCGCCGCTGCTAATACCGTTGCCGGAAGTGGTCCATTGGTATGTAAAATTTCCACCGGTACTGGAATTGGCGCCATTGAGCGTTGCACTCGAAGTCTGGCAGTTGAGTTCAATGGGCAGGCCTGCATCGGCTACGGGGTAGGTTTGATTTTGCAATACCAAAACACTATTTGCGGCCTGACAGCCATTTTGCGTATTGAGTATTTGCAGGGCATACGTACCCCCCTCATCCACGGTAATCACCTGGGCGCCGTTGCCGCTCACGATATGCCCGTCGCTGGTTGACCAGGTATATTGGTATTGCGGGCCGGTGCTGGAGGCGCCGGCGTTGAGTTGAATTTCCGAATCATCGCAAGTCACATCACTTGGAGGGCTCACCAGTACCGTCGGAGGGTTCACATTCTGTGGAACCGCAACTGATAGCGTACTGGTACAGCCGTTCGCCGTATTGGTCACCACCAGGGTATAATTGCCGCCTGAACCGGCTTGTGCTACCGGTGCGTCACTGCCACTAAGGATATTTCCGCCTTGAGTAGTCCATGCATATGTATATGTTGGTCCGCTTGCGCTGGCGCTACCATCGACTGCCACGTTTTGCACGGTGCAGGTAATCGTATCGGGATTGGCGATAGCTATGGGTGGCGGGATCACGTCTTGTACTACGCTCACCGTGGCGGTATCCTTACATCCGTTGCTGGTATTGGTGATCACCAGCGAATAGTTGCCCGCGGTATTCACCGTGATTTGCGGCTGTGTAGGTCCGGTAATGCTGACGCCTGGTGGGGCCACCCATTGGTAGGCATGTGGCGCGCCGGTGCTGGAACCCGTACTATTGAGCGTGGTAGAAAAAGTATTACAATCGAGCACATCATCAACGGACGCTACCGCTGTCGGATAAGCCACATTATTGGGTATCGTAGCGCTGAGTTGCTTAGTACATCCATTGGCATCGGTCACCGTGAGCAGATACAAGCCGCTTGGCGCCACCAAAGGAGCGGTGGTGCTGTTGTCGCTCCATAAATACGTATAACCCGGCGTACCTCCGCTAACGTTTATATTGACCACGCCATTGCCGGCATTATTACAATCGACGGCCTGGATATTGCCCACTGTAGCGTTGAGCACAGGGGGTTGGGTGAGTGTATAAATGCCGTTCACCTCGCAACCCACGTCATCTGTAACGGTAACGCGATAGGTACCCGGGCCGAGGTTAATGACATCCTCCACATCGGGTAGCGAGCCGTTCCAGTTGTACGTATAGGGAGCATCGCCTCCGCTTGGCGTAATATCGATAGCGCCGTTGGCGGCGCCGTTGCAGGAAATAGGCGTAACCTCTGAATCCAGTAATACCTCCGAAATTCCCACCGTACCTGTACCGCTTGCTTGACCGGGGCATCCATTGGCAGATACTGAGATTAGTTGGACGGTGCCGGGCAAATTTACGGGAAGTTCGAAGGGATTGGCATAAATCCCGTTAATAGTTTGTTGAGAGCCTCCCACACTATACGTAATATCGAAGGGGCCGAAGCCGGTAAATTCGACATCGAGCAAGGCATTAAAATTGCCCTGGCATATTGTGCCGCTTCCGCTCAACGTGGCGGTTGGAGAAGAGGCGAAAAGGCCGAAATTGGCTGTTGCCGACTGCCCGCAGTTGTCGCTCACCTGTACCGAATAGAATGAAGCGCCGGGGGGGGGCGTGAGGGTCATCGTCGGTGAAGTACCTCCCGTACTCCACTGGTAATTAAACCCGGGCAAGCCGCCGCTCACGGTAGGCGTGATCGTGGTGGGTATGGTTGAGCATACGTACACGTCGGGCACGCTTATCGACAAAGGGGGCGGGTCGTGGATTTGTAATTGCACCATACTTGAGGTGCAGGAACAGGGGTTCTGTAATTCAATCATTATAAATTCGACGCCTTCGTTGATCAGGTCGTCAAAAACCTGTACCGGGATAGTTATGCTGTTTTGACCTGCCGGAATAATAACCGTTGTTGGGAAAGGCGCATAGTCTGTGCCGGAAGTAGCGGTACTGCTGCCGGAAACCGTAAACGTAACCGGATAGGGCTGCCCAAGGTCGCCCTGGCGGAAAAACGTAAACGAGCCGTTGCCGCAGCCTTCGTAGGCGGCAATTGCGCTGGGGCCCAGGCCCGTTACGCTGGCTGAAGCCGACAGCGTAGAACCTGCGACAAAACTGTTCTCTTTCAGGAAAACGGCAGAGTCGTAAATAGCGTCTCCCCGGTCGGCAATGACGAGTTTGATTTTATATTGCTGGCAAGGAATTACCGTAGCGGTAGCCAATAGCGGCACTGTGAAACCGTCAAATTGGGTGTTAGGTACTGAGAATGCCTCTCCCGTATTACAACCGGCGCTTTGCCCCGGCGGGTTGTTGTCGTGATAGTAAGGCTGGTTAATGGTATGATTGATATTATTAATAGACACGGGCGAGCCGTCGGCTAAAACCGCAATATTGATGGCGCCGCCGGAGAAAGGGCCGTTGATACCGGGGCCGCTGATAAAGAAGCCAAAAACGTCGTTAAACTGCGTATTGGCGTATTCGCAATATTCCTCTGAAGCGAAAGCATAGGCAAACGTAATGGAATTCACGGTAGGCCGGAAATAAAACTCGAGTTTGGCAAGGTCGTACAGCGAGCCGCCGGCAATCTGATTCAGGTCGGGATCGCTGCTGCCGCCGCCATAACCGGTAGAACGGCTGGGCGAGTTGTTGGGCCCTGCGCAATCCACTACGTTGCCGGTAGACAAAATAATGCCTTGTCCGATACCGATAGAAGAAGCGCCATTATTGAATGTGCCGATCTGGCCCGGAGCCCCGGCCGCTACTGCACCGGAGACGTCGAAACAACCGCCCCCGATAAATACCTGTTGGATCAGGTACAGGGCATTGCCGTTGGCTGTCGCCATGATGCCCATCATTTTTTCGTCGGCTTCCATGTTGGGCAGGGAGCAATCTTCGCATTGCAAACTCAGCACGGCGCCTTCGTTGCCGCTGGAAGGACATTGGCGTTGCAGCCAAAGCGACATGCATGAGGCATCGGCCACGAACAGCAATTCGTCGGCGCTTGATTTTTGTTTGCCCGATCCATTTTTGGAAACAATATTCCAGCCGCAACCCGTGTCCAAATATTCGGAGATTATCAGGCGATAGGTTCTGCCCACCTCAAGGTTGCACAAATCATAGCGCTGCACATCCCCCGACCAGTGTTGCAGGGGGTACCGGTGTTGGGGGCCCTCCACCATGATGATTTCCACCCTCGGCGCGTTTTGATTGGCCCACAGCGAATGATGGAAAATGCTGAATAGTAAAATAATGAAAAAGTGTAGTTGTAGCTTCATCGAGTGATCGTTTTGCTGTCTCGTAATGGATGGCGAATCTATCATCAGCCCCGTATGGGTATTCAGGCGTTTTTGAATTACTTGAATCACACGCAAAAAAATGATCACATCAAAGATGTGTTCAACTTTTGGATTGGATGTATGCACGGGGTGCGTGTGTCAGTATATGGAGCACTAAAATTAACACTATTTTTTTTTATAAAAAAGAAGTTGGCCTGATTTACACATCGAGCCAACTTCTTTTTGTGCTAACAATTATTTCACAAACTAAATTTACCGCATCAGCGTAACGTCGCCTTTAAATATTTGCGTCACACCGTCAATAAAGGTTACCTCGGCATAATACACGTATACGCCGGCATTGAGCGGCCGGCTTCTGAAATTGCCGTCCCACCCATAAGCCGGATCGTTGGCCTGGAAGTTGTACGCCTGGTATAGCGATTCGCCCCAACGGGAGAAAACCAGAAAGGAGTTAATTTTTTGTACTTCCTGCCCGCCGAATACCATAAACACATCGTTTAGTCCGTCGTTATTGGGCGAAAATCCATTGGGAATGTAAATATCGCGTTGCTTTCGCACATAGAGGGTTAGTATATCCTCTGTTTGGCAGCCGTTTTCATCCACTATGGTTATGCCGTAGGTGGTAGCCACCGTGGGTGATACGCGCACGCTGAGGCAATTCTCGCAATCAGCCTGCTCCGGGCGCCAGATAACCGTGTCGAGTTGCTCGGCGGGAATGTTGATAAGCGCCTGCAGCCAAATGCTGTCGCCAAGTTGTATGATGGTTTCGTTGCCTTCCAGATTGGTGATCAGCTCTACCTGCAAGGCATTGGGCTGGCTGACGTTGAGCAGCAATTCCGATTCGCAACCGGTGGCATCTCTAATTAGCAAATTATACACACCAGGTGTCAGAGAGGAGAAAAACGACTGCGAAGTAAACGGCTGGTTGTTAAACGAATATTGGTAGGGCGCCAGTCCGCCAACCACGGAGTCTACCACAATAACCCCATCATTTGATGCAAAACAAGAAAGAGGAGTAGTGGTGATGTAGGGCGTCAGGAAGTTTACCCCCGATTGTACCACAACTGCATCAATATCGCTGCAGCCTGTGGCCGTATTTATGACCGTTAGGGTGTAGCTATCTGCCTGGCCGGCAGTGGTTTGTGATAAATTGGGTGTAGTTGTCATCGCCCCGCCGGCAGAAGTCCACAGGTAAGTCAGGTTGTTGCCCTGGCTGGTGCCCGTGCCTCCCAGTGTCACTTCGTTTACCTGGCAGCTGAGTGTCTGGTCAGGGCCTGCATCGGCCACCGGGTTGGGGTTTATCAGGATTTGCACGATACTCGAACTATCGGCGCAGGGCGCTGCCGCATCCAGGAAATAGCGGAACCGGTATATTCCGGCAGCCTGTTGAGCCGCATAAAAGGTACCGTCGGCGGCATCAAATGCATTGCCGGTGGAGGCCGGCTGGGATATATCCTGCCAAACACCGCCCATATCTTCGCCCATCAGTAAATCGGCCAGCACAAACAGCGAATCGGCGCCGCTGCAAAGCGCAGGGGAGGCCAATGCGAGACCTGCCGATAGAGGCCGGTTGAGCGTCACGGTCAGCGAGGGAGGCAGGGTAACCGCACAACCGGGCGCCGAAGCCGTAGAGGCGCCAATCACCGCAAAAGTTGAGGTTTGATCAATTAGGAAAGTGCTTACGCTACCCTGTGATATCCCCGTCAGGGTATCTGCCGTGCCATTTACACTCAAAATAACTTCAAAGGAGGTATTTCCGCCGGTACCCGACCAGTTGAGGGTGGCAGGCGTGCCTTCGCAGACGGCTGCCGGCGCGCTCCAGGCCAGGGAAAGGCTGGGACAAGGCAGCGTTGTGCACGACAAAGTGGAAGTCACATCGCTACACGATGTGCTGTCGAGTGCGGTGACAGAAAAAGTAAGCGTAGTGGAGGGCATGATGTTGTCAAAAACGACGCTGGTAGGGCTTGTCCAGTTGGGCGTATACCCCGCGGGCGCTACCAAATCGTATCCCGCCGCCAGGTCTATGTTGGGCCAGCTCAGGGTAATGCTGTTGAGCGTACTCGCGCAATTAAGCTGAGGCGCGTCGAGGGGGGCGTCTACGACGATGCTGTGCAGGGCTTGCGGCGATACACAGCCGTCTTCGCTTACCACCAGGCTGATATCGTAATTGCCGGCGTTGGGCCAGTTGACCTGGTGGGGGCCTGCCCCAGTGCCCGGCGTAGCTGTGCCACCGTCAAAATTCCAGGCGTACAAGGCGCCTGCGCCTGCGGTACCGGTAAATGCGACAGTAGCCACGGAGTCGCTGCAGACGGATGCAGGCAGCGAGAAGTCGGCAACGGGCGTGAGAAATACGTCGATGGCCAGGCTATCGGTATATATACATATGGCTTCTTCATAAGTAACATACACCCAGTTTTGCATACCTGCCATGCCTGTATTGGGCGTCCACAAACCCTGGGAGGCATCGGTGATGCCGCTGCCCGACCAGGTGAATGTGCCGCCGCCTCCGCTGCCTGTGAGCGTAGCCGACAAGTCTATGGTTTCGGGCGTATTGTCGATACATACCAATGCCGGCGGCGTAATATCGATGGTGATGGGGGGGCAAAGTCCGGCAGTGCAGGCTAACTGGGCTACGGTAGCCGGGCAAACGCCGTTGCCGAGAGCCGTCACGGCAATTTCCACCTGCGTACCCGGCGTTAAGCCGTTGAATACGTAACTGGTATCGCTTGTAGCGGCGCCCGAAGGGCCGTTGAGGACATCCACCATATAGGTGTCGGCCTGATCGACCTGCGGCCAGGAGAACGATACGGAAGTCAGGCCGGTAGTACAAGTCATAACCGGCGTAGAGAGCGGGGTACTGACGTTGACTTGTTGTGTGGCTTGCGCCGCTGCGCATCCGTTTTCTGTCAGATCGAGCGAAACGGTATGCGGGCCGTCTGTTGACCAACTCAGCTCGTAAGGCCCAACCCCGGAGCCGCTTTGCACGGTAGCTCCGTCAAAATCCCAGGTAAAGGAAGCCCCTGGGCCCGCGGTACCGGTGAAACTAACCTGTGCAGTACTATCCCGGCAAATATCCGGGGTAAGGGTAAAAGCCGCCACAGGTGTGGCAAAAACGTCGATGATCACAGAATCCGCAGCCGTACAAAGGCCATCGGAGTAATTGACGAAGATGGTATGCTGCCCTGCGCCCGCAGCTGCCGGCGACCAATCGGGGAGGGCAGGATCGATGATGCCGGGCCCCGACCAGGTCAGACTGCCACTGCCGGTTGTGACGAGGGTGTAGGGCAAGCTAATGGTAGCCGTGGAAGTGCCCAAACAAACGGCAGGGATGGTCTGGAGATCCAGCGCAATGCTATCGCAGGATAAGGTCGTACAGTCCTGGGGCTGAACACTGCCCGGACAGGCATTTTCGCTGATCGTAGTAAGCAGTATTTGTACCTGTTCTCCCGGCATCAATCCCATAATAGAAAAACTGGTATCGGAAGTAATCTCGCCAAAAGGGCCCTGTGTAACGATCACAATATATGCCTGGGCATTGGCCACATTATTCCAGTAAAAATCAGTAGAAGTAAAAGAGGGGTCGCAAGCCAGCACGGGAATATCAATGGGCGGGTCAACCTGGATTCCTTGCACGGAAAGGGTAGACTGGCACCCGTTTTCTTCTACGCGTAGCCGTAGCAGGCGCACGCCGGCAGTCGGCCAGGATACCATATACGGGCCCTGCCCGCTTCCGCTGTGCACAATCCCGTCGGCAAAATCCCAGGTGTAAATGGCGGCCGGCGATGCCGAACCGGTATAGGTAATGGCAATCGTATCGAGCAGGCAGATCGTATCCTGGGCGATAAACGAAGCCGTCGGCCTGGGGAATACGTCAATGCCGGTATTGGCCGTATAGGTGCAATTGTTTTCGGTATAAGTATAGGTGATAATATTAGTGCCGGTATTGGCTTGTAAGGGGGAGAACAAGCCTGTGGCCGTATTGATGATGCCCGGACCCGCCCAAATACCTGTGCCGTTGCCGCTGCCGCCGCTTGTAGCTGCCTGAAGCGTAATATTGGCCTGGTTGGGCACCGTACAAATCAAATCGGGGGCGGTGAGCGTGATGTCCACAATGGGGCAATCGGCGGCGATACAGGTGCGTTCGACAATCACATCAGGGCACGGACCGCCTGTTGATGCGACAAGTGCAATAGTCACCGAATCGCCGGGAGTTAGCCCGGTAAATGCAAAACTCGTATCGCTGTCCATCATCCCGCCGGGGCCCTGTAAGATGTTTACCGTGTATCCTTGCACACCCGGATCGTCGGGCCAATAAAAAGTGATTGTGCTACTGGTGGTTTGGCAATTAATAGCCGGTGGTGTGAGTGGGGCAACCACTTGAATATCGTGGGTGGTGTCTGCTTCACAAACGCCCTGTGTAACCGTGAGGGCAATAGTGCGCATACCGCTGCTCGCCCAGATAATCTGGTAAGGTCCGGCGCTGCTTCCTGCGGCTATGGCGCCGCCGTCAAATTGCCAGCTATACACGGCGCTTGTATCGGCTATTCCTGAAAAGGAGATCGTGGCGGTGTCGCCTACACAAACGGTGGTATCTCCCTGGATAGTTACAAATGGAGGGTTTTGAACGATAATTAGTATAGTATCGAAACTGGCACAGTCGTTTACTTCGTAATCGTACCGCACCAGGTGGGCGCCGGGGCCGGCCAGGGCCGGACTAAATATACCTTCAACCGTATCGGTAATGCCCGGACCGCTCCAGGCGCCTATGCCGGTTGTATCTGATAGATTTACGGTGAGAGGTATGTCTGCTGCCGCGTTATCGTTGCACAGCGGCGCTACGGGGTCGATAGTCACCACGGCAGGAATGCAAAGCGTAGTGGTGCAACTTATCGAGCCGCTGAAGACGCTGTTGCAGCCGTTGGCGCCCAGGCTTTGCACCTGGTATTGCACCGTCTCGCCGGGCATAAGTCCGGTCGATGTGTATGTAGTGCCGGTCACCGTAACTTGCTGGGTATTATTAATATTTACGATATAAGAACTAGCGCCGGCCACTGCCGGCCAGTTAATTGTAATGGCAGATTCCGTGACCTGTCCGCAGGTGGGTTGGGGCACGGCGGGTGGGGCATTTACAGTAATAGGCTGGGTGATAGTAGCCCCACAGGGTGCGCTGCCCACGGTATAACTCACATTAAAGGTACCTGCTCCCAGCGTGGCGGGGTTAAACATAGTGGCTATCGTGCCGTTGATTCGCCAGGTACCTCCGCTTAACGCGCCGGGGCTGAGCAGCGTATTGAGGTTGAATGCCGGCGAAGTTGTGCAAAGGGATGGGGGAGGCGTCCAGTTGGCATTGGGTAGCGGATTGATTTCAATAGTTTGGGTGTAGTTATTAATACAGGGGAAAGTGCCCACCGTATACGTCACCACATGAGGGCCCACGCCTAACACAGCGGGATTAAAAATAGTAGCTGGCGCGCCGTTAACCGTCCAGGTTCCGCCTGTTTGCGAACCGGGCAGCAGCATCGTATTCAGGTTAAAGACGGGAGAGCCTATGCACAAATTGGGGGGTGGCGCCCAGGTGGCTACGGGCAGGGGTAACACCACGATAAAATGGGTTTCCTGGTCGGAGCAAGGGGATTGGGTCACGCTATACGTAACCGTATGCGCGCCGGGGCCCCATTGCCCTGGGTCGAATACATTGGTAGGAAAACCGTTGATAGTCCAGATGCCGCCCGGGGTAGAGCCGGGATTGAGCAGCGAATTGAGCAAAATGGGTTGTGATTGTACGCACAGGTTAGTGGGGGCCGTCCAGGCGGCATTCAGGTTCACCACATTTACGGTTACCGTATTGACCGCCGTGCAGACCTCGCCCAGGAACAAATCGTCGATGGCGAAGTCGTTGCCGCTTAGCGCCGTATTTTGGTTAACAATACAAATCTCCACGGAAGAAGCGCCCCCCGAGTTCCAGATCTGGCTGAATTGCTGCCATTGGCAGGTAGTGGCGGGCGGGCTGAAAATGCCGCCGACGATGGCGCCGTTGAATGAAAACTGCAATTGTGCCGGCGAGGTGCTGATCACCGAGGCGACCCATGCGCTAAAAGCGTAATTCGTAAAGGGAATTACGTTAATCGTTTGGCACAACACATCCTGATTGGGCACGCCTGCGCCGTTTACCACCAGCATATTGCCGCCGCCGGTATGGTCGGTGCAATTGGCAAAGTTGTTGTGGGTAAGGCTGGCATTGGTCGATACGGCATATTGACCCTCAAAGGACAACAAGCCGAAGGGACCGCCGGTGCCGGGAATATAATCGCTGGTAAAACCTCCGAAACCCGCATTGAAATTGCCGTTTGCGATCAGGTTCATGTTGGAGGTGCCCGAAACGTTGACGGTAAACGTGGTAGTTTGGTTGACCACGGCTGTGGTATTCAAACTATTTGGATTAGCCACGCCGGTGGTGGGCGTCCACATCACCTGCGTGACCATTCCTCCCTGCACGATGGCATTGAGGTTGACCGTTTGGCCGGGCATACAGATCGTACTGGGATTTGCTTGGGCTGTAACAGACAAATTACATGCCAGTGGTGTGGGCGATGCGGTGTAGGGCGGATCTTTAGGCAATTGCCCCGGGTTAGAAATTAGCCACCCCACCACAAGCGACTGCAGTAATGCTGTCAAATTTGTAGTCATGTGTAGGTAATATTAAAATGTCAATATGAGCTGTCGGTTCCTCCCTGTTTAGGTCCCATTTGGGGGGGCGATGTGTCGGGACATAAGGATGTGTAGAAAGCGCCTTCCAAGTAACCCTTACAAGGTAAGGAATAGCTCGCAAGGCGCCTTCTTAAAAAAATCACCAGAAAGATAGTGATTCCCTGCTTTTAATAATCAACTTAAAAGTTAAAGATCACAATTAACGCAATAACGACACTTCTCCCGATTGAATAATGCGTTCGCCGTCTTCCATTTCGATTTCGGCAACATAGACATACAGGCCAGAGGGAGCCTTTCTGCCATTGATTTCGCCGTTCCAGCCCGCGTCGGCAGTATTGATGGGCAAGGTGGTTGTTTTATATACCAATGCGCCCCAGCGGTCGTGGACGCTGAGGTAGTTGACTTGTCTTACGCCGGCGCCGATAAAGAGGGTAAACGTGTCGTTGATGCCGTCGGCATTGGGACTAAAAGCATTTGGCGCATAGATGCGATAGCGTTTGATTACCTGGATAGTAATTTGGGCGGAAGCCGAACAACCATTCAGGTCAAAAGCGGTGACGGTGTATGTTGTGGCGGTATCGGGCGATACGAAGGCGTTGTCGCAACCAAAACAACCCGGCAATGCAGGCGTCCAGATCAGCGTATCCACCTGATCGGCGGGCAAACTGACCACTGCGCGGATGCGGATACTATCTCCCAAAGTGACCGAAGGCACTTGCTGATTGCCGTCGGCGCTGATCGCCACACTGATTTGAGAGGGGGCATCCAGCGTAAACTGGAGCGTAGTATCGCAGCCGAAAGCATCCATCACAGCAATCGAGTAATCGCCGGGCGTGAGGCCGCCAAACAGGGTTTCTGCCTGGAAGGCGCCGCCGTTGATGGCATAGGTATAGGGCATTGTACCGCCGCTGACGGGGCCCACGGTAATCGTACCCCTGTCGGGTTTGTCGCAGGTGACGGGCGTAACGGTGGCGGATGCGCTGATCGAAGCGATATTGGAGGTCACTACCACCTCATCGGTTGAGCTGCAGCCGTTATTGGGGTCTACTACGGTAAGCGTATACGTATCGCCTTGTGTGGCATTAGTTGTCGAGTTCTCAGGATCTGCTACCGTGCTGCCGCCGAGGGCTGTCCAAGTGTATTTCATACCCGGCGTGGTATTGGGGCCGCCGAGGCTAGCCGTGTTCATGGTGCAGTCGATGGTCGCATCGGCGCCGGCGTCGGCGGTGGGGGTGGCATTGATTTCCACTTCGACTTCCACGGTGGCGTCGGGGCACACGGTTTGCCCTGATACCGTGTAGGTAAACGCATACACACCCGGCGACTGGCCTGCGGCGTTGAAGGCGCCGGTAGCGGCGTTAAAGGCCCCGCCGGTAGAAGGCGTGGCGGAGGTTTCCGACCAGACACCACCGGGGTCGGCGCCGGTCAGGAGCGTGCCGAGTTGTACGTTGGCGGCATCGATGCTGCAAAAAGCCAGCAGAGGTTCGGCTGTGCCGGCGTTGGGTGCTGCGGCGATATTGATGGTTTGAACGCTCTCATCGCTACAGGGGCCTTGGGTAACGGCATAACGCACGGAATGGGCGCCGACGGAAAGAGTAGCTGGATTAAAAGTAGTGGCGGTTGTGCCGTCGATGGTCCAGGTACCCCCTAATGTCGCATCTGTCGTCAGCAGTGTATTTAGCACAAGCGGACTCCCACTGCTGCACAAAGCGGTGGGTGAATTCCAGGAAGCGTTGAGGTCGGCCACGGTCACCGTCAGCTCATCGGTAGCCACGCATATCTTTTGGAGGGTGATATCGTCGAGGGCAAAGTCGTTGCCGGCGGGGGTAAAATTGACATTGCGCACGCAAATTTCCACACTGGTAGCAGTGGCTGAATTCCAGGTGGCGGTAAATTGGGTCCAGTTGCAGGTAGTAGGCGAAGCGTTAAAAATATTGCCCAGTAAAGTGCCGTTGGCCGAAAACTGTAGTTTCGCCGGATTTTGGCTCACCACCGAGGTAGCCCAGGCGCCGAACTGGTACTCCGTATTGGCTTCTACCGTCACCGTTTGGCACCACACCGCCGAAGCGGTTCCGGAGGCGTTCACCACCATCATATAATTATTGCCGGGGCTGTGGTCGTCGCAATCGGCGAATTGGTTGTGGGTAGTACCCGAATTGATGGCCAGCGCGTATTGTCCTTCGTTGCTGAGCAATCCTACGCCGCCACCCGTGCCGTAAATATAGTCGCTATCGAACGACACCGTATCAAACACGGCAAAATCGCCGTTGACGATCAGGTTGGTAGGAGAGAGGCTACGCACGCTGAGTTGATAGGTAGTAGTGGCGTTGACCGTAGCATTGGTATTGAGACTGGCCGGGTTGACCACGCCCGTGTTGGGCGTCCAGGCCGAAGTCAGATAAGTGCCCGTCACCGTGCCGCTCAGGCTCACGGTTGCGCCCGGTGCGCACACGATGGCATCGGCGCCGGCGTTGGCGGTAGTGTTACAAACCTGTGCGCCAAGCATATTTGCCCAGAGCATGGCACATACGATGCCGGAAAAGGCGAAAAACGAAAGTCGCTTCTTCATAGTTATTGAGCTGAGTTAAGGGTTATTCCCACTCTGGCCGTCCTTATTTTTTACAAGACTGATTTGGAATTCAAAGGTAGAAAAAAAGATGGTAATGTGCTGATGTGCTGATTTGAAAACCTTGCTGGCGCTTTCGGTGATCAATTTTTTACCAGGACGTGGGGGATGATGAAGGATGGGAAGGATGGTTTTTTTTACCTTGTTCGGCTGGGGGGCTGAATCACCATTACGCGGATTTTTTGGATTATTCGGATTGAATTCCTGTTATCATGCCTTGCTCAAAGAACCGTTCAATTCCAGAATTCCTCCTGTTCCCAATTATTAGGAAAACCCATGGCTGAAGGGTGAATAGAAGGGTATTTCACAAGCATATTATTAAATCGCTCTTTAAATGTATGGTGAGGGTTGACGGTATTTAACAGATAAGTGATCATTGCTAAAATAAAATAAGTCCTGTTATTGAGATAGTTAGGAGCTTGACTTGGCTTGGAACTTGCTAACGTAGTGACGCTGATCCACTGATTTGAGGGAGAATGGGGTATTCTTGGCGAAATGCGCAATATTTTATTCCACAACCGTGAGTGATGGGCACAGATATTCCGGATGTATACAATGCTATGCAGCCAGGATTCGAAAGTATTGGTATCTAGGCCGAAGTAACCAGCTATAGTTCTTTTATCTCTGTTGGTATTCAACAGTTTATATAATTTTGACAATACACCGAAAGAGGTAAGTTCAAGCATCATCCAACTGGGAGGGAGTGGGCCGGCATATTTGTGCTTGAATTGTACAATAAATACTTCGTCGGATCGATTAAATTCTTCCCTGATTTTGCCAAGCGTCTTATTATATTCTCTCTCGTTTGAAAATAAGGCAGGATTTGAATACCAAAAAGGCCCGTAACTATGTGAAAGCGTGTAAACCATTTTTGCGCGGATAGCAATCTCAATTTTTTCTAACTCTCCGGCAATCAGTTTTCGCAATTCCCGATCGAAACAATACAAGTCAAATGCCTGATCAAACGAGACGCCATGTTTAAAACGGTGGCTAACTTTGGGAGGCTCTAGTAATGGGTACCAATACCCGCTTAACCGATAATAACTGATAGTCTCCAGTAAATGAAGCGCCTTGGCATGATTGCCTATCGCCAGCCCACGGCGCTCAAGCTGCAACAATTGTTCGGCATAGGTTAACGCCGGTTTTTGATAAGGAGTCTTCATTGGTTGTATATAAAAAAAGAAAGCCCACCCTGAGCGCCCTGATCTTACGGGAAGGGGGGTGAGCATGTTGATGCAAAGATAATGTTATTCTTAGCGTAAAACAATTATTGGGGCATATTTTTTCCTAATCGTCATCTTCCCAGTTGTTTCGAAGTTCCTACTAACTGGGGCACTCCGAGGCATATCTTTTGCTTTCGGGACCAATTTCAACCAGGATATGGGGTTCTCTGTTCTCTGTTCTCTGTTTTCTGTTCTCTGTTCTCTGTTCTCTGTTCTCTGTTCTCTGTTCTCTGTTCTCTGTTCTCTGTTCTCTGTTCTCTGTTCTCTGTTCTCTGTTTTCTCTGTTCTCTGTTTTCTGTTTGGTTAGGTAGAGACAAATCATGATTTGTCTCTACTGGCAAAGATAAGGAACGGATAACGGATAACGGATAACAGAGAACCGACAACCGCCCCCCCTTGCATTTCCCCCAAAAATTCAGCATATTTGTAGCTGGCAATTTTGTATGCTAAAAAAACTAACCATAGGACTCCTCGCCGGCATGGCACTCTTGATGCAAACGGGCATTAGAGTGGACATACACCATTGCGGCGATGAAAGCGCCTACCGGTTTCTCGGACTGCATTTCGGCCTGCACTGCGCCTGCCCCGATTCACACCACGATACGCCCAATAATTGCTGCGACGACGACGAAGTGTTTGTAAAAGCCAATACGACCCATTGGCTGTCGACTTCGGTTTTTACTTTTTTTGAAAAAATAAACGCCATAGCGGCACTCCCGCCTATCGTGGAACGTCTATGGGCATTGCCTGTAGTCGATACCGACCCACCTTCTCAAAGCGGGCATGGCCCGCCAGGTTTTTCCGCTTTTTTATTCCTCCTTCACTGCGTTTTTAGGTTTTAGGTTTCAATCAATAGTCGTATTTGATTGAAATTCTTCACCTAATGCAGTGAAATGATGAAAATGATCATTGTGTTTTTGGGCATTACGGCTCTTGCAGGCTGTGGCGAAAACACCGATAAAGGCCATGTGCACAATCCGCCGCCGGCCACTATGCCGGCGCCCCAGCCCAAAAAGGAAGTACAAACCCTGCGGGCTACTTTTGCGCAAGTGGAGCCCTATATCAGCCGGCACATCCAGGCGCTAGTGGGACAATACCTGCATATCAAGGACGCCCTGGTAGCCGCCGAACCGGCGGGTGTTCCTGCTATTGCTGAAAAAATGCTGGCGGAATTGCACGGCGTAGACAAATCCTACCTCAGCTTTCCACAAAAGGAAGCCTACGACAAGTCGACAGCCGATTTGCGAAAGCAACTGGAAAAATTAACGACAGCTACCGATCTGGCCGCCCAGCGCGTCATCCTGGAGCCGTTGTCGCAGGCCGTTTTTCAGCTGGCTAAAGATTTTGGTTACCAAACAAACCTCTACCGCGAATACTGCCCCATGGCTTTCGACAACCGCGGCGCGGCCTGGCTCAGCGATTCCGACTCCATTCGAAACCCTTATTTTGGCGACGAGATGCTCAAATGCGGAACCGTTACCGACATCCTAAATCGCTGATATCATGGTAAAATGGCTAACCACCTGGGCACTGCACAACCGGCTGATCGTGATCATGCTGGCCGCCGCTCTTTTTGGATGGGGGGTACTTTCGGTGCAACGCAATCCCATCGACGCCATCCCCGACTTGTCGGAAAATCAGGTCATCGTGTTCACCGAGTGGATGGGTCGCAGCCCGCAAATCCTGGAAGACCAGGTGACCTACCCGCTGGTGTCTAACCTCCAGGGCATACCCAAGGTGAAAAATATACGCGGCGCTTCAATGTTCGGCATGAGCTTCGTGTATATCATCTTTGAAGACGACGTCGACATCTACTGGGCCCGTACGCGCGTGGCCGAGCGACTCAGCTTTGCCCAACGCCTCCTGCCCGCCGGCGTGATGCCCACGCTGGGCCCCGACGGCACGGGCGTAGGGCATATCTACTGGTATACCCTCCATGCGCCCGGCATGGATCTCGCCGAGCAGCGGGCTTTGCAGGACTGGTACATCAAATTCGCCTTGCAAACTACGCCCGGCGTGGCCGAAGTGGCCTCGTTCGGCGGCTTTGAAAAACAATACCAGATCGTAGTCGACCCGCTCAAACTGCAATTTTACGGCCTCTCGCTCATGCAGGTCATGGAAGCCGTGCGCGCCAATAACAACGACGTGGGCGGACGCAAATTCGAAATGTCGGATATGGCCTATGTGATCCGCGGATTGGGCTATATCAAAGACAAAAAAGACCTCGAAGAACTGTCGGTGGCTACCGTCGACGGTATGCCCGTGCGACTTCGCGACATAGCCACCCTGCAAATGGGCGGCGAACAGCGGCTCGGTATTTTCGACGAAAACGGCAACGGCGAGGTAGTAGGCGGTATCGTGGTGATGCGTTATAACGAAAACGCCGACGAGGTGATCCAGGCCGTTAAAACAAAAATAAAAGAAGTCGAAAAAGGCCTGCCCGAAGGGGTGCGTTTCAAAACGGCCTACGACCGCAGCGTGCTGATCGAAGAGGCGATAACTTCGGTAAAAAATACCCTCATCGAAGAGATGATCGCCGTATCTGTGGTGGTGCTGCTCTTTTTATTCCACTGGCGCAGCGCGCTGATTATCCTCATTCAGTTGCCCATATCGGTGGCTATCGGGTTTATTTTACTCGAAGCTTTTGGCATTTCGTCCAATATCATGTCGCTCACGGGGATTGCCCTGGCCATCGGGGTCGTCGTCGACGACGGCATCGTGATGGTGGAAAACGCCTATCGACACATCTCAGAGAAGTTGCATTTGTCGCCCGGCGCCAAACTCGGCGCCGGCCAGCGCCTGCAACTCATCGAGCGCTCGTCGCGGCAGGTAGGGCCGGGCGTGTTTTATTCCACTATTGTGGTAATTGCTTCTTTTTTGCCGGTATTTCTACTCACCGGCATGGAGGGGAAGTTGTTTCACCCGCTGGCCTGGACAAAAACCTTTATCCTGCTGGTGGATGCGGTAATTGCCATTACGCTTACCCCCGTTTTGATTTCTTTATTATTAAAAGGCAAACTTCGCCCCGAAGAAAAAAATCCGCTCAACCACTTGCTGGAGCGCATCTATACGCCCATATTAACATGGTGCCTGCACTGGCGAAAAACCACGCTGGTATTGATGTTGGCGGCCCTGGCAACCGGTTTTGTATTGCTGTCGCGGCTGGGCTCCGAATTTATGCCGCCCCTCGACGAAGGCTCGCTGCTGTTTATGCCCGTGACCCTGCCCGATGTGTCCAATAGCGAGATCAAACGCATCCTGCAGGTACAGGACAAGCTCATCAGCGCCGTGCCGGAGGTGAGCTACGTGTTGGGCAAAGCAGGCCGGGCCAGTACCGCTACCGACAACGCGCCTATCAGCATGATCGAAACCATCATCCTGCTAAAGCCGAGAAATGAGTGGCGCGCAGGCGTCGACAAAGACAGCATTATCAACGAACTCAACGGCCTGATGCAATTCCCCGGCGTCACCAACGGCTGGACCCAGCCCATCATCAACCGCATCAATATGCTCTCTACGGGTATCCGTACCGATGTGGGCATTAAGGTGTACGGACAGCGCCCGGATAGTATCAATTTGCTGGCGCAATCGCTCAAAAAGGCGCTCGAGGGCGTGCCCGGGGTGAGCGACCTGTATGTGGAGCCCATCACCGGCGGCAAATATATCGACATCGCCCTCAAACGCGAGGAACTGGGCCGCTACGGACTGACGGTCGACGATGTCAACACCGTAATCGAAAGCGCCCTGGGCGGCATGACGCTCACCACCACCATCGAAGGCCGGCGGCGGTTTGGCGTCAACCTGCGCTACGCCCAGGAGTACCGCAACAGTCTCCAGGCCCTGCGCCGACTGCAGGTGCAGACCATGGACTACGGCCCCATCCCCCTGGAAGCTGTGGCCGACGTACAACTCAACGAAGGTCCGCCGATGATCAACTCCGAAAATGCCATGCTTCGCGGCGCGGTGTTGTTCAATGTGCGCGGCCGCGACCTGGGCAGTACCGTGCAGGAGGCCCAGCAGCGTATTCAGCAAAGCGTCGATAAGCTGCCAAAGGGTTATTTTCTGGATTGGAGCGGGCAATGGGAAAACCAGATACGCGCTAACCGTACCTTGCAATTCATCGTACCCATCGTAATAGCCATCATTTTTATGGTGTTGTATATGACCTACAATTCCGTCAAAGAAGCCATGCTCACCATGATCACCGTGCCTACTGCATTGGTGGGCGGGGTAGTGATGGTGTACGCCTACGGCGTCAATTTGTCGGTGGCTGTAGCCGTGGGCTTCATCGCCCTGTTCGGCATGGCCATCGAAACGGCTATGCTCATGACCATCTATCTCAATGAAGCCATGAGCAAGTTGGTGGAATTAAAAGGCAATTCGCGCGATACGATCACCCATGCCGATTTGCGGCAGTACGTCATCGAAGGCGCCGCCAAACGCCTGCGCCCCAAGCTGATGACGGTGTCGGTGTCGCTGTTCGGCCTGATCCCCATCCTTTGGGCCACGGGCACCGGCAGCGATGTGATGCGCCCCATTACGATCCCCCTTATCGGCGGCACGATTTCTTCTACGATTTATGTGCTGCTGGTTACGCCGGTGGTGTTTGAGATGGTGAAGGAATGGGAACTCCGGCGCAAGGGAAGGATTGAGATTGTGGACGCGGAGTGAGCGAGAGAGGGGGTGAGGGGGCGAGGGGGCGAATTTTATAAACCAATAAACCTATAAACCAACATTTATGAATAAATCAATGATTATCATCGTAATAATGGGATTTCTGCCGATGACAGCCCGGCTACAACCCATGCCCCTGCCTGCCATCCTCGACGAAATCGCCTTGCGGCACCCCATGCCGGCCATGTACGATGCGGCCATCCGGTCGCAGGACGCGGCGGCGGCGGGGGCCCGCAGTTGGATGGCTCCGGAGCTGAGCGCCGGTTTTTTTATGACGCCCTACAACCCCGGGCGTTGGAAGGCGGAGGGCAGTCACGGGGAAGGAATGGGGTCGTTTATGGTATCGGCCACGCAGATATTTCCCAACCGAAAAAAACAGGACGCGCAGGCGGCGTATATGTCGGCCATGTCGGGGGTGGATCGCGAAAACAAAAAAGCCACCCTCAACCGCCTGTGGGCGGCGGCTAAGCGCAGTTATTACCAGTGGATCGTATTGCAAAAAAAGCAGCGCATCCTGCAAGACAGCGAGCAATTGCTCCAATTTATGGTCGAATCTGCTGAATTGCGTTACCGCAATGGGCTGGAAAAAATCAACGCCTACTACAAGGCCAAAGCCGCCCTGTCCGGAATTGCGTCCGAGCAATTGATGCTGGAGTCCGGCATCGCACAACAGCGCATAACGCTCAATGCCCTCATGAACCGCCCGCCCGGCGTGCCTTTGGAAATAGATACCATTTTAATACAAAAAGATTACAGCGCCTGGACATTCGACAGCACCCTGCTTGCTACCAACCGCAGCGATATCCGGGCCGTTGACCGGGAGGTGCTGGTCAACCAACTCAAAATCACCGCCGAAGAACGGGAGTTGCTGCCCGAGTTCGGCGCTCGCTACGATCACATGTTTGCCTTCGGTCAGCAACCCTGGCAATTCAGCCTCATGGGTATGGTGCGGATACCTCTTGCGCCCTGGTCTTCGCGCATGAACAAAGCCAATGTGGAAAGCCTCAAATGGCGGAACCTGGTACTGCAACAAGAAAAGCTGAGCCGCATCAATGAGGCCTCGGCTATGGCTTATGGGATGCAAAGCGAGTTGTCGTTTGCCTTTCGGCAAATTGAATTAACCGAAAAGCAAATCCTGCCGGCGCTGCGCCGCAACCTGCAAACGCAGCAGTTGGCCTACGAGCAAAATACGACCGAGCTGTTTATGCTGTTCGACGCCTGGGAGGCGCTCAACGAAACGCAAATGAATTATTACGACCAGTTGCTGAACCTGTTTTTGTTGCAGACGCAATTGGAGGAAGTGCTGGAAATACGTTGAACGAGTTTTTTCTTTTTACCACGGAGTTTCACGGAGTTCTCACGGAGTTCCACTGAGGGAGAATCTACTCCGTGTTACTCTGTGTTTAACTCCGTGAAACTCCGTGGTTAAAAAAAACAAGGCATGAGATACACAAGTCTAATCATAATAACTACCCTCACCGCCTGCCACCCGCAGCCCGGCGGCGAAACCCCTTCATCAGCCACGCAAGTCGACAGCGCGGCCCTGCAAACCCTGGTACAACCCGCCAACCGGGTAGTCAAAGCCGATATGCCGGCCATCGCCATGCAGCGCAGCGCCGAAACCATCGAGTTGGAAGCGGTGGGCCGGGTCGACTACGACACCCGCTTTATCGGCTCGGTATCGGCCCGGGTATCGGGGCGCATCGAAAGGCTGCACGTCAAATACCGCTATCAGCAGGTAAAGAAGGGACAGCCGCTGATGGACGTGTACAGCCCCGAATTGCTCACGGCCCAGCAAAATCTGCTGTTCCTGCTCGACAATGATCCCGGCAATACAGGTATGATCGAAGCGGCCAGGGAGCGCCTCTATCAGCTGGGATTTACAGCCAAACAAACACAACAACTCGCCAAAGACAAAAAAACGGTGTACGCCGTCACGATCTACAGCCCTTACAACGGCCACCTCCACGATACGCCCGGCGATATGCAACCGGCAGAGGGTATGGCGGCAAGCGCCTCCCTGACCACCGCGCCGCTGAGTCTGAAAGAAGGCGACTACGTGCAGCGCGGCAAACCCATTTTGACCGTCTACGACCCGTGCAAAACCTGGATCCTACTCAACATCTTCCCCGGCGACCTGCCGCTGACCCGGGTGGGCGACAAAGTCCGCATCCGCCCCGAATCGGCGCCCGACCGCGATTTCCGGGCGCAGATCGACTACCTGGAGCCCGTATTGCGGCAGGGCAACAAAGTCGCCGTCGCCAGGGTGTATTTCGACAATACCGGGCTGCAACTGCCCATCGGCGACCGCGTGCGGGCCATCATCTTTAGCCGGCCCGCGGAGGGCTGGTGGCTACCCGAAGACGCCGTAGTCGCCCTGGGATCGCAAGCCGGCGTGATGAAAAAAAATGGCGACAAATACGAGGCTGTTGCCGTACAAACCGGACTACGCATCCACGGCAAAGTACAGATCACCGGCGGCTTGAGTCCCACCGACAGCGTAGCTTCCAACGCTCAATTCCTATTGGATAGCGACAGCTTTTTTACTACCAAATAATAAAAAAATGCGATACCCGATATTCCTCATTTCCTTACTAACCCTGCTCTCCGCCTGCAAGCAGGACAACACCGCCCTCGTCGACCCCGACGTATACTACACCTGCTCCATGGACCCCCAGGTAGTGGCCTATGTGCCGGGTAGCTGTCCCATCTGCAAAATGCCGCTCACCCTCATGCGCAAAGGCAAAGGAATGAAAGCCGGCGAAATACAACTCACTGACCAGCAAATCCAGTTGGGAAACATCGCCTACGACACCGTGCGCAGCGGCGCAATCGGTGAAGAAACGGCCTTCACTGCCACCCTCGCTGCCGACCTCACCAAAACCTATACCCTCAGCGCGCGAATGGCCGGGCGCCTTGACCGACTGTACGTAAAAAGCGAAGGCGACAAAGTAACCAAGGGACAGCGCATCTATGACCTCAACAGCGAAGAACTGCAAGCTGCCAAAGAGGAATACGTATTGGTCCTGCAAAAGCAAAAAACGCAGCAAGGCGCCCTGGTCGACTACAGCGAACTCGCCCGGCAGGCTCGCCAAAAACTGCTGCTGTGGGGCCTCAGCGACAACCAGCTCGACGAATTGGCGAAAAGCGGCAGGGTAGGGGACCACAGCTCCTTCTTCAGCCCCTACAGCGGCTACGTGCTCGAAGTGAGCCAGGAAGAAGGCGCTTACGTCATGGACGGCTCGCCCATCATACGCCTCGCCGACCTATCCGGCTTATGGGTAGAAGCCCAGGTGCACGTAAGTCAGCTCGGCAGCCTACGGCCCGGCCAGTCCGTGGCCGTGCGCCTGCCCGACTTCCCCGAATTAACCCTTCGCGGCCGCGTCGACTTCGTCAACCCGGAATTAAGCGCGGGCAGTCGCCTCAACCTCGTGCGGGTAGCCATCCCCAATCCGGGCATGCAATTGCGCCCGGGATTGCCGGCTACCATCGTCGTACCTGGGCAGGCCCAGCAGGCACTCACCCTGCCCCTTTCGGCCGTGTTGCGCAGCGGCGGGGGCGCCCAGGTATGGCTGTACGAAGGCGACAACACCTTTCGCAGCGTAGCCGTCGAAACCGGCCTCGAAACCGCCGAGCGCGTGGCCATCAGCGCCGGCCTCCAAGCCGGTGATGTTGTAGTGACCAGCGGCGCGTATTTGCTGCAAAGCGAATACGTGATCAAGCGGGGAGCAGCTCCGGAGTGAGGGTGAGAGGGTGGGAGTGGGCGAGGGGGAGAGTGGGAGAGGGGGCGACTTTACGACTGTGCGACTTTACGACGTTGTGACTGTGCGACGTTGCTAAGAGGTAATCTTCCCGAGGTACGAGGGAAGGTGACATCTCGACCCGTGCATAACCTAACTCTGCGCAACTCCGTTTTACTCCGTTTAACTCTGTGGTAAAAAACTATGCTTACGCAAATAAAAAAGCGGGCCATATTTTACAAACAAAAAACAAAAAAAAATCCGATTTTTGAACATGCCAATGCTCACCATCTTAAAAAGACTGGGAAACATGTTACAATTAGACTTCAAGCCATTTCCTGAAATCAGCACTGCGCGATTGCGGTTGCGGCAGCTTGGCTTGGAAGATGCCCAGGGGTTATCGGCCCTGCGGTCTCACGAAAAAGTCAATCAATACCTCGACAGGCCCAAAATCCAATCCATCGAAGAAGCGCGGCAGATCATCCAATCGCTCAACCAGGGCGTGGCCAACAACAGCTGGATATTTTGGGCCATCACCTATCCCGATAGCGACCAATTAATCGGCACCATCTGCATTTGGAACATCTCCAAAAAAACATCTACTGCCGATATCGGCTACGAATTACACCCCGATTATCAGGGAAAAGGCATCATGCAGGAAGCCCTGCAGGAGATTTTGAATTATGGTTTTAATAAAATGAAATTGAAAAAATTGCAGGCATTTACGCATAAAAACAACGCCAAATCCCTCCAATTATTAATCAAAAACGGCTTTACAGAAGACCCGCAAGGCGTAGACGAAGCCGAGCCGGGTATGAAGGGGATGGTGGTATATTCGTTGCTAATGTGCTGATTTGCTAATGTGCTGATGTGCTGATGCGAACGAAGTGAGTCCCGTACCGACTGGAAGGAGGTCGGGATGCTGATGTGCTGATGTGCTGATAATATTAATTTTATCTATATATTATAAAAAATTATGTTTTGTTACGCATTGATAATTTACAACCCACAACCCACAACCGACAACGATTTTGTCACGCGTCACCTTGTCACCACTGTATATACTTACAGAAACCACATATCATTTAGAAGGTCCCGGATGAGCATTACGGACTTTAATCCTTATACGGTCCTCTTTGTTTTCGGCTGTCAGAATGAATGGTGGGACTAAATCCGGATTGGTTTCGAGAATAGCTTTGATAGTATGAATGTGCTTATTAGGCGGAAAATGCCCTGGGCGGAGATAAATAATCCCCACAAAGTCAATTGATTGAGTGAAAACAATCTGTCCAAAGTCATTGTCTTGTGTAATGATGACGCGGCCTTCGTTATTTGCTATCGCAATGAGGTTAATGTCTTTTGAACCTTCCAGTCCTTGTTCACGGACAAACCGCACGTCGAAATGCTCAGCACGGAGAAAATCGACAATTTCCCTGAAAATATTTTCGTCGGCAAACAGCGGGAAATCGCTTAGCTTCATCCCACTTGAGGTTTAACATCAATGAGAATTTCATTGTCCAGAAAACGCGAAGCATAAAGGATTGCTTCACGAATACCTACGACAGGCAGATTAGGGAATTCCTTGTGTATGTCTTCTATACTGGCGCCATCTGCAATCCATTCCAATATCAGTTGGACGCTCACTCTGCTCCCCTTGATAATGGGTTTACCGCCGAGGATATTTGAATCTGAGACAATATATTTGAAATTCATAAGCCGACAACTAATGGTTTGTTACAAATTTACAAACAATTCGGCAGTGTGTCAAGTTTCAAATTAGGCCTGGTTGTCTGAATCGCGGATTACGCTTATAGGGAAGGATGTTTGATGTTTGATGCTGGATGTTTGATTATTTTTTTCGAAGTTGTCTGAATTGCGGATTACGCGGATTTATGGATTACACGGATTTTATTTTGCTTGTCATGCCCGTGAGGGCATCTGTACACGTAGTGTATGTTTTGGCTCAGTCCCCGGGCTGAAGCCCGAGTTTGAAGGGAAAAGGCAGGGTTTGTCGCACTTGTACCCGTAACGCTTCGTCCTGTTGTATGAACTGTGATAGGTGTGATGGGAGGGGATTTAACAAGTGTTACAACGAAATATGTTTAAACAATAATTTGTAGCTAAAACCGACAACTGATAACTGACAACCGACAACAATTTTGTCACGCGTCACCTTGTCACCACCGTGGGTGCTCCGTGGCCGTCACCCCAAAACGGTACCGGCTGCTTTAGCTGCTGGAATGCCACGTTGTCTGAATCGCAGTATTCTTTAGCTTGTCATGCCCGCCAGGGCATCTGTACACGTAGCGCTTAATCCAGTCGCTTGAGCGGTGATTGGTGCGATGGGGGTGATTTTGATAATATTTAAAACGAGATCAATTATAGCGTGGGCGTATAAAAAAATGTGTTATCTTTCAGATGCATTTTCCTCCCCTTGCAATATGGCCCAGAAAGTATACAACAAGTGAATCAGACATTTTGTAATAATAAACCATTTGCAGGGATATGGAGCCAAGTTTTGACATTAGGGGTAACCTACAGCCCTATGAAATAATCAAAATTGACCAATTGCACTTTAAGCAATTATTTGTCGATGCTTTTGATGCAGAGTCTACCAGAGTTCATCTCTACAGCAACTACCAGCATTATTTAGCTGAATTAAGAAAAGTCCTTAACTATGAATTTTATCAATTGATTGACGGTAGTTTCACAACAGTCAAAAGAGATCCCAATGACATTGATATTGTGAGCTTTATAGACTACCGGGATTATGAGGCATTGAACAGCGTAGTGATGGATCGATTTTCATCCGCAAAAGCAAGGGCCGTCTACCAAGTTGATGCCTATATCGTATCCCATTATCCGGAAATTCATCCCAAATATGTCATATACCACTCCGATTTGCTATATTGGCGAAACCTTTTTGGAAAAACAAGGGTTCTTAGAAACAAGAAGCAATATCAAAAAGGGATTATTCAATTAAACTTTGTCAACAATGGCTGAGGATAAGTTGATAGATGAAGAATTAGCGAGAGTATTAGATATTCTTGAACAAATCAAGGAGTTAAATAGGATGATTGATCGTCATAAATTTCAGTCTCAAGACGAATTTATGCTTCGCCAATATGAAGATATGAAAGAAAGGTTTTTGGAAGAATTGAAGGATATCTTACAAGCTTTTGAAATTGAAGTAAAGATCAAAGGACATGCGGCTTGATTGGCAGGGGTTAACCGTACCGGCTGCTTTAGCTGCTGGAATGCCACGTTGTTTGAATCGCAGATTACACAGATTTATGGATTACGCGGATCGTTTTTTGCTTGTCATGCCCGCCTAGCGCTTAATCCAGTCGCTTGAGCGGTGATTGGTGCGATGGCTTTGATTTTGTTTAAACAATAATAAGCAACTGAAACCGACAACCGATAACCGATAACCGACAACAATTTTGCCACGCGTCACCTTGTCACCACCGCAGCTGCTCCGTGGCTGTCACCAACTGAGTTATTCCCCGGCCGTCACCTCTCCGCGTCATCCTTGATTCCGGCCACGTTGTCTGAATCGCGGATTACGCGGAATGGGGGGATTACACGGATAGGAGCGCCTGGGGATCATTTTTAATTAGGATTTGGGGGATGTTGGAAGGATTGGAAGGATGTTTGATGTTTGATGTTTGATGCTAAATGTTTGATTATTTTTTAGAACCGACAACCCACAACCCACAACCGACAATAATTTTGCCACGCGTCACCTTGTCACCACCGTAGGCGCTCCGTGGCCGTCACCAACTGAGCTATTTCTGGGCCGTCACCTCCCACACATAACAAAAAATTGGTGGCGGCGCATCAAAAAATAGAAACTAAACATTACTTTTACAAATGTCATTTGGATGGTAGAATAGAACATAAGAACATGAGCGATGTAGCGCCATACCGCGATTTGATAGCCAAAATTGGCGAATTGCTGCACAAAGGTCGCGAGCAAGCCGGCAGGGCTGTGAATACGGTTTTGGTGCAGACTTACTGGCATATAGGACAGCATATTGTGGAGTTTGAACAAGGCGGCAGCGAGAAATCCACGTATGGCTCCGAATTATTGGATCGCCTATCGAATGATTTAACATCGGCCTATGGCAAAGGCTTTAGTCGTTCAAACTTGTTTCAGATCCGGCAGTTTTATCTGAAATTCCCAAAAATCCAGACACTGTCTGGACAATTGAGTTGGAGCCATTATGCGGAGATAATTAAAGCTGATAACGACCTCGAAATCAGCTTCTACACTAAGCAATGCGAAAAAGAAAACTGGAGCGTAAGAGAACTGAAACGGCAAATGAAAAGCCTGCTCTTCCACCGGATTGCGCTGAGCAAAGACAAACAGGGCGTAATGGATATAGCAGAAAAAGGCGCTGACATACAACAACCGGAAGATATTATCAAAGACCCTTATGTCTTCGAGTTTTTAGGCATTCCCCAACAACAGCAGTATCTTGAAGGAGAACTGGAAGAAAAACTCATTCACAACCTGGAGCAATTCCTGTTAGAATTGGGCAAGGGTTTTGCCTTTATCGGGCGGCAATACAGAATCAGTCTGGGCAATCGCCATTTTTATGTCGACTTGGTTTTTTACCACCGCATCCTCAAATGTTTTGTGCTGATCGACTTGAAACGCGGCGAAATCGAACATACCGACATCGGCCAGATGAATATGTACCTGAATTATTTTGCCAAAGAAGAAAACGTAGAAGGCGACAACCCACCCATAGGCATTGTGCTCGGCGCATATAAAGACCATATTTTGGTGGAATATGCCACTGAAAATATTAGCAACCAATTATTTGTGAGCAAATACCAGCTTTATTTGCCGGATAAAGCGGTGTTGTCTGCACAGCTTGAGAAATTGTTGGCAGGGGATCATTTTTAATTAGGATGTGGGGGATGTTGGAAGGATGGGAAGGATGTTGGATGCTGGATGCTGGATGCTGGATGTTTGATTGTTTTTTTGAACGGACATCCAACAACAATCGTCGAATAGCGTCCTTTGCGAAACCTTTGCGTGCCTTGCGTTCAAATAAAATACGTGGCTTTGTCCGCTTGACCTTGTTAACGGTACCGGCTGCTTTAGCTGCTGGAATGCCACGTTGTTTGAATCGCAGATTACACAGATTTATGGATTACGCGGATCGTTTTTTGCTTGTCATGCCCGCCTTATGTTATTGTTATAACGAAATGTGTTTAAACAATAATAAGCAACTGAAACCGATAACCGATAACCGACAACTGATAACCGACAACCGATAACCGACAACAATTTTGCCACGCGTCACCCTGTCACCCTGTCACCACCGTAGGCGCTCCGTGGCCGTCACCAACGGAGCTATTCCCCGGCCGTCACCCCAAAACTGTACCGGCTGCTTTAGCTGCTGGACCTGGGAATTAATAGACCCCAGGCGTGCATCGTAAAAAAAACAAACAACGCTCTTGCGCGATTAAAGATAATTTGCTACATTGCATCAGGCTCTTCTACATATCTGGCAAGTCTGCCAGGTTCATTTCCTTCTTATATGTTATAAATGCTTTGAGTAGTATTATCACTTCATGGCTGAGGACTGATTCATTATACTTATGTACCTATTTCTTCATATTTGTAAAACATAAAAAATCGGTAATCATGGAAGACAATATTATTAAGGCAGATGAGGAATTAATAAAATCAAATAAGCAATTTGCTCAAAGGAGTATTACGATTATCGTCACGGCTGTCAGTACATATGTTGCCAGCGGTCTTGCTAAAGATTTTTTTGGTAGTGATGAAGTGTTGAAAGCTGCATGTATTGGCTTATTCGCTGTTATTTCTACTATTGTAGTAGATATATTGTTTTCGTACAAATTGGGTAAAATAACATTTTTTTTAATGTTAATATTAGGCGTTATTTTTATGGTATCGGCATTTTGTATAGAAAATGAAGTATTAGAATCAAAAGGTACAAAATCCCTATTGCCAATGCCTATTTCTATTGCAGGGGCATTTTTGTTTTATATTTGTCTAGCATTTACATTTCTTTTAGCTATAAATGCATATACGGTTAATTGGCTCAATAATGTAAAAGAACTTAGAATAGGTATGTTATTATTAGCAGTTTCATTGTTCTTGGCTATTTATCTTAGCAATTTCTTCAAGGATACGGAGTATTTTTTGCTTTTTAAACAAAATGTTTATTTAAACATTGGCTGGGTCTTTACGATGTTTCATTTTATATTTACATTTATATTTGTAATAATCATAGGTATTCAATACTCTGTTATACGCTGCTTTAGAATAACTTGAAACTTTACCCCACAACCACCAAAACCACATCTCCCATGCCCATCCAACCCGGCCAAATCGTAAAAAACCTCAACCCCCTCGAACCGGTGACCATCACCCGGGTGCAACAGCTCGGAGCAATGTTCTCGCTGAATTATACCGGCGTGAATTCGAATAGAAACTATACCCGGGTGATTCCTGCCGACGAATTCGCCGCGCTGGAAGTCCTCACGGAAGAAGGACGCTTTAATTTCACTGGCGACCCCGAAAAATTTGCTCTTTTCGCCGAAGCGGAACGCATTCACTCCGCCTATCAGTTCGACCCGCTGTTTGCTGTTAATTGCAGTATCGTGGACCCGCTGCCCCACCAGGTGGAAGCGGTGTATCGCTTTTTGCTACCCCAACCCAAAATAAGGTTCCTGCTGGCCGACGATACGGGCGCGGGTAAGACGATTATGACCGGTCTGCTGCTAAAGGAACTCCTGATGCGCAACCTGGTAGAGCGCATCCTGATTGTGACGCCGGGCGGTCTCACCGTGCAATGGCAGGAAGACGAGATGAGCGTGAAGTTTAACCTGCCTTTCACGCTGGTGAACCGTAGCCGCTTTACTTCAGAGCCCACGGTTTTTCATACCGCGAACAGGATTGTGACGTCTATCGATTTTATTAGCCGCGAAGATGTGCTGAATGTGGCCTCCAGCGCGCATTGGGACCTGGTGGTGATCGACGAAGCGCATAAGCTCTCCGCTTACGACTACGGCAATAAGGTGTATCGCTCCAAACGCTATGAGGCCGCCCAGGTGTTGTCGCAGCAATGCGAACACCTACTGCTGCTCACCGCTACTCCTCACCGCGGCCGCACCGATACGTTTAAAAAATTGCTCCAACTGCTCGACGAGGATATTTTTGCCACGGAAGAACTGGCTTCTACCCGGGTACAAGACCTCGAACACGGCGGTATCAACAAGTTTTTTATCCGCCGACTAAAGGAGGATATGCGGGACTGGCACGGCGCCCCGCTGTTTAAAAACCGGTTTACCCAAACCGTCGCCTACGAACTTACCCCCGAAGAAAAACAACTCTACGACGCCGTTACTAACTATCTGACCAAAAAGAAAGAGGAGGCGCTCGACTCCCGCAATATTCACGTCTCGTTGGCCCTGACGGTGATGCAGCGCCGACTGGTCAGCTCCATTTATGCACTGAAAAATACGTTGGGTAAACGCTGGAACGCCCTGAAGGGAATTATCGAGGAGGTAGGCCGTAATCCCAATATCTGGAAACAACGCCATACAATCGAAGGCTTTGATGTAGCGGATATTGACGATTTTGACGACCTGGAAGACGACGAACGCGAAGCCCTGGAGTCAATTATGTCCGACCCGCGCAAGTTTAAACTCTTCACAACCGCCAAAAACCTGCAAGAATTGCAAGACGAGGCAAAAGAGGTTCAAGCGCTGTACAACATGGCTACCGAGTTGTCCAACAAAAATCAGGAGGAGAAAAAATACCAGGAACTAAGGGAATTGCTTCGCAGCCAGGGCGTGGTAGACGGCCAAAAGCTCGTGATCTTTACGGAACACAAGGATACGCTCGACTATCTCGAACAACGCCTTCGCAATAACGGCTATACGATTGCTACTATCCACGGCGGCAAATCGGTGGAAGAACGCCGTAGCGCCCAGTCTGACTTTGCGGGTAAAGCCCAAATCCTGATCGCCACCGACGCAGCCGGTGAGGGCATCAACCTGCAATTCTGCCGATTGCTGATTAACTGGGATATCCCTTGGAACCCCAACCGGCTCGAACAACGCATGGGCCGCATCCACCGCTACGGCCAAAAGGAGGATGTGTTGGTGTTTAACCTCGTGGCCCGCAATACCCGTGAAGGCCACGTATTGGCGAGGTTGCTGACTAAACTCGACGTGATCCGCAAAAATATCGGAGAAGATCGCGTGTACGACGTGATCCAGGATGTGATGGAAAATGTGTCGCTCGATTCGATTATGAATTCGGTGTTCAACGGCAAAAAGACCAGCCTCGACGATTTCCTCGAACAAAATGACGAGCAACTCCAAAACCAGTTTAGTCAAAAAATAAAAGAACAACGTGACCGACTCGCCCATGGACTCGTGAACTACCGCGACGCGCGCCTGCTCAAGGAAAATTCCGATGAAAGACGGCTCCAACCCGTGTATGTGCGCTTGTTTTTTGAAAAATCATTTGCTCACCTCGGTGGCCGGTGGACGGAAGTAAGACCCGATATTTTTAAAATCGACCAACTCCCCGAAGCGCTGGCCAAAGCCTTGCGCGATGACTACAATATCGTGGCCGACCACTTCCGCCAAATCCGGTTTTGCTTTGAGAAGCAGGTTTTTCTCGATTACCAAAACGCCCCCGACCTCGGCAAAGTACACTACATCAACCCCGGAAACGTGGTATTCGACAGCCTGGTGAAGGTAATCCGTCATGCCTGCCGGGAGGATATGCTCAAAGGCACGGTGCTTATCTCGCCCGAAGACAAACACCCCTATTTTGCTTTTTTTGTCAAATCGCAGATCGTCGACAGTCGCCCCCATGCGCAGTCCGACAATGTGGCCGACGAACGCCTGCTGCTGGTGGAGCAAACCGAAGACGATGTTTTTAGACCCACTTCCCCCGCCAAACTGCTCGATCTGCTGCCGCCCGCAGCTTTTGCCATGCCGGTACAACCTCCTGCGGTAGTTGGTAAAGACGCTGTGGTAGAGTGGTGCTTCCAGGCCGTCACGCTGCCCCAATTGAACGAAACGCTGGCGCACGTGCACACTGACGCCCAACGCCGCCGCGAATATCTCGAATCGGCTTTTACACAGGTCATTGTAGAAATCCAGGCCCAGATCAGCGAACTGCAGGGCCAGTTGCTGCGCGGCGAAGCCCGGGTGCAGGATAAACTACAGGCCAAACAAGAGCGCATCGACGAGCTGATTGCCAGGAAAAAACAACGCCTCGCCTTGCTCGAACTCATGACCCAGCTGTCGCCCAAAGCCCCCGAAGTACTCGGCTGCGCCTACGTGCTGCCCCTAACCCAACAAGCCTACCGCAGCCACTACGGCATGAGCCGCGACGACGAAGTGGAAGCCATCGCCATGACGGTGGCCATGCAATACGAAATCGACGCCGACTGGCTACCCGAAAACGTGGCCGCAGATAACCTGGGCTACGATATCCGAAGCATAAGCCTCGACGGCCTCAAACGCTATATCGAGGTGAAAGGCCGCAGCGGCGATGACGGCAGCGTGATGCTCTCTGAAAACGAGATGAACCGCCTCGCCCAACTCGGCGACGCAGCCTGGCTGTATATCGCGATACATTGCAAATCAAACCCCCAGCTCTTTCGCATCCAAAATCCCGCAAAAAACCTTACTTTTGAATCGCGCACCAAAGGCGTACAGTATTACCTGCCCATGCAGGAGTGGATGCCAAAAATCGACTGAGTATGTATATCCGCGAGGTTAATATTACCAACATAAAATCTATTTCTCATTTTAAAATGACTTTCCCCGAAGGCAAAGAAGCCGGCTGGCACGTGCTGATCGGCGATAATGGGGCGGGGAAATCCGCCATTTCAAAAGCTATCGCCATGGCGCTTATTGGCCCCAAGGATGTGCTTAGACTTGATCCTAATTGGGAATCCTGGGTGAGACAAGGCGAAAAAAAAGCGGATATTTCAATTAAAACTGTAGCATCGCCTAAAGAGAAGGAACAAACAACCCAACTACTTTTAGAGAAAAATGAGCGAAACTCAAAATTCGAATTAATGAATTATCAAGCCTCACATGCAGAGGAAGGTAAATTCAGCTATTCATTTACATATAAAAAGTTTGGCGCCGGTTTCGGCCCTTACCGGCGATTTACCGGTGGAAATCCTTCTTCAGATAAGGAATTAGGGGACAGTCCAGTCGCGCCGTATTTGACGCTTTTTAAAGAAGATATTTTGCTTACTGCTTCTTTAGCCTGGATCAAAGACGTGTATTTGCGTTCACTCGAGAAAGACGACAAAGCCAATCAGACGCTTGAAGGCATAAAATCCCTGGTTTCGGCTTCCGACCTACTGCCTGGCAAACTCAGAATAAAATCAATTAGCTCAGAAGGGCTGCTTTTCATTAATGCCAATGGCGCACATATTCATATCACCGACCTCAGCGATGGCGTTAAATCTGTGCTTTCGCTCACGCTCGAACTCATCAGGTTAATGCTGACAATTTATGATGTAAAAGAAGTTTTCGGCGCTTTTTCCTCCAATCGCAAAATTGACATCCCCGGTGTAGTAATCGTAGATGAAATCGACGCGCACCTGCACCCTTCCTGGCAAACGCGCGTGGGACAGTGGTTTACACAGCATTTTCCCCGCCTTCAATTCATTGTCACTACCCATAGCCCCCTCGTTTGCCGCGCCTGCGAAAACGGCTCTATCTGGCGATTGGCCGCACCTGGCACCGACCAGGAATCGGGCGAAATAACAGGCGATGAAAAAAATACGCTCATTTTTGGCAGTGTGCTCGACGCTTATGAAACAGATATTTTTGGCAGTAAAATTTCCAGGGGAAAAGAAGGTAAAAACAAACAAAAGGAATACCGGGATTTGGTATACAAAGAAAAATACGGCATCGATATGAGCCCCAAAGAAAAAGAGCAATTACAGCACCTCAAAAAGATCTTTCATACCAATGTTGCAACTGAAGAATAATAACCTGACGCCCGCTACGCAACAACATCTCAGCAAGAGACAAGCCGATATCAACGGTAGGCCTGCTTTTATTGACAAATCAGGGCGAGCAGGTACATTATGGGATGGAAAAACCGGCTCCCGGGCTGGCAAAGCAGCGTTTGAAGAAATAAAAAATACGCTCATCGCTATGTGCGTCGGCGTCGAATTGTGCAATTACTGCGAGCAAAGCGAAGCTTCGGATATCGAACACATTTTGCCCAAGAGTTTGTTTCCGGCACACACATTTGAGTGGGAAAATTATCTGCTGGCCTGCAAAAAATGCAATACCACTCACAAGCTCGACGCCATAGACGTTTTCGATCCGGACGGTTCTACCAACGCGATAAGGGTCGCTAACGGCAAGGAACCGCCTACCCACGATGTAGCCTTCGTACACCCCCGTCGGGTTGATCCCATGGACTTTATGGATTTGAATTTTGACGATTTTCTTTTTTACGCCCGCCCACCACATGCACCGAATACCCGCGGTTTTGTGATGGTAGAAAAAACGCTCGACATTCTCGAATTGAATAATCGCCCTACTTTGGTAAACTTTCGCAGAAGCGCTTTTCATAATTATAAAAGAATGTTACGGGAATTTGTCGAAACCAATCAGGCTGCCAACTACGACGAACTCGAACAAGCCGTTACCGGTAATCCGCAGGTGGATCGCCAATCTCCTTTTGAAGCAGAAAAGCAACGCATTCTCGACGGGTTGCGCACCAGCATCCTAACCCATGAACACCCCACCGTATGGCGCGAAATGATCCGCCAACGCAATAACTTGCCCCAACCCATACAACAATTATTCCGCGACGCCCCCGAGGCTCTCACCTGGCATGAGATCAACTAGAAAAACAAAAAACAAAAACTGAAAAGAACCGACAACTGACAACCGACAACGGATAACAAACCGACAACCGTGAAAAAACTCATCGAAACCGCCCTGCCCGTCAAAGAAATCTCGGCAGAAAGCGTGCGCGACAAATCGATCCGCCACGGGCATATCTCTACCCTGCACCTGTGGTGGGCCCGCCGCCCCCTGCCCGTCTGCCGCGCCGTGGTTTTCGCCTCGCTGGCGCCCGACCCCCTCGACCCCCAATGCCCGCCCGCCTTCCGCGATGCCGTGCAACTGCTGCTCGGCGCCGACCACAACCCCGGCGACCCCTACCGACCTTATGCCGATATACCCTGGACGGCCATCTACGACCCCATGGACGATAACCTCCGCAACCGCCTCCAACTGTTTATCGGCAAGTTCTCCGACGAAGCCCAGCAGGCTATGCTGCAACGCAAACCCCAGCCCCCCACCGGCCGCCTGCTCTCCGATTTTAGCCTGATCAAGTGGGAAAACAAAAATAACGAGGCCATACTGCGCAAAGCGCGCCAATTGATATGGGTGGCCCACAATAGCCATACCGGGCAATCCGCCACTGACTTATTGGCCGACTTCGACCGCCACTATTCAGCTATCAAAGCCGCCGAAGCCGCCTTGTACAGTCTGCCCGACCGCCACCTTTCCAGCCCCGAAGTACAAGCCGCCGAAGCCGCCCTGCACACCGCCATCGAAGCTTTCCTCGACCGCATGCCCCGCGTTTTCGACCCCTTCGCCGGCGGCGGCGCCATACCGCTCGAAGCCGCCCGCCTCGGCTGCCGCGCCTACGGCAACGATATCAACCCGGTAGCCCATATTATCCAAAAAGGCAGCCTCGAGTACCCCCAGCAATTCGGCAAACCCATTACCTATAGCCTGGATGAATTCGCCAAACGCTACCTGCCCCAACTATCCGACGGCAATTACTACCTCCAACTCCCCGGCCTCCTCCACGAACCCTTTACCATCAACAACTGGAAAGATTTCGAATTCCTCAAACAACACATCAAACCAATAACGGATAACAGAGAACCGACAACCGACAACCCACAACCGATAACCCTCCCCAACCGCCTCTCCTTCGACGTGGAATTCTACGCCCGCGAACTCCTGGGCCGCACCGAAGCCGCCATCGGCCATTATTACCCCGCCGACGAAAAAGGCCGCAAACCCATCGCTTATTACTGGGCCCGTGTAGGTACCTGCTCCAATCCCTCTTGCCGCGCCCAGGTGCCCCTGCTCAAAGGTTTTTATTTGTGCAATAAACCGGATAAACAAGTGTTCCTGAAACCGGTGATTGCGGGAAATGAAATTTGTTTTGAAATTGGGCATGGGAAGTATGAAAAAGAGGGA
Source organism: Saprospiraceae bacterium (assembly GCA_013360405.1). Taxonomy (GTDB): domain Bacteria; phylum Bacteroidota; class Bacteroidia; order Chitinophagales; family Saprospiraceae; genus JABWBR01. Next base: position 40,872 of record JABWBR010000034.1, read on the forward strand.
TGGGCAAAAAAATCAAGTTTAGAATGTCCTTTATGTGGCAATATCACAGAAGCCAATGAAATAATGGGACAATTACACCCTGAGAAAGAAACAATAAAATTACTGGCTATTATTGAAGATGGGAATGACGGAAAGAACTATCGTCTACCGACACATGCGGAAATAAGTATTTTAGAGCAAATTCCAAAAATGGAGGCTCCTAAGGAAAAACTACCCAATGTTACAAGGCTTACTGGAGGGTTTATTGTTGCATGGGGATATTCGGAATGGGGCCAAATGTTCACCCCCCGCCAACTCCTGGCCCTCCACACCCTGGTAGAAAAACTCGGCGAACTCAAAGCCGAACTGCGCTCCGCAGATACCGATTACGGTAAGGCGGTGGCGACTTATTTGGGGATTTTGGTGGATAGGGTGGGGGCTACAAGTACATCGTTTGGGAGATGGCATAATGGAGGTGAGAAATTAGAACATCCATTTGCTAGACAGGCAATTCCAATGATATTCGATTTTCCGGAAGGAAATATTTTTTCAAATTCTACGGGTAGTGCCTCAAACCAAATTGATTGGATTATTAGATACATAGAGTCTGAATCTCAATCACCATTTATTTCCATTTGCAACAACGCCTCTAGCGGCGACAAGGCGCAGTTTTTGGATAAATACTTAACTGCCGTCATTTCCGACCCGCCCTATTATGATGCCATTGCTTATGCTGATCTCTCTGATTTCTTCTATGTATGGTTGAAACGAACCATGAGTGACTTATACCCGCTCAATTTTTCTACTCCACAAACCCCCAAAACGGAAGAATGTACCGCATTAAAACACCATCAGAACGGTAATGTAGGTAAAGCAAAAACGCATTTTGAAGATAAATTGCTGCAAATATTCGACGCTATAGAACATCAGACATCTGATATAGTCAGCATCATGTTTGCGCATCAAAGCACCGAAGCCTGGACCACGCTTTGCAATTCCATTCTCGGTGCGCGCATGAACATCACCGGTAGTTGGGCTATTGATACCGAAATGGCCAATCGCTCAATCGGTTTAGCCGGTGCTGCATTAGCCTCCTCCGTCACCGTCTCCTGCCGTCCGGCCCAGCGCCAGGGCATCGGCGATTACAAATCCGTGCGCAAGGCCATCGAAGTGCGGGTGGGCAAAGAAGTCGAGCATCTATACGAATTGGGTTTCCGTGGCGCCGACCTGCTCACGGCTTGTTTTGGGCAGGCCGTAAGCGAATTCGGGCGTTACCGCTCGGTAGAAAAAGCCGACGGCAGCACCGTCACCGTCGCCGAACTGCTCGAAATGGCACGCGAGAGCGCCTTCGAGGCCCTGGTCAAAGGTTTTCAGGGCGACGACTACACCAGGTTCTACATCGCCTGGCTGCAGCTCTACGGCTTCAGCGAAAGCGATTTTGACGACGCGGCCAAATTCAGCCGTGTGGGGCTCACCATCAACGTACAAGACCTCATCCATGAGCACATTTTAATCAAAGCCGGCAACAAACAAGCCCTGGGCGGTTTTGAAGATCGCATAGCTGCGAATAAACGACTGGGAGAAGCCGAAGGCGCCAACCTCATCGACCAGGTACACCGCGCTTTGCACCTGTACCAGGGCGCCAACCGGGGCGAATTGCTGGCCTTCCTGGCCCGCGTGGCAGCCCAGCCCACCGATTCCTTCTGGCGCGTACTCGTATCGCTGTGCGAATTGCTGCCCGCCGGCAGCAATGATTTGAAACAAGCGCAGGGATTGCTCGTTAATAAAGATAACCTGTTGCGGGAAAGCCGGCAGGCGGCGGTAGAAAAACCGCAGCAGGGTAGGTTGGAATTGGATTAAGCTCCTATTTTTGGAAAATGAAAACGCAACTCAATATTGAATTGGCAATGGACCTGCACCGCTTGAACCCCTGGTGGAGCGGCGGTTCTATGCGTTTGCTGCCCGATACGCGCCGGCATTTAGTCGAACAAATAAAAAGACGGTTTACTTACAAACTCGCCCCCATTGTAGTAGTCCGTGGTTCAAGACAAATAGGAAAAACAACTGCTTACGAACAGATCATTGAGGATTTTTTGCAGGAGGGTATGGATCCTCGTCGAATATTTCGCGTACAATTCGATGATATAAAAACCATCAGGGAATACGACGAGCCCATTCTGCGCCTGGTAGAATGGTACGAGCGAGAGATATTAAAACAGACCCTGAATGACGCGGCGGCAAGCAACCAGATGGTGTATTTATTTTTTGATGAAGTACAAAATCTGGATAATTGGGCGCAACAGTTAAAATTCCTGGTAGATTCATCTACTGTACAAGTATTAATTACCGGTAGCTCTGCCCTGCGCATTGAGATGGGGCGGGATAGTTTAGCCGGTCGAATACATACACTTGAAGTAGGGGTGCTATCGCTTACAGAAATTGGCGCTTTGCGGAGAATGGAAACGCCCTTGCCCTATCTCACAGACAACGGGCTTGAGCCTTTGTTGCGCAAAGATTTTTGGATGGGGTTGAGAGAACACGGCGCTAAAAACAAAACTTTCAGAGATGCGGCTTTTTCCGCTTTTTCTGAACGCGGGGCCTATCCATTGGTACATCAACGCAGTGAAGCGCCTTGGTCGCTTATTGCCGATCAGTTGAACGAGACGGTTATCAAACGCGTCATCCAGCATGATCTCAGGGTAGGGGAGAAAGGCCGCAAACGCGATCCACAGTTGCTGGAAGAGATATTTCGTATTTGCTGTCGTTATGCGGGGCAGACGCCGTCAAGTTCAAAAATTGCCCAGGAGTTACAGCAGAGCCTGAACGCAAATATTGGTCCGCAAAGGGTTAGGACTTATATGAAATTTCTAGCAGATACTTTATTAATTAGACTTATTCAGCCGGCAGAAATCAGGTTAAAACGCTATCGCAGCGATGCCAAAATCTGTTTGGTAGATCATGGTTTGCGCGCCAGTTGGCTTCAGGAACAAATACCTGTCGACCCTGATACAGCTGAAACAGATGAAGTCATCTCCACGCAAGCCGGATACCTGGCCGAAAGTATACTTGGGGCCTCCTTGTCCAGTATTAGCGGCCTTGACATTTCGCACTTACCACCTAAGTCCAAAGACCCCGAAATTGACTTTATCCTGGCGATAGGGGCTAATCGAATTCCTATCGAGGTCAAATATCGGAATACAATTAAAGATGAGCACTTAAAGGGGTTAAATTGGTTTTTGGACAACCCGATTAATCGAGCGCCTTTTGGAATAATTATAACAAAACAAGATGTCAATCCTTTTGATGGAAATGACAACATTATACCTATATCATTGAGGACATTTATGTTAATGCGATAATTTTTTAAAATGACAACCCTTAACCAACAACAGAAAGACAACCTATACAAAGGCCTGGGCCTCTTTCTGGACGCCATACGGCCTTATGTAGTTAGCGTATTGATAAAAGAAGCCGGCGACAAATGGCCCGCCTGGTTTGTGGAGGCGCTCACTCCCCCGCAGCAACAGAACTGGAACCAGGGTTTGCGCCAGGGTACCTTGCCCGAAAATCTCATCGACTTTCACTACCTCAAGTCATTTTCGATCAAATACAAAAACCTGCTCAAAGCCGATTTCGGTGTAAAAGATGCGCAAGGTTTACCCACCTGGTTGGGCGAAATCGCCGACGTGCGCCATAAAATAGCGCATTTCCACGAAGTCGACGAAGACGGCATTACCAACGCCTATATCAAGATGACCCAGATCGCCCGCAGCCTCGGCATGGACGAACTGGTAGTCGAACTCAAAAAGCTGCGGGAAGCCCAGCCGCCTTCAATGGCCGATGAAAAAGCCGTCGCAGAATCCGCCGCTGCCTATGGCGGAGTAAAGCCCTGGTTTATGGCCGTCACGCCCCACCTCGACATCCGGCAGGGCCGCCTCGATGAAAGCGTTTTTGCCGCCAACCTCGCCGAAGTGGCCCTGGGCAACGGCCGCGAGATTTACAACAACCCGGCGGTATTTTTCTCCAAAACCTACTTCACCGCCGGCATCAAAAACGTAGCCCGGCGCGTCATAAAAGGACTCAACGGCGAAGAAGACGCCGAAAACCGGGTCATTTCGCTGCAAACCGGCTTCGGCGGCGGCAAAACCCACACCCTGATCTCGCTGTATCACCTCGTCAAGTGGGGCAGCCATGCCGGGCAGTCTGCCCTGGCCGCCGACCTGCTGGCCTACACCGGCGCGCCTAAGTTTGACAAAGCCCGCATCGCCGTCTTCACCAACACCACCAACGACCCCGCCAACGGTCGCCAAACACCTGATGGCATCACCATACAGACCATCTGGGGCGAACTGGCCTGGCAACTCGGCGGCGCCGCAGCCTACGAGATCATCAGGAAAAACGACGAGCAACTCATAGCGCCGGGAGGCCTGTTTAAAAAAGTACTGGAAAACAACACGCCTGCTCTCATCCTGATCGACGAGCTGGCCGACTACTGCGTAAAAGCCGCCGCGAAGCGCGCGGGTAGTTCCAGTCTGGCCGATCAAACCATCAGCTTCATGCAGGAACTCACCGAGGCGGTAGCCGGCGTCAACCACTGCGTAGCCGTCATCACCCTGCCCGCCAGTCCCCAGGAAGTCGGCAACACTCCCGAAGCGCAAAACATCCTCAGCAGCCTCCAAAAGCGGGTGAGTAGGGTAGGGGCCGACACCCAGCCCGTGGCCGACGAAGAGATATACGAAGTCATCCGCCGCCGCCTCTTCGAAAACATCGGCGATGATGCCCACACAGAGGCCGTGATATCGAAATACATGGAGCTCTACCAGCAATACGGGAGCGAATTACCAAGCCACGTCGTAAAAAGCGAATACCGGCAGAAAATGCGGAATGCCTATCCTTTCCATCCCGAGCTCATCGACGTATTCCGCATCCGCTGGGCCAGCCACCACGACTTTCAGCGCACCCGCGGCGCCCTGCGCCTGCTGGCGGCCATCGTCAGCGACCTGTGGAAGCGCCAGCAATCGCTGCCGGGCGGCAACCTGCTCATCCACGCCTCCGATGTGCAATGCGCCAACCTCGACCCCCTCACCGGGCAACTCAAAAAACTCTACGGCAACGGCTACGACGCCGTCATCAGCGCCGACGTGGCCGGCGCCTCCTCCAACGCATTCAAAATCGACGGCAACAAAACCGAATTCGGGCAGTGGTACCTCACCCAGGGCATCTCAGCGGCCATATTGCTCAACTCCTTCGGCAGCGAAGGCGCCAACAAAGGCCTTGGCATCGCCGAACTCAAACTCAACCTGCTGCGCCCCGACGGCTTCAACCACAACAGCGTCAACGGCGCCCTCGACGAACTCGAAAGCAATGCCTACTACCTCTACTACGCCCAAAGCGGAGGCGGCAAACGCTACTGGTTTCACACCAAACCCAACATCAACATACTCATCAACCAGGCCAAAAACGACATTCGAAGTGATGAAATCGAAGCAGAGATCCTGCGCCGCGTACAGCAAAGCACCTCCAACCTGGCCTTATTCGGAAGAGCCCTGGTCAACCCCTCCGAAGACGTACCCGAGCAACAGCGTCCCACGCTGATTATCCTCAGCCCCCGGTACGTGGCAAGCCCCGACGGCGTCAACGGACAAATCAAACCCCTCATCGAAAAACTGGCCACCCAAAAAGGCAACAGCCAGCGCATATACCGTAATACCTTATTGTTTTTGTTGTGTTCCGAACTGGGCATCGGCAAATTGCAGTCCAGCGTACGCGACTACCTCGCCTGCCAGAAAATCGGCCAGGAATACGCCGGCCAACTCGAACGGGAACAGCGAGACGACATACAGCGCCGCGTACAGGAAACCGCCAAAGAAACCGACAGGGCTATCGTGGTCGCTTATGCCATCGTAGCCAAATACACCGCCAAAAGCGGTATTGAAAAACTGGTCTTAAAGCAATTTCGCGACAGCCTCGACAGCCAGATCAACAACCAGCTCATACAAACCCTCAAAGACGAAGAATGGCTGTTGGAATCGGTGGGCTACAACACCCTGGCCAACCACAACCTGTTGCCTGCGCCGGCTCAGCCCATCAAGACCAAAGACATCTACGAAGCCTTCCTCCGCTTCGACGACAAACCCATGATCACCGGCCACCAGGCTGTGAGCAACAGTCTACTACGCTACTGCCAGAACGGTGAATTTTGCATCGCTTCCGGCGACGGCCGGCAATTCACCCGGTATTTCCTCGGCGAGCCCGTGCCCATGTTCGACGTAACCGATACCGTCTATTGGCTCACCGACAAATCGGAAAAACCCGCGCCTGCACCCGTAGCGACAGAGCAGTCCACCATCGCGCCGGCATACTCGGTGACAATCCCCTCGGGGAATTCAGAAGAAGCCCCGCCTGTGTCGACGGATACACCGGCCAAGGGCTACCGCCACATCACCATATCGGGCAAAGTGCCATTGGATCACTACCACGAATTATTCAACTACTTCATCACGCCCTTTGCCATGAGCGGCAACCGCATAGACATCGAAGTGAGTTTCACCATCCACAGCGCCGCCGCCAATCCGCTGGATGAGTCGAAGCAGCAGGTTAAAAATGCTAAAGAGGCGGCCAGGCAGTTGGGGTTGCGGGTGGAGGGGGAGGAGTGAGGGGGGGGGGGGAGTGGGACATATAGGTAGTTAATGTAATACAACTCCACTATGATAATAGAGCTTCCAGATTCACCAGAAGAGAATAGCGATAGTGAGATATTTCAATTGCTAGGTGATTATCATTTCGCTAATGTAGAATACCATACATTAGAATGGCTTACTAATAGCAATATACTAGTAGGTGGATATAGTTGGTGGAGACGGGAATGTAATTTTGAAACGTTAGTAATCGACGAAAAAGGGGAAAAATACAGGCTTTATGATGTCGAAAAAATGAAACTTGTTTCGCTAAATCTGGTAAAACCTGACAGTGTTTTTTCCAATGAATATCAAGGGTTTTTATTACTTAAAAAGCGTCCAAGTCATCATAGTATTGAATTACTTTTTTCAAAAAATCAAGAATTGGTTGCAGAAATTGTAATTCCAGATACGTTTCGTGTTAATGTAATTACAGTAAATCCAACTACCCCCTTTTTAGTGATTGGAGGATTCGAAACACTAGCTATTTATCGATTTGATGCGGAAAAAATTATGGGAAACATACCCTTGGTCAGTTCGCTGGAGACTACTGATGAATCTATGCATGTTATAGATTATCATAATATTAGACAACAGTGTATTCATCTTTTGAGTCTTGACAGGATTGAAATTTGTTTACAATTTGTAATTGATCAAAAGATTTATGATGAAGAAATAATTCAGCAAACCGCCAGAATTAATGATCTGAATTATCGCAATAATTTAGGGGTATGCGCTAAAGAGGAGTATACGCTTGAAAGAAATAAAATCAGGCTTGGGTTAATTAATTGGGTAAATAGCAGGGTTGGGCGTTAATTTTCGCATCTTGTAAAACGCATATTTCACTACCGACGCCTCTTTTTTTTGAGGCTAAGTAATTGTAAACCAATTGATTGAATTTGCGACGGCGATGCGTTTTTAGTCATTTAACAATAAAAATTCGTTAAAGCTTTAAGAAATATTTAACAAAAAAAGGGAGAAATCTGCGAAGAGTTTTTTACCTTTCAGGCCTTGTAAATGCTATCATATTAAAAGTGTTAGCTCTACTAAACCATCCTTCGGCTAAAGCAGATCCCGACAATTGGTGTTCTATGGCATATCTATGCATTTCACCCTACTAAACCATCCTTCGGCTAAAGCAGATCCCGACTTCCAGGAACTGACTGCCGATTGCTGACTGCTGACTGCTACTAAACCATCCTTCGGCTAAAGCAGATCCCAACTACGGCTCGCTGGCGCTCGCCAAGTTCGACCAAGCTGGGACGGCGCTGGCGCACCGATTGCACGGCAGAATGACGACTTGTTCGGAATTACGACGCATGATGGCCCTTGTAGCTGAAATTCGTGAATTTCAGCTACAAGGGCCGATTGCAGGCATAGAAAAACAAAAAAATTGCCAATCATCCTTTCCCATCTTTTTATCATCCCCCATATCCTAGTTCAAAAACTCCGGGCCTCCCGATTTTTGAGGGGGCGATTGGGCGAGGCGGCGATCTGTGCCGATCGTTAAGCGGAGTTGCTCCGCACCGTTTTCCCAGTCCGGCCGGGGCCAGACCTTGCAAGGTTTCTCCCCGCCGGTTCCCCGTCAAACCTTGCAAGGTCTTTCCAGGTAAACATTTCCTGCCTGGCATCCCGCCTTGCCGCTATCCCGTTTTTTCCTTATTTTTGTAACTAAACCGTCAGTCATGAACCTGAACGAGGCTAAAGAAATACTCAGGCAACACAAAGCATCCTTGTTCTCAAGGTACGCCATACAGCAACTGGCCATCTTTGGATCGGTAAGTAGGGGGGATAATACGCCGTCCAGCGATCTGGATATTCTGGTAGAGTTTAAGCAGCCTATCGGAATTCGGTTTGTTGATTTGGGCGATGAGTTGGAAGAATTACTGAAGATGAAGGTAGATTTGGTGAGTAAAAACGGGATTAAACCTAAGTATTTTAAGCATATTGAACAGGAATTGAGCTATGTCTAAGAGAAGTAACCACGAGTTGTTGGTCGATATTTTAGAGTGTATTGATAAAATCAAAAGATATACGCAGGATATGTCGTTTGAACAATTTAGGGGGGATGAAAAGTCCATAGATGCGGTAGTAAGGAATTTTGAAATAATTGGAGAGGCTGCAAACCGCGTAGATGAAACAATAAAAAGAAAATATGCCAGTGTTGAATGGAGAAGAATTATCGGATTAAGAAATAGGATTGTCCATGAATACTTCGGTATTGATTTACAAATTATCTGGACTATTATAGAAGAAAATATGGATGCTTTTAAATTCGAAATCGAGGAAATTATTGATGAAGTCAGTTGATTGCCTATTTCGATTCCGCAATCCGATTCCGACCTTTTTCTGGCAGCTAAAGCAGCCAGTACGGTTGGCGCTATTGCACAGGCGCAGCGTGTCCAGATTCCCTGGCGGGAATGACCTTTGATGCTTGATATTTAATGAAATTAATAATCAAACATCCAACATCAATCACCCATGTAAGCTAAGCCAAAACGAGCACGCCCCCCATCCTTTCTCATCCTTCAAAATCCCCCCAATCCTAATAAAAAACGATCCCCAGCAGAGGAGCATTCCCCGGCAACTCGACAACCTTGCTCTCCCCGCCGCTCGTTGAGCGGAGCCGAAACGAGCCGCTACAATTTCGGATGTCGGATTTTCGATTTCGGATTTATCCTGGAAAACCCACAACCCACAACTCACAACCCACAACCCACAAACCCACAAACCCACAACCCACAACTACTTCGCCCCCACAAACGCCTCAAAATTCTCCCTGTCAATACGAAGGGTGGCACTGCCGGGATAGGCATCGAGGAAAGATTGAGGAAAGCGGGCGGGTTTCTTGGACTGCCATTTGAATTCAAAAGCTTGGAGCCGCCCGCCGGCGTCTTCAATGTAATCGATTTCCTGTTGGGTGGTGGTGCGCCAGAAGTAGGTGTTGCAGAAATAATCGGTATGCGTGTTGCGCTTCATGCGCTCTGCGAGGAGGAAATTTTCCCATAAGGCGCCGGTGTCGGTGCGTAAGGCTAGCGGCGAGAAGTTTTTGATGATCGCATTGCGGATGCCGGTGTCGTAAAAATAGATTTTCCGGCCTTTGCGTATTTCGTTGCGGGCATTGCGACTCAGCGAAGGCAAGCGGAAGAGGATGAATGATTGTTCCAGCAGATCGATGTATTTTTCAACGGTGGCGGTGTCGGCGCCTACGAGTTGCCCCAACTCGTTGTAGCTCACCTCGCTGCCGAGTTGCAAAGCCAGCGCTTGCAATATTTTTACGATTAAAGACGGCTTTTTGATTTGGTCGAGGGTCAGCAAGTCTTTATACATCAGCCCGTCGCTGAGGTCGTTGAGGATTTTTTGCGCCTGTGCCGGACCGTTGTTGACTACCTCCGGGTAATAGCCGTACAAGATCCTGTTATCGAGCATCGAGCGCTCCGCCAGATGACCGTGGTGGGCGCACATTTCTGCATAGGATAAGGGATAGAGAAAAAATTCGAATTTCCGGCCTACCAGGCTTTCTTTGGTATGGGAGGCTATGTCGAGCGAAGAAGAACCTGTGACAAACAACTGCACCTGCGGAATATGATCGGTAATTAGTTTTAGGGTCAACCCTGCATTGGCAAACCGCTGCGCCTCATCAATGACGACAACTTCGTGTTCGCCCAGCAGGGTTTTAATGTGCGCCAACGAGATGTTCTCTAATGCCGCCCTTGCCGCCGGGTCGTCGCCGGTCATCCAAAAGACTTCTTTACCAAGACGCTCCGTGATCTGCCGCACCAGCGTAGTTTTCCCGACTTGCCGTGGTCCGGTGACAATGATAGCCTTCCCTTTGTTTATCCATTGCCTGATGTTTTGCTCTTGTTGCCGGAGTATCATGCTTTTTGTTATAAAAATACCTGTTTTTTTCGATTCAAATCGAATAATTTGATCTTTTTTTTCGATTAGTTGATAACCAACTGCCGACTTTGCGCAGACAACCCCCTTTTTCTGGCCGCTAAAGCAGCCAGTACGGTTGGCGCTATTGCACAGGCGCAGCGTGTTCAGATTCCCTGGCGGGAATACAAATTTTATGCTTGATGAAATTAATAATCAAACATCCAACATCAAACATCAAACATCCTGCCCCGTTCCACCCCCTCTCCCCGTCACTCCGCGAACAATGCCGTATTGCGCAAACAAATACGTAATCATAATAAAAAACGGCGCTTGCGGCAGGGGCATGTAGAATTTGTTGAGGGCCAACAGACTGTCGGATATCACAAAGGCTGCCGCGCCCAATACGATCCAGCGGGCGTCGCCGGCCGGCCAATACGACCAGCCCCGGATGGCAGTGGCCATCATGGCGCCGATGACGAGGCCGTATACCAGGACGGGTATTTTTAATTCCTGTAAATACGGGAGTAACAGGCTCATTAATCCAATTATATAAACCAACAACAATAACCAGGCCCACCATGGGTAGTTTCCGGTTTTTTTATGTTGAGATATAGTGTTGTTAAACAATAATATATAACATAAGTGGGCGATCAAAAAGGCGATTAGTCCACCGATGAAGTACAACTCGCCTTTGTGCGCAAACAGCAAAACAACATCGCCTATCCAGGAGAAAAATAAAGCGGCGAGCAGCCAATTGCGAAAAGCAAAAGAACCCGCCTGCCACACGGCAAGGATCAGTAAGGGTAAAAGCAGCGGTTTGGTGTATGCGGCCGCAGCCGGCCATACCAGCAGGCTGATAAGGTGTAACCCGCTCAGGAGCAGGAAGTATTGAAGTGATCTGGAGGTAGGCATATTGCTTTATTATGGTGTGAAAGATACGGATATCTGGGAAACCTTTACAGGGAGTTTTTTACCGCAGAGTTAAACGGAGTGACACAGAGCGGGGGTTGATTATTGTCATTGCAAACTTTCCGTAATTCCTTTTAACTATGTAAAAATAATGCTTTATGAAACCCACTACTAAACCCGGCTGGATCGCGCGCATTTTGTGTATTGCAGCCATTCTCTTTGTTAGCCTTTTTGCCCTCGATGCGTTTGACGGCGGCGGTTCGCTGCTCGAAAAACTCGGCGCTTTCGGTATGCATATGATTCCTTCTATTGTGCTTGCTTTGGCCCTGCTCTTGGCCTGGTACAACGAACGTGCCGGCGGTTTTCTTTTTCTTTTTATCGCACTGGCTACCGCGCCGTTTATTTATCAAATGAATTTTACCCGCACCGGCTCCGCGCTTGTGGCCTTCCAGGCGATCGCGATGATTAATCTGCCTTTTGTAATCGTTGGGGTTTTGTTCCTGGTTAGCTATTTTAAGGTGAACAGTAAATGAAACACTCAGCACTTGGCAGTCAATGGAAGTCCTTTAGGTTTGAAAAGGGCTCTGCTTTTGTGCCTTTGTGTGGTTTTCGGGTCTTTGTGTTAAAAAAAGCAGCACGTAACTCCGATTTTTTACCACAAAGACACAAAGGGCACTAAGTACCACTAAGACTTGGATCACAGATAGGCTGAAAGTACGCCCCTCGCCCGGTTGAGATGTCACCTTCCCTCGTGCCTCGGGAAGATTACCTCTTTGCCCAGTCGCAAAGTCCCAAAGTCGCCCCCTCTCCCCCTCTCCCCCTCCATCTTTGTGGATTACAGAGAGGGCTGTCCCAAACTGTCCCAAACTGCCCCACAGAAAAAAAGCATGGCAATCACAAAATTTATACTTTTGCATCTTTAAAAACAACAAAATCCCTTGAGCTATGCCCAAGAACCTGTTGATAGTGGAATCTCCGGCCAAGGCAAAGACGATAGAAAAGTTTTTGGGGAAGGATTTTACGGTCAAATCCAGTTACGGCCATATCCGCGATTTGGAGAAAGGCGATGACGCGGTGGATATTAAAAATAATTTTGATCCCAAATATATCGTTTCTCCCGACAAACGCAAGGTGGTCAAGGACCTCAAGGACTGGGTGGGCAAGGTCGACGAGGTGTGGCTCGCCACGGACGAAGACCGCGAGGGCGAAGCTATTTCGTGGCACCTCTGCCAGGTGCTGGGCCTCGACGAGCGGAATACCAAACGTATCGCTTTTCGCGAAATTACTAAACCCGCTATCCAAAACGCAATCAAACAACCCCGCACGCTGGATCTCGACCTGGTGAACGCCCAGCAGGCGCGCCGCGTACTCGACCGACTGGTAGGCTACGAGCTGTCGGGCATCCTCTGGAAGAAGATCAAAAGCGGCCTCTCCGCAGGCCGCGTGCAATCGGTGGCCCTCAAACTGGTGGTGGAACGCGAACGCGAGATTACCCGCTTCGATTCGACGCCGTTTTTTAAGATTGCGGCGATTTTTGAGGTGAAAAACGAACAAGGCCGACTGGTGGAGTTGCGCGCCGAGGCGCCCCAGCGCTTTGATAACAAAGAAGGCGCCGAGAAATTCCTGAAGGGCTGCATAGGCGCTACGTTCCGCATCGACGATATCGAACTCAAACCGCTGAAACGCCGCCCCGCAGCGCCGTTTACGACGTCTACGCTGCAGCAGGAAGCCAGCCGCAAACTTGGTTTTTCGGTGAACCGCACGATGTCGGTGGCGCAGAAGCTGTACGAGGCGGGTTTTATTACGTATATGCGTACCGACTCCACGAACCTCAGCGAGATGGCGATCCAGAGTATCGCCGCGGAAATCGAGAAGAGCTACGGCCAAAAGTACGTAAATACCCGCCATTATAAAAATAAGGTGGCCAACGCCCAGGAGGCGCACGAGGCGATACGCCCCACGTATATCGAAAATCAGACTGTGCCCGGCCAACGCGACGAACAGCGCCTCTACGAGCTTATCTGGAAGCGCACGATAGCTTCTCAGATGGCCGATGCGGTGCTTGAAAAAACGGTGGTGAGCATAGGTATCTCTACGATGCCCGGCGAAAAGCTGGTGGCCGAAGGCGAGGTGCTCAAATTCGACGGCTTCCTGAAGGTATACCTGGAATCGAAGGACGAAGACGACGATGAGGACACCGCAGGTATGCTGCCCCCCCTGGCTAAAGCCCAGGTGCTTCCCCTGCGCGAGATGAACGCCACCGAGCGCTTTACCCGCCCCCCGGCGCGCTACACGGAAGCGAGCCTGGTGAGCAAACTCGAAGAACTCGGCATCGGTCGCCCCTCTACGTATGCGCCGATTATTACGAAGATTATGGAAGAAGGCCGCGGTTATGTGGTGAAGGAAAACCGCGAAGGCGTGGAGCGCCCCTACGAGGTGCTTACGCTCAAGGACGGCCAGATAACCAAAGCTACGAAAACCGAAAATACGGGCGCTATCAAAAACCGCCTGTTTCCCACCGACCTCGGCATGGCCGTGTCGGATTTTCTCGACGAGCATTTTGACAAGGTGATGGACTACCGCTTTACGGCAGCCATCGAAAAACAGTTTGACGATATTTCCAACGGTCAGCAGGAATGGCATCGCATGCTGGCGGATTTTTACCACCCTTTCCACAAAACGGTAGAAAATACGCTGGCCACCGCCGACCGCCCCAGCCGCGAACGCATCCTGGGCAAGGACCCCGCCACCGGGCATAGCCTGCTCACCCGCCTGTCGCGCCGCGGACCCGTGGTGCAGATCGGCACCCCCGAGGAACTGGGCCCCGATACCAAACCGCGTTACGCTAATCTGCAGCCGGGGCAGAACATGGAGACGATCTCGTTTGAGGAGGCGCTGAGTTTGTTTAAGCTGCCCAAAGTGCTCGGCGAATACCGCGGACAGGAAGTCTCGGTAGGCGCCGGCCGATTCGGCCCGTATGTAAAAGTAAACGACAAGTATATCTCGCTGCCCCGCGGCGAAGACCCGCTGGAAGTAAGCCTCGAACGGGCGATTGAATTGATCGGCGAAAAAGAAAAAGAAGACGCTCCGCTGGCTACCTACCAGGGATTGCCCATTACCAAAGGCAAAGGCCGCTTCGGGCCTTTCATCAAGTGGAAGGATCTGTTTGTGAATGTGCCTAAAAAATATGACTTCGATCAACTAAGCGCCGCGCAGGCTGTTGAATTATTGGAAGCCAAAATCGAAAAGGAGTCGACGCGGTACATCCAGCGCTGGGAGGAGGCTGAAATTTCTATCGAAAATGGCCGCTGGGGGCCTTTCATCCGGTTTGGCAAGGAAAATGTCAAGATGGGTAAATTAGACGGCAAAAAGGTCAGCGCCGAAGAGGCCAAATTGCTTACCCTCGAAGAGGTGAAAGCGATGATCGAAGCCGAATTGCCCGGCGCTTTTGCTAAGGCGGCGAAGAAGGCTAAAGCCCCGGCCAAAAAGGCCAAGGCGCCCGCCAAAAAATCGAAGTGAATCTATTTTCAGGAGCATTAAAGTTAACTCTCATGTCAGACAATAAGAAAGTGCAACCGAATCAACTCAATATCGAATTGCCCGATGATATAGCCGAGGGTATTTATTCCAACCTGGCTATTATTGCCCATTCTCATTCCGAGTTTGTGGTCGATTTTATCCGCATGGTGCCCAATGTGCCGAAGGCAAAGGTGAAGGCGCGTATTATTCTGACTCCCCAGCACGCCAAACGCCTGCTGAAGGCCCTGGCCGATAATGTGAAGAAATACGAGATGCAATACGGCGAGATCGACGAGCCCGAGCAGCCGCCGTTTCCGTCTATGAATTTCACCCCGAACGCCCAGGCGTAGGGGCGCGGCTCGCCCGCGCCCCTACGCCCGCGATCAGGGCGACGGTAAACGTCGCCCCGACGAATAGAGAACGCCCGGGTGTTCCTCGAAATAAATCTCGGCTTCGAAGCGCATACCGATTTTTTCGAATACGCGCACAGAGGCTACATTCTCCTTTATCGCGCGGCCCACGATGCGCGTTAATCTGAGTTTTTCAAATCCGTATTGCAGGCAGGCGGCGGCGCTTTCGGTGGCATATCCTTTGCCCCAGTGTTTTTTCATGAAGCGATAACCCACATCCACTTCGTCGAGAGAGGGGATATACTTGAGGCCGCACCAGCCCAGGTATTCTCCGGTAGCTTTTTCCAGCACGGTCCAGCGGCCCATGCCGTAGCGTTGGTATTGGTCGTATTGTAAAATGAAATCCAGGGCGGCCTGTTCGCTCTCGAAAGGCAGATCGCCGGTGTATTTGATGACCTCCGGGTCGTTGTTGAGCTCGAAGAGGTAGGGCGCGTCCTCCGGCGCGAATGGGCGGAGGTTGAGGCGGGCAGTTTGGATCAGGAAAGTCATAGGGCAGAGATTGAGGGTGGGAGAGTGAGAGGGTGGGAGAGTGGGATATGGGGAGATTCTCACCCTCACACTCTCTCACTCTCTCACACTCTATCAAGGCATCATCCCTGATCCACTGAGCTCATCGACTGGTTTTTGGCGCGTTTGCGTTCAAAATCCTTCAACAAAATCTTGCGTAGGCGGATGCTATTGGGGGTAACTTCTACATATTCGTCTTCCTGGATATATTCCAGTGCTTCTTCGAGTGAAAAGCGGCGTGGCGGAATGAGGCGCACCTTGTCGTCGGAGCCGGAGGCGCGCATATTCGTCAGCTTTTTGGTTTTGGTGAGGTTGACGGCTAAGTCGCCGGGGCGGCTGTTTTCGCCGATTACCTGTCCTTCGTAGATATTATCGCCGGCGCCGACGAAGAAAGAGCCGCGGTCTTGCAGGTTGTTGATGCTGTAGGGGATTGCCTCTCCGGTTTCCATGCTGATCAGCGAGCCGTTAATGCGGCCGGGGATGTCGCCTTTGTGGGGCTGGAATTCTTTGAAGCGGTGCGTCATAATAGCTTCGCCGGCGGTGGCGGTGAGCAGTTGGCTGCGAAGGCCCATAATGCCGCGCGAAGGTATTTCGAATTCGAGGTGTACGCGGTCGCTTTTGGGCGTCATAGAGAGCATGATGCCTTTGCGGCGCGTAACCATATCTATCGCCGAGCCTGCATTGACTTCGGGCAGGTCGATCTTCAATTCTTCCACCGGTTCGTGCAACACGCCGTCGAGGCGTTTGGTGATCACCTGGGGTTGTCCGATCTGGATTTCATAGCCTTCGCGGCGCATCGTTTCGATGAGCACCGACAGGTGCAACACGCCGCGACCGAATACGATATGCGTATCGGGTGAGGCCGTATTTTCAACGCGCATAGCCAGGTTTTTCTCCAGCTCGCGTTCGAGGCGTTCTTTGACGTGGCGCGAAGTGACGAACTTGCCTTCCTGTCCGAAAAACGGCGAGTCGTTGATGGTAAAGACCATGCTGATCGTCGGCTCGTCGATGGAGATGGTGGGCAGTGCTTCGGGGGTATCGGGGTCGGCGATGGTGTCGCCGATTTCGAAATTGTCGACGCCCACGATGGCGCAGATTTCGCCGGCCTCGACTTTTGCGGCTTCTTTCTTTTCAAAACCTTCGAACACAAACAAACCCCTGATCTTGCTGCGCTCGATACGGCCGTCTTTTTTCATCAGCGATACTTGCTGGCCGTTGAGCAACTCGCCGCGGTGTACCCTGCCGATGGCGATACGCCCGATATAAGGCGAGTGGTCGAGAGAGGTGACGAGCAGTTGGGGAGTACCTTTGCTTACTTCCGGCGCCGGGATATGCTCCACGATTGCGTCGAGCAGGGGCGTGATGTCGGTAGTAGGTTTGGTGTGATCGGGGCTCATCCAGCCGTTTTTGGCAGAGCCGAAGAGAGTGGGGAAGTCGAGCTGTTCTTCCGTAGCGTCGAGGTGGAACATGAGATCGAATACGGCCTCTTGCGCTTCTATCGGCGTACAGTTGGGCTTGTCGACTTTATTGACCACCACGATGGGTTTGAGCCCAAGCTGTATGGCTTTTTGCAATACGAAGCGGGTTTGGGGCATGGGGCCTTCAAAGGCATCCACCAACAGCAACACACCGTCAGCCATGTTGAGCACGCGCTCTACCTCGCCGCCAAAGTCGCTGTGGCCGGGGGTGTCGATGATGTTGATCTTTACGTCTTTATACGTAATGGCCACGTTTTTGGCCAGGATAGTGATGCCGCGTTCGCGCTCGAGGTCGTTGTTGTCGAGCATGAGTTCACCCGGTTTTTCGTGGTCTTTGAACAGGCGCCCGGCCATCAGCATTTTGTCTACTAATGTGGTTTTGCCGTGGTCAACGTGTGCGATTATCGCAATGTTTCTAATGTTTTGCATATCAGCTTCAAAATTGAGGCCGCAAAGGTACGCTTTTTTTTCTGTTCTCTGTTATCTGTTCTCTGTTATCTGTTCATTAACTTTACTAGTACTACTTAACAGAGAACCGATTGCAGATTGCAGATTTTGTCTACGATAATTCCGAAACCCGAAATCGAAAATCCGAAATTCAAATTACCTCACCAACCCCACTTCTCCTTGCAGCTTCAATTGCCGGCCGCCGATTAACCCGACAGTAGCGTGGTACACATAGACACCCTGTGATTGGGCCTTTCCCCGCGTGTTGCCATCCCAGCCCAGCAATTCGTCGTTGGGGGCAAAATTGTTTTTGCGGAATACCAGATCGCCCCAGCGGTCGAAGATGAGCAGTTCCACGATTTTATCGATTTGTTCGGCTTTCCCGAAAAGGGTAAAACCGTCGTTTATCCCGTCGTTGTTGGGTGAAAATGCGTTGGGGACGTAAATACCTACTTCTTTTTTTACCTGAATAGTAAGGGCATCGGTTGCTTCACATCCGTTTTCGTCGGCGATAAGCAGGGTATACACCGTTGTTTGCAGAGGCTGTACTTCTATTAGCAGGGTTTCTTCCCATTTTTCTCCGCTATCGCTGTTCCATACGGCGGTAGTGGGCGAGATGGTAGAAACGGCCTGCAAACTGACACTTTCACCGATCGAAATAAAGCGGTCTTCGCCAATGTCCACGCTCACC
Source organism: Saprospiraceae bacterium (assembly GCA_013360405.1). Classification (GTDB taxonomy): domain Bacteria; phylum Bacteroidota; class Bacteroidia; order Chitinophagales; family Saprospiraceae; genus JABWBR01. The sequence continues at coordinate 59,368 of JABWBR010000034.1, forward strand.
AAGGCCGGCTGGCCGATGTGTAGCAGGGTATCGTACAGGCAGCCGTTGACGTCGGCGAGGGCCAGGTGGTAGTCGCCGGCGCTGAGTTGGGAAAGCCCGCTTTCACCGGTGGTTTGGTTATTGATTTGAAGGGTATAAGGCAAGGTGATATCGCTAAGCTGAATAGCGCCATCCTGCCGACCATAACAAGAGGGCTCAGTGAGGTCGACGGCAGGCTGTGGTAGCGCTTTGAATACCAACGGCTGGCCTTTGGCTACTTTAAGACAGGGGCTTGCCGTATCTACGCCGCCATCCGGGCCGGGAGGGCCGATGATAAGGGAGAGGTAGTAGTTCTGTTCGGTGTCCAACACGCTGTCGTCAAAGGCGAAGTGGCCGGTCGGGCTGCGCAGTAGTATGTCGCCGAGTGTGGTATCGGCGGCCGTGTGCAATACGTATTCAAAGGTGTCGCCAGGCGCTACGGTGTAGTTGCTGACAGGCGTGGGCATGGCGATCTGGTCGGCGCAAATTTCCAGGGTTTCCGGGTTCATTGGGTCGGTTTGCGACAAGCACAAGGGGCCGCAGTGGAAGGTTCCCGCCAGCAGCACCGGTGTAAGTGCATTGCAGGGACTGCTGTCGTAAATTTGAAAGTAGTAGGCCTCCCCGCTGGAAATGGGGGTAGAGAGGTAGTAGTTGTTGTTTGTCATCACTCCGTTCACGAAAAACGGCGGTGTGCCGCTCATGTAAAAGCTGACGGCGTAGTTGCCCGTCACCGGATTGCAGTTGGGTACGGGAAGCGATACGTCGATTTGCTGGGGTTGTTCGATTAGGATGGTAAAGATGGACGAATTGGGGCAGCCGGTAGCCGGGTCAACGCCGGCAATGTCGTAGCTGCCTGGCTGGCAATAAGTTGCCCCATCATAAATAAAACAGTCGCCCGGGCATAGTGTAATAGTACCCAGGTTGTTGACTTGCGGGGATAAGACGATTACCTGAAAAATATTGTTAATCAGGCAGTTGCCATCAAATGTAATAATGCTGTATGAGCCCGAAGTACAGTAATTCTGGCCCAGCACCTCCACGCATTCGCCGGGACAAATTTCAAACGTACCCAGGAAGTTGGGGATAGGCGTATCGTCGTAAAAAATGTGATAAATTTCAAAACCGCAATACACCTGGCAGGTGATCACATCCGAGCCGGTGAAAAAATACGTAATGCCGCATATTTCGAAAAAAGGATCGTTGCAGTCGAGAAAAATATATTGATTATCAATGTTATACATCACATCTACGGGTGTGGGTGCGATAGGACTTAGCGGCCCCGCAAGCGTTATGCAATTGCACCCCAAACTGTCGGGGGGATTTGTGCCGGGTATGATATTGGGCACAAGTTCTACCCAGACAAACCCGTCTGTAGTGTCGTTAAACATAATGTCAACCGTCAGCACATTCACGCTGTCGCTCACAAACACGGCGCCGGGCGGGGCGTGCCACACGATGTCGAAAGTGATGGTGTCGCCGCTGCTATTGCAAACTTCAGCGGGCAGGGCGCAGCCGCCCGAGCCGCCTGTCACACTGAATTCCGTTACCGGCGGCACCAGCGTATAGGTAGCCGTCTCACCCAGGCAAACCGATGCCGGACCGTCGATATAACCGGGCGATATTTCGTTGATTGTCACTTCCGGCACATCGAAATTGATGCCGTTCACAAAAACAATATCGTAATCGCAGTGGTCGCCGTTCAGGCCGTCGATGACGAGGTAGTATATCTCGCCAGGTACCAGGTTGTCAAAAGTCAGGGTTTCGAATGTTTCGTTGAAAACCGGCATGCAACTGCTCGCCGCCGTAAACTGCTGGCAATCAGCTGACGATACCACGGCCAGTTCAATGCCCAGCGCATTGTTGCACTGCGATGCGGCGACTTCTATCGTTACCGTCGTTTCGCAGGGTGCGAAACGAAGCCATTGGGTATTCTCCATAGGGCAATCTATGCCCACAGGTCCGGCTGCTGCGCCGGCGTTGTTGCCGCTCCAAAGTGTCTGGGTGGCGCCGCAGACTAAGGGCGCTTCCTCGCAGTTGGGCCCCGGTTGGAGGGTCTGGCATAGTCCTTTTTCCGAAATAAACAAAAAAGAGGCTAATGCCAATATCAGCGTGTTGAGTTGCTGTTTTTTCATAGTTCTGCTGCGCTTTTTTAGCGAACGATCAATTTTGCACCCGAAACGAGTTGCTGGTTTTGGTATAAAACGACAATATAATAACCCGGCGGCAGGCCGGGGTTGTAGAGCGTAAAAGGCAGGTTGGCGTTTTGGCTGTGCCAGCGGCAGCGGCCGTTGAGGTCGAACAGGCGCAATTCTCCGGAAGTAACAGCCCCGTCGCTCCAGTCTATCTGCGCTTTTTTGCCCATAGGATTGGGGTAAATGTGCAAACCGGGGCGCCCGGCCGTATGTGCCGGTTCGTCGGTCGTATTTACCAGCCATTCGATACCCACCGTATGGCTTACGGTATTGGTGATAACCGGTGCATTGAAGTCGAAATAAATGCCTGCCCGGTTGTTGATGCTAGCGCCGATGGGGGTATTGTCTTTTAGCTTTACGCTAAATTTTACGAAGCCGTTAGACCCCGCCTCGTTGACGCTGCTGTCGGGCAGGGCGATGGGGTCGAATACGATTTTGAGGGTGTTGTCGTTGACGATTTTCCAGGTGTAGTCGTGGCTGGCAACGCCCATTCGCAGGGTTTCGGGGTCGAGCCAGGGCGACAGGGTATCCCTGATCACCACCCGGAAGGCCGTGTCGGTACCCACGTTTTGGAATTGGATGAGGTAGTCGATGGTTGTGCCGGTGGCGATCCGGCGGTCTTCGCCGTAACCTTGAGGGAGCGCGCTTTTGGCGTTTGGGTCGTAGGAGCCGATATTTTGACGGCATTCGATGTCGAAATTGGGGGCGGAGTCGCCGTAGGGGAATTGCAGGGCAAAACCCGTAGAAAACGGCGGCGCGCCGCAGCCTTCTATCACCACGATGGCCGGCTCGTCGTCGGGGTGGTTGGGGGTTTGGTCAACCAGTACGATCAGGGTAGCGCCTTCGGGGTAAAACACCAGGGTGGTATCCTGGCCGCTGAGCAACTGGATTTCGCCGGTGCGCAGCATGATCTGGTCTTCAATGACCAAATATTGACTGGCCACCGACATATCGCCGGCGCCGGTATTGCTGATGGCTACCATTACGGAGTCGCCCAGGCAAACCCCCGCCATCTGGAGGTCGGCGCCGTCCCACGCTGCGGGCGGCGGCGTACACACGGTATCGGGCAAAATGCGGGTTTCGAGGCAGTGGGTTTGGCCCAGCATAGTGCTGTCGCAATCGAGGTGTATTTGCAGGGTCATCTGCCGGCATTCGAACACATCGAGCGAGTCGAAGGCGAAAAGCAGGGTGTCACCCGATTGGGCGGTGAGGGGGAGGCTGCTGCCTGCGTAGCTGAAATAGGGATCGAGCACGACCTGCACCGTGCCGTCGGAAGCTACCGTGCCGGTATTGCAATAGCGGATGGCATAGTTGTTGTCGAAGCATCGGCGCAGGAACGGGGTGGCGGCTTCGACCTCCCAAGCCGGGCAATCGACGAGGGCCTGCAGGCCGAAATCTACCGTCAGGCTGTCGTCGTGTTCGGGCAGGTAGATGGCTATGTCGTTGGTGCATGTTTGCCAAAGGTTATTAGGCGGCAATACGCTGATCAGATAAAGGCCTGTATCGAGGAACAGGTTATAATGGCCATCTATATCAGTGACCGTGTAGGCTACCGGCCCGCCCTGCTGCGGCTCAGCTTTAACGATAATGCCGGCCGACAACATGGGTTCGCCGGGATCGGCCATGCAATCGGCATTTTGATCGCGGTAGACCTGGCCGCTGACGGAGGCAGTGTACAAGCGAGCCAGGGAATCTGTGCGGATGAGCATGGCATCCCTTTCGCCATTATGATAGGCACTTCCAAATAATAGATAACTATCGGGAAGTACATAAAGCCCCTCAGAAATGTCGACACCTAATAAACCGTAATTTATAGCAGAGGACAATTGCCCACTGGGATGGGTTACGAATAATTTTATGCTGTAGTCAGGTTGAGTATTATCAATGTAGTTTACCAATGAGAGGATATTATCATTTTCATCAATTGCGATATCCGTGGGCAAGCTTCCAACTGAGGCAGTTAAATTTTGTAACCACAACAATTGACCCTCCGGATTAATTTTGGCAACCTGAACCAGGCCGCCATTCCAGTTTATCAGTACAACAGCTAAATTGCCATCTTGAGTCAGTGCTAATTTGTAAGTCAGTTCTTCGCCTCCAAGGTCAATTTCCTTTTCCAATAACAATTCGCCACTTATGCTAAATTGCATAAGCAATAAATTATTTGTCTCACTGGTATCGGAAGAACGATAGCCCAAAGCCCATAAACTGCTGTCGGAACCAAAGGCAATGTCGGTAAAAGTGTCATAATTAGGATTGTCGCTATCGTACTCCCATAATATATTGCCTACTGAATCCGTCACCAATAGAAAGGCGTCGTGATACATGTTATCCGGGTTGACCTGGCCACCTGCTATTCCGATATTATTGTCCAGGCATGCCATTGAAACTCCTGTATGAGAATCGCCGGTAAGTATTGACGTATTGATTAGTTCTCCTGCAGTATTAAATCTCCCCAGCCAAATTCGGAAGGCTCCATCCTGGGCTGTAAACGTCCCGCCTGCCAATATTTCTCCAGATGGTAATACTGTTAATCCGGCCACATATACGTTGTAATCTCCAATCTGATTCACAGAAGTCGAGATAGGTTCGCCTTCATTATCTACAATGGCAAAATACAGGTCGCCATCCGAATGACCTGCCAGCGCAAACCCGCCGGCAGGTAGAGCTGCGACGGCTTGCCATGTTTCGGAAAGAGAACCGATTCCATAAGTTTGCCGCCAGCCCTGGCCGGCAGCCTGAGGTAACTGCCACCACAAGGCAATCGCCAATAGTACGTATATATGCCGGTAGTTGCGCATAATTTGAATTTATTCGAAAGGTCGACCTATTACGGCTATTTTACAAAAACAAAAAAGCTATAATCTCGACTAAATTATATATAATTGTAATTTTAAAATATTAATAAAGAATTAATTATATTTTTTAATCTCGAATGAAATCGTTCAAAATACTTTCGCTTTTACAAGCCTTCGACAAGGAAGAAATCAAATTGTTGGAACAATTTTTGCATTCACCGGTGGTCAACCCGCATAAAGACGTGTGGAAGTTGTACTGCCTGCTAAAACCAGTTTTGCAAAAAAACGAAGTGGAAATTGACAAGCAGTACCTTTGCCGGCGTTTATTTCCCGGCGAAGTTGCCGACCTTAACAAGCTCTATCATGTCAATTCGTATTTATTAAAAACAACGGAGTTATTCCTGATCTGGCAGGAACAGCAAAAGCGCCTGTTTTCGAATGATTTGCATTTGGCGCAAGCCTACGAAAAAAAAGGTTTGCCGGAGGCCGCTTCCAGCCGGTTGGACAAATTGCGGCAGCAACACCAAAAACAGCCTTTGCGCCACAGCGGCTACTTTTTTGATGAATACCGCCTGCAGGTAGAACTGTTTTCGCGCGCCCGCAAGGAGGGCCGCACCAGGCCTTTCAATTTTGAAGAAATGTCGGATGCACTCGATACCGCCTATTTTGTCGAAAAGCTCAAAAATGCGTGTATCATGCTCAGCCACCAGGCGCTGGTCAATACGCAGTACTCCATGGGCTTGCTGGACACCATTCTGGCGCATGCCGATCTCGGGCAATTGCTGTCAATACCCGCTGTAGCCGTGTATTACCAAGCCTTCCAGGCTTTGTCTTTTCCGGAAGAAGACCGGTATTTCCTGCAACTCAAGCAATTGCTGGTCGACTGCGGAGCCCTGTTTCCCAGTGCCGAGTTGCGCGACATCTACCTGCTGGCTATCAATTTCTGCATCCGGCGCATCAACAGCGGGCAGTCGGCCTACGTGGCCGAAGTATTCGAGCTATACCAAACGGGACTGGAAAACGGGGCCTTCCTCGAAGACGGGTTATTGTCGCGCTGGACCTACAACAATATCGTCATTGCCGGGCTCAAGCTGAAGCAGTACGACTGGATCTACCGGTTTATCCACCAATACAAAGACATGTTGCCCCACAACCACCGCGAGGGCAGCCTGAATTTCAACCTGGCCAAATATTACTACGAAACCGGCGATTATGTCCGCGCGATGCCCTTATTGAGCCAGATGGAATACGACGACGTGCTGCACAACCTCGGCGCCAAAGTGCTATTGGCCAAAATGTACTACGAACTCGAAGAATGGATCGCCCTCGACAACCTGCTGTCGAGTACCGTCATATACATACGCCGCAAGAAGGTACTCGGCTACCACCGCGAAAACTACCTCCACATCGCCCAATTGATGGATAAAATGACGAAGATTAACTGGTACGACGCCCGTGAGGCCGGGCTATTCCGCCAAAAAGTACTCGACACCCCCGTGCTGACGGAGCGGCAGTGGTTTTTGGAGCAGATTGGGAAGCGGGGGTGAGGGGACTGTTGGACTGTTGGACGATTCCAGGTAGCTAACCCCCGACCGCCAACTGCCAACTGTCACTGCCAACTGCCAACTGCCCATCTTCATTTAGTACATACAATAGCATATAAAAAAAACCTGGCAGCATCATAAAAATAATGTTTAAATAATTGATTTTCAATATTTAATTTTATTAACTTTAGACTGCTTCGAGGCTAATCTGGTGTTGTATATATGATGTATAGGTATTATTTTTCAAAAAGCCTGATTAGCTTCACAGCAGATTCATTGGCCTATCGCTCTTTTTCCAAAATAAAACCAAGATTATGAAGTCCAAAGAAGTTTTTTTACTCTGTATTTTTTTGAGTCTTTCCTTTTTCCTCTTTTCACAGACTAGCCGGGTGGCTATTGATCAAAACGAAAACGGGACAAAACTCCTGGTAGATGGAAAAGCGTTGATGATCAATGGCATGAACTGGGATTATTTCCCTATCGGCGCCAATTACTCCTACAGTCTTTGGAACCAACCCGATGCCTTTATCGAAAAGGCGCTCGATGATGAAATGGCCCTGTTGAAAAACATGGGGGTCAACACTATTCGGGTATACACCGGCATACAGAAAAAGTGGATACAGTATATATACGAAAAGCATGGCATCTATACCATGCTCAATCACTCCTTTGGCCGTTACGGACTCACGCTGGACGGCGCATGGACGCCCAACACGGAGTATTCCGACCCCAGGGTAATCGAACTGCTGATGAAGGAAGTGAAAGACCTGGCAGCGGAATACAAGGACACCCCGGGTTTGTTGTTGTACCTATTGGGCAATGAAAACAACTACGGGCTTTTTTGGGACGGCGCCGAGACCGAAGACATCCCCCTGGAAGACAGAAAATCTACGGAGCGGGCCAATCACTTGTATAAGCTGTTCAATGACGCTTCGCTGGCCATGAAAGCCATCGACAAATCGCACCCGGTAGCCCTGTGTAACGGCGATTTGCTTTTCCTGGATATTATCGCCAGGGAATGCAAGGATGTCGATATTCTCGGCGTCAATGTGTATCGGGGTGCTTCATTCACCGATCTTTTCGACCGGGCGAAAAAGGAGTGCGGCAAACCGGTACTCTTAACGGAGTTCGGCTCTGACGCCTTTAACGCCGTCACGTTGGAAGAGGCGCAGCAAGAACAGGCTATGTTTGTGGTGTCCAATTGGAAGGAAATTTACCAGAATGCTGCCGGACTGGGCAAAGCCGGCAATGCTATCGGCGGTTTTACCTTCCAGTTTAGCGACGGCTGGTGGAAGTTTGGACAAACCAAAAACCTGGACGTACACGATACCAATGCCTCCTGGTCTAATGGCGGGTACCTGTTTGACTACGTGGCCGGCGAAAACAATATGAACGAGGAGTGGTTCGGCGTTTGTGCCAAAGGCCCGACCAGCGCAGCAGGTTTTTACCGCTTGTATCCACGGACAGCCTATTACGCCTTGAAAGAGGCTCACCAGCTAAACCCTTATGCCGGCGGGACTTCTCTGAATACCATTCAACAACATTTCGGCAGCATTCAGGTAGGGGATGCTTTCTTAAAAGCCACCGGAGACAAGGCCGCCCTCGAAGGAGAGAAACTCAGGAAGATCAGTCTGAGCCGGCTCGGCGCTCATCTTTCCACTTTCAATACGGGGGGCAGCCTGATATCAACGCCCAACAACCCTGTGCCTGGCAATACCACTTACCCCGACCAGTTGGGTTTTGACCATACGCAATCCTTTTTTATCGGTGTGCAGGCCAATCCGACCGCCAACTTCAGAGCCAACGTGGAAGTAAACGTGCTGGGCAACGTGGCCACCAACCCGATAGATCAGATTTTTTATGAAAACCGGGGTCGGCGGGTGCAAGTGAACAGCCCCAATGGAAACCTGACCGTAGAATCGTTCAATAGGGTGCAGGTATATCAAGCCGGTTATGAGTGGAACCACAAAATGTTCGACCTCAGAGGTTTTTACCGTACCGGCCACTACCATTGGGGGTACGAGGGCGACTTCTTCGGCCTGTATCCTGAGGCCAACTACGGCCCTCAGATAGACCTCTACAACGGCATAGCGCCCTTTGGCATGGAGCTGGATGGCAAAAAGGAACTGAAGAACTTTAAATTGGCTTTCGGTCCGCAGCTATGGTGGGGCGCCAACCCGGCCCTGCTCTTGAAATACCGGAAAGAATTCGGGAAGTCCTCGGTTGCCGCAGTCTTTCACGAAGACCTCGCCCAGCTTGGCCTCACGGAAAGTTCTTTTGCTATTCCCCAGCCCAAAACCCGGCGCTTTTCTCTCCATTTGAACAGAACGTTTGGCAAGTTCGGCGTGGACCTTGGTGGCTTGTGGGCGGGTCAGCCGCTCCAGGGCAGAGAATTCCAGGTGGTGAGAACAGAAGCGGGCAAAACCGTGGCCTACCAGGATGAAATCAAAACCGAAGACAATTTTGGCGGTAAAATAAAATTGACCTATACCGGCGGCAAGTTTAACTGGTATGCACAATCAGCGGCCCAGGGTTTGGTAGCCAACGGCGGGGTAGACCAGACGCTGACATACACCGGCTGGCGCCTCAAAGACAGCGGCAGCGGCAACCAATACAACTTCCTCACCGGCTTTACCTATATTTTGGGTAAACTCCAGATAGCGCCCAACTTCCTTTGGCAACAACCCATTGAAGGCCCTATCCCTACTGATGTAGAGGCGCCGGGCAGACCCAGGAATATCCTTACCGACCCCTTTGTAGTGCGGGGCAACCGCGAGCAGGTGGCAGGTGAAATTTTGTTCACCTTCGACCCCACTCCCGGCACCTGGATGTACAACTGGGACAGCGACCGCAGCGAGGATGCCAAATTTGCAGTCAGTGCAGGCCTGGTTTATCGGCACCTGCCCACCACGCAGGATGCAGCCATCGGTATCTTGCCCGACGGGCGCACTACCTTTGCCTTCCCCGGCGCTCCCCCTGCTCAGGATTTGTGGGAAGTACATGCCCGTATAGTTTCCAAAAGAAACGGCAACTTCGGGTGGATTGCTAATGTGTATGCAGGCGACGCGCAGGCCAACGGCAGCGATGCCCGTACGATTCGCCGCTACGGACTGGATGGTCGGGTGATATACAAAAAACTGAAAGTCAACTTTTTTGCCAAAGCCAATGACTGGGGGCCCTACGATTATCACCGGGACTTCAACCTCACTTTCCCCCTTCAGTTGATGGCAGACGTATCCATCTCCCTGGCAAAACCCGATTGGTTCGACTTGCCGAATACCCGCCTGGGCATCCGTGGCGCTTACCGTACCCTCGACCGGTATTCTCCCCGCTATTCCCCCACGCAATCCGTCAACAGCGCCGGGAATTTAGCCCCCGACCCCAATGCGATCGGCTTTGACAATGGCAACGAGTGGGAGATCAGGACGTATATTTTTATTGACATTGGAAAATAGTACCGACAATTTGCCTGAGTACCCAATGTTGAATAGTTTTTTCAAATAAAACCATCGTCGTAATGAAAAAATACAACTTCACCTTATTGATAAAATCCCTGCCCTTTGGGATGCTCTTCCTGTTCCTGGCCGCATGCCAGCGCGACAATGAAGATTTAAGCCCCGTGACATACCCTACTAACCCGGAGGTTTTTATAGAGGGCTTTAGTCCCGGATTAAATTATGCCGCATTCGGCGGCTCCGTTCCGACAGCCTTTGATGTGGATACGGAAGTGACCTATAACGCCACCTCTCAAACCTCCATGCGATTTGAAGTGCCGGATGCGGGAGACCCCAGAGGAGCTTACGCCGGCGGCGCCTATTTTACCGATGTCCCCAGGGATTTATCGGGATATGATGCCCTCACCTTTTGGGCGAAAGCCTCACAACCCGCCAACATCGACGTAGTGGGGTTCGGAAATGACCTGGGCGCGTCAAAATACCAGGCCACGATAAGCGGCTTGCCCGTGACTACCAACTGGCAGAAGTTTATCATCCCGATACCCGACCCCTCCAAGCTCACGGCGGAACGGGGCATGTTTCTCTATTCTGAAGGCCCCGAAAACGGCCGGGGTTATACCTTTTGGGTTGATGAACTGAAATTTGAAAAGCTGGGCACCATAGCGCACCCCCAGCATGCCATATTGAACGGAGAAGAGCAAACGGAAACTTCCTTTGTCGGCGTTACAAAAACTATCGGCGGATTGAGTTCAACGTACAACCTGCCCTCCGGTATAAACCAGTCCGTAAATATCGCCCCCGCCTATTTTGAATTTGCCTCATCAGATCCGTCTATCGCTACGGTAAACGAATCGGGGTTGGTGACCGTGGCAGGCGGCCCGGGCAGCGCCAAAATTACCGCCACCGTGGGAGGCGTAACCGCCAAGGGGTCTTTGACCTTGCTATCCGTGGGCGATTTCCAGGCGGCTCCTGTGCCCTCGCGAGATGCGGCCAATGTCATTTCTATTTTCAGCGACGCCTACACCAATGTCCCCGTGAATTATTACAATGGGTACTGGGCGCCGTTTCAGACTACGCAATCGGCGGATTTCACGGTGAACGGCGACGATATCCTCCACTATACCAATTTCAATTTTGTCGGCATTGAATTTAGTTCTCCCGTCATAAATGCTTCTTCCATGACGCATCTGCACGTGGATATTTATATTCCGAATGCGTTGCCCGCCGCAGCACAATTTAAAATAGAAGTGGTGGATTTCGGCACAGGCGGCACAGGCTCCTTTACGAGAGCTATTCCGGCTGCTCAGTCGCAGCAATGGATAAGCCTGGACATACCGTTCACCAACTTTGCCGGATTGAGCAACCGCTCCAATCTTGCGCAAATCATTTTTGTAGATGTCAGCGAAAATATCTCCAGCTTTTTTGCCGACAATGTGTACCTCTATAATAACGGTACTCCGCCTGCGGCGCCCACTACGGCTGCGCCCACGCCCACACACCCTGCCGGAGGGGTCATAGCTGTTTTTAGCGATGCCTATTCCACCATTGCCGGCACGGATTTGAACCCCAATTGGGGGCAGGCTACTGTGGTTACACAGACGCCCATACAGGGAAACAATACGCTAAAGTACGCGGGCCTCAATTACCAGGGCATACAGCTCGGTTCGCCCCAGAATGTATCGGCGATGAATTTCCTTCATCTCGATTTCTGGACTGCCAACTCCACGTCGCTCAATGTGTATATTATCAGCCCAGGCCCGGTAGAAACCCCCTTTACGCTCACCGTGCCCACTGCCGGCTGGTCGAGCATTGACATTCCCATGTCGGCATTCGCACCCGTCAACCTCGGCGAAGTAATTCAGCTAAAATTTGATGGCAATGGCGATATTTTTCTGGACAACATTTACTTCCGCAATTAAAATTTAAAAATATGAACGCAACATATAAGGCTAAAATACACATGCCGGCAATTTTCATACTCGCGCTTACCTTTTTCGGTTGTGAAACCGATGATTTTCAAAAATTGGACGATCGCAAGTGGCAGTTGACCTGGAGCGATGACTTTAACGGCAACGCCGGGCAAGTGCCTGATGCATCCAAATGGACTTACGATATCGGTAACGGGCAGGGCGGCTGGGGTAACCAGGAACTGCAATCCTACACGGATAGTCCCGATAACGTTTCAATGGATGGCGAGGGCAACCTGGTCATCACAGCGATTCGCAACGGCAATAGTTTTACCTCGGCAAGGATTAAAACGCAGGGCTTGTTTGCACAGCAATACGGTCGTTTTGAAGCACGGCTAAAAACGCCTTACGGGCCGGGGCTTTGGCCTGCATTCTGGATGCTTGGCGCTAATATAGAAACCGTAAATTGGCCGCAATGCGGCGAAATAGACATCATGGAACTTCGGGGCCAGGAACCGCATATTATCCACGGCACTATCCACGGGCCCGGGTATTCGGGAGGTAACCCGATTACCAAAGGTTACGCCCTGACCGATGCAAGGTTCGACACGGAATTCCACGTTTTCGCTATTGAATGGAGTAAGGAAAAAATAGACTTTTTTGTAGACGATTTCCTGTACCAGCGCATTGAACGCGGGGATGCCCCTGGCGAGTGGGTATACGACCAGCCTTTTTTCATGATCCTCAATGTGGCAGTCGGCGGCAATTATGTAGGCTTTCCGACTGATGGAACGCCTTTCCCTCAGAAGATGACGATTGATTATGTGAGGGTTTATGAAAGCGCAAATTAAATAAGTTGGTTGCCGAAAATCAGACAGGATGTTAGTAATGCATGAAAATGAGGGCTATCTGAAAATAGCCGGTTTCGACACCATGCGCCCTTTTTTGATGAGTGTGGTGAGCGACTCCAATCACTGGATGTTTATCTCCAGCAATGGAGGCTTGAGCGCCGGGCGTAAAAACCCGGAGTATGCCTTGTTTCCTTATTATACCGACGACAAGATTACCGAGTCGGCCGATATTACGGGTAGCAAGTCTATTTTTCAGATACACGTAAAGGGCGATGTGCTGATTTGGGAACCATTTTCGGATCGCTATACGGACAGGTATGCCCTCAGCCGTAACCTGTATAAAAGTATTTTCGGCAACAAAATTATTTTTGAGGAAATCAACCACGACCTGGGACTGGTATTCAGGTACCAATGGAATATGAGTAAGGTGTTTGGTTTTGTGAAAAAAGCCGAACTATTGAATACCTCCGATGCCGAATATAAAATAACGCTATTGGACGGTATTCAGAATATCATGCCCTACGGCGTACCCAGCGATTTGCAGCGCGGTACCAGTAATTTGGTGGATGCGTATAAAAGGAGTGAGTTGGAACCCTCCTCCGGACTTGGCATTTATGCCCTAAGCGCCATTATTGTAGACAAGGCCGAGCCGAGCGAGGCTTTGAAAGCAAATATCGCCTGGGCTATTGGATTAAAAGAGCATATTACGTATCTGCTTTCTTCCGGTCAATTAGGAAAATTCAGAAAAAAGCAGAAAATACAGGGCGAGTTCGATGTCAAAGGCGAAAAAGGGGCGTATTTTATTTCTGCTGATATTAAACTCGCCGGCCATTCCGATAAAAAATGGTCTATAGTTGCCAATGTTAATCAAAACCATTCGCAGATTGTCGGGCTTTCTCACCTTATTAAAAACAAGGCCGGCCTCGAAAAGCAATTGCAGGACGATATAGACGCCGGTACGCAGCAATTAATACAACTCGTGGCGAGCGCCGACGGGCTGCAATTCACTTCTGATAAATTAATAGATACCCGCCATTTTTCAAATGTGCTTTTTAATATCATGCGGGGCGGTGTATTTGACGATAATTACCAAATAGAAAAAAAGGATTTTGTCGGGCATCTCGCCAAGGCCAATAAAGAGGTCGTAGCCCGAAACGAGGCATTTATCCGGGATTTAGCGGACATATTTGACCAATCTACGCTCAAGTCTCTTTTGCTGAAAAGCCAGGACGACGACTTAATCAGGCTTGGCATAGAGTACCTGCCCCTGAAATTCAGCCGCCGGCATGGAGACCCCAGCCGCCCGTGGAATTATTTTTCTATCAACACACAAAGCGAAACGGACGGCTCGAAAATATTGGATTACGAGGGCAACTGGCGGGATTTATTCCAGAACTGGGAAGCCCTGGCCTGTTCCTATCCGGAATTTATCGAGGGCATGATATTTAAGTTTCTCAATGCGTCTACGTTCGACGGCTACAACCCCTACCGGGTCACCAAAGACGGATTCGACTGGGAGACCATCGAACCCGACAACCCCTGGTCTTATATCGGATACTGGGGCGACCACCAGATTATTTATCTCCAGAAATTCCTGGAAATTATAGAAAAATATCACCCCGGCGTCCTGCAGTCCTTTTTTGAAAAAAACTGGTTTGTATATGCCGCCGTCCCCTACATTATCAAACCTTATGCACAACTCTTGTATAACCCCAAAGACACTATTTCTTTTGACCATAAGTGGGACGCTAATATCCGGAATCGACGCGAAGCAGTGGGCGCTGACGGCGCCCTCCTTACTGCCGGCAGCAAGGAAATATACCATGTGAATTTTTTGGAAAAAATACTTGCGACCGTATTGGCAAAAATATCCAACCTTATCCCCGAAGGCGGCATATGGATGAATACCCAGCGCCCCGAATGGAACGACGCCAATAATGCGTTGGTCGGCAACGGGGTTTCGATGGTGACCCTGTATTACCTGCGCCGGTTTATGCGGTTTTTTCAGCAAATGTTGGAGGGCTCGGATCTAGAAAAAGTGGATATTTCAATTGAATTGGCTGCATGTTTCGATAAGATAAGCGAAACGCTACAAAAATTCCGCCCCTTATTGGCCAACCGTATTTCTGATGAAGACAAAAAACGCATCCTCGATGGGATGGGACAAGCGGCGTCAGAATATCGGCAAAATGTGTACCAGCATGGTTTTTCAGGCAAAAAAAGGAGCGCCTCCCTCGCGGGACTGAAAACATTCGCTCAATTGAGCCTGGACTTCATAGAACAAGCCATACGCGCTAATCAGCGAACAGATAAACTATACCACGCCTACAACCTGATGACCGCCGGCGACACGGCCATTTCCATATCGCATCTCGGCGAAATGCTGGAAGGTCAAGTGGCCGTGCTGAGTTCGGGCTATTTGAGCTCGCAAGAGGCACTGGAGGTACTGGACGCCTTAAAAAACAGCGCCCTGTTCCGCGAAGACCAATACAGTTACATATTATATCCTAATAAAGATTTACACGGCTTTTTGCAAAAAAATAGTATCCCGGAAGCCGACGCACAATCATCGGCGCTAATAAAGCAAATGGTCGTCGACGGAGTTACTTCTATTATTGAACGCGATATGCAGGGCGTGTATCATTTTAACGGCAATTTCAAAAATGCCGCCGACCTGGATGCTGCCCTACATGCACTTTCTGAAACCGAATACAAAAAACTTGTGGAAAGCGACAGAGGGCTGTTGCTGGACATTTTCGAGAAAGTGTTCAACCATAAATCATTTACAGGCAGGTCGGGTACCTTTTTCTCTTACGAGGGCCTGGGTTCTATTTATTGGCACATGGTATCCAAGTTACATCTAGCCGTGCAGGAATGTTGCCTGAAAGCTATCGCTGAAAATGCCGGCGCCAATATCATTGACAGGTTATTGGAGCACTATTACGAAATAGAAGCAGGTATCGGAGTGCACAAATCACCGGAGCTCTATGGCGCATTTCCCACCGATCCTTATTCGCACACGCCTCAGCACCGGGGCGCACAGCAACCCGGCATGACCGGTCAAGTAAAAGAAGATATCCTGGTGCGATTCGGCGAATTGGGCGTATTTGTGAAAAATGGGAAATTATCTTTCAACCCCTGCTTGCTCCGGAAAAGTGAATTTTTAGCCGAAACGCAATCGGTTGAATATGTGAATGTCTCGGGCAGGAAAACGCAACTGTCAGTGAATGCCGACGCCCTTTGTTTTACTTATTGCCAAATACCGGTGGTATACCGCATTCAGGATAAGCCGGGGGTGGAAGTCGTAATGGCCGATGGCAAATCACGGGTCTTTAATTCACTGGAATTAGACGAAGAATCGAGCCGGCATATATTCCGGCGTGACGGCGCGGTGGAAAAAATATGGGTTTCCGTTCAGGAACAAACGCTTAGAACATGAAGGCACACACTACTTATTTTATCCTCATAATCCTTATGGCCGGTTGTGTAAAACCCACTACTATCGACGTGGATATTTATGAAACATCCGAAAGCGGCAACAAACTTGACAAGCTGACTGAATTCGACGTAGTCGAAGAAACAGTGCAGATTCAACTGTTGCCCGATGAAAAATTTCAGACCATCGTCGGGTTCGGCGGGTCTTTCACCGAGGCTTCCGCCCACCTCCTCAATGAGTTGGGCCGCGAGAACCGGGCTAAAATACTGGAAGCTTATTTCGGAGAGTCGGGGGCAAAATATTCCCTGACCCGCACGCATATCAACTCCTGCGATTTTTCACTGGGCAACTATTCATACGCACCGGTGGAGGGTGATACGGAATTAGCGCATTTTTCCATTGCGGAAGACATGGACGATATCGTCCCGATGATTAAAGACGCCATGTCTGTTTCAAAAGAGGGCTTCCAGATCATATCGTCGCCCTGGACCGCCCCTCCCTGGATGAAAGACAACAAGGATTGGCGGGGCGGCAAACTGTTGCCCGAATATTACGACACCTGGGCTTTGTATTTTTCAAAATACCTGGACGCGTACCGCGCGCAAGGCATTGACATATGGGGAGTTACCGTAGAAAACGAACCGCTGGGAAATGACAGTAACTGGGAAAGTATGCATTATACCCCACAAGAGATGAGTGCTTTCGTAAAAAATCATTTGGGCCCCAAATTAAAAGCGGATGGGCGTCAGGTGAAAATATTGGGTTTTGACCAAAACCGGGACGCAGAACTAAAGAAATGGGTGGATGTCATGTTTGGGGATGAAGGGGCAAAGGAATATTTTGACGGCACGGCCGTACATTGGTATGCCGGCACTTACGATTATTTTCCCGATGCCCTGCAATACGTTCACCAAAAAGCGCCCGACAAACTAATCATACAATCGGAGGCCTGTGTAGATGCCGAGGTGCCCCACTGGGAAGACGACGCCTGGTACTGGTCGAAAGAAGCCACCGACTGGGGCTGGGATTGGGCGCCGGAAGATCAAAAACACCTGCACCCCAAATACGTACCCGTGTTTCGGTATGCCCGCGACATCATCGGCTGCCTCAACAATAGGGTGCATGGCTGGGTAGATTGGAATATGGTGCTGGACCGGCAGGGTGGCCCCAATTGGGCAAAAAACTGGTGCACGGCGCCCGTCATTGTCGACCCTGAAAAAGACGAGGTTTATTTTACCCCCTTGTATTATACCCTGTCTCACTTCAGCCGGTTCATCAGGCCGGGCGCTGTCAGGATCGGGTTCCAAAACCCCGACAAAGAACTCATGGCTACCGCCGTTCAAAACCCCGACGGCAGTATTGTGGCGGTACTGTTCAACCCTGGTGAAAAAACGAGGGGAATAAAGCTTTCCTTGGGTAGAAAATCCACCGAATTTTCAATTAAAGGAAAGGCTATTCAAACGATTGTAGTCGCATTGTAATAAGCGCAAATACTTTTTTTCCATTTAAAACCAACACAGCATGTCAAAGTACGAAACACCGCTAAAAAACAGGGTGCCTTTTGGGCAAAAAGCCGCTTTTGGGGCCGGGCACCTGGTCAATAACTTATTGCCGGGCTCCCTGGGCGTTTTTATGTTCTTTTTGTTGACGGCCTTTGGCATGGATCCTTTTTTGGCGGGTTTATTGGGCGGCTTGCCCCGACTTTACGATGCCATCACCGATCCGATAATGGGTTATATTTCAGACAATACCGTTTCGCGGTGGGGGCGCCGGAAGCCTTATATTTTCGTCGGCGCCATATTTGCCGGTATTATGTTTATCGTGTTGTGGCAACTCAATCCGGAAAACTCGCAGACCTATAATTTTTGGTATTTTCTGATTATTTCTTTGGTATTCCTGACAGGCAATACCATTTTCTCCACGCCGCTTATCGGGTTGGGTTACGAGATGACATTTGACTACAACGAGCGCACCCGCCTGATGGGTTTTTCTCAAACCATCGGACAGATAGCCTGGATGATAGTGCCGTGGTTTTGGGTAATCATAGCTGACCCGGATTTGTTTGCGACACAGGCAGAGGGCGTCCGCAAGCTTTCCATTGTAGTAGGGAGTATTTGTATAATATTGGGAATTATGCCGGCTTTGTTTTGCAAGGAAGTAGACCAGGCCAACCTCACCAACCGGGATGAACTTACGCTGAAAAACATTGCCAAGAATTTCAAGAGTTTGTTGAAGAACATGGTGCTTATTTTTAAAAATACAACTTTCGTACGGCTGTGCGCTGCCACGTTCCTGGTGTTCAACGGTTTCCAAATGGTGGCATCGTTCAGTTATTTTATCATTGTCTTTTACATGTTCAAGGGCGACTACGGCAGCGCCGGCACGTGGCCGGCCTGGTTCTCTACGATCAGCGCATTGGCCACCGCTGTTTTAATCATCCCGGTCATTACCTGGATGTCGAACAAATGGGGCAAAAGGAAAGCATTCATTGTCTCAACGGCTATTTCTATGGTGGGTTACAGTTTGAAATGGTGGGGTTTCAACCCCGATAATCCATGGATGATTTTCATGCCGATTCCGTTGATTGTTTTCGGTATTGGCGGCCTTTTTACCCTGATGATGAGCATGACGGCTGATGTGTGTGATTTGGATGAATTGAACAATGGTATGCCAAGAAAAGAAGGCACTTTCGGAGCTATATATTGGTGGATGGTTAAGTTGGGACAAGGGCTTGCCCTGGTATTGGGCGGCTTGATACTGAAACTGGTGGGTTTTGACCAAAATGTAGGCGTGCAGGCAGCCGAAACGCTCACCCGGCTGCGCCTGGCCGACATTCTCGTGCCGGCCACTACGGCGGGGCTCGCTATATGGGTGATGTGGGGTTATGATTTGTCGGAAGAGAAGGCCAAGCAAATCAAAGATGAATTGGTTTCAAGACGGGGAGAGTTGTAAAGATGTAACTAACAATCACCATTCAATCATATTCAATTTTTTCACTATGTCATTCAGGGCAGAAAAATATCTAAGCTTCAAGGAGTCGGGGCTGACGCCTAAAGAAAGCTTTTTTGACGATAAATCTGACGTAGACATCCAGGGCTTGTTCCTGGAAGTATTGCACGGCGGAGTACACGGGTTTTGTTTCAGCTTGTATGAAGATGGCCAAAAACCTGGCGATATCATTACCGCCCCGCAAATCAGACGGCGGATGCAAATATTAAAACCCTACAGTCAATGGGTGAGGTCGTTTTCCTGCATCGAGGGCAATGAATTAATTCCCCAAATCGCCAAGGAATCAGGGATGAAGACCTTGGTGGGCGCCTGGATAGGCAAGGACGAAGACAAAAACCGGCAGGAAATTGAAAACCTTATTCAGTTGGCTAAAGACGGCTTTGTCGATATAGCAGCGGTGGGCAATGAGGTGCTTTACAGAAAAGAACTATCTGAACAAGAACTCATTGAACGCATTTTACAGGTGAAAGAGGCTATTCCCAACGTGCCGGTCGGCTATGTGGATGCCTACTACGAATTTGTGAAGCGTCCGGCTATTGCAGAAGCCTGCGATGTGATTTTGTGCAATTGTTATCCATACTGGGAAGGTACCGAATTCAGGTATTCACTCCCGCATATGCAACAAATGTATCATCAGGCGTTTCATGCCGGAAAGGGAAAGCGCGTCATCATAACCGAAACCGGCTGGCCAAGCCAGGGCGAAAGCCTGGGCAATGCCATGCCCTCTATGATGAATGCCATGAAATATTTTATCAATACCCAGCTGTGGGCCATGGATGAAAATGTGGAGGTCTTTTATTTCTCGTCATTCGACGAGTCCTGGAAGGTGGGCGCCGAAGGCGAAGTAGGCGCCTATTGGGGTATTTGGGATAAAAACGAAAAACTAAAATTCGGGAATGAATACATTTAAATCCCTGCATATCAACCCGGGCAGCGCAATTTGTTATTCCGGTTTCAGAGAAGGCCAGCACCCCGGCGGGGTATACCCCAGTTATGCGGAAATCAGGGAGGATTTATTGCTCCTTCACGGGCATTGGAAATACCTCCGTCTATTCGACTGCGACCTGCATGTGGAGACCGTGTTGGAGGTGATTAAAAATGAAAGACTCGATTTCCAACTGATGCTCAGCGCTTATATCAACGCTGAAATGAATAATTTTAATTGCCCCTGGGGAGGCGGGGTGTATTCAGAAGAGCAACTGGACCAAAACTGTGCGGAAAATCAAAGAAAAGTAAATCATCTGATTACGCTGGCTAACCAACACCCCGATATCGTTTTTTCGCTTTCGGTGGGCAACGAAGCCTGCGTGGAGTGGACCGACCACTTTGTGCCGGAAGCCAAAGTGCGGGATTATGTGCGGCAAGTACGCGCAAAAGCAACTCAGCCGGTCACTTTTTGCGAAAATTATGCGCCCTGGCTCTCCAGGTTGAAAACGTTAGCCGAAGAAGTGGATTTCATTTCTATACATACCTATCCGGTTTGGGAATACAAACACATCGGCGAGTCGCTCGATTACACAAAGGAAAATTACTATTCGGTGGCGGAAAAATACCCGCACAAGCCGGTAGTTATTACGGAAGCCGGTTGGGCTACCAACTCCAACGGCAGAGGCATCGACCCAGGCAACGTGAATGAAGGCTATCAGCAAACCTATTACGAAATGCTGATGGAATGGACCGAACGGGAAAATATCCTCTGCTTTTTCTTTGAGGCGTTTGACGAGTCCTGGAAGGGCTCGCCCGAACCGCTGGAACCTGAAAAACACTGGGGGCTGTTTAAAATTGACAGAACCCCCAAAATGGCTGTGAGGCATTTATTGCATCACGAAACGCCTGAAAATACGCTTTAAAATAGTTGTACCAAAAATTTCTTGATCATGAAAAACTTTACGTTTGCACTGTTGATGCTGATGTCATCGGCGGCTTTTGCTCAAAACGCCCCGATTAATTTTGAGACGGGCGGCCAAGGGGCCGATTGGACCTGGACCGTTTTTGAAAACGCCACCAATCCGCCCTTGGAAATTGTGGCTAATCCCGACCCCACCGGTATAAATACCTCCGCTACCGTCGCCAAATATACGGCGCTCCAAAGCGGCAATCCCTGGGCGGGCTGCGAATCTTTGCACGGCGCCGATCTTGGGCCGTTCGTGTTAGACGCTACCAATTCTATCGTCAAAATCATGGTATGGAAGTCCGTGATAAGCGATGTGGGCATCAAGTTCGCCTCCCCAACCGGCTGGGCGCAGTCGGAGATCAAAGTAGCCAACACCCTGGTCAACCAATGGGAAGAGCTTACTTTCGATTTCTCCAGCTACATCAACCCGCCCGCCGGCGAAGGCCAGTTGGACCAATTCATCTTTTTCCCCGATTTCAACCTGGCCGGCAGAACCCAGGATAACATCGTCTATTTTGACAATGTTACCTTTAGCGCCGGAGGAGGCCCCGCCGCGGAACCCACCGTAGCGGCGCCCACGCCCACCGAACCCGCAGCCAGCGTGATTTCCCTGTTTAGCGACGCATACGCCAATGTGCCGGTGGATACCTGGCTGACCCCCTGGTCGTCTGCCACACTAGAGGATATCACCATACAAGGCAACCCGACGAAGAAATATTCCGCACTCGATTTTGCGGGTATCGAAACTGTCGCTAACCAGGTGAATGCCACTGATATGACACATTTTCACATTGATGTGTGGTCGGCTAACTTCACCTTTTTCGGCGTCAAATTGGTAGATTTCGGCGCCGACGGCGCATTCGGCGGCGGCGACGACGTGGAGCATCAAGTCAATTTCGACGCGCCGGCACAAGGCCAGTGGAATACTTATGACATACTGCTGAGCGACTTTACCGGATTGACGACAAGAGAGCACATAGCGCAATATATATTGGTAGGTCAACCCACCGGAACGAACACAGTTTTTGTAGACAATGTGTATTTCTACAACGATGCCACCAGCGTCAACTCACCCAACGCCGGCCTCAACAGGGTTAATGTTTTCCCCAATCCTGTAAAATCTGGCGCACAGGTTCAGTTGAGCGCTCCCGTAACGCAGGTGGAAATATTCGACCTCACCGGAAAATTGGTCGCCTCGTCGCAAAACGTTTCTGTAATTGATACACAAAACCTGAACAGAAAGGGCGCTTACGTTGTTAGGTTGCTTCTGGATAACGGTGCGGTTCAAACCAACAGACTTATAGTGCATTGAGTTGGTTCTCTGTTCTCTGTTCTCTGTTCTCTGTTCTCTGTTCTCTGTTCTCTGTTCTCTGTTCTCTGTTCTCTGTTCTCTGTTCTCTGTTCATGATTAACTGGCAAAGATAAGGAACGGACAACCGACAACCGACAACAGAGAACGGACAACTGACAAACCGATAACGGATAACCGACAACCGACAACGGATAACAGAGAACGGATAACCGACAACCGACAACAACAACTGACAATTGAAAAAAGCAACCTCAGGCTTATTGTTTTTTCTGGTTGGGGCGCTTGCGGCTTTTGCCCAGGTGCTTACAGAAAAAGGAGTGCCGTTGTTGCAAAGTTACACCCCCGAAGATTATCACAATAAAGGCAAGGTCTGGGATATTTGTTCCGCCCCCAACGGCATCGTCTACATGGCAGCCGACAAGGGTTTGCTGGAATACGACGGAAAAACCTGGAGCGCTTTCAAGGGCAGCAAGGGATTCACCCGGTCCTTGTTGGTAGCAAATGATTCGCTGATTTATACCGGCTCCGATCTCGATTTTGGTATTTGGAAAAAAAACAAATACCAGCAATTCGATTATACTTCATTGTATCCTTTTCAGGAAGTGGTTCAAGACATTAACGAAGAGTTTTGGCAAATTCACCAGTTGAATAACGATATTATCTTCGTTTCCTCACAGAATTTATATGTGCATAAAAAACCGCAACTTGTCCGGATAGCGGCGCCTTTTAAATTTTCAAATAGTTTTTTGGTAAATGGCACGCTCTATTTCGCCGACGAAAAAAACGGGCTGTATGTTTTTGATGGATTTTCGCTAAAAAAGCTATTTGAATATCCCGATAAAGGCATTTTTCATATCTCAGGAATTTACCAACATGCTGGGGGGCTTGTCATCGTCACCCGCGATTCGGGACTTTATCGCTACGCAGACGGCAATTTAATACCCTTGCAAAACGTATTATCTGAAAACCTGAAAACTGTCAAAGCGTTCAGCTTTGAACCGGTCGGCCATACACGCATAGCTATCGGTACTGTGCTTAATGGATTGTATATCACAGATCTGGAAGGAAAAATCATACACCGCATAAACAGAAACAAAGGGCTGCCCAGCAATACGTTGCTGGCTCTGCACTTCAGCCCATCGGGGAAATTATGGATGGGCATGGATTATGGGGTGTCCGTTTTGAATTTGAAAAACGATTTCACTACCTTTTATGATTATAAAGGAGAATACGGCGCCGGTTACGCCGCCTCATTGAAGGATGAGGTGTTTTATCTGGGCACCAACCAGGGCTTGTATCGCGCAAAATGGGAAGAGCTAAATGACGACAGGGCGCATTTCAGTTTCCGACTCATCCCGGAAACAGAGGGACAGGTATGGACATTGGAACAAATAGACAATTCTTTGTGGATGGGGCACGACAAAGGCTTGTTTGCCGTGCGGGAAAATGCGGTGGAAAGGGTAGGGGGGGAGGCAGGTGTCTGGACCGTCCTGCCTCACAAAAATTATTTGCTGACCGGAAATTATAATGGTATTTGCATTTACGGCAAATCCGGCGGCAAATGGACTTTTATTAAAAAAATGGGCCTCATCTCCGGTTCCTGCAACCAGGTAATTGTTGAAAAAGACAACATCCTTTGGGTGAATATTCCCAATTTCGGCATTATCAGGGTTGAACTGGACGCTGAATTAAACCCTTCTGACCGGTTGATTTTTCCGGATGATATTTTTAAAGGGGATGACCTGTATTTATTAAAAAATGAACAAGGGGTTGTACACTTCCCCCAATGAGCAACCACGAAGAAGTAGAAAAAAGAGTATTTTTCCACCTTCAAATCGTGACACATGCGAAAGAGCACCATCAGTAAAA
>JABWBR010000035.1 GCA_013360405.1 Saprospiraceae bacterium
CGTGGCAAATTCATACCCAAATTTACATATTGTTTCTTATTCCTACCTTATCCATGGAATTAATCTCAACCATGCTTTATCTTAGCGCTAATCAGTTACGTCCCTACCTATTTGAGCCTGGCACAGATTCATACAATCGGTTCAAATCTGGATGTTGCCATGATTCGCAGCAATTGCGAGAAAGCTTATAGCCATGTTCAGGCGCTGCGAAAAAAGCAATACCTCCCCGACAATTATTATTGGGATCACATGTGGAATTACCACTATTATTTATCATTAGCCGAATGGTATGACAAAAATACAGATGCAACGGTCGCACATGTTGAACCTGCATATGCTTATAGCGATACACTGGCAAAATACGATGTTGATTATGCGCCGACACACGTGCAACGCAGTACGAATTTCATCAACCTGTACTTCGAATACTGCAACCTGCCCCAAGGTGACCGCTATGTAGAACCGGCCAGGCAGTTCGCACATAAGCTTATCGATTTTCTGCGGGTATCTAATCTTGCAGACTCCACCAAGCTCCAACAATTCAACTACCTCAACCGGATGAAATTGTACTTCGACAATTTTTCTCCAAAAAGTCGCGATTATTTGCACCTGCTCTATCAAATATTCAACTTAGAAAACCAGATAAATGCCAATCAGTATTCCCCTCAAAATTACCAGACTTCCAAAACCGTCATTTCTCTAATCGATAAAGCTTTATTTATTAAAAAAGATGATGCCTTTTTGATGCAAACCAAAGCCAGCCACTTAGGCGGTTTAGCCTGGTTTTCCATATTATCCCGCAATTATGAACAAGCGGAACAAGCTGCAAAAAATGGCCTCGAATTAGCCCCCAGCGAAACCTGGATTTACTCCAACCTGGCCGCCGCGTATTTGCTCCTGGGCAAATTTGAGGAAGCCAAAAAAATCTATACCCAATACGCCGACGCCCCAGCCGACCCACTACACGTTCGCACTATGCGCACCATTTTTCTCAACGATCTAGATCAGTTTGAACAAATGGGCATCACGCACAAAGATTTCAAAAAAGTGAAAGGGTTGTTGCAGAAATGAGGGTGAGAGTGTGGGCAGGAGAGAGGGAGGGAGCATTGGAAGAATAAAAGTTTCAAGATCAATCAATCCGGGCGCGGGTTGGCCGGCAAATTTAGCGGAGCAATTAAATTTGCCTAGCGTTTTTGTTTCTTTTTGGGCGATGCAAAAAGAAAAAAAATACCGGGTAGGGTCCCCGCGAACAAAATAACCGGGGGGGTTAATTCGCAATAGTCAAATCGCTTAATTTTACTTAGTCACTTTAGAATTTTTCATAAATCACGTGTACACATTGCGTCCCGCTGGGGCTTTTGGAGCATCTCAAGAGGCCCGGAGGGCCGAAATATTGTTAGAACCAGCAACAATAAGATCTCAAAAGCTCCAGAGGAGCGTAATATGCGATATGCCTGGTTTAATGTGACAAAGTAAAACTAAGTTGATGGCTGTGGGGTAGAGAGAGGGAAAATTGCATATATATTGTTATAATTTATAAAAAAAATAAGCCCGCCTGAGCGGGCTCTTTGTTGCGGAGACAGGACTTGAACCTGCGACCTTCGGGTTATGCCTACCGCTACAGCTTTCGCTGCTCCCTGCGAACAGGAATTTGCAGTCTGGACTTTCTCTTCACCCACTCTTGCGAGGAGGGTGTCCGCCATTAAGTCTCTACACCTTTCCCATTGCTGGGACTTGGCTCGGGATTACCACACTACAGGCTTCCCCGAATTTGACGGATTATCATCTGAGCATTTCTGCTTAGACAGCCCTTTGTCAAAACTATGCTGCCTTTCGGCTTCACCGGCAAATGTGTTTTGCCAAGCTACTACATAGACTCAACTTTTTGAGCCCGACGAGCTACCAACTGCTCCACTCCGCGGTGTTGCATTTCGGATTGCAAAGATACGGCAATTGTTTCCAGTATTCCAAATTAGCTAACAAAAAACATTCGATTATTTTGTGATTACAAACTTACCAGCAGGCGCAGACACGCCGTTTACCTCAAAACGATAGGTATAAGCGCCTGACTGCCAGGCCGAAATATCCAACCGGTTAATCCAGCCCAGGGCATCGGATTGCGCCGGGCCCTGCCATTGCAACTGGCCGACGCTGTTGTATACCCGAAGCACTCCGCCTTCTGATTGCTGTACCGCACCGTATGCCCTCAGGGTGACTTCGTCGCGGGCAGGGTTGGGGTAGCTTTGCAGGTAATAGGCTGTTTTTTCCTGATCGATTACGCCGGTACTGATGCCGTCCCAGGTGTGTACCTGCACTTCGTCGAAGGCAAAGCCGTCGCCGGTGCCGTAGCTGTCGGTACCCAGTAAAAAGCGTACGCGGATCTGGTCGCCGAAAGCGACATAAGGCCCCAGGTCGATCCATTCGTGTACCCAGTAGCCTTGCTCGCCTTCGTAGACGGGCTCGTCGGACGCCTGGAAGTCGGTGCCGGCAACGGTGTAGTTGCCGCAGAGGGGCACAAATTCTCCGCCGTTGACGGACAATTGCACCTGGGCGTAGTCGAAAGAGGGCTCTAATTCCCATTGGGTCCAGAATGACAAATACGCTTTGGCGAAATCGCCCAAGGCGATGGGCTGCGTGGTGGTGATGGTGGTAAAGGCGTTGTTGTCGCTGGGCCCTGCCGGCGAATCGCTGATGCAGGAAGGCCCCAGGTGAAATTCGTTGAAAGTGACGCCCCAGTTGCCGTTTTCTACGGTCCACTGGTTGAGGTTGTTGCCGGCATCGTCAAAAACAACGGGCGTTTCGCTGTAGTAAAACCGCACGGTATCGCTGCGCACGAAAGCGCCGTTGTCTACCGACAACAAAAAGACGACCTCGGCTTCGTCGCCGGTGGCGGAGGCCAGGGTGTAGGCGATGCTATCTACAACCGGTTCATAGTTATCCAGCGTGAAGGTCTTGGGCTCCCCTACCCCCGTGATATTAGCGCTGAGCGGTGAGATGGCCACGGTGAGGGCGCCATCTTCGAGTCCGTGCCGGCGAAGCCGGAAGCTGAGGTGGCCGTTTTTCTGGCGCAGCACTTTGGCGTTGATTTCCTGGGCGATGCCGAAGTTGTGGGCCGACAAGGCCATCGACAGGTTCATCCACATGGTGCCTTTGCAGTTGGTTTCTATGGCGTAGATGGGCGGCCAGAAGCCGCCGGAATCGTCGCGGCGGCCTACTTCGGGAGTCATGGAGTAGATGGCCGGTTTGGTGGTATTTTCACCGTACATCCAGTCGTCGGAGTTGCCGTTGACGGTATAACCCACGGTTTCGGTGCCGGTGCCCGCCAGGAAGTAGTTCTGGTAGATCATGGCGTCGGCCAGGGCGTTGAAGGTGGCGGCATCGGCGGTGAGGGTATCAGAGTAACCCCAGGGATGCACCAGCAGGTTGCCGAAGGTGTGGTAGTTGAGGGCAAGCACAAAGTCGTGCTGCTCGCAAAAGTCGCGCACCATGCGGGTCTCTGCTTCTGAAAACGGCTCTGTACCTCGATAGACCTGCGATTCGGGATTGGGCGAAGAGCCCTGGTTGTCGAATCCCCACTGGTAAGCGTAATTGCGGTTGAGGTCGATACCGTAGGAGCCGTCTTCGTTGGGCAGGCGGTTTTTGCGCCAGAGGCCGCCGCCTTCGGGGCTGGAGACCTGGTTGTAGATGTAGCCGTCGGGGTTCAAGCAGGGGATAAAGTAGAGTTCGGTGTTATCCACGATATAGCGCACTTCGTCGTTGGTGGCGTAGTTTTCGAGCAGGTACCACATGTAGAAGATGAGTTGCGAAAGGCTGTTGGGTTCCCGGGCGTGGTGCAGGGCGGTATAGAGTACTTCGGTTTCCGGCTCGTCGTTGGCGGCGTTGTCGGAGATGCGCAGCCAATATAGCGGGCGGCCTTCGTGGGTGGTATACGCATCGGTGACGGGCGCGCGGGCGGTGATGAGTTCGGGATACTGGGCGGCCATATCGTCAAGTTCGGCCAGCATTTCTTCGTAGGTATAAAAGCCGGCCATGCTGCCGAGGTTGAAATTAGCGGGGGTGGCGTATTTATAGCGGGCATTGGGGTCGCAGATGCCGCCGTCGCGACTGGGGGCCGGCTGCCGGCTTTGCTCAACATACCAGGCCTGCACGTCGGCGATCAACACTTCGGTCGACCAGCCGGCTTCCTGCATCATGGCGCCTTCGCGGGCGGAGAAGTCGCCAATGAAAAACCGGCCTGGGGCGTGGATGCCGTGGTCGGCGTCGATACCCAGGGCGGCTAATTCGGCAAGGGTGCGTTGGCTCAGGTCGATACGCAGGCGGGAGTAGGAGTCGGCGCCCGACTGGGCAAACAGGTGTGCGGCAATGGCTACTATGGCCAGGAGGCAAATCGTCTTTTTCATACGGTAGATGATAATTTACTTGTTATTCCGGGCGTCCAAAATACGGTTCCCTGGCAGGAATCAGGCCATTAGGCCGGCAAATATCTCCACATTGTCTGTAGAAAGGCAAAAAAAATGTCATTTGGCTACCATAAGGCATGGGTATTGAATATTTGAATTTAAAATTTATAGTAAAACCTTACTTTTAGGCTTCCTTTTTTTCACCCAAATTATGGTTAACAAAATGCGGCTACTATTTACACTCCTTTTTTGCTTAATAAGTGCGTGGGCATTAAAAGCGCAACCACCTTGTCCGGATACTTCTTATGTGTCTGTGGTGGTTACCATCAAAACGGATGGTTACGGCTACGAGATCGGCTGGAATATCACCGGCAGCTCCGGCACAGTGTACCACCAGGTTCCGTTTAACACCTATGCCAATGGCAGTACTTTTCAGCAGCAAGTATGCGTGCCTCCCTCGGAATGCATTACTTTTAATATATTCGACAGCTACGGCGACGGCATTTTCGCCCCCGGATTTTACCGCGTAGAAGTTGAGGGCGAACTCATCGCCCAGGGTGGGGATTTTAACGATTACGAATTCGTCAATTTCAACTGCCAGCCCGGCCAGGTGTGCAATTCGGCCATACCGATCGTAGAAGGCATTTATACTACCAGCTTTGACAACCACTGGTATATTTTTGAACCCGATTCTATCGGAACCTATCTGATAACGACTTGCGGTTTTACAGATTGCAATACGACTATCTGGGTGTATGAAACCTGCCAGGGCAACGGCCTTACCGACGACAACCAGGGCATCGTGTTTTACGACGACGACGACTCCGATTGTGCGCCGCAGGCCCAGGTGGAAGCTTATATGGATCCCGCCAAAACCTATTATATACGCATCGGCGACCATGCCGACAGTTGCCACGATACCATCACCTGGTCGATCACTTACCTCGGCCCGGTGGCGGGTTGCACCCAAATCGGCTCTTGCAATTACAACCCCCTGGCCACCGTCGACGACGGCTCTTGTCTGCCCCAGGGCGACCCCGCCTGCCCGGAAGCGCCCGATCTGGAACTTGATGAGAATGTGCTTCGCAATTCAATGTACCTGACGACTATCCAGTCCACCGACCCTTGTCTGATTCAGGAAGGCTGTCTGAAAGGTTACGGGCTGCGCGATATTATTCGCTTTTCTACCAAAATTTCCAATATTGGCGAAAAGGACTACTACATCGGCCCCCCCAATGCCGGCAATACGCAGTTTACATACGACAACTGCCACAACCACTTCCACTATGCCGGCTATGCCGAATACCTGCTGTTTGACGAAAACGGAGTGGTACTGCCCGCCGGCTTCAAAAACGGCTTTTGCGTACTCGACCTGGGCTGTACCACCGGCTCCGGCCAATACGGCTGCGGCAACATGGGCATCTCGGCAGGTTGCTACGACGAATACTGGTCGGCCCTCGAATGCCAGTGGATTGACGTAACCGACGTGCCCGACGGCCGCTACGTGCTGGTAACCCGCGTCAACTGGGATAATGACCCTGATGCGCTGGGGCAGGTGGAAAAAGATACCCTCAATAACTGGGGCCAGGTGTGCATCATTCTCGATCGCAGCTCGGGTGAACTCGAAATGGAGATGGACGACGACTGCCCGCCGGTGGTTGACTGCAACGGTACCCCTTATGGCAATGTGCGCGAGGACTGCAACGGCGTATGCGGCGGCGCCGCCTTGCGGGGCGATCTTGACCTGGACGGCGTTCAGGAAATCAGCGACGCGGTGACTTATGTCGACGGCATCATGGCCGACGACCTGGAGGCCACGCCCTGCAACGACCTCAACGCCGACGGCGAAATTACGGTGTACGACGCCGCCCTGCTCACCAGCTGTCTCAACTTCGGCACGGCTCACCTGCACATCGGCCAAGGCATCCACGATCACTGCAATTTCCCCGCCGGCATCGTCAATCAGGTCGACACTGTTACTTTCAGTATCATTGACGTCAACTTCGACGAGCAATACTTTGATATCGGCATCACGAACCCCACCGACTACGTGCACGCCTACCAATTCCGCGTAAGCGGTATCACGCCGATGAATATCGAAAACCTGGTGGACCCGGTACAATATCCCATCACGCCGCGCATTAATATCGACGGCGGCATGGTGGTGGGCATTTCGTATGAAGATTCGCTGATTCTCAAATCGCCCGATATGCAGCCCCTGTGCCGCATCTATTTCACCGAACTGACCGGCGATTATATCTGCATCGATGAGATCATTGAAGTAGTTAACGAAGACCACGAGCAGGTCTCGTCAAAAATCGTGGACGGCTGCGTAGTAGCCGTGGGTGTCACGGATGTGAACCCGGCCATCCCGGTCACCATACAGCCCAACCCGATGACGGGCGTGTCGCTCCTGCGTTTCCCCAATCCCGCCGGCAATGCCTACCACCTCGAGTTGATGGACGCCAAAGGCCAGGTGGTGCGGGTATACAACGACATTACCGACGACCAGGTGCGCATTGAGCGCCAGTCGCTGCCTGCCGGCATGTATTTCTACCGTCTGCACGGCGAAGCCGGGTTTGCGACGGGGAGGTTTGCGGTGCAGTGATGAGGACTTTGCGACGGTGCGACTTTACGACTTTGCGATACGAACCAAAGTCACATAATCGCACCGTCGCAAATATGCTTTTGACTTGACGGGGTGCGGTACAACTCATAACAGTCACTGTTTCTTTAGATACTCCAGCGCCCGTTCCAGCACTACATCCCTGTTATGGATATAATCATCCAGCGATTGCTTTGCCTCGATATCGGGCGTTATGCCGTAGCCCACAAACTCTTTGCCGTTGGGGTAAGTGTCTTTTTTGGTGCAGACCCGGGCATTGCCGCCACCGGGCAAGCTGAACAAATACGGCTGGCCGGTGCTGCCAAAGGTTTTTTCTCCCATCAGGGTAAAATGCTTCTGGCCATACGCATAAATCAAAAAATCTTCCGCAGCAGAAGCAGTAGCATTGCCAATCAAAATGACGGTGGGCACTACTATTCTTTTGGTTACACTTTTTATCGGTTCGGGTTGATAGGGAAATTCATGGTAAAAAATATCATGCGCCATCAAAAAACTCTGTGTCATATCAGTTTTGGTCATGCCCCACTCGGGTTTATCCTCCAAAGTATCTGCCGGGGATAAAAACGTGCCCCAGGCTTTGTAAGCTGGTATATGCATACGGCTTGAACTTTTTGAGCCGTACAAAACCGTATCAGGAACCAGATATTTCAACACATTAAATCCAATATTCGTACTGCCCCCGCCATTATTTCTCAAATCAATAATCAAGCCTTTTGAATCATATAAATCAGGCAATACATGCTGGAATAAGCTGTCTAATTTTTCATCTTCGAAAGAGTTGAGGGCGAGATAATTGATGCCATTTTCCAGTTTTTTAAAATCCAATAAATTCAAATTGACATAAGGCGGATAAATTCCTTTTTCTTCTGTCAGTTGGTGTTCAAGGTTAAGCGTAATTATTTCCTGGTTGGGCTTCTTTAATTGAATGG
Organism: Saprospiraceae bacterium; assembly: GCA_013360405.1. Taxonomy (GTDB): domain Bacteria; phylum Bacteroidota; class Bacteroidia; order Chitinophagales; family Saprospiraceae; genus JABWBR01. The sequence goes on from JABWBR010000035.1 coordinate 7,956, forward strand.
TAAATTTGTCGCCTTTGTATCCCCGCAACAGGTGGTAGACGCTTTGGTTATCGCGTATATAATCAGTTGACGAAGCGATATAGGGCGTTACATTTTCTTTCATATACGTTTTTACATCCATGCCGTTTACCACAATCACCTCGCTACCAATGGGGATTTCGCTTTTTTTGCTTTCGTTTACACGGGTCACAATGGCTTTGCCGTCGATATTGGTGAGGAATAATCTGTATTCCCCAAACATGGTAGTCATGATATTTTGGCCGATATCATTGGGATGATAAACATTTGTATGCCCATCTTTCAGGTAAGCGCAAAAAAATTCGAGTTGCCTGAAGTAGTCATAATCATTTGTCGTAGCCAATACATTGGCAATCATCTCCTGGTACAAAGCATCCCATTCCTGCCTGTTTATTTTATCAATAAATACAAAATTATAGTTGACTTCCTGCCAGAACTTCGACAAGCCATAAATTTTTTCCTGTGGATTTAGATTGTTTGGTTTTTGTCCGAACAAGGTAAGGGCAAGGCATATCGCGATTGCGAGAAAAGCGAGTTTCGTTTTCATGAAAATGAATATGAGTGTGATGGATAAGTTGATAACGACTGGTTCGTGACGTTATTGTTTAAAAAAATTAGAGTTAAAAGCTTTCTACCCGTTCCCCTGATGCAAGGTTTTTCCATCCCCAAATCAGCAAAACAGCTATGCCCCACAGCGTAACCAGCATGCCGATGTATTGCATCATATTGTCGTTGCCGTAATCGGCCAGGAAAACCACGTCGATCAGGCCGTGGAAGACAGCGCAGGCCAACAGGCTGCCCCGAGAGCCGTTGAACAACCAGGTAAAGACCACCGCCCCCGCCACGATGCTGAAAAACCAACCGATTACTCCTGCCATATCCATAGCCGTATAACCCGGGCGGTAAGTAAAAATCGGGAAAACTGCCTTCTGTAATCCGGGCGATAAAACCGCCAAATAGCGAAAAAGCAAAGGGCAACAATAACGCAACCAGCGTCCAGCGTAGCGGCCTCCACTGAAACAGGCGGCGCCAGAGGGCTTGTAGCCCGGCTTTTTTATAAAAAATTGCAGTTGTAATAAATGCTGAAAGCATAGGTCCCAAGCCGCCAAAGCCGTGCTGATAGGGCAATACCGGCTTGATGTTTACTCCGAAATACGGCAGCCACATGGGCGACCATATCAGCCAGGAAATGGCATAAGCGAGTAGAAAAAAAACGATCAAGTCCCTGATTTTCATCTTCAATTATTTCACCGGTTCCCGCAAAATTGTTTTCAAAGCCGCTGGTGCGGTTTTCCGGAAATCGGAGAGATAAATCTCGTGGTGCAGGCCGTTTTTCGCCAATTTATGCAGTTGGCTAAAATCATGGATCTTTTGCAGTGAGGCCGGTTCGTCGGCATAGGGGCCGATATGCAGCATTTGTACGCATTTACCTTCGGTCATTTCATAATAATGAATATTTGCCGCCTCGGGTATTTTCTTTTTGGTGACGACAGCATCTACTGCCGAGGCCACCATTGCGGCATCGACAAAATCGGGCATGCGAATGAGCAGGCGGTATTCCCAGGCGCTGCGGGGTACTTTCAGGGGCGCCTCGGCGATACCGGGATTCCCGAATTGCTGCTCATCAAACCACCACAAACCTTCGAGTTTCGGCACGCCGAAGTCTTTGCCGGATGCTTTGCACAGCGCTTTCACGCCGTAAGCAACCGGATACAGCAACTGGATATCGGCAGCAAAAGCGTCGCCGGAAGGATCGCCTGAGCCTTGTATAGAGACAAAACGCGCCGTGTCGAATTCGACGATTTCCGGAGTGGTTTTAGCAGTGTAATAGGATTTGTACAGCTTGGTGAGGTCTAGTTTTTCCATAAAATGAGGGGGACTGGTTTAGGAATAAAAGTAGTGTAATATGGGTAGATTTCAAACGTAGATAATCAAAAACGCAGGTGATTTTGGTCAAAAAACCTGCTTAAAAAACAAGCGACAGGCTGGGGTAATCTAGCTCCTTTCTGATATAAAAAGAAAAGACCCCGTAAAGCGACTGTCCCATTTTGATGGATCGGGGTAGATGCTTTACGAGGTCTCCAATATTATCTCAAAGGCAAAAAGTCAAACTAAGGTTTAGCTTAGGATTAATCAATAATCACTCTTCTAACCAGGGCGCCTTTCTCCGAAGTAATTTTTAGCAAATAAACGCCTTTGGCCATTTGTGTAAGGTCAAGGCGTTCCGTTTGGTCGTTTGTTTGAATTACAACACTTTCCGATATCAGGAATTTACCCGATATATCAAATACGCTTATTTGATAATCACCGGATTCAAAATCGGAAAACATCAGATTGACCAGGCCGGAAGTCGGGTTAGGGAAAAGATTTAATTTTCCCGAAAGGGTACGATCTACAACTGCATCGGGGATAAGCGTCACTGTTACTTCGTCAGAGGTTGTACAACCGCCGGGGCCGGTCACCGAAACACCGTAAGTGCCTGATTCACCTACTTCGAGGGTCTGGCTGGTTGAGCCGTCGCTCCACAGGTAAGTATACCCATCGCCAAAGCCGGCGTCGAGCAAATAAACAGACTGAAAGACAGTGGTGTCGTTGCCCAAATTCACTACCGGGGTGGAGAATACCTGAACAGCTACGGAATCGCTAGCCGAGCAATTGTTGGCGTCAGTGACGGTTACGGAATAGTTACCGGTGGCAAATACGTCTATTGTCTGGCTGGTTGAGAACTCGCTCCAGGTATACGAGGCAAAGCCGGCGCCGGCATCCAGTGTGGCGCTATCGCCTGAGCAAAACTGAATATCACTGCCCAGTTCAATAACAGGATTGGCATTAAAGGCCACTGTAATATTGTCGCTCGACGTACAACCATCGGCATTAGTTACAGTAAGGCCGAAATCACCTGGTTCTTCCACGTCGATTGTTGAAGCAATGCTGCCGGTACTCCAGGCATAAGCGGCATAGCCGTCGCCTGCATCGAGGGTAAGGGTTTCGCCTTCGCAACCATACACAATTTCATCCGTAAAATCGTAAGTACAGTAGGGAGAGACATAGCCAAGCGATTGGGGTAAACCGAAGATATACAGCCTAGTTGTTTTTCCTGTAAATTCGATCGAACCGTCGGCAGCGGGGCTGCTGATGCCAAAGTCGTTGTCGTTGACTACGGCGATAGTCGAATCATTGAGGATGGTCAGGCCTTCGGGTTTGTCGTGAGAAAGATCCCAGCCTGCTTCGAGCAAATCCAGCACCAATGTTTTCTCTACCACATTCACACCAAAAGCGGCAATACTGGCGGCGGTACCTACCTGTTCGAGCGTCTGGCCGTTATAATCTTCGGTCGTCAACGGTGTTGCGTTGGCGATATTGATTTTATACACATTTTTTGAATTCCAGCCAAGGCGTTCTGCATGTTCTATGAGTAAAAACTCTTGATTATTAACTGCTACAAGGTCGCCTATTTTCCAGTCGCGGGTGCGAATCTGGCCGGTTGTGGGTGCAATTTCATAGACAAATTGGCGAATGTCATCCGTCTGGGGATCGATTTCAACCAGTCGCAATAATCGACCTGTATTACCGGCTGTAACATTGGGGTTATCGGCTACGCTTTGCAGGAAGGCATAAACTTTGCCGTTGGGCGTAACAGCAACGCCTTCAAATCCGCGATTGGGCCTGCGCTTGCCAATGGCAGCAGGCAGCGATGCGTCCTCCGCCTGGGTAGGGAAAGGCGTATACCGCTTGATCACTTGCTTGGTCGTTTTGTTTATTTTCCAAACAGAGGCGCCGTATTCATCGCAGAGCCATAAGTTGCCGTGGTTATCTTCCACGATACCCTCGGTATCCATCCCCCAAATATCAGGGGTTAAAACCACCGGAGTAGTATCGGCCCAGGCAATTTCACCCGTAGCGCCGGCATCAATGGGTAGCGGTAATCCTGAAATATTGGATCCGTCAGGGCGTTTGATAGGTTCTATGCTTTGAACCGTCCAGGCCCCGTTTTCGGCTTTAAAACGAGTGATAACCGGAGCGTAATCGGGTTTGGGGAACAACAGCGTAGTGCCCGTTGCATTGGGGTGATTACCCGCATCTGCGTTGGGGCCACGGTCGCTGACTGCATAGAACTCATTGTCGGTACCGGGTATGTAGTGCAGGCCGCTGATACCGCCGTCAAAAATAGGCTGGCCATTCCAATCTACAATTTGAGTAGCCGGCGTATAATCAAATGTTTGCGCTGTGATATCCCCACCGTTGGTGCGGTCGATGTCTATCTGGAATACGCTGACGGTACCGCTGATCTCATTGGATAAAACGATCAGGTTGCGACCATTGGGGCTCTGATCTTTTGGAATAAAAATAATACCCTCAGGTCCAAGATCGCCGCCTGCAACAGTACGCGTATTGATATACTGAATAAATTCCGGAGCGGATGGATTGGTCACTTCATAAACAGCGATACCTCCGATGCGTTCGAGTGCGACAAAAGCAAAAATCCTTCCATCAATGGGGGCGATAACCACGCCTTCGGGTTCCGGGCCTTTGTCATCGCTTCGGTTTTTAAACGCGGACGTAGAACCGTTGCTTGCGTTGAAATAAGGACCCCAGGTCGCATCATTGGCAATAATAGCTTCGAGATCGTCGCCGCTATCCCATACCAATTCGCCGGTGTTAGTATTCCATATTGAAAATGAGCGTCCGCCAAAGGAGTAGATTTCGTCGAAGTCGCCATCGCCGTCGGTATCTCCTGAAGCGCTTGTTACGTTCAGGCGGCCCAACAATTCATCTTTTTGGAGGTATTGGGCGTCGGGAAAAGCTACCGGGTCGAGTTCCAGGTCTTTCAAGCGTTCGGCTTCAACAAATGTATCATATTCGCGGGCATCTCCCTCATTGGCCGTGATGGCATAGGTAACGCCATTGGCTTCGAAACATTCAACGGCGTCGGGCATGTAAGCGCCTTTGATATTCCAGGCAGCTGAGAAAATTTTGTCGCCGCGATCAGACGCGTCGAATATATTGGCCACATCACTGTGGTCTTTATACCCTAGCGGACTGATGCTGCTAACCTGCAGGTTTTCGAGATCAATGACAGCCAGGGCATTGTTTTCCTGTAATGTCACCAAAGCAATTTTATCATCGGCGCTTACGCAAATGTATTCGGGTTCGAGATCGCTTCCCACCGTGGCGTTGGGGCCGAAGATGCGCACGCCGGCGGCCTTGAGGTCGTCAATTTGAGCATCGAAGCTTTCAAAGGTGATCGTCGTTACGTTTGCATTGGTGATATTGGATATACCGGGGGCGAGGTCAATTACGCTTACCGAGCCCAGGGGGTCAATGGCATAATCGGCACTTGGCTCGCCTTCGTTGGCAGTAAGCGCTTTGGAGCCGTCATTTGTAAAAACAACCATATCGGGCAGGCTGCCTACTTCAACAGCATTGATAAAATTACCGCTCGCATCAAAAAATACGACGCTGCCGTTCTCCTGGGGAGTTCCGTTTTGAACGGCACAAGCTACTATACCGTTTTTAACGGCTACACTATTAATGCCGCCGCCGTAATTTGCCATGTCAATGCTCTGAAGGAAAACAGGCGCAACAGGATCCTGAAGATTAAGAATATCCAGGGAGTTGTTGGCGATGTTCGTAATAAAAAGGCGTTTTGAATCGGGATCAAACGCTGAAATTTCAGCGCTGCCGCCTGTAGGACTAACGGCCACGCTCGTAAGGTGGCGCAAAGAGAGGTAGGGTGAAGATTGAGCAACAGGCGCTTGAATATCATTGTCGGCAATGAGTACGATCTGTGCCGGAATGGAGCCCTTTAAGGCATCAGCGTTATCATCAATCTCCAAAATCACATAACGGCCGCCTGTCAGGTTGCTATTCTCCGGCAATTGCAGCGATACGGTGAACGTATCCGTCGAGTTGGCAGGGATATCAAAAGTTGTCTCTGTAAATACGTAGTCGTCGCCTTCTACTGCGGTTGAAAATTCAGAAACCTTCAAGGTTACAGCACCGGCTACGCCAGGTTTTTCAACACGCAGTTTAACATCAATCTGGCCATCGTTTTCTTTGTATGATACTACATCATCGAGGAAAGAAACAGTAGGCACTGTTTTCAAATGAAAGATAGCCAGCGTGCCGCTCAATTCGTTGGCAGAGATGATATACCCGTTGCCGTCAGGGCTGTCTTCAGGAGCAATATAGATTATGCCCTCTGGTCCGTTATCACCGGCAAAGGTTGTATTGTCCCGAGAGTTTTTATAATCGACAAATTGGGCGTTTTCAGGATCGGTAATGTCATATACCATCACACCACCAATGCGTTCAAGTGTGATAAAGGCGTACGTTTTTCCTTTTACGGTTGCCAAAACCACACCTTCAGGTTCCGGGCCTTTGGCGCGGCTACGGCCTTTAAATCCGTTACCTTCGTTGTCGGCGTTGAATATGGGAGCGGTATAGGGGTCTTCAGCGGTAATTTTTTCAAAATCGTCTCCGCTGTCAAAAACCAGGGCGCCCGTTGCCGCATTCCAAATAGAAAAAGACCGCGAGCCGACAGCGTACAATTCATCATAGTCGCCGTCGCCATCCGTATCGCCGTGGAGGTTTGTCACCCGGAAGCGACCCATGTTGTGGTTTTCCTGCAACACAGTTGCATTAGGAAATGCCAATGAATCCAGGGTAAGCGAGCTGACGGCAGAGCGTTCGTTCAGGCCTGCGTATTCTTTTTCGTCACCCTCATTGGCGGTAACCAGATAAGTTACCCCGTTTACCGTGTAGTTGGTAGTGCCGTCGGGCAAGTAAAAGCCTTTTACCGGGTAGTTGGCAATGTGGATGTTGCCGCTCCGATCAGATAAATCTAATCCATTGCCAAAAAGCGAGTAGTCTTTGACACCCAAGGCCCATACATTGGTATAGGTCATGGTTTCGAGGTTCAACTCGGCGATGGCGTTATTTTCCTGCAGGGTTACCCAGGCCGTTTTGCTGTCGGCAGCAACGCTTATGTATTCAGGTTCAAAATCCTGAGCCACGGTGCTGCCTGCAAACAGCAAACGCACGCCCTGGGCTTTAAGGGCGTCGGCTTGAGCATTAAAAGCATTAAAATCGGCAGTTATTACGTTAGACTGTGACAATGCGGCAATACCGCCGCTAATGTCGATGATACTTACAGAACCCTCGGGGTCAACGGTATAACTGTCATTAGGCTGGCCTTCGTTGGCAGTAAGCACATAACGTCCATCCGGCGTGAAGGTGATCATATCGGGCAAGGCGCCAACCGTAACAATATTCTGGAAAACGCCGTTGGTATCGAAAAACACGACAGAACCGTTATCCTGTTCGGACGTCGACGCCGGCACACATACGGCAACTATGCCATTTTTAGTAGCAATACTGGTAATGCCTCCACCCCAGGCAGACACGTCAATCTGTTGTACCAGCGCAGGAGCAGACGAATTGGAAAAGTCAACGATATCGAAGGCTTTCAGGCCCGTGCTAATAGTGAACAAACGGCTGGAACCAGGATCGTATGCAACGATTTCCGCAAGGCCTTCCGCATCGTTAGGATTGGCAACCGCATAGCGAGACACAAATTCCAGTTCTACTGTTTTGGCTGCAACAGGGGCGTTGCGATCATTATCGCGGATGTATATGGTGTAAAACGGATTGCCGGTTACTGTCAACCCATTTGTGTTTTCAAGTGCAAGCACCAGGTATTCATCCTGTTCTTCTTCGGTGTCGTCAACTATAGGAATTTCTACTTCAATGGTCAATACGTTGCTTGCATCCAATGAAGTAGCTGAATTAAAAACAACATCCGCAACGCCGGCGGTACTAAACACACCGGTTTTAATAACCAGATCGGCCTGGGCCCCGGGTGAAGGGTTTTCGATCAAAACGGTCAGAGTTGCTTTTCCATCTTCTTCGCTCACTGATGTAAAGCGATTTGAAAACGCAATTTTGGTGATGTATTCAAAAGTAAATACATAAGGGCTTAGCATGACCCTGTTCTCAGAGTCGGCTACATCCGCAACAGTCAACGAATAGGTATTGCCGATTACAAAAGGCGTAGCATAAGTAAGCGTTAAGGTATCCCTTAAAATGCCGTTATCGGTCAAAACGGCGTTTGCCAAATCCGCTATCCCCGTGTAGTTTGCCAAATCAGTAGTGCTGGCCGAATCCATATCATTGTTAAAAATGATTTGAATGCTCGTGCTGGAAGTCACAAGAGCACTGACTACTTGCGGTGGACCGGGGAAATTCCAGTTTGGCCATGTTTGCGGAGGCGTGCCGGCGCCAACCCCATTCCAATTGGCCGGATTCAGGATATCGGCGCGCAGTTCTTCTGTTGTACCGGTCTGTGGCCCGCTATAATAACCGTTCACCGTATTGCCACTGACATTACCCGGTGCTGTGCTCAAATTGATAGCCGAGGAGCCATCCTGTAGCGCCGCAGGTATCAATGAAAAACTGCCGCTGCAAGCTGTATGCGGATTGGCGACCCATGCATTGGAACTCAGCGCAGTGATGTAGGAGGGCGCTGCCGACGTGCCCGTGTACATGATCACCTGATCGCCTCCCGAGCTAAGGCCGAAAGTAGAGCCGGTGACGGTACCTGTGCTTGCCGTTCCAGCATCATTTTGAATAACAAAAACAGAACCTGCCGGAATAAGCTGGGCCGGAGACGTCCATGTGAGGCCGCCAGGACACTGGGCTTGCGCGTTATCGGTGTATTTGGTATCAGTAAGGTAAATTTTTGTTCCGGGCAGAATATTCACAAAAGTCAAAAACGCCACCTCGTCTTCTCCGCCGCTGGCGTTCATCCTGTATGCCACCGGTACGATATCGCCGGGCTGGAAAACCGTTTGAGGCACAATAGTGGTGAACACAGCTGATTGCACTTCGGCAACGGCGTTGTTTGAGGTATCTTCGACTACGCCGGCTTTCAACGCGAGGTAATAGGTCTGCGCATTGGCAAGCTGAGCATCCGGTGTGATGGTGATCACCCTTCCGTTTATGCTGCCGCTAAAGGCTACCGATGGACCGGCTGCATCATTCTGCCGGAATTCTATCAAATTTGAAATATCCACATTGGTGATCGTCGAATCAGAAACCAGTCGCACATCTTCATTAAAAGTAATAGTTGGCTTGACATCGGGGAACACATCAACAGTTCCGCTCACAGGTAAAAACAAAACTGTAGGAGGCGTGCCATCTAAGCCGGCATCAATACCCTCCAGGGTCAAATTATCAAAGCGATTATTACCGACGGTACCTCCCAATCCTTGTTCAAAGGTTATCCGAATACCAAAGTCGGGGTTATCATTTACTGCCGGAATACTGGAAAAGTCAAGCGTCTGCAAGGTAGGATCGCCGTTTGCGGGGTCAATTGTAGTAAGGCTGTCATACTGACTACCATCTACCGTATAAAATATCACTTGTTTCCCAGCGCCGGAACTCGAACGCCGGGTTGCGTACTTTACGATGACCTGCTGATAACCGGTCGTGGGCAAAGCAAAAACCAAGGCTGCGCCAATAGGATCGTTCAGTCGCAGGTGGGCGCCCGAAACATCTCCGTTTCTGGCATTTGGGTTGGTCACTTCAAACCCGTTGCCGGTATTGCCGGTTACAGGAATGACGCTTATCGCGCCTGGGATATGCGTAATTTCGGCGCCCGCTAGCAGGCTATTCGTCGGCGCCAACAGCGATCCAAGGTCAGTAGAGTTATTAAAATTCCAATAATGCACCAATGTCTGTGCAGTAAGCGCAACATTGGCAAATAAAAATAGAAACAATAGCGTGTAGAGTCTATACATCAGGACTGGGAATTAGGTGAACGAATCTTAATTATGAAATAGCAAAACTATCCCCGCCCTGGTTATTAACAGGAAACTATAAATTAAGAGATACTGAAATTTAGGTTAAACAAACACGCATTAATGTTAAATGAATATAAACATTGTATGTCAAATTCGAAATTACGGTAACGCTTGGGCTGTTAAACCGATGAACCTCAGCTATAAAAATAGCATCAATTTTCAACTTTCTTTATTTCACCGGCTCCCGCAAAATGGTTTTTAAAGCTTCCGAGGCGGTTGTCCGAAAATCCGAGAATCTTAATTACGCCCTACTTCCTTTGCCCAGTTGCCCCTGAAAATTATTTCCTGGTCGTGAATGCGGAAAATAAACTTGCCATATCGCACCGAAATACCTGCCGAGGCATTCACAATCCAGCAATTATCCGGTATATGAAAGAAATTTTCGGCGGTAATTACTTTTTGACCATCCTGTTCTTTTACCGGGACAGTGGCCTGTGGCCCAACCTCCCAGCCCAGGTGGGTATTGTAACTTACCTTCAGGTCGCCCACTAAGCTAAAGTTTTCCTTGTTTTCGATCCTGGTTTTAATGCAGGCAATTTTGCCTTCATTTAAATCCTTTCCAGGTGTAACTTCAATGGATAGTTTCGGCAATTCGATAGCCGTTTTTGATGCCAGTATGCTGATGGATTCGGTTTTTATCACCTTATTGTCCTTATCGTAAAATTCAAATGCCAACTCCATATCCTGTATGTCGGCAGGGTTAATGGCAATTTGATCGGCGAAGTATCCCCAGGTGTTTATATTTTTTGAATAAATGATTTTATCCAGGTATTTTACTACTACTTTTTTTACGTCTTGATCGGTATACAGCTCCAAGGGTACCGTGGCGCCGCTGTGTATCGAAATATTTTTCGGGCTTATGATCAGCGCTTTCATATAATCACGCATGGCAAACCATACCGGGCGTGGGGAGCCGTATTTATCGGCAGCATCGCTGTACCCCCAGAAACCGAACCACTCTTCGGGCTGATCCAGTGCATGGTTGTTTTTATCACCGCCTTTCCACCAACCATCGGCATAATAAAACGGGCACATACCCACAGCGCCGGCATCAATCAAGTCGCGGTAATTGGCAATAAGTCCGTCAGCCTGCTGTTTCAGGGTATTTCCGCCATAACGGCCATAACCCTTATGCGAAACCGAATAGCCGAACTCGGTGGTTATAAATGGCTTATTTAAGCCGTTGAGCGTATTCAAGCCTGCTATATAATCCTTGAAACCCATGGTAGCCGTCTGGGCTTCGCCATGGTCGTAACAATTGTAGGCATACACATCAAAATAGCTTTCATCCATATAATCGCTGATCATGGCATTGGCCGAGAGGGTAACCGGTATACCCGGGTGCCCTTGATGCAGGTTATCGATCAGGGTTTTCATCAGGTCGACAAAAGCTTTGCCGGTAACTTGGTAAATATGATTGGTTTGAGGTTCGTTGATCACCAGGTAGGTGATGATACAATCGTATTTTTTGGCATAGGCAGTAACCGTTTTCACTTTATCAACGCATTCCTTGACAAATGCAGGATCGGCATAGTTTCCTTCCGGATTTACATCAATACCCATAATGAGTTTCAGTCCCGATTCCTGCACCAGCTTTAACTGTGCTTCCGAAAACTGGCTCCAGGTCCGGATGGTGTTGTACCCTCCTTCCTTAATTACTTTGAGATCGAATTTAAGCAAATCGAGATCGTCAGCCCTGGTACCCTCGTACGGATGCTGCCCCGGGCGGGCGCCGATTTCGTAGCCTATGGCTTTGATAAAGAATTTCTGCCCGTTGAGGTAATACCAATTATCTTTTAATTCAATTTTTGTTTTCGGCTGTGAAAACCCTACAAGGAATGACGAAAACAACAGGACAATTGCCAACGTAATTTTGTATTTCATGACTAAAGTGTGTTTGGCGGTTAAAAAACGTCTTTTTCTTACCCAATGATATAATGTATTCCCAATTCAGTGACCATTTTATTTTGATGTAAACTATCATAACGCAGGCAAAACTCAAAGCTAACGGTATTTCTTTTTTAGATTATGGCCGAAAAACACAAACATTCACCTCCTCCATAAATTCAGGCTCTCTCCCTCCCCCACTCTCTCACTCTCCCACTCCCCTCCCCGCCACCACCCTCGCCACTTCCCTCCCCTCTGCAATGGCCCAAACCACCAGCGACTGCCCACGACGAGCATCGCCGGCAGCGAAAACCCTGTCAGAGGAGGTAATGAAATTGGTATTTTCGACGGTTCCTTTTTCGTCGATAGCGAGGCCGAGTTGCGACCAAAGCGGACTGTGCTCCACCCCCCTATAACCGATGGCAATTAAGGCGAGGTCGCAGGGGAGTTCGCGTTCGGAGCCGGGAATTTCCACAAAATGGTGTTTCCCAGTGGCAGGGTCTTTTTCCCAGCTTATTTCGCAAACCAACAGCCCCCTGACACAGTCATCCGCGTCGGAGATAAAGGCTTTGGCTTGAATGGCCCATTGTCGCATGCAGCCTTCTTCATGCGTAGCTGTTTTCAGAATAATCTGGTGTGGTGAAAAGGTCAGGGCAGCGTGCGGATGTCGCAGCTTAAGAACAAAATTAATTTTATTTTTTAAATTCAACTCAAACTAAAACTAAGTTTTTAATTATATAAAATTATAAAACTTAATTTTGAAAGAATATTAAAATTCAACATCAAAACATTATACAAACCCATAGGGTTATAGTCGATAAAAAGCTGTTTTTTTTGCGTTGGCGCCAAAAAATGTTCTAATTTTAAAAATGGTGAAAGTTGTAAAAAAAGTTGAATCTCCCATTACTTCGGCGCAAAAGTATCCCAATATGCTCTCGAAACAATAACATTGGTATCAAGAATGAGCTTTTGCATCTCTAACGGCCTTTATTTCCGCGTTAATTTCATCCAACGTCATAGTCGAAAGCCCTACTTGTTCTGCAATCTCGTTGCACTCCAGAAGGGCTCTGCGTGCATATTCTCTACTTATCAGCTCAACCAGATCGGAAAATTTGATTTCACCGCCTCCAAAGTTGTATTTCTGAAAGTCTGTTTCGCTTATTTTAAGTTGTACTGTTCGCATATTTTTTGATGATTAACCAGTTCTTTTTCCAACTGTCATGGACATTATATAAGGTTTCACAAAGACCGAGTGAGCAATGCAAATATAATACTTTTTATTACACAATGCAAGCAACGCTCCTAGGCTTAGCCTCACCCAAACTCAAGATTAACAGTATCGCTACAATTCTCATATTGTCGCAAAATTAAATTCTCAAATAGAGCCGCTCGCTCTGCGAAACCTCTGTGTAACTCAGCGTCCTCTGTGGTTAAAAAAATCCCCCAAGTCTCCCCACCCCTACTTATACCCCAACCCAAACCCAAACGGATACAGCGGCTTCTCCGAATCGTAGGGCACATCGGTTTTTTGCCTGCACACGGCCTCCATGCTGGAGGGCAACTCGAAGGGCAGCTTGCCTTCGGGTTTGGCTTTGCCGAAAATCACATCCAGCAGGGCGGCATCACTGGCGCCGTAGTTGGCCAGCACGGCCCTGGCGGCGGCATTGATCTCCGGGAAAACCGCCGGACGGTCGAGGTAGATGTCTACGATGGTAGGCACGGCCTTGCATAGGTCGAGCACGTCCTGGAGGTCTTTGCCCTTGAAGTCGAGGTCGCCGTGGTGGAAACCCTGGGCAAAGGGGATGTCGGTTTCTACGGGTATCCAGGGGGTGCTGAGGCGAATGACGGCAATGTCGGCAGCCTGAGGGGAGTCGACTATCGTGCCGTATAAAGCGGCGATTTCAGGCCTGACATTTTTAACATAAATCTTCAATTTCGAAGACTTTAGCGGCAGCGCGTTTTTGGGGTTTTTCAGCAAGGTGATGGAGCGGCGCTGGGCCACGTCGGCTTCTTTTTGGAAGGCAGGGTTGCCCACGATGGCCGCTACTTCGGACTCATCGACATAAGGGTCGTCGAAGAGGCCCAACTGGAATTTCTGGCGCAAGAGCCGCCGCACAGACTGGTCGATGCGGATTTCGCTGAGTTGGCCTTCTTTGACGAGCTGTACGACGTGCTGCGGCAGACTCTCGCCGCCAAACTGGTCTACACCGGCATCTATGGCTTTTTTTACGCGCTCTACTTCGCTGAGGTGCTCTACGCCCCAGGCGCGGGCGGGCCAGGTGAAGGTGGGGGCTTTATTGTCGGAGATCAGACCCCAGTCGGTACAGACCACGCCGTCGTAATTATACTTTTCGCGCAGCAGTTTGGTAATGATGGTTTTGTTAAAAGACATGGCTACGTCTTCGTCGGTTTGCCCCATGGGAATGCCGTAGTAGGGCATGATGGCCGCAGTGCCGGCTTTGAAGGCCGCTTCGAAGGGGATCAGGTGGTAATCGAAGTTGTTGCCGGGATAAATCTGCCCTTTGTGGAAGGGGAAATGCGGGTCGAGGCCTTCGTTTTGGGGGCCGCCGCCGGGGAAGTGTTTGGTCATGCAGGCCACACCCTGCCGCAGGTCTTTGCCTTGCAGGCCTTCGATATAGGCCGTCACCATTTTGGCCGTCAGGTGGGCGTCTTCGCTAAAGTTGCCGCTGATGCGGGGCCAACGGGGTTCGGTGGCCAGGTCGATTTGCGGGTGCAGGCTTTCGCGGATACCGATGGCGGTGTATTCCTGACGTACGATGTCGGCAAAGCGGCGCATCAGGTTTTGGTCGCCGATGGCGGCAAAGCCGGGGCATTCGGGCCACTGCGAGAAGCCGCTGGCAGCCATGGAGAAGATTTGGTTGCTGAAATGGTTGCGGGGGTCGCTGGCGATAGTCACGGGGATGCCGAGTCGTGTTTTTTCGGCGGCCTTTTGCAGGTTGTTATTCCAGCGGGCCATGATAGCTGGGTCGGCGGGAATTTGCCAGACGTTGAAATGGGTCATTTTGAGCTTGTTAATATTGTCGACGGCGGCGGGCCGGAAGGCGGCAAAACCCTCCACTTTTGAGGGGTCGAATCCGATGCTGCCGTCTTTGTTGACGCCTACGCCGTTGATGAACAGTTGCCCGGCTTTTTCTTCGAGGGTCATTTGCGAAAGCAGGTCGTCTATCCGCTTATCAATGGGCTGGGCAGCGTCTTCGTACACGTCTTTTTTGCCGTTGTGGTTGAGGTCGCGATAGTTTTTCAGCCAGCCGTAGCTGTCGAGCCAGGCGCCGAAAGCGTCGAGCCATTTGTCGCTGGGCAGGTTTTGTTTTTTGGCGCCGAAGCCGTGGCCGCCTTTTTCGTAGATGTGCAATTCGACGGGTTTGCCGGCGGCGTTCCACTTGTTGTAGAGTTCGGTACTTTGTTTTTGAAAACCAAAAACGTCATCGCTGGTCACGGCGATGAAGAGGGGCATGGCGTCATCGGGTACTTTGGTGGCGTCGCCGGGCTGCAGGGCGGAGTAGATGGGCGCTGCAAAATCGGGGCGGTTGGCGGCGGTGTGGTCATAGACGGCCCCGCCGACAAGTGTGCCGCCCGCTGAAAAACCCATGATGCCGATGCGGTTGGGCTTTACGCCAAATTCTGCCGCATGGCTGCGCACGTATTCGATGGCGGCCTTGCCGTCGGCAATGGCCAGCGGAATGATAGGGCCGACGCTTTCCATAAACTTCTGCTGGTTGGCGACACCCTGTTGGAACTCCATTACGCCATCTTCACCAGTGGGCACCAATCTGTATTTGAGTACAAAGGCGGCGATGCCGTTTTTTACGCACCAATCGGCCACCCAATGGCCTTCGCTGTTGATGCTCAGCGCGTGAAAGCCGCCGCCGGGGGCGATGATCAGCGCCGTACCGTTGGCAATGGCGGGATCGGGCAGGTAGACGGTCAGGCTCGGCTTGGAGACATTGGTAATGACCTCCGTTTGCCACATTGGCGTGAAATACTGTTTCTCCGGCGTATTCCAGGTTATTCCCGGCGGTGTTGGCGCAGATGTAAGCTCGATGACCCGCTGGGCGTAGGCCGGGCCCAAACAACCCAGCAAAAGGAGGAGGTAAAGGATGCGTATTTTTATCATGTCGAAGTACTTTTATATCACAAGTTTAATTTTAGAAGCCAGTTTATACAATTGTCAATCCAATCTACCTCGCTGGTCGGGTTATCCATGCCGTAGCCGTGGCCGCCTTTGGCGTAGAAGAAAGTCTCCACCGGCACTTTATTCTTCTGTAACGCTGCGACAAAAAGGATGGCGTTTTGCACTTTCACCACATCGTCGTCGACGGCGTGGGTGACGAAGGCAGGAGGCGTGTCGGGGGTTACCTGCAGTTCGTTGGAGTATTCGCGCTTTTTTTCTTCTGAAACGGGGATCTTGCTCAGATTTTCTTCCGAATAACGCCAATCGGCCAATAGCTTTTCGAGTTCTTCGGCGGGCATGTCGCCCACCAGGTTGTAACGCGAACCGTAGTGCGTGAGGCTGTCGGCAAAGCTGATGACCGGGTAATTTAATATCATAAAATCGGGCCGCAGGTTCGTGTTTTTTGGGTTGTCAATCAGCATTTTGCGGTAATGCGTGCCTGCGGTAGAAGCTAAATGTCCACCCGCTGAACTGCCGGCAATGCCCACTTTGCGGGGGTCGATACCCCATTCCGCGGCATTTTCGCGCACGATTTGCAGGGCTCGCTGGGCATCTTGAAGCGGGACAAATTCTTTATTGTCCACAATAGTCGATTTCGGCATGCGGTATTTCAAGACAAACCCGGCAATACCGTTTTCGCGCATTTTTTTGGCCATATCGTGGCCCTCATGGTCGATGGCTACCCCGGAGTAGCCGCCGCCGGGACAAATAATAACGGCCATGCCGTTGGCTTTTTCTTTTGCGGGCAGATAGGCAGTCAGTTCAGGTGTGGAGATATTGACTAAAAAACGGATGGTCTTGTCGCCGGCAGGGAAGGTATGGGTTATTTCTGCTACTTCAGCTTTGGCATTGGGTATTTGGCCTGTGGGATAGAGGGGGATTATCTGTTGGGCGTAGCCGGTCAATTGCAACCAAATAGCGATGGTGAGCGTCACAATTTTTTTCATAGGTGTTTTTTGTTTTGGTAAAGATAATCAACCGCGGGCTACGTACAATAGATTGCGGATTGCGGGGAATATTTGTTTCGACTCCGCTTTGTTGAGATAGCGTAACCCTGCACCAGGTAATCTTTGAGACGCTGGGTTGCCCACTGGCGGAACTGGGTACCGCGTTGGGATTTCACCCGGTAGCCCACGGAAATAATGACGTCGAGATTGTAGTATTTGGTCTTGTATTGTTTCCCATCAGCAGCAGTTGTCAAGGAATCCTTGACAACTGAATCTGGTTGCAATTCTCCTTCTTTAAAGCAATTGTTGATGTGTAAACTAATATTTTGTTTGGTTTGATTAAATAGCGAAGTCATTTGCTGCTGAGTTAACCAAACCGTATCCTGATCAAACCATACTTTTATTTCTGTTTGATCATCGGCTGTCTTGAAGATTTCAATTTAGCTTTCCATAGTATGATGTTTTTGGTTAAGCTTGATTGCTCGGTTTGTTGGTGGACTTTGCCCATTAGCCAATATGCTTCCCGCACAAATAGGGCATTACCCCGGATTGGGCGAGAAGGATAATACGTTATGCAAGGTTTTGTTCCGACTTAGGAAGTGCGTATGCAAATATAATACTTTTTTTTAAAAAACTAACCAACTTGTATTCCATCCAAAGTCGAGCTATTGCAGATTTGCATTTACAGGAAAGATAAAACCAAAACTGCTGACCGCTAACTGCTGATTGCTAATTGCTATCAAAACAACTTCCCTTTTTCCAATGTTATGCCGGTGAAAAGTCATACTTTTGCATGTCATTTTCCTAACCAAATCGGCACTCCTAAGCATATGAGCAAAACAGCCTCCTTCGATCGCTTCGTCAACCGCCACATCGGCATCAACGCACAGGAATTACAAGAGATGTTAAAGGCCGTGGGCGCTTCGAGCCTCGACCAACTCATCTTCGAAACCGTTCCCGATACGATCCGCCTGGAGCGGGAACTCAACCTGCCCGGGGAATTGTCGGAATACGAATACCTGCAGGAACTCAAGCAGACAGCCGCCAAAAACAAGGTGTTCAAATCGTATATCGGCATGGGCTACCACGGCACGATTACGCCGTCGGTGATCCTGCGCAATATTTTCCAAAATCCGGGCTGGTATACGCAGTACACGCCGTACCAGGCCGAGATCGCCCAGGGGCGGCTGGAGGCGCTGCTCAATTTCCAGACGATGGTGAGCGACCTCACCGGACTGCCCATCGCCGGCGCTTCGCTGCTCGACGAGGCTACCGCCGCCGCCGAAGCGATGTTTATGTTTCATACTCAAAAAAATAAACGCGCCAAGGAGGAAACCTCGGATGTGTTCCTCGTTTCTGATAAGGTGCTGCCGCAAACGATCGACGTACTCTACACCCGCGCCAAACACGTGGGCATAGAGGTCGTAGTGGGCGATTGGCGTTCATTTGATTTCAACGACAAGGTATTTGGCATTTTGCTTCAATACCCCGATAGCGAGGGCGCTGTGGAAGACTACCGCGCACTAACCGAAAAAGCCGCCGCCCACGAGATTTACGTGACGGTCTGCGCCGACCTGCTCAGTCTGGCCCTGCTCACGCCTCCCGGCGAGTGGGGCGCCGATGCGGCGGTGGGCAATACCCAGCGCTTCGGCGTGCCGATGGGCTACGGAGGTCCCCATGCAGCGTATTTTGCTACCAAAGACGACTTCAAACGCGTCATTCCGGGCCGGATCATCGGCATGTCTGTCGATGCCCACGGCAAACCCGCCCTGCGCATGGCCCTGCAAACCCGCGAACAACACATCCGCCGCGAAAAGGCGACGTCGAATATCTGTACGGCGCAGGCCCTGCTGGCTATCATGGCCGGCATGTACGCCGCTTACCACGGTCCCGACGGCATCAAAGCCATCGCCGTGCGCGTACATACGCTGGCGCAAATGCTGGATGCCCATCTGCAGCAATTGGGCTACAAGCAGAAAAACACCCATTATTTTGATACGCTGGCTGTTGAAGCCGACGGCGCCTTGCAGGCCAAAATCAGAGAGGCCGCATTGGCGCAAGGCATCAACTTCCATTATACGCAAAGCTGCGTTCAGATCAGTCTCGACGAGACGACTTCGCTGAAGGATGTAGAGCAACTCGTGGCGCTGTTTGCCGGTATCAAAGGCGCACAGGCAAGTTTCAAAAAGGAAGAACCCAAAAACTACCAGCTACCCACAGCTTTGCAGCGCGAATCTGCCTACCTTACCCACCCCGTTTTCAACAATTACCACACCGAGTCGAAGATGATGCGCTACATCAAGCGCTTAGAAAACCGTGACTTGTCGCTGACCTTGTCGATGATCCCGCTCGGTTCCTGCACCATGAAACTCAACGCCGCTACGGAATTGCTGCCGGTGAGCTGGCCCGAATTTGCCGATATACACCCCTTTGCGCCGCACGATCAGGTGCAGGGCTACCGCCAGATTTTTACAGAACTGGAAAATTATTTGTGTGAAATTACCGGCTTTACCGGCTGCTCCCTACAACCCAACTCGGGCGCACAGGGCGAATACACCGGACTGCTAACCATACAGGCCTACCACGAATCGAGGGGCGACAAGCACCGCAATATTGCTTTGATTCCCTCCTCAGCCCACGGCACCAACCCCGCCAGCGCCGTCATGGCCGGCCTCGAAGTGGTAGTGGTGAACTGCGACGACCACGGCAATATCGACGTGGCCGACCTGCGTACAAAAGCAGAGCAGCATCGGGATAATCTCTCCTCCCTGATGGTAACATATCCCTCTACCCACGGCGTTTTTGAGGTGCATATCAACGAAATCTGCGATATCATCCACCAAAACGGAGGCAAAGTTTACATGGACGGCGCCAATATGAACGCCCAGGTGGGATTGACCAGCCCTGCCACTATCGGCGCTGATGTGTGCCACCTCAACCTGCACAAAACCTTCGCTATCCCGCACGGCGGCGGCGGCCCCGGCGTGGGCCCCATCTGCGTCAACGACAGTCTCAAGCCCTTCCTGCCCAAACACCCGCTGGTAGAGACCGGCGGCAGCCAGGGCATCAAGGCAGTATCGGCAGCGCCATGGGGCAGCGCCAGCATCCTGCTCATCTCGTATGCTTATATCAAAATGCTGGGCAAAACGGGCGTGACTGACGCCACCAAATACGCCATTCTCAATGCCAACTATATCAAAGCGCGCCTGTCGGAAGCCTACCACGTACTTTATGTGGGCGACATGGGTCGCTCGGCCCACGAGTTGATCGTGGACCTGCGGCCGTTCAAGGACTTTGTGAGCGCTGAAGACGTGGCCAAACGACTGATGGACTACGGCTTCCACGCCCCTACCCTGTCGTTCCCGGTAGCCGGCACGATCATGATCGAACCCACGGAAAGCGAGAGCAAAGATGAACTCGACCGCTTCTGCGACGCCCTGCTGCAAATCCGCCAGGAAATCGACGAAATCGCCCGCGGCGAAGCCGACCACGATAATAATGTACTAACCAATGCCCCGCATACTTCCGAAGTGGTGTGCGCGGACAACTGGCTCTACCCCTATTCGCGCGAAAAGGCGGCTTATCCGCTGCCGTACCTGCGCCAGGGTTACAAATTCTGGCCCTCGGTGAGCCGCATCAACAATGCCCACGGCGACCGGAATTTGATTTGTACCTGTCCGCCGATGGAGGCGTATATGGTGTAATTTTAGGTTGTGGGTTGTAAGTTGTAGGTAACTTACAACCTACAACCCACAACCTACAACGACATGAGTTCTATCCGCGAAAACCCGTTAAATCCGGGCAGGGAAGCGCTGCCATACTGGATAAAGATCGTACTGATGAACGCGGTGCCGCTCATCGGGGTATTATTTTATGGGTGGGATGCGCGACTGATCGTCATCGTATACATACTGGAGACTATCGTGGTGGGACTGGCGCACGTGCTGCGTATGGTGTTGGTACATAGATTATACGGCAAGAAACCCACCACACTGGCCAGGCTGGCAGAGATAAGGGCAGGCCACGGTCCGGAAGGCGGTATATCAGGCGGCGTTCTTATTCCCTTTTTTGCCGTGCACTACTTCTTTTTCATATTCGTGCAGGGGTTTGTCTACAGCGGTTTCACCCACGAAAAAACCGTGCAGATACTCCACGATTTTAACGCGGCCATACAGGGCGAAGCGCGCTGGGCCCTGATCGCTTTCGGTATCTTTCAGATATTACATATCGGCGAAGAATTGGCCACGGGCATTCACCGCCACACCCCTATCGACGATCTGTTTTTCAAACCCTACAAACGCATTTTTGTACAGCAACTGGTGGTTATTATAGGCGCATTTTTTATCTCTATGGGCTTTAAACAACTGGGGCCTGTCATTGTCCTGGTGGTTGTCAAAACCGGGCTCGATCTCTTGCTGGCTTACATCGGCAATATCCGTCTACGCAGCTGGGCCACCGGCGGCGACGCCGAAAGAGAGAAAAGCTGGGATGATATGGGGGAGAAGTTGAAATAAAAGGTTATCTGTTGTCGGTTGTCGGTTATCCGTTTCCGTTTTGTTACTTTTGCCTTTTTAAGTTATCACACACCACACCACATGCGGCAACTTTTCATTGCGCTGTCGCTAATCGCCCTGGCGAGTAGCCTCAGCGCCCAAACAGACATCACGCACAATTTCAATAACTGGGCGTTTTACCTCGGCCAGTACAAGCTCAGCGACAAATGGGGCATCCACCTCGATATCCAGTACCGCACCGATGAACGCATTGCCCGGGCTAATCAAAACCTGCTTCGTGCCGGGTTGCTGTATTATTTCAAACCCAGCCGGCACCTCACTGTGGGCTATGCCTACATCAATACCTACAACGCCGGCATCGACGACTACCTGCACGAAGACCGCATCTGGCAGCAATTTATAGATGTGAGGGCAAAAGCGCAAGTCAATATGACGCATCGCTACCGCCTGGAGCAGCGTTTTGTCGAAAAAAGCGACGGCAGCGACGTCTTCGGCCACCGCTTCCGCTATTTTAATCGCACGCTTTTTGAATTAACCAAAGACCCGGAGAAGAAACACCCTTTCTACCTGGCTTTACAAGACGAGCTTTTTTTCAATTTCTTTTCTCACGATATCAACGGGCAGTTGATAGACCAAAACCGGTTATATATCGGCCTCGGCATCTTCCAACAGCGCCTCAACCGACTGGAGATCGGCTATATGAACCAATGGATTAACCCCGCCCGAGGCGGCGATGTGATGAATCATATATTGCAGTTGTCATTGCTGCATACGCTGGGGTTTTAATTTGCTGATGTGCTGATGTGCTGATGGATTAATGTGTTGATGAGCTGATAATTAATACATTAAAATAAGAAGTAAAATCAGCAAATCAGCAAATTAGCAAATTAGCACATCAGCAAATTAGCACATCAGCACATCATTACCTACTTCGCATTCTCCAAAATCCGGATATAATTAGCCCTTTCATAAGCCGTCGGATCAGAGATATTGCGCTGACTCATAGCGCCTTTAAAGGCGTCGATACTATTAAATCCCATATTAAACATCCAGGCTTCGAGTTCGCTGTTGATGGTGCGCAGATAGCCGATGCCGTGCTTGTAGAGTGCGGAGGCGGTCATGGCCACATCGGCGCCGGCCAGCAGGTATTTGATGACCTCGCGGGCGCCTTGTACGCCGGTAGTTGCAGCCAGTGAAGTTTTCAGCTGACCGTACAGCACTGCAATCCAAAGCAGGGGCAGCCTGATCTCGTTGGATTCGCTGTAATGGAGGTTGGGCAAAACTTTCAGGCCATAAATATCGAAATCGGGCTGGTAAAAGCGGTTGAACAATACCAGCGCGTCGGCGCCGGCGTCCTGCATGCGTTTGGCCATATTGCCCATCGCGCTGAAGTAGGGGTTCAACTTGACGGCTACCGGGATTTTCACCGTTTGCTTCACCGTGCGGATGATATCGAGGTAGCGTTGTTCCACTTCTTCGCTGGTGAGGCGAAGATCTGCGGGGATATAAAACACGTTGATTTCTATACCGTCGGCGCCGGCCTGCTCCATCTGCTGGGCGTATTCTATCCACCCTTCGCTGGTAATGCCGTTGAGGCTGCCGATAATAGGGATATCCACCCGTTCTTTGGCCTGCCTGATCAATTCGAGGTATTGCGATGTGCCCACGTGGTAATCCGAGAGGTCGGGGAAATAATCGGAAGCCTCGGCAAACACGTTGGTGGTGGCGCTCATCAGGGCTTCGAATTGCCTGGCTTCTTTTCTGATCTGTTCTTCAAACAGCGAAAAGAGAATAACTGCCCCAGCCCCGGCGTCTTCCATGTGCGCGATGTGGCTTACCTGTTCTGATAGCGTACACGCTGACACGACGACGGGTGATTTCAGCGGCAATCCCATGTATGTGGTCCTAAGATCTATCATAAATTCTTGTTTTTCATTGAAACAAAGGGTTTCGTGAGCGGTAAACGCTCACCCTACGTGCTCCCCCTCTCACCCTCTCTCCCTCTCACCCTCACTCTAGGCTATCGGCTCAAACGAACTGGCGCCGTAGCTGGCCATATCTTCATAGTTCTTCCAGCGCAGGTTGACACTCTCCTGGGCCAGCTTCATCAAGCGTTCGGCCTCTTCGGGATTGGTCATCGTCAATACTTTGTAGCGCACCTCGTTGTAGGCGAATTCGCGTAGCGGAACTGTTGGCCGCGGCGAATCGAGCACAAAAGGATTCTGGTTGTTTTTGCGCAAAATGGGATTGTAGCGATACAGCGGCCAGTAGCCGGTGTCGACTGCCAGTTTTTGCTGGTCCATGCCCTTTTCTATGTCGAAGCCGTGGGCAATGCAGTGCGAATAAGCCAGGATGAGCGAGGGGCCGTCGTAAGCTTCCGCTTCGCGCATGGCCAGCAAGGTCTGCTGCGGATTGCCGCCCATAGCTACCTGCGCCACGTATACGTTGCCGTAAGAGATGGCCTGCAAGCCCAGGTTTTTCTTGCCAACACGCTTGCCGCCGGCAGCAAATTTGGCGGTAGCAGCCAATGAAGTTGCTTTAGAGCTTTGTCCGCCTGTATTCGAGTATACTTCGGTGTCGAGCACCAGCACATTCACGTTGCGGCCGCTGGCCAGCACGTGGTCGAGTCCGCCGTAGCCGATGTCGTAGGCCCAGCCGTCGCCACCTACGAGCCATACGCTGCGCCTGACGAAGAGGTCGGCAAGCGAAAGCAGGTAGCGGGCTTCGGGGGTATTTAATTCCTGAAGGCGTTGTTTGAGTTTATCTACGTTGGCGCGTTGGCGCACGATTTCCGACTCTACCTGCTGGGAGGCTTCGAGCAGGGACTGCACGAGTTCGCTGCCAACCTGCGGTTCGAGCTGCTTGAGCAATTCGCGGGCCTGGGCCGTGTGCTGGTCGGCGCTGATGCGCATACCGAGGCCGAATTCGGCGTTGTCTTCAAACAGGGAGTTCGACCAGGCCGGGCCTTTGCCTTGTTTATTCACCGCCCAGGGCGTAGTGGGCAGGTTGCCGCCGTAGATCGACGAACAGCCCGTGGCGTTGGCCACCAATAGCCTGTCGCCAAATAATTGCGTGAGCAGCCTTACATACGGCGTTTCGCCGCAACCCGCGCAGGCGCCGGAGTATTCGAAGAGGGGCTCCAGGAACTGGATACCGTGCACGGTAGTGAAATTGACCTTGTCGCGGTCGTTGACCGGTATTTTTTCTTCAAAAAATTCAAAGTTAGCCCTCGACTGTTCGAGTATCGGCGACTTGGAAGTCATGTTGATGGCTTTGCGGGTGCGGTCGGCCGGGTCGGTAACCGGGCAAACTTCCACGCAGAGCGTGCAGCCGGTGCAGTCTTCTACCGATATTTCGAGCGTGAATTTCGTTTCGGGGAAACCTCGCGCATTGATCGGCGCCGATTTGAAGCCGATGGGGGCGTTTTCGAGGTAGTCTTCGTGGTAGTACTTCGAGCGTATCACGCTGTGGGGGCATACAAAGCTACAGTTGCCGCACTGTATGCAAGTGTCGGGTTCCCAAAGGGGCACGAGGTCGGAGATATTCCGCTTTTCGTATTTCGTCGTTGCGCTGGGGAAGGTTCCGTCGATAGGCATGGCGCTGATGGGCAGGTCGTCGCCGTGGCCGGCCATCATCACCGAAGTGACTTCCCTCACGAAAAGGGGCGCGTCGGCGGGTACGAGGCCTTCGGCGATTTCTACGCCGCTTAGACGGCTGGGCACTTTCACTTCGTGCAGGTGCGCCAGCGTAGCATCGACCGCCTCGAAGTTTTTCTGCACCACTACCGGCCCTTTTTTGGCGTAGGTCTTTTCAATGGCCTTTTTGATCTGCTCAATGGCTTCGTCGCGGGGCAAAACGCCGGAGAGCGCAAAGAAGCAGGTCTGCATGATTGTATTGATGCGCGTACCCATGCCGCTATCGCGCGCTACCGAGGTTGCGTCAATGGTATACAAGGACAATTTTTTGCCGATAATATCCTTTTGCACGTGTTTGGGCAACTGGTCCCACACTTCATCCGGGCCATAGGGACTGTTGAGCAGGAAAATCGCGCCGGGTTTGGCGAAATTGAGCATCTCGACGCGTTCCAGGAAGTTGAACTGGTGGCAGGCCACAAAGTCGGCTTCCATGATCAGGTAGGGCGCGCGGATGGGTTTGGGACCAAAGCGCAGGTGAGAAACCGTGCGGGCGCCCGACTTTTTGGAGTCGTACACAAAATACCCCTGCCCGTGCAGCGGCGTATTTTCGCCGATAATCTTAATACTATTTTTGTTGGCGCCTACCGTGCCGTCGGCTCCGAGGCCGAAAAACAGGGCTTGCCGCCATTCCGATTCGTCGAGTTTGAATTTGGTATCGTACTCGATGCTGTTAAACGTTACGTCGTCAACGATGCCCACCATAAAGTGGTTTTTGGGTTGTTTTTTCGATATTTCGTCAAACACGCCCTTCACCATCGCAGGGGTAAATTCTTTGGACGAGAGGCCGAAGCGGCCGCCGACGATGCGGGGCATCTTGTCGAGGGCGCCGTTGTTGAAGGCTTCCATACAGGCGGTGACGGCATCCTGGTACATCGGTTCGCCGGAGGCGCCGGGTTCTTTTGTGCGGTCGAGTACGGCAATGGTCTGCACCGTTTTGGGCAGGGCGGCCACAAAATGCGACCAGGAGAACGGGCGATAGAGGCGGACTTGCAGTACGCCCACTTTTTCGCCTTTGGCAGCGAGTGCCTCGGCCGTCTCGGTGGCGGTTTCTCCGCCGGAGCCCATGATCACAATGACGCGTTCGGCGTCGGGGGCGCCGGTATAATCGAAGAGGCGATAAGTCCGCCCGGTGAGTTTGGCAAACTTGTCCATTTGAGCCTGAACAACCTCGGGGGTTTTGTCGTAGAAGGGATTCACCGTTTCGCGACCCTGGAAGTACACGTCGGGGTTCTGGGCCGTACCGCGGATAAAGGGATTATCGGGGTTCATGGCGCGGCGGCGGTGGGCGAAAACCAACTCGTCGTCCATCATGCCCCGGATATCTTCATCCGACAGCAGGTAAATCTTATTCACCTCGTGCGAAGTGCGAAAGCCGTCGAAAAAGTGTAGGAACGGGATGCGCGATTCCAGTGAAGCGGCCTGTGAGATAAGCGCAAAGTCGTGGGCCTCCTGCACGCCGGCCGACGAAAGCATAGCGAAACCCGTTGAGCGGGCGGCCATCACGTCCTGGTGGTCGCCGAAGATCGAAAGACCCTGGGCTGCCAGCGAACGAGCGGCGATGTGAAATACCGTGGGGGTAAGCTCGCCCGCTATTTTGTACATATTGGGCAGCATCAGCATCAAGCCCTGGGAAGCCGTAAAAGTAGTAGTGAGGGCGCCGGTTTGCAGGGCGCCGTGCACAGCGCCTGCGGCGCCGCCTTCACTTTGCATCTCAATGACATCGGGTACGTTGCCCCATATATTTTTCATGCCCCTAGCCGCCCATTCATCGGCCCATTCGGCCATATTAGAGGAAGGCG
Source organism: Saprospiraceae bacterium (assembly GCA_013360405.1). Lineage (GTDB taxonomy): Bacteria > Bacteroidota > Bacteroidia > Chitinophagales > Saprospiraceae > JABWBR01. Next base: position 34,871 of record JABWBR010000035.1, read on the forward strand.
TAATAGGGTAAATCGCGCATACTTCGTTGATACGGTACGCCACATACGCTACCGCTTCATTGCCTTCTATGGTGATTATTTTGGATTGCTTGGCCATGATCCGTGGTTGTAATTTTTAAATTTTGCAACTAAGCTTGATTGTCTTCGGGCACCATGTCGATGGCGTGACAGGGGCATTGTTCGAAACACACCGCACAGCCTGTGCAGAGGTCGTAGTTAAACTTATATCGCTGGCCCGGTCCCAGTTTGATAATCGCGCCTTCGGGGCATGCGCCGAAGCAGCCGTCGCACTCGAAGCAGTTGCCGCAGCTCAGGCAGCGTTGGGCTTCGTAACGGGCTTCTTTTTCGGTAAGGCCGGTCACCACTTCTTCAAAGCTTTTTACGGCAATGGCGGGCGGCAGTTTGGGATGCTCGCGCTGTGGGGCATCGGTTTCAAACCACATTAGCAGGTTGCGATAGAAAGCGGTCGTATGTTTGGGCAGTTTTTGATAAGTTTCGCCTTTAAGGTAGGCGTTGATGTATTTGGCAGCTTTTTTGCCGTGACCGATAGCGATCACTGCGCTGCGTTCGCCACCCACTACGTCGCCGCCGGCAAAAATACCGGCATGTCCGGTCATGCGGCCTTCGTCGACGGTTATCGTGCCGTCTTCTTTGGTGACCAGTTCGTTTATATTGTGCAAAAAGCCGGTAAGCGCTTCCTGTTTGTTGGCCATGATCAGTGCATCGGCCTCGAGGGTTTCGAAGGCGCCTGTGCCGGTCAGCTTGCCCTTTTCCATTTGCATCACTTCCACGGTAAACTTGTTTTTGTTTACCTCGCGGATGCTGCGCAGAAGCTGTACGTCGATGCCTTCGGCAATGGCGTCGTCGGCTTCAAAGTCGTAGGCGGGCATCAGCTTTTGGTCGCCGTTGAATAATACGTGCGCCCGGATGCCCAGTCGGCGCATCACGCGCGACAGGTACATCGCCAGTTTGCCGCCGCCGAAGATGACGATATTCGAGCCCAGCGGCGGCTTTTTGCCGCTGTGGAGGTCGAAAAGCAGAGAGAATGCGTCGTAAACCGGTACGGGATCGGTAAAGGCGATAGGCTCCATCTGGCTGGAAGCCGCCCCAATGCCGAGGAAAACAGCGTCGAAGGCGCCTTTTTCTTTTTCTGCCAGCACGTCTTCTACGCGGCGGTTGAGTTGTATTTTGACACCTAAAGCCTTGATACGGTTAATTTCTGCGTCGCGCACCTCGGCGGGCAGCCGGTAGGTGGGCACACCGTAGTGGAGCAATCCGCCGGGGGCGTCGTGGGCTTCATAGACTTCCACCGTGTGGCCCATGCGGACGAGGTGATAGGCCGCTGAGAGCCCGGCAGGGCCGGCGCCTATTACCAATACGCGTTTGCCGGTAGGTTTGGCCTGGAATTGGATGGGCCAGCCTTTTTCAATGGCCAGGTCGCCGATATAGCGCTCAATAGAGTGGATGCCCACGGTGGTATCGATGTGCGTGCGGTTGCAACCCGTTTCACAGGGATGTACGCAGATGCGCCCCATGATACCGGGAAACGGGCAGTCTTCCACCAATTGCTGGAAAGCAGCCTCATAATCGCCGGCCTGGGCATGCGCTATCCATGCCTGTATGTTCTCGCCTGCGGGGCATGCCCGGTTGCAGGGAGGCAAAAAGTCGGAATAAATGGGTCGGCGGGTGCGCTGCGGCCCCGTGCCCTGGGCGTGTTCCTTCAGGTTGGGAGAAGGAGTAAGATCGTGCGGCTTGGTTGCCATAAGAAGCCTTGTTTATGCTACTAAATGTGGAAGGCAAGTTCGACAGGTTTGCAGGCCTGGGGAATGATCTTTCTCAATGCCGGGGGTGATTTTTTTGGGTAAAAAGTTTATTCTATATTCACTTTACAAAACCGGCAGACAAACCTGATTTTTTAAAATACACCTTAATTAAATAACAATGTATCGATTAAAAACCCTTTTGTCAACCATTCTGGTGATCATTTTTCAACTGACAAGCGCCAATCTGTACGGACAGGTCAGCCTGGAAGCCAAATACGATACGCCTTACGGCGATAATAAAGCGGTGGGAAAATACGCCGCCGTCAACGGCATTCAAATGTACTACGAATTATACGGAGAGGGCGAGCCGCTATTGTTGATCCACGGAAACGGGAGTAATATCGCGGGTATGGGCCATCAGATTGAATATTTTAAACAAAAATATAAAGTAATCGTAGCCGATAGCCGCGGCCACGGCAAGTCGGGTATGGGCGCCGATTCACTCACATATATCCAAATAGCCGCCGACTGGGCAGCCTTGACCGATCAATTAGCTATAGATTCCCTGTATGTATTGGGATGGAGCGACGGAGGCATTGTGGGCTTACTACTGGGCATTCACCACCCCAAAAAAGTAAAAAAACTGGCCGCCATGGGCGCCAACCTGCGGCCCGACACTAGCGCCGTATACGCCTGGGCGGTACAATGGGTAAAAGAATCGCGCGCGATGGCAGAAGATATGATCGCCAAAAAAGATGCGACCCAGGACTGGAAGTTATTGAAACAGCAACTAGCGCTTTTAGGCGACCAGCCGACAATTTCCGTGGCTGATTTGCGCCGCATTTCTGCACCTGTACTAGTACTGGCAGGCGACAAGGATGTCATCCGCGAAGAGCACAGCGTAGAGATTTATCAGCACATACCCAACGCGCATTTGTGCATTTTCCCAGGAGAAACGCATTTTATACCGGCTACCGACCCGGTGTTGTTTAATGCTACGGTGCAGAAGTTTTTTGCTAGCCCGTTTAAGCGGGTGGATAGCAGGTGGTGAGGTATCAGCAGTTAGGGCTTAGCAGTCAGCTAACTGCTAAACCCTAACTGCTAAGCCCTGATTGCTACCCCAAATACGATTTCAGCGAATTCCGGCTATACGATTTGCGGAGGCGGCGGATGGCGCGTTCCTTGATTTGGCGCACGCGTTCGCGGGTAAGGCTGTATAGTTCGCCGATTTCCTCGAGTGTAAGGGCTTTTTGGCCGTTGAGGCCGTAGTAGGCCGACAGCACCTCGATTTCGCGGGGTGACAGGATCGACAGGCCTTGTTGTACCTCGTCTTTGAGCGATTGCTCCATGAGAAAATTGTCGGGGCTCATCTCGATATCGCCGGAGACGAGGTCGAGCATCGTGGCGTCGCCGTCTTCACCGCTGAGGGGGGCGTCGAAAGACACGTGGCGGGTGCCGCCTTTGAGCATATTCGACACCTCCTTGGGCGTCATATCGAGTAGTTCGGCGAGTTCTTCCTCGGAGGGTTCGCGTTCAAATTCCTGTACAAAAGTGATAAAAGCCTCGTTTACCTTATTATACGAGCCCACCTTATTTAGGGGCAGGCGCACGATACGGGAGTGTTCTACGATAGCCTGGAGGATCGACTGACGGATCCACCACACGGCATAGGAGATAAACTTAAAACCTTTGGTTTCGTCGAAGCGTTTGGCGGCCTTCATGAGGCCCACGTTGCCCTCGTTGATGAGGTCGCTGAGCGACAAGCCCTGGTTTTGGTATTGTTTGGCCACCGAAACCACAAATCGGAGGTTGGCCTGCGTGAGCCTGTCGAGAGCCTCCTGGTCGCCCGTGCGAATGCGGCGGGCCAGTTCAGCTTCTTCATCAGCGCTGAGCATCGAAATCTTGCCGATGTCGTTGAGGTACTTGTCTAGTGCAAGGCTTTCCCTCGTGGTAATTTTGTTTGTAATCTTCAGTTGCCGCATCCTAAGGGATTTTGGGAGGTAAACTCGTGTAATAAATACGTAAAAGAATGGAAAAAAGTTGCTTCTTCCTGGAAGAAAACTTGACTTTTTAATGAAAAAGGCTTAAATGCAGCGCTTAAGCTACAATACACTAGTAAGTATACAAGAAAGCGGCAACAAAAGTTTCAAAAAAGACAAAAAAGAAAAAGGCGCTCCACCGACTGGTCGATGAAGCGCCCTTTGAGGGAGTGTGGGAGGGTGAGAGTGTGAGAGGGTGAGAGTGTGAGAGGGTGAGAGGGTGAGAGGGTGAGAGATCAAGGTTTCCCTCACACTCCCACACTCCCACACTCCCACACTCCCACACTCCCACACTCCCACACTCCCACACTCCCACACTCCCACACTCCCACACTCCCACACTCTTCAGTTATCGGCGTGGGCCGCGATCGCGGCGGTCGCCACGGTCGCCGCCGCGATGGCTGCGGTCGCCACCGCGATCGCGATCGCCGCGGTCGCCGCGGTCGCCGCCTCTGTCGCCACCGCCGCCTTCATCGCCACCGCCGTTGTTCGACATACCGTCGGGTCGGGGCATAAGGGCTTTGCGCGAGAGGCGCAGTTTGCCGGTTTTATTATCCACTTCGATAAGTTTCACCTTCACCTCGTCGCCTTCTTTGAGGACATCCTCCACGTTGTCAATGCGGGTATGGGAGATTTCGGAGACGTGGAGCAAGCCGCTTTTGCCGCTAAATTCCACAAAAACGCCGTAGGGCATCACCGTTTTCACCACGGCTGTATACACGTCGCCGATTTTGGGCGTAAACGTGATGCGTTGGATGCGTTCCACCGCGGCGTCAATCGATTCTTTATTCGAGCTGGCGATAGACACGATGCCTTTGTCGTCCACCTCTTCGATATTGATCGTCGTGCCGGTGAGTTGCTGGATTTCCTGTACCACCTTGCCGCCCGGTCCGATAACGGCGCCGATATAGCTTTTCTCGATAACGAGTTGCACAATGCGGGGGGCGTGGGGTTTGTAATCTTCGCGCGGCGCGGCTATTACCTCGTTCATTTTCGAGAGGATATGCAGGCGACCGCGGCGGGCCTGGTCGAGGGCTTGCGTAAGCACCTCATAGGGCATGCCGTCGATTTTGATATCCATCTGGCAGCCGGTGATACCCTTTTCGGTGCCGGTCACCTTGAAGTCCATATCGCCCAGGGCGTCTTCGTCGCCGAGGATATCGGAGAGGATGGCCGTGCGGCCGCCTTCGGCGATGAGACCCATAGCGATACCCGACACGGCGGCTTTGATTTTGATACCCGAATCCATGAGTGCCAGCGAGCCGGCGCAAACCGTTGCCATCGACGAAGAGCCGTTAGATTCGAGGATATCGGATACTACGCGCACCGTATACGAATTTTCATCGGGCAGCACCTGGCGCAGCGAGCGGGCTGCGAGGTTGGCGTGGCCGATTTCGCGGCGGCCGGGGCCGCGCTGCGGTTTGATTTCGCCTACGGAATACGCGGGGAAATTATAGTGCAAAATAAACTTGTCGTAGTGTTGGTCGAGTGCATTATCGATCATCACCTCGTCGAGTTTGGTGCCGAGCGTCACCGAAGTAAGGCTCTGCGTTTCACCGCGGGTAAACAGGGAAGAGCCGTGGGCGGCGGGCAGGTAGTCGATTTCGCACCAGATGGGGCGGATTTCGTCGAGTTTGCGGCCGTCGAGGCGCACGCTTTCGTCTAGCACCATATGGCGGATCACCTGTTTTTTGAGTTTATCGAAGTAGCCGGCGACTAAATCGCCGTTGGCTTCCATGTATTCTTCGCCTTTTTCTTGCGTGAGGGTCTCGATCGTTTTTTTCTTGATTTCATCGAAGCGGTTTTTGCGGTCCTGCTTGGGCAGAAAGCCTTTGGCCACTTCGAGGATAGGCTGGCGGGCCAGTTGGTCGATGCGGGCTTTGAGCTCTTCATCCTGGGGCGCCGGCGTCACGGGGCGTTTGTTGGCGGCCTTGTCGCCCACCAGTTTAGCCAGTTCGAGTTGCGCATTGCATTGTACTTTGATGGCGTCGTGGGCTATTTTGATAGCCTCCACGAGGTCTGCTTCAGCGCATTCTTTGGCTTCGCCCTCCACCATATTAATATCGTGTAGCGAACCGGCTACGATAATATCGATATCGGCATTTTGGAGCGCCGATTTAGAGGGGTTAACCACAAACTGACCGTCGATGCGGGCTACGCGAACTTCCGAGATGGGGCCCATAAAGGGAATATCGGATACGGCCAGGGCGCTGGAAGCCGCCAGGGCTACCAAGGCATCAGGAGGCGTATCTTTATCGCCCGAAACCAGGTTGATAATCACCTGGGTTTCATTCATGAAGTCGTCGGGGAAAAGCGGGCGGATGGCCCGGTCTACCAATCGGGAAATAAGCACCTCGTTGTCGGAGAGCTTCGATTCGCGGCGAAAGAAGTTGCCGGGGATACGACCTGCGGCGGCAAATTTCTCCTGGTAGTCGACGGAGAGGGGAAAGAAATCCTGGCCTTCTCTCATTTCTTTTGCAGAAACTACGGTAGCGAGGATCATCGTATGGCCCATTTTGACGAGAGCTGAGCCGTCGGCCTGGGTGGCCAATTTGCCGGTTTCGAGGGTAATAGTTCTTCCGTCCGGTAAATTAAAGGAAGTGGAAATAGGAATCTGATGTCCCATTGTGCATTACTGAATTAAAAGTTGTCGCAAAATTATTTGTCTCTGTTCTATCCGAATTGCTGGCCCTGGCGGGCGGTGGTTGCCGCTATTGTTGAGATGAGAAAAAAAAGGAAGTACCCCACGATGGAATACTTCCTCTTTTGTTACTTGCGGAGGCCGAGTTTTTCGATCAACTCGCGATATTTCTGAAGGTCTTTCTTCGACAGATAGGAAAGAAGTTGCTTACGCTTGCCTACCAATGCCAGCAGCGAACGGCGGCATGAGTGGTCTTTGCGGTTAGTCTTTAGATGTTCCGACAGTTGTTGAATCCTGTACGTAAACAGTGCAATTTGTCCTTCTGTGGAGCCCGTATTGGTTTCAGAACCACCGTACTCTTTGAAAATTTCCGCTTGTTTTTCTTTCGTCAGATAAATAGCCATTGTTGTTAGTTTTGTACCGCTAGTGATCACAAGAATCAGTTACAGCGGCGCAAAAGTACGTTTTTTTGGGAATAAAGTAAAGGATTGGGGAAAATTAGTTGTCGGTTATCCGTTGTCGGTTATCCGTTATCCGTTAAAGAACGGGTAATTGGCAACTGACAACTGATAACTGACAACCGACAACCGAAAATATTCCCACAGAATTATTACATTTGGCCGTGCTTCAATCACTGAAAAAAAACACGAACAACAATGACGAAGTCGAGAAAGCAACGCCGTTTGGAGAACAGAGCAAAGAAAGAAACGGCTAAGTTTACCAAGATCATTCTCATCACCACGTTGGTGCTGTTGATACTGGTTTATCTGATATACCGGGGCATGTAGACTTAGCCGGCGTTTCGCTTCAAAAACTGTTTGCGCTCTAGTACAAAGGCAACAAAAAAGGCGGCTAACATCATCGCCAGATTCCAATACCAGGCAAGAGGCTCGCGACCCGTTTCTAAAAAGATCGGATCGGCGGGGAGTATAAATTTTTGTGTCGACAATTGCATGGTGCGGTCTTTCTCATTGCTCAAATCGCGGATGATACCTTTAAAAGAGCCTTGGAGCCGAGGCGCACAATTGGCATTATCGACACATAGAGCTGGAAATTTTTCGGTCCAGCCGATAAATTTAGGCTGCACAGTTTGCCCCTGATCTATTTGCGCAAGCTGTGCACTCGAGACCAACGGAAAAATAATGATAGGCTTGTCGGTTTTGCGCTTTCCCGATACGTACACATAATCGCCGGTAGTCCAGGCATCGCTTAATTCTATATAATCGGCATCGCCGATACCCTTGGTAAGGGCTTCCTCCATGGTATATGCCCGCAGTTTGTGTGTACCAAATTGCAGGGAAATCAGGCTGTTACAGCCATTGATGAATACCACGATACAAACCAACACGGTAATAATTCGGAATAGCATAGTTTTTCTGCATAAAATTCAGGCTAAAGTAGAAGCTATTTTCGACTTGCAAAAACATCCTTTGTTTATTTTCGCTTTCCGAATGGCTTAAACACCAATATACACTATGGAATTTGGGAAATTGCAGGACATCAGCCAGGTAGACTTCCGCCTTCCGCCCGACGCGCCCTTGTCGTGGAAGGCCCTGCGCTGCGGCGACGACGTTGAGCCGGCACCCGTCTTGTATATTGGCTGTACGGGCTGGGGCATGCCCGAATGGGTAGGCACCGTGTACCCTACAGGGGCAAAGCCGAAAGATTTTTTGCGCCATTATTCCCGGCAGTTTAACACCATCGAACACAATACCACACATTACCGCATTCCTACCCCCGAAACGGTGACCAAATGGCGAGAGGAAACGCCTGCCGATTTTCGTTTTTGTCCAAAAATACCGCAAATCATCAGCCATAGCGGCGATTTGGGCTTGGGCGGCGAAGCGCTCCGGCAATTCTGCGAAGTAATTGCGCAGCTCGACGACAAGCTGGGCTGTTGTTTTTTGCAGTTGCCGCCATACTTCGGACCGGAAAAAATGCCGGTCATCAGCCAGTTTGCTGCGCGTTTTCCCAAACATATTCCGCTGGCCCTCGAAGTACGGCATCCTGCGTGGTTTGCCGATACCGACTCAGCGGCAACATTGTTTCATTTGCTGGAAAGCGAAGGCATCTCTACCGTCCTCACCGATGTGGCCGGTCGCCGCGATGTGTTGCACATGCGGCTTACTTCGCCTACGGTGCTCATCAGGTTTGTAGGCAACGGCCTGCACCCAAGCGATTACAGTCGCTGCGACGAGTGGATCAGGCGACTGCGCACGTGGTACGATAACGGACTGAAAGAGGTCTACTTTTTCACCCACGAACCCGACAACCTGCTGGCCCCGCAATTGGCGCAGTATCTCTGGCAGCATGCCGCTACCCAACTGGAGGTGCAGGTAAGGGGGCCTTCGTGGCAGGATAGACAGATGTCGTTGTTTTGATGTTCTCTGTTATCCGTTGTCCGTTGTCCGTTGTCGGTTCCTTATCTTTGTCGGCTAAACTTAACAGAGAACAGAGAACAGAGAACAGAGAACAGAGAACAGAGAACAGAGAACAGAGAACAGAGAACAGAGAACAGAGAACAGAGAACAGACAACGGAGAACAGAAAACCCAAGAAGAATGACCAGTAATTCCTCGCTATTAATCCACCGGGATATTAGTTGGCTATCGTTCAACTATCGCGTATTGCAGGAGGCTAAAGACCCTGCTGTGCCTTTATTTGAGCGAATCAAATTCCTGGCCATCTATTCTTCCAACCTCGATGAATTCTTCAAAGTGCGCATGGCCAACCACCGCAACCTGCTGCGGGTGGGAAAAAAGACCAAACGCGAGCTCGATATATCGCCCAAACTGATTGTGAGGGAAATACAATTGATAGTCAACAAACAACAGGAAGAATTCGGCAAGATATTTGAGAAGCAGATCATTCCCGAACTAAAAAAACATAACATACACATACTGCGCCGCCTCGACCTCAATGAGGAACAGCGCCAATACGTGGAAAACTACTTCAAAGAGCACATGTTGCCCTACGTGCAGCCCGTATTATTAGTAAAAAACAAGATCAGGCCCTTTTTAAACAACGGCGCTTTGTACCTCAGCATACTGATGAAGGCCAAAGACACGCCAACCGGCCCCCGCGAATACGCCATCGTTAAAATACCATCCGACCACCTGCCGCGTTTTATTGCTTTGCCTTCGCCGCCCAACCGCCACGACATCATCATCCTTGACGATATCGTGCGGCATAGCGTATCGTGGATGTTCCCGGGGTATCACATCATCGACACGTTCTCGATCAAGCTGACCCGCGACGCCGAGTTGTACATCGACGACGAGTTTTCGGGCGACCTGATCCAGAAGATCAAAGAAAGTTTGTCGCGCCGCCATGTAGGGCCGGCTTCCCGTTTTGTATACGACCGCGATATGCCCGTACAGTTGTTGGCTTTTCTCAAAGACTCTTTCGGCCTCGACAAATTTGACATTCTTCGAGAAGGGCGCTATCACAACAACTTCGACTTTTTCCGCTTTCCCGACTTTGGCATGCACCACCTCAAAAATCCGCCCATGCCTCCCCTGCCTTATGCCCCTCTGGAGGAAGTTACCGACTTTTTCGGCGCCATTCGCAAAAGCGACCACCTGATTCACGTGCCTTATCAGTCGTACGAACCGGTGGTGCGCTTTTTTGAAGAAACCGTGCGCGACCCCAAAGTGACGCATATCAAAATCGTATTATACCGCGCCGCCCGTAAATCGCGCATCATACAAGCGCTTATGGATGCCGCCAAAGCCGGCAAGCAGGTGTCGGTATTTATCGAAGTAAAAGCCCGTTTTGACGAAGAGGCCAACCTCGAATGGGGTGAAAAGCTGGAACGCGCAGGCGTATCGGTGCATTACAGCTTTCCAGGAGTGAAAGTGCATGCCAAACTGGCGCTGGTACGCCGGGTGGAAGGCCGCCAGGCACGCATCTATACCTATTTATCTACGGGCAATTTTCACGAAGATACGGCCCGGGTGTACAGCGACTTCGGCTTATTTACCGCCGACCCCCGCCTGGTCAACGAGGTGGTGCGCGTGTTTTCCTACCTCGAAACCGTCCAGCCCCCCGTCCAGCCTTTTCAACATCTGCTGGTGGGGCAATTCAACCTGCGCAGCGAACTGGAGCGCCTCATAGATTTTGAAATTACACAGGCACAAGCCGGCAGAAAAGCTGAGATCATTCTGAAAGTCAATAGCTTGCAAGATGAACAGCTTATTGACAAACTATATGCGGCCAGCAAGGCCGGCGTCCATATCAAAATGGTAGTAAGAGGGATTTGCTGTTTGATACCCGGTCTGAAAAACGTAAGCGAACGCATCCATGCGGTAAGTATCGTAGATCGCTACCTGGAGCATGCCCGGATATTTATTTTTCACCACGGGGGCGAGGATAAAATTTATCTTTCTTCCGCCGACTGGATGGTACGCAACCTCAACTACCGGGTGGAGACGGCCTTTCCCATCTATGACAAACGGATTAAGCAGGAAATTCTGGATTTTATGCAGATACAACTCAGCGACAATGTCAAAGCGCGCCTGCTCGACAAAACGCTGAATAACTCGTATTACAAAAACGGCGGCGATTTGCCCATAAGGTCCCAGTTGGAGACTTATTTTTATATTAAACGCAAAAATGAATTGGAAGCCGCCGCCCCCGCGCTGCCGAAACCCAAAGGCTCCTGATATTTTTTTTAACACATACGTAATAATTTGACGATTGTGCGCATTAATTATCAATAAACCCTTTACACCTCAACCGTATGGACACCAAACCTGATCTTCCCTCTCTACACATCAGCCGCCTCTGCTTTTTTATCATTTCGCGACTCAATAAGCCCGATTAATCGAACTTCACTCCCGGCTTATCTGGAAAAGTTTGCACTTCCTTACATTTTAAGAATATCTTTGATACCACCAAGAATTAAAACATTTGAAAAATGAAATGGTCTAGATTAACCTTTTTGTCAAAGGCACTCATCACAATTTTGATCACCGCTGGTATTGCCGGCATCATCTACATGGTATCGCCCGGCTTGCGCGTGGGCATTTCCAAGCAACTGAAAGGCATTGAAGTTACCGACAGCGATGTTGACAACGTTGTTACCGCCGACGAGATGGCGCTCCCTTCGGGCAATCCTTCTTCGAAAGTAGCCTCCCAGCCGCTGGTGCGCATCGGCGCCTATGCCTGGAATGCACAATCGGGAATTATCGTGTCAAACGGCGGCCCCCGTACTACGGCGGGTTCGCTGATGGAAAAAAACAACGTCAACCTCGAGATCATCCGCCAGGACTGGCTGTCGGAACTGCGCAACCTGCAGGTGAAATTTGTAGAGGAATACGACAAAGGAAAAAGCTACCCCAAAGAAGGCGTATTTGCAGTCATGATCATGGGTGACGGCGCGCCCTATTACATCAGTTCTACCCAGCAAGCGCTCAACGACAAGTACGGCGAAGACAAATACCACCTGCAAGTGGTAGGCAATGTGGGCCTGAGCTACGGCGAAGACAAACTCATCGGCCCGCCGAAGTGGAAACTGGACCCCCAAACCATGAAAGGCGCCCTGATCTCTACGGTTATCGGCGACGGCGACTGGGTGACCTCGGTAAACTACGCTTTTGCCAACGGACTCAAAGTAAACCCCGACCCCGGCACGTACGACCCCGATGCGGTTAACTTCTACCCCTCGGCCAACGACGACTATATCGAGTCGGCCAAGGAACTCATCAAATCACAGCGGGAAGGCTGGACGGTACCTCTCAAAGAAGTCAAAGACGGCAAACTTACCGGCAAAACGCTGAATCGCAAAATCGACGGCTGCGCCACCTGGACCCCCGGCGACAAGATGGTGTTTGACGAATTGTCGGGCTTTACCGATATCGTTTCTACCAAAGAATTCAACAACCAGATGGCCACCACGGTCATCGCCGTAAAAGAATGGGCCGAGAAAAATCCCCAGATCGTAAGCAATATCCTGCGGGCATCGTATACGGCTTCTAACCAAATGAAGCAATACGACAGCTGGCGCAAGCGCGCTGCCGAATGTGTAGCCAATACCTACCAGATGGAAGACGCTACCTACTGGTACAATATGTTTAAAGGCCAAAAAGGCGAGAAAAACGGCATCACCTACAATATGGGCGGCTCACGGGTATTTAACCTGTCGGATGCACAGCAATACAACGGCCTTACCGATGGCGTCAACCGCTACAAGGCGGTATACGACCAAGTATCGTTTTATCTGAAAGAACTCAACCCCGCCGGCTTTAACCAAAACGTAAGCCGCATAGTGCCTTACGAAGAAGCCGTCAACCTGTCGTACCTCAAGAGCATCAAGGACATCGACACCGGCGAAGCATACACTACTGACTATACCGAGAAAGCTACCAAGGTGCTTGCCTCGGGCGAGTGGCGCATCAACTTCGCTTCGGCCAGGGCTTCTATCAAACCTGAAGCCAAAGACGTACTCGAACAAATTTACAACTTGTTGATCCAGGCTGAAGACGCCAAACTCGAACTCGTGGGACATACCGATAATGTCGGCAATCGCGAAGACAACTACGCCTTGTCCACTGCACGCGCTGAAGCTGTGAAAAGTTACCTGATGCAACGGGGCATCCCCGGTACCCGCTTCCAGAAAGTGGACGGCAAAGGCCAGGATGAACCCGTGTCAGATAATGCTACTCCCGCCGGCAGAGCGCAGAACCGCCGGGTGGTGATTACTTTGTTGCAATAATCTTGTGGGTCAGGGCTTAGGGCCCAGGGCTTAGCAATTAGCGAAACCCCAAACCCTGAGCCCTAAACCCTAAGCCCTAATCGCTAACTATCATGAACTTCCGCTCCTGGTTTCGTCCATTTGAGATCCTGAAAAAAGAACACAACATTGCGCTCATTGTGATATGGGTGGTGATGGTAGTGGGATATTGGTTTGTGGCCACCTCCGGCGAGAAAAAGCTATTTCCGCCACCCGAAAAAGTGATAGCGGGATTACAGGCCTTATATGGAGAGGGCTTGGTAGTGCATATCGCGAGTTCACTGGGATTGTGCCTGAAAGCCACGTTGATATCAGTGATCGTATCCCTGTTTATAGCCTACCTGTCGCCCGTGCCCTTCATGAAGCCTTTGGCCATCGGGCTAAGTCGAATGCGCTACCTGCCGCTCACCGGCATCACCTTTTACCTGGCTATGATGATGCACGATGCGCGTTCGATGCAGGTAGGGGTGCTTGTCATCTTTATGAGCCTTTATTTCATCACCTCGTTATTGGGTGTGATTAAAGACATCCCGCAGGAAGAAATCGACCACGCGCGTTCGCTCAAATGCACCCGCTGGGAGGTATTGTGGGAAGTCATTGTAAAAGGCCGGATCGACTATGTAATCGAAGTGCTTCGCCAAAACCTGGCCATCACCTGGATGATGCTCGTTACGGTCGAATCCATCCTGGTGGCAGCGGGCGGACTGGGCGTTTTGATCAAAAACAGCGACAAATTCATGAACCACGGCCGCATCGTGGCGCTGCAATTGGTAATCCTATTGGTGGGCCTCGGCATCGACTGGCTATTGAATACCACCCGCAAGTCGCTTTTCCGTTATTCTAAAATATAAGTACCACCCGGTCATGAATCACTACGAACAGAAAGATACCATACTTCACGCTGAAAATGTAAGCGTGTCTTATGGCGAAAAAACGATTATTAAAGATATCAACTTTCTCGAGCGCGATACGGTACGGCCTGGCAAAATTCAAGGGCAGGTTATCGCTTTTCTGGGGCGGTCAGGCCGCGGCAAATCTACTTTGTTTCGGGTGATTACGGGATTGAACAAACCCACGACGGGCAATGTGCTCATTCCCGATAACACAAAAAAGCCCATCGACGGAAAAATTCCCGCCAAGGATGTGGAAGAAGGCGATGTGGGGTTTGTAGACCAAAAATACACCTTGTTCCGCCATAAAACGGTCTACCAGGCGCTGACGTATGCGATGCGCAATTCTCCCCTCTCAAAAACAGAAAAACACGACAAGATCATGCGCTATCTTGTCGAATGGGGACTTGAGAAGTCCAAAGATCAATACCCCAACGAACTCTCCGGCGGGCAACGCCAGCGCACGGCCATCCTCGAGCAATTGCTGAGTTCAGGCCATTATATCGTGATGGACGAGCCTTTTTCCGGCCTTGATATTGGTAATATTTTAAATGTTAAAACGGCATTCAAGCTTATCAATGAAAGCCACGATCTCAATACGATTATCTTTAGCACCCACGATATCGAACTGGCTGTCGAACTGGCCGATTCGCTTTATGTAATCGGCTATCCCCGCAATGCCGAAGGCAAACTGGAAACTTACGGTACGATTCTCCACCACTACGACCTCAAAGCTATGGGCATTGCCTGGCACGACGGCTTCGGCGTCCAACACCGCGAGCTGGCCGAGGAGGTGAAGAAGGCGTTGCTGGCCTCCTGAGTGAGGGTGTGAGAGGGAGAGGGTGATAGGGGGGAGCACTGAAAAATTCTGACTCCCACACTCCCACACTCCCACACTCCCACACTCCCACACTCCCACACTCCCACACTCCCACACTCCCACACTCCCACACTCCCACACTCCCACACT
>JABWBR010000157.1 GCA_013360405.1 Saprospiraceae bacterium
AGGGATGCTATCTTTGTAGAAAAACAGGGAGAAAACCAATATGCGTTCCGGAGGAACGGTATCTAAAATCCAGAATAGCGTTCCTCCGGAACGCATACGAGGGGGCGTGGTGATTCTTGTCGAGATTTTGGGCGACAATTTGGTTTGCGCCCAATAGTAACAAGGGGCAAAGCCGCCCCAGCAACCAAAGTTAACAATAACCGACTGCTGACTGCTGACTGCTGACTGCTGACTGCTGATTGCTGATTGCTAACCCACTACACATACCCCTTCGCCTGCAGGCGAAACAACTCCGCATATTTCCCGTTTTTCTCCAGCAATTCCTCGTGGGAGCCCATTTCCAGCAGTTGGCCATTTTCGAGGAAGAGGATGCTGTCGGCCATGCGAACCGTGGAAAAGCGGTGGGAAATTAGCACAGCCGATTTGTCTTCGATAAGTTCTGAAAAGCGGACGAATACCTCGTGTTCGGCGCGGGCGTCGAGGGCGGCGGTGGGTTCGTCGAGGATGAGCAGTTGGGCGTGGCGCATGTAGGCGCGGGCCAGGGCTATTTTTTGCCATTGTCCGCCGGAGAGTTCGGCGCCCTTGTCGAAGCGCTTGCCCAGCAGTTGTTCGTATTTGTCGGGCAATTCCTCCACCACCTGATGCGCCAGGCTTTTGCGCGCGGCGTCTTCGATATGCGCAAAGTCTTTTACGAGGTCGATATTGCCGATGGCGATATTTTCGGATGCGGTGAGTTGGAAGCGCACGTAATCCTGAAAGATGATGCCGATGTTGTCGCGCAGTTGCGACAAATCGTAATCCCGCAAATCGACGCCGTCGAGCAGTATGCGACCTTCGGTGGGTTCGTAGAGGCGGGCCAGGAGTTTGACCAGCGTGGTTTTACCGGCGCCGTTTTCGCCTACCAGCGCCAATTTTACGCCGGTAGGAAGCTTAAACGACAAATGGCGGATGGCCCAACGCGCATTGCCGGGGTATTTGAAACTCACATTTTCAAAAACAAAACCATCTTTTATCTTTTCGGGAAAGGGAATAGCGCCCGCTTTTGAACGTATTTCGGGTTCTATGGCAAAAAAGTCGAACAAATCCTGTAGGTACAAGGCTCCTTCGGCGATGCGCGAAAAGCGCAGCATGACGCCCTGCAGCAGGCCCTGCATGCGCCCGAACGAACCCGACAAAAAGGTGAGCATACCCACCGTAATACCTCCACCAATAGCCTGCATCAGGATAAACACGTAAGCGCCGTAATACGCGACGGCGCCGAGCATCGACAACACACTCCCCCACCCTGCCCGGCGCAGGGCCAGCTTGCGGTTGGCCGCATAATACCGCAGCGACAGCGCCTCGAATCGATCGGCAATAAAATCCGCCAGGTTAAAAATCTTCACTTCCTTTGCGGTCTGGTCGCTGGCGCCGATATAGCGCAGGTAATCCAGCTCGCGGCGCTCGGGCGTCCAATTGCGCGTAAGCGAATACGACTGCGAGTTGAAATAGCTTTCGCCGATAAAGGAGGGAATGACGGCTACAACCAGGATCAGAATTAACCAGGGATTAAACGCGATGAGGCCGGCGCCCAGAAAAAGTATCGTGATGGTGTCCTGTACCTGCGAGAGTACCTGCGACATCAGCACCGTGCGGCCCAGCGTTTGGCGGCGCGCGCGTTCCATTTTATCGTAAAAATTGGCGTCTTCAAATTGGTACAGGTCGAGCGTAGCGGCGTGGCGGATGAGGTCGACCGAGGTTTTGTTGGCCACCAGGTCGCCCAGCAGGCTGTCCATGAGGCCGATGCCGCGGTTGATGAGGTCGGAGCCTACGGCCAGGGCGAGTTCGACGGCCACCATCGTCCAGAGGTAGGAAGTTTCCGTATCTTCGCGGTTAATGAGCCGGATGACGGCGTCGATGATTTCTTTGCCTACGTAGAGCATAGACAGGGGGATGGCCGATTGCACGAGTCGCAGGCCCATATTGCCGATAGCCAAGGCGGGGCTGGTATTCCAGATTACCTTGAAAAAGCGGGGCACGTTGCGCAGGGCATTGAGTTGGTCTTTGAACGAAGTGGGTGTGTTTTGGGTTGACATGTAGTTGACGCGGTTTTCAGGGAAACAACTCGGAGGGGCTGGGGGTTGAGTGTGGGAGTGTGGGAGTGTGGGAGTGTGGGAGGGAGAGAGGGTGGGAGGGAGAGATGCGGGGACTTTGTGACTCTGCGATCTTTGCCGGTCGTTGAGCGGAGTCGAAACGACCGATCCCGGGCATAAACCCATATGTGTTTGCCTAAAATAGCTTGACCTGAAAAGTCAACCTAAAATGGGCAAGAAGTCAGACAAAAAGTTTCAAATTCAAACGAAGAGCAATCGCGTCTTC
>JABWBR010000107.1 GCA_013360405.1 Saprospiraceae bacterium
CGGATAACCGACAACGGATAACCGACAACGGATAACCGACAACGGATAACCGACAACGGATAACCGACAACGGATAACCGACAACGGATAACCGACAACCGACAACCTCATAGAAGGAATCTCCAACGCCTAAACGCCTCGATAGCCTCATACTCCGCCAGCCCCAAATCGCTATAATATTGCGCCGTAGCCCGGTTGCGATCTTCGGCGCGTTGCCAGAATTCGCGTTCGTCTTCGCCGGGGAACGGGGGGCGGTCTTTTTGCGACTGGTGCATGAAAATGGCTCTGCGTTTTTTTACTAATTCCTGTGGACTTAGCGGCACGGCCATTTCAATCTCATCTACCGGCCACTCGTGCCAGGCGCCGCGGTATAGCCACATCCAGCAGTCGTTGAGCCACTTTTCACCTTTCAGGCGTTCAAAGGCGGCAAGGATGGCTTCGAGGCAAACCCGGTGGGTGCCGTGCGGGTCGGCCAGGTCGCCGGCGGCGTATACCTGGTGCGGTTGTATAGCTCGCAAAAGTTCGACAATGATGCTTATATCTGCCTCGCTGACCGGGTTTTTGCGCGTCCTGCCGGTTTCGTAAAAGGGCATGTCGAGAAAATGAATGTGATCGTCAGTCAGTCCGCAGAAACGCGCGCCGGCCCGGGCTTCACCCCGCCGGATAAGTCCTTTTATCAGGCGCGTTTCAGGGGTGTCGTTTTGGTCTGGCTGTTTGTTGAGCAGAAATTTCGTGACATTCCGGCATAGCTTTTCTCCTTCTTCCGTAATAATTGCCTGTGTGCGGCCGAATTCGTGCAAAAACTCGATGTAACGGTAAGCGTCGTGGTCGTGCACGGCGATATTGCCGGAGGTTTGATAGGCCACGTGGACTTCGTGGCCCTGTTCTACCAGCCGCAAAAAGGTACCGCCCATCGAAATAACGTCGTCGTCGGGATGGGGGCTAAAGATGATGACGCGTTTTTTTGCCGGTTTGGCGCGCTCGGGGCGGAAGGTGTCGTCGGCATGAGGCTTTCCGCCGGGCCAACCCGTGATGGTGTGCTGAAGTCGGTTAAATATCTTGATATTCAGCGAATAAGAGGAGGCGTATTCAATGATCAGATCACTGAGGTGGTTTTCGTTATAGTCGGAATCGGTGAGCTTTAAGATGGGTTTGCCTACTTGTTTGGATAACCATACAACCGCTTTGCAGGCCAGGTCTTCGTCCCAGTTGCATATTCCCACCAGCCAGGGCGATTTGAAACGCGTCAGCTCTTCGGCGGCCCCCCGGTCTATGATGACTTTTACGTTGGGGTGGTTTTGTAGAAATGACGCCGGTACTTGCATGGTGACCGGGCCCTCAACGGCTTTTTGAATAACACCGGCCTTGTGCTGACCCCATGCCAATAGATAAATGGTGCGCGCTTTCAGGATGCTGCCGATGCCCATCGTAATGGCCCGGTAGGGCACATCTTCTTCCCGCAGAAAATCTTTGAGCGCATCCAACCTGGTAATGCTGTCGAGGCGGATGAGCCTGGTTTTGGAGTTTTCCCACGATCCCGGCTCATTGAAACCTATGTGGCCGGTTCTGCCAATGCCAAGTAATTGAATATCAAGGCCCCCCGACATTTCTATCAATTTCTCATAGCGCTCGCAATAAGCTTCGACTTCTTCCATCGGCAGCGTGCCGTCGGGTATGTGTATGTTCTCGCGTTTGATGTCGATGTGGTCGAATAAATATTCGTTCATAAAACGCACATAACTCTGTTGTGCGCCAGGGTCGATGGGGAAGTATTCGTCGAGGTTGAAGGTGACTACGTTGCTGAAGCTTAAGCCTTCTTCTTTGTGCATGCGCACCAATTCGCCGTATACCTTAATGGGGGAGGACCCCGTGGCAAGACCTAAAACGATCTTTTCGCCTTCCTGCTGTTTTTGTCTGATGGCCAGGCCGATAGCTCTGGCAACGTATAATGAGGCTTCACGGGAGTCCTCCCATATCCTTACCGGAAGTTTTTCTTCCGATTTGAATTGGTATTTTAAAACCTGGTTGTCGTTTACTTGCATATGATACAGTGATGGATGTTTGATGTTGGATGCTGAATGTTGGATTATTATTGTAAAGTTATACATCTATCATCAAACATCCAGCATCCAACATTAAACATCAAAAAATTCCCTATTTTCGCGCCTTGACAAATAAACTACGAGATCCGCGAAACTTTTTTTTGCCTCCGGATCATTATAAATTGAACTAGCTACACAAAACGAATAGCGCAATGGATTACAATCCCCGCGAAATTGAGAATAAGTGGAAGACGTATTGGGAAGAGCAAGCGGTGTACAAAGTGACACATAAAAGCGACAAACCCAAATTTTATGTGCTGGATATGTTCCCCTATCCGTCCGGCTCAGGCCTTCACGTAGGCCACCCGCTGGGATATATCGCCTCCGACATATTTGCCAGGTATAAGCGCCTGAGCGGTTTTAATGTGCTGCACCCGATGGGCTACGACGCCTTCGGACTGCCCGCTGAGCAATATGCCATCCAAACCGGCGTGCACCCCGCTGTGTCTACCCAGGAAAATATCAACCGCTATCGCAGCCAGTTGGGGAACCTCGGCTTTAGCTACGACTGGAGCCGCGAGATCAGCACCGCCGATCCCCATTATTACAAATGGACGCAGTGGATTTTTCTTCAGCTTTTTGAACATTATTACGATAAAAACCAGCAAAAAGCGTTGCCCATTTCCCAACTGATCGTACATTTTGAACGCGAGGGGAATGCAGGACTTCAGGCTGCCGCTTCGCCCCAGGCTCCGTTTTCTGCCGCCGATTGGAAGGCCATGAGCGCCAAACATCGTGATGAAGTGCTGATGAATTACCGCCTGGCTTACCGCAAGGTGACGTATGTGAACTGGTGCGAGGCGCTCGGCACGGTGCTGGCCAATGACGAGGTCAAAGACGGCGTAAGCGAACGCGGCGGTTACCCCGTAGAGCGCAAACCGATGCTGCAGTGGAGCCTGCGCATTACGGCCTACGCCGAACGCCTGCTCAACGATCTGCAGGAACTCGACTGGTCTGACTCCATGAAACGCACCCAGAGCAACTGGATAGGCCGCTCAGAAGGCGCCCAGTTGTTTTTTGACGTGGCCGGTACCGATCACAAAATCGAAATCTATACCACCCGCGCTGATACTATTTTTGGCGCTACGTATATGGTGCTGGCGCCCGAACACGACCTGGTGCCGGCATTGACCAGCGATGCCCAGCGCGCCGAAGTGGAAGCCTATCTGAAATACGTCAAATCGCGCTCCGAACGCGACCGCATGGCCGAGGTCAAAGAGGTCACCGGCGCCTTCCTGGGCAGCTACGCCGTTAACCCGTTTACCAACGAAAATATCCCGATCTGGATCGGCGAATATGTGCTGAAAGATTATGGCACCGGCGCTATCATGGCCGTGCCCGCCGACGACGAACGCGACCTGCGGTTTGCCCAAAAATTCAACTTGCCGGTGGTGGATATTATCGATAAGTCGATGTACCCCAATGCCACGATTGAAGACAAATTGGGCAAAATGATCAATTCCGGGTTTCTCACCGGATTGGAAGTACCCGACGCGATTGAAACTATCCTGAAGGAAATCGAAAATCGCGGACTGGGCAAACGACAGGTGAATTACAAGCTGCGCGACGCCATTTACAGCCGCCAGCGCTATTGGGGCGAGCCCTTCCCGGTGGTCTACGACACCGAAGGAGTAGCCCACGCCATGCCACTGAGCGAACTGCCGCTGACCCTGCCCGACCTCGACGATTTCAAACCCGCTTCCGGCGTTAAGTCGCCGCTGGCACGCGTCAGCTCCTGGGTAAATCTGCCCAATGGCTGGACCCGCGAAACCGATACCATGCCCGGATTTGCCGGCTCCTCGTGGTATTTTCTTCGTTATATGGATGCCCAAAACGACAGCGAGTTTGCCGGCCAGGAGGCTATCCAATACTGGCGCGATGTGGACCTGTACATCGGCGGCACCGAACACGCCGTGGGCCACTTGATGTACTCGCGTTTTTGGCACAAGTTTTTATACGACAAAGGCCTGGTAGTCACCAAAGAGCCTTTCCGCAAGCTCATCAACCAGGGTATGATACAGGGCGTCATCGAATCGCTGATGATGCAAAAAGACAAAGTAAACGGCGTCAACCGCTTTGTCTGCGCCACTATCGCGGCCGAAGAAGAGAAAAAGGGTATCGAATTTGTAAAAATACCGGTCTATGTCGACTATGTGCGCGACTATGGCTTGCCTTCCTCGTATATGGACGCAGAGGGCCTCGACAAGTTCATCGCCTGGCGACCCGAATACCAGGATGCTATTTTTGAATGTCCTAACGGTATCTATCAAAAGGGCATATTCACCCCCCGCGCCGGCGCCGAAGGCGGCAGCCACCTGGTGACGGTATCCGAAGTGGGCAAAATGTCGAAGTCGAAATACAACGTCATCAACCCCGACGACGTGGTAGAAAAATACGGCGCCGACTGCTTCCGCATGTACGAGATGTTCCTGGGGCCTATCGACGTAGCCAAACCCTGGAATACCTCCGGTATCGACGGGGTGAGCCGCTTCCTGCGCAAATTCTGGAGCCTGTTTTTTGATCCTAAAAAAGGATTTTTCCTTAGCGAAGAAGCGCCCACCGCAGAAGAACAACGCGTAGTGCATACCTGCATCAAACGCGTCAACGAAGACATCGAGCGTTTTGCCTTTAATACCTGTGTAAGCGCCTTTATGATAGCCACCAACGAACTGGGCCGCCTGAAGTGCAACAAACGCGCGGCACTCGAGCCGCTGGTGGTGCTGATGGCCCCCTTTGCGCCCCACCTCAGCGAGGAGTTGTGGCATCTCATGGGCCGCGAAGGCAGCATCCATGCCAACGGCGCTTATCCCGAACACAACGAAGATTACCTGAAACAGGATTCGGTGAATTACCCCATTGCCATCAACGGCAAAACGAGGGCTACCATCGCCTTCCCCGCCGACGCCACGCAGGAATCGCTGACTAAGGAAGTGCTCGATAATCCCGCCGTGCAGAAATGGCTAGAAGGAAAACCGCCGAAAAAGGTGATCGTAGTGCCCGGCAGGATGATCAATATTGTGGTGTAACGAAGTGTTTTCTGTTCTGCCCGGATAAAGGATGATACTACAGTGAGTACTAGGCGCTCGCTATTCTGCTGTGGTATAATGCAAAAAAACATCGTCTAATGTAGCTTTTGGGGAATTTTTCGCGAGAAAGATTACCTATCAATTCCCACCTCCTCTTGCTAAAGTGGTAGCAAGAGGGATGATTTTTATCATTGTTGCGAAAAGTGCAAAGTGTTATTTTTATATTTGTTTTATTTTTATTTTTAAAATATATATTTTCTATATCGCGGATTAATGAAATTAAAGTTTAACAATGCGCTTTATGAAAAATAAAATTTATTTACTAACAAAACAGATAGCCCTTAATATATAAAGCTCAAGCGTATTAACTAATAGAGAGGCTGTCTCCAAAAATATAACCGGCAGAAGAGAAATCTGTCGGAAAATAAATAAGTATAAACCTATAGCAAATGAACTCAAGCGAAACGACACCAAGAATCATGGACAACGGACAAGTCATCCCACGCTTGATAGCTGATATCAAACTGGGACGGTGTGCGCTTATTCTCGGCCCCGAGATTTTTTCTGCAAATGGAGAACCTTTGCAAATATACCTGCGCAACGAACTTACCAGCAAATTTGAAGATCAGATAGCGGCGTATCATGAGCGTGATGGATTTTTTATGCTGCATTCGTCGGAATATAAAACGGAAATGCAGGATGAACTCAAGTACCTGTACGAACAGGTTAAACCCGATTGGGAGGTGCTCCAAAAAATTGCCGAAATACCCTTTTCGCTTGTACTGTCCGTAAACGCCGATACCTGGTTGCGCGACAAAGCCTTCGAGTTAGGACTGTCTCACCGTTTTGCGTGGTTTAACCCCGAGCATGGGCAAGAATTGGACATGCCCCCCCTATTATTCGGCAGGGATGAGGACTTGCGAGAACGAACGCCGCTTTATTACAATTTATGCGGCTGTACGGAAGCGCCTTCTTCTTTTATTCTGGACTATGACGACCTGTTTCGTCTGCTCGAAGGTATGTTAGGGGCGCCGCGCCTACCCGAAAAGTTGCTCTCAAGACTCAAAGACACCACGTCTTACCTCTTTCTCGGGTTTCAGTTTGATCGCTGGCATACCCAAATGTTGTTGCGTTTGCTCGATGTAAAAAACGCTGCTCGTCGTTTCGCCATCCAATCGCATATGCCGGCGGAAAATGACAACAAAGCGTTTATCATGAAACATTTTAAAATCAAATTTTTGGGTGACGATGAGGAACTCATACAGGCGATTTACGACGGCTTTAAACTAGAAAACTTGCTTCGGCCTACTTTGTCAGACGGTCATTTCCCGAATAAGCAATATCTTATCAATTATCTTCAAAACGGGGATTTAGACAGCGCCATCCAATTATTGCGCCAAGAAAGCGCGGGCCGCGATTATGAAAATGAATCCATTCAGATCAGTGCTCGTTACGCGGATTTGAATAGGGAAAAAGACCTGCTTCCCACCTTCGATTACGATATCAAACGTAACCGTATTGTAGACAGTATACTTCAGGTGCTTAAATTAATGTAATATGAAAATTGATCGTTATCCGGGCGTTAACCCTTTTTCGGGCAATGAGCAAGTCGTTTTTTTCGGGCGGGACTACGATATTGAAAGCCTTTACAATATTGTTAGGGTTGAAAAAATCGCCGTTTTATACGGCAAATCGGGGTATGGCAAGACCTCTTTGATCAATGCCGGATTGTTGCCCCGTTTGGGACCATCCTATAAATTTTTGAGAATAAGGTTTGGAGAATACATTGAAGGGCAGAGCTTGGGGCCTGTTGATTTGGTTGAGCAACTCGTTGCAGATAAATTTCCAACCAACCCGGATTTTGATTTTCTCGACGCACCGGGTTTCCCCAATAGCTTGTGGATGAAAATAAAAAGGCGGAGTAATCCTTCCGCTACCAGGACGGCGCATGATGAATGGGAGGAACCGGTAAACGAGACGCTTTTGCTTGTATTTGATCAATTTGAAGAATTTTTTTCCTATCCGGCCGACCAGCAGCAGTGGTTAAAAATTCAACTTCAGGAGTTACTGGCTGATCATGCACCGGAGACTACCCGCGACGCTATGCGCAACCTGACGCGCGAGCAAAAATCGCTGATGGCTGTCCCGCTTGAAATACACTTGCTCTTTGCTATTCGCAGCGACCGGATCAGCGAACTCGACCGCTTTAAAGACCGGCTGCCGGGCATTTTACTCAAACGATATGAGCTGAAACCGCTTTCGAGAGACCAGGCAAAAGATGCCGTCGTTTTACCCGCTCAGCTTGATTTTCAAGATAATAACATCGAGTTCAATACGCCTCCTTTTGATTTTACGCATGAAGCCCTTGAGCGCTTGCTCGATGCCTTGTCTTCCTCTAAGGCGGCAAACGGAAAAGGGATAGAAGCATTCCAATTACAAATTCTTTGCGGAACGATTGAAGATAATATTCGTGCAGGGTTGATACAAGACGGTGACGGCAATGGGCGGCCTGAAATAGATACAGACGACCTTCCCGATTTTGAAACGGTATTCAGTAGTTATTACGAAAGCTGCCTTCGCGAAATTGAAGACTCGGAGCGTGAAACAGCCCGGGCAGTCGTCGAAGATGGTTTGGTGCGTTTTGATCCCGTTTCTGGCGAAGGCAGGCGCTTAAGTGTCGATGGAGGCGCACTGCTACAACAATTCGCCCATAAAGGGCTTACTACTCATCTTCTCAACCAATTGGAAAATGCATTTTTGGTGAGGCGCGACCCCAATACACTTGGCGGCTTTAATTACGAACTATGCCATGATAGCTTGCTCAAACCTATTGCTAAATCAATTTCCGACAGACGAGACAAAGAAACGAAGGCAAAACAGGAAGAAGAAATTAAACGGGCCAGGGCTGACGAAGCGGCGAAACAAGAAAAAAAGAATAGCGAGAGAATAAAAAAATATTTCGGCTTCCTCAAAGGCCTTTCCCTGGCTCTTTTGATCGCGGCGTTAATAGCCCTGTATTTTTGGGGATCTTCCGTGAAAGATAGAAAAGCAGCTGAATATTCCGCTCAACAGGCTATCTCAGGAACTAATCTTGCTGTTAGCGTAATCCAAGATGACAAGACTTTAGCGCTGCAGATATTTTGGTATACCGCTTCAAATATGAAGACTGCGGGTAAAATTCAAGATGTCGGTCAAGATCAATTGGAGCGAGGTGATATAGGTTATTATAAAAATGTATTTGACGGGCATAGTGGAGACGTGTTAACAGGCGCGCTATCGCCTGATGGCAAACAGGTATTAACTGCCGAATGGAATGGCACAATTAGAATTTGGGATTTGGAAAATGACCATGTTCCTGCACTTGAATTTTCTCACGGCGCCGAGGCCGTTGAAGTGGCTTTGTTTACGCCTGACGGCCTGAAAATTATTACAGCCGGAAGAGATGGGAAAGTATTGTTCTGGAATCGCAAAGGCGAAAAACTGGATTCATTGGTTATTCCCTCCAAAATTGATATTCTTTCAGGAAAACTCACTCGTGACGGCCGCCTTCTCGTTTTGGGTACAAGAAGACCTGATATACTGGTTTATGATTTAAAATCAAAAAAATTGGAAAAACTAACAAGAGAAGCTGGAAAAGAAGGAAAAGTACCCGGCGGTACTTTGTCGCTGGACATATCTCGCGACGACCGCTATGTGGTGGCCGGGAGCTGGGATAAAAAAGCGCGAGTTTGGAATTTGAAATCAAAAAAACAGGTACATACCATGTCGCACAAGTCATCGGTGAGAGCCGTGGCATTTTCTCCAGACGGGCGGTCTATTCTCACCGGTTGCGCTGAAAAAGGGGCGTTTTTATGGGATTTTATTGCCTCCGACCCTGGCAGTTCCCCTCAAATTTACAAAACATTGCTGGCTGGATTTTCCGGAGGAATACGCGCTGTCGCTTTTTCAAATGACGGAAATTATTTACTTACCGGGGGAGAAGACGCTGCCATCCGGCTTTGGGATTCGGATGGAAGACCTGAACGAGAATTTTGGGGACACAAGGATATCCTTGAATTTGTAACGCTAACACCCGATGGTCAATATATACTTAGTGGAAGCAGGGATAAAACCGCTCGTTTATGGCATTTTAGCAATAGGATCTTCCCGGCGCAAAAACACGAAGAAGAAATTAATACGGTATCCATTTCATCAGATGGAAAACGCCTGTTAACAGGTGGACGTGATAAAATTGCCAACGAGTGGAGCGAAAGCGGCCAACTCTTATATAGCTTCAAAGAGCACGATGGCAACGTAACTTCGTCGGCCTGGGCTCCCGGAAATAATGGAATGATTACCGGCAGTTGGGACGGCAGGGCTATTTATCGCGATCAGAACGAAAATCGCACTTTGATATTGAAACATGACGGCGCTGTTCATTCCGTTGCATTTTACCAGGAGGATAAGGATAGTAGTATACGATTGCTTACCGCAGGCGCAGATAATGTAGCGAAATTATGGACGATTAATAGCGGCAGAGAAGATGTCGTTTTTCGGGGGCACAAGGCGCCCGTGATGGCGGTAGCTTCCATACCCGGCAGTGCCGTCATTACCGGAAGCCAGGACAAAACCGCTATTGTATGGGATATGAACGGCAAATTGAGAAGGAGATTACAAGGCCATACGGATGATGTGATTGCAGTAGCCGCTTCTCCCGACGGGTCTTATTTGCTCACCGGCAGCCGGGATCAAACCGCCCGGATTTGGCGCAGGAAGAACGGAGAGTCATTACACATATTAAGACATAGAGGTGCGGTAAGTGGCGTTGCTTTTTCTCCTGATAACATACATATTCTTACCTCGTCGGCCGACGGCATGGTAAGATATTGGAATATCGAGGGTATGCAGATTGATTCATTTGAATTCGACGACGATGTCACTTCGGTGTGCTTTTTCCCCGATGGGAAAAGTTTTGTGGCAGGGTGTAAAAATAAAACAGCTGTGCGTTGGTCATTGACGAATCACGAAAAAATGAATACTTATGAAGGCGCTAACTCGGTATCTTCTTTTTTTAAAAAAGTGGACGACCTTTTTAATCAAGGTGTTTTATACAAGCACCCCTTGCGGGAATTACACGAAGCCGGTGTAATACTCCAACAAAAGGATCTCAAGCTTGTGTATCAGTCTATGAAAATATACGAGCTATTAGACGAATACAACGGCAGACTTGAAGACATTAATATTGCCAATGCCATCAAGGAAAAGCTTGATATGGATACTTCCACATCAGATATTAAACAATTTTTAGCTAACTACCGCGATTTTATCCGAAACAAAGACGAAATAAGTCTGGACTTTTTTGAGACGGGCATCAAACGGCTCGTTGAGTTGGAAGATAATATTGAAAATAGAAAGCTGGCGGCTCGTTATTATAATGCCATTGCATGGAATAATATAGTGGTTAGGCGGAAATATGAAGATGCGGATCGCTGTCTGAAGCAAGCCCTGGCCATGGATGAAAAATATAAAAATATTTACACTAACATCCCTGCAGTTCAATTATTGAAGGGCAACGTCAAAAAAGCCAAAACGCTGTATGAAAGATACAAAAAAGAAAAATACGACCCTCCCGGTACGCCAACCTACGCCGATGCATTTCTGGAGGATATCCAGGAATTTGAGGATAGAAAGATGATACCGCCGTCTTTGAAAAAACACGTCGAAGCAATAAAAAAAATGCTCAATGAGAAGGACTGAGTATATATTGCAGGTCATTTAGGATAGGCGCCCTAACACAAAATACATCGCAATGTCCGCTTTGTTCTTAATGGCAACATTACCTCTTGGCTCGCAAGCAAAAGCATCTTTTACAAGGGCGTAGGTAGACTCTGAAATATTGACCTTACCCGGTTTACCCCTCGATTCCAATCGACTGGCTGTGTTGACCGTGTCGCCCCAGATGTCGTAGGCAAACTTGCGGGCGCCTACCACGCCGGCCACCACCGGCCCCGAGTGGATGCCCACTCGCATGGGGAAGGGGAGCAGTCCTTTTTGTTGTCTTTTGGCGTTGTACTCGTCCATAAAGCGTTGCATCTCCAGCGCAGCGCTCACCAGTTCGTGGGCGTGGCGGGGGTCGCTGTTGGGCAGTCCCGAAGCGCACATATACGAATCGCCGATGGTTTTGATCTTTTCTACGCGGTATTTGGCGATAATGTCGTCAAAAGCCCGGAAGCAATGGTCTATTTCGGCCACCAGGTCTTCGGGCGACAGGATTTCCGATATTTTGGTAAAACCTTTAAAATCAGAAAATAAAACGCTTGCCATCTCAAATCGACGGGCCTGTACGCGGCCTTTTTCTTTGAGTTCCTGAATGGTTTCTTCGGGCAGGATATTGGCCAGCAAATCATCAGAGTGGCGTTTGCCGCGCCACACGACCCAGGCCATGCCGCCCAATAATAGCAATCCCACGATCACCGACCAGAGCGCCAGCCGCTGATTGCGCAGCAGGTTATCCTGTATCGTTTTTTCCTGTTCTAGCAGCTTGATCTGGTTGTTTTTGAGCTGGGTCTGGTATTTGGCGTCCAACTCAGCGGCAATCTCGTTGCGCTCCACAGTAAACAGGCTATCATCGATAGTTTTGAGCTTCAACAGATAATTATAGGCCGTTTGGTAATCGCCTAATCCCAGCGCTGAGTTGCCCAATTGGTTGAAAAACAGCGTTTGAATATCGGGGCTCATCAGCAGGCACAGGGCGGTATCGGATTGGAGGAGTTGTTGCGACTGCCGGTAGCGACCCATCATATTGAGGGTTTCGCCGAGATTGGCCAGCGAGCGGCAGTAATTATCGGCGTCGCCGTAGCTGCTGTACAGTTGGAGGCATTGGCGGAAGCATGTTTCGGCTTCTGCAAGTCGTTTGAGTTTGAGCAATACGGTGCCTTTGTTGTTGAGGGCATCGGCGATACGCGCGGTGTCGTTGAGTTCGAAGGCTATTTTCAGCGCTTGTTCCGACAGTACCAGGGCCCGCTTAGGCTCTGTCACATTGTAGGCGCCGGTCAGGTTGTTGAGCAAAACAATCTGGTGGGCGGGTTGGCCGTGGCGCATCAGCAGGGGCAGGGCTTTTTCCCAGTATTCGGTGGCTTTGGGCGTATTGTTGAGGCGGCTGAAGGCCGCGCCCAGGTTGAGGTAGCACTTGCCGATGCCCAGCGAGTCGGCGATGGCGGCGTACACGTCGAGCGAAGCCAGGTAAAGCGGTATGGCGCCCTCGTGGTCGGCGATTTCTTCTTTTTCGATGCCGGTATAAGTCAGTGCTTTGGCTTCGCCCATCCGGTAGCCGCTGCTGCGCGACAAGTCGAGCGCCCGTTGCAGTATGGCAAAAGCGCTGTCGCTGCCGGCGTCCACAGAAGAAGCCAGCAGCGCTTCTACTTCCCGGTATTCGGCGGGTTGGCTCTCCTGAGCGGAAAGCATGCAACCTATTAACAAACAGCTTATTGTGCAGACAACAGCTAAGCGCATGGTAGTTGGCTTTGAGCCAAAGGTACGGAAAAAGATGGCAGTGTAGAGATATGTTATACCGCACGCCGTCAAGTTATGAGCCTAACTTTTCCGGCTTTGCGGTATTATCCTTCGCGCCCGAGCTTAGGTCATACCCAAAGCTTGGCGGCGCGAAGTATAAAAGTTTGAAATTTTATAACAATATTATTGCTTATTTTATAATTTTATATTTACTTTGTATTTCCTTCTTTTCTTTTGGTGTCGTGTTTACTCACAAAATTATGATATTATGAAGACGTTATCTTTCATTGCAAATCATTGCAAATCATTGCAAATCATTGCAAATCATTGCAAATCATTGCAAATCATTGCAAATCATTGCAAATCATTGCAAATCATTGCAAGCAAATCATTGCAAATCATTTTAGTCATTATCCTTTTTCATCAAAATTTAATGGCTCAGATAACATGCGGAATGGGAGATGTCCCCGTACATGATATTCGAAGTTTTTTACACAAGCTGGAGAACATTAATCACACTGCCGCTTCATTTGAAATTGACTATGAGATCCCCCTTCATCTTGTTGTTGTTAAAAACTCGGCGGGCGTTTATCCCGGAAACAATACCAGTCTGCAAAATATAGTGGGCGCTGCTTTAGATGTTATTGAAAAAGCAAATCCGTTTTTTGAAGGCCGGTTTAAACTGATATTGTGTAAAGTGACGGAAATCGAGAATGATGCGTATTTTGATTTAACAAATGGTGAAACAGAAGGATTGCATAATTTCTATCACGATGATAATGCAGCATCTGTTTATATGGTAAATACACTATCCGATCCAAATAACAGTACGCTAAATGTACTTGGGCTGGCCACATTGCCATGGGTCGGATATAATCTCCTTGCTGTTACGCCCTCCTGGGATGAAAAAATTCTTGCTCATGAAATGGGGCATTTCCTGGGGCTTCTTCATACTCATGAGAAAGGCTTCAGATATACTCCGGAGA
>JABWBR010000036.1 GCA_013360405.1 Saprospiraceae bacterium
GCTTTTTTTGGTGGTACACTAAAGGTACGAAGTGTGGGCGTACTTTCACCAAAGCAAAAAAACGTCGGATTGATTTAACGTCAAACTGAACAGCCTAAGGCTAAAGGCTATGACAAGGAAATCAAAATTTTGGTGGCTTTTTCGGGGAAAGTGATGGATGATAATTACCCGGACGGTGTATCAGAGCCGGAATTAACCGGTTATAGCGAGAAGGAATTACCTGGCATCTTTGAAAAAGATGAATACCGCATTTTAATTGTGGCGGATAAATACCAAACCGGATTTGACCAACCCTTGCTACAAACTATGTATGTGGACAAGAAACTCTCGGGGGTCAAAGCGGTACAAACCTTGTCAAGATTGAATCGGACTTGCCCCGGGAAAGAAGATACGTTTGTGCTTGACTTTGCCAATGACCGGCAAACCATATTGGATTCCTTCCAACCCTACTATGAAGTGACCACCGTTACCGAGGAAACCGATGTGAATCACCTCTATGATTTAAAGGCCAGATTAGACCAATTTCAGGTGTTTCGGGAACGAGAAATTGATGCTTTCGCCAATGTCTATTTCGATCCGGGTACCAGACTGGATCATCCGAAACATCAAAAATACCTTTACTCCTTCACTGATCCGGCAGTGGATCGCTTCAGAGCCATTGAGGATGCGGACAAACAGGAAGAATTCAAGAAGGGGTTGCGATCTTGGACCAATTTGTATGCTTTCTTAGCTCAAATTATGCCATTTATTGATCCTGAATTTGAAAAGTTCTACGCTTATGCGAAGTTGCTTCAAACCAGGCTTCCCAAAAGAGAACTTTCTGAATCCTTGCATCTCGATGATGAAGTCGCATTGGAATATTACCGCCTGCAAAAGATAAAGGAAGGGGCGATTGAATTACAAAAAGGTGAAGAAGGGAAACTAAGCGGAACATCAGAAGCTGGTTTGAAAAGAGCAAAAGAAGAGGAGGCCTTATTATCAGAAATCATCTCCGTACTTAATGATCGATTCGGAACAGCATTTGCGGAAGCGGATAAATTGTTCTTCGACCAAATTGAGGCAGAGTTATTAGACGATGAAACATTAAAAACACAAGCAAAGGTCAATAAATTAGATACATTTAAGTATGCCTTCAATGATAAGTTCATTGATAAGTTGATTGAACGGATGGATCAGAATCAAGAAATATTTGAGAAGATTTTAGAAGACAAAGCCTTTGGTGATCTGGTGAAGGAATTGTTGATGAAGAAGATATACAACAAGCTGAATGAATGAAGCCAAAGCAATTTACAGCACATTGTTATACTTCCCACTGTGGCGGGACAGGCTGTTTGTGATAATGCTCCCAAACGGTCGCACTCCGCATATACTAAACCGTTAAGCGCCGGGTTGCGCTGAGACAAAATCCAACTCCGCAATACTCCGCTTAACTCATCGGTTAAAAAAAGGGGGCTATTGTTTTTTCTGTTTTTGCTTCAATAATACTATAAATTAGGGACAAAATCCAATACTCGTCTAAAAATGAAAAACAACCTTAACATGTGGGCTTGTATGTTTACATGCCTGTTAATGGCCGCTGCGTGCAACACCTCATCCAAACAGCAATCGGATGCCGGCCAGAAGGCAGCAGAGCCCATTGTCAGTTATAATTGCAGTGGCAACGAGCCTTTCTGGAACGTGCGTATCGACAGCAGCGCCATTTTGTTCCACCACATGGACATGGGCAAGACCTTTTATCCCTATCGCTCACCTGTGAAGCAAGGCGCCGTGCTCACCTTCGAATCGACAAGCGGCGGCAGTAAAATCGTGGTCAAACTCGAAGAAAAAACCTGTTTTGACTCGATGTCGGGTTTTGAGGCGCCGTATACGGTGACGGTAGTTCGCGACGGCGAGACCTTCACCGGCTGCGGCGACTCCAGCCTCAATCCCCGGAAGGGCGGAGAACGTTGATGAGCCACTCGCGTTCGGCGAGCGCGCGCATCTGGCTTGCTTCTTCGAGCAGGGCGGCCCGTACGTTGGGTTTGCGCAGGTCGCTGCGCAACATCTTTTGCACCATCTTTAGCAGGTTGGCGTAGTTCTCGCGGTGATAACCCAGCCCGGCCCTGCGTCGCAGGAAGTTCCGGAAGCTGTCGAGGTGCGATTCCAGGGCCATGTATTCGCCCAATTCGTAATAGATGCGCAGCAACATGCTGCGGGCGTTGAGATTGTAAAGCAAATCGCGAAATTCTACATGCATCAGCAATTCCATCGCCTTTGTATAGTCGGGCCGGCGAAAAAAATACACGGCCCGGTTGTAGCGGTAGGCGTTTTCGCGTTCGCGGGCCGGCAGGCGTTGCTTGTAATCGTCGAGAAAGCGGTCGGCCCAATCCCAGTCCTCCTGCGCAATCGCCAGCATCAATATGTTGTTGTAGGTGAACTTTGACAAAAGACCGTCTTCGAGCAATACTTCTTTTTCGAGGGCGTCGCGATACAGCGCAAATGCCTCGGCAATAAAACGGCGTTCGCCCCTGTTGAGGCGGCGTATGCAATAGTTAATAGCCAGTAGGTATAGGTCGCGGATTTCGTGCGCGGGAAATAGCTGCCAATGCTGGGTGATAAGTGTGCCAAACTGTAAAAACCAGTTATCGTCTTCCGGCGATTGCAGGGCCCGATAGGCGCAGTGGTATACTGCGATTACGGGCGTGGGCTGATAGCCAGGCTGTTCAATTTGGGCCAGCGCGGCCTCCAGGAGGGCGAAGTTGTAGGGTTGCGGATTTACGCTTTGGTAGGTCAGAATGGTACAGCAATGCCTGAGCAGGTCGGCTACATACGAATGGGTGAGCTCGTCGAGCATGCCCTGCAGATTCATCGGGCCGCTGCGGCGCTGCCGGTGGTCGTATTCGTACCGCTCGAAATGCAGATGGTACCAATGGCGGTGGTAATCGCCATTGCGAAAAGGTTGCTGTTGGAGGGCCTGTGTGGCTTGTTCCCATTCTTTTTCAAACAACTTATCCGCTTCGCGGCGGCGCAGGGCGCGGCATTGCCGCCAGTTCACTTCCGCAGTGTCGCCGCTCCAATCGTCGTAGGCCAGGTATTGTTTGACAATATTTAATAAAAAATGCATCAACAACCGCAACAGGTCGTCGTCGAAAGGCTGCCCAGGAAATATCGCTTCGAAAACCCGATGCCGCTCCAGGCTTTCTTTTGCCGGATGGCGAAGGGCTTCAGACAGGTAGTCGAATAACCTGCGCACATCGTCGCGCTGATGCACGATATCGGAATGCACCCACTTGTACAATTGCCGCCAATCGCGTTTGGTTAATTTTTCGAGGGTGAGGAGGAGGAGGCTGGAGTGCATTTTTAATGTTTGATGTTGGATGTTTGATGTTGGATGGAGGAATGATTGATTTGATTTATTGGGGTTAAAATTAACACGATTCTTTTAGGTGTATTTAAAATTAGATATTTTGACAAAATACATTAATATTTTAATTAACAAATCATTAAAAATGTCTTTGCGCAGGCGCTGCAATTATCCCACCTTTGAAAAAAAAACGAAGGACATGTTTTATTCTACCCGTCACCATATGCTGAAAACGCAACGCGCGATATTGTTTATCGCGATATCGGTCCTGTTCTTTGGGGGTGTGATACAAACGCCGGTAATAGCGCAGGGCTGGGAGCGAGTGTATACGGGGGGCAGCACGTTGAGCCGGGTAGCGGCCGCCCCGAACGGCGATTTTCTTTGCCTGTCGCCCCTGATGCAACTCAAAAGGGTGAACCCCAACGGGCAGGTTTTGTGGTCGAAGAGCATACTGTCTATTCCCCTTGGACAACTCAGCGGCAGCCTAGCTTCCGTTGCAGTGCTTAATCCCGTGCCGGCGGGCGGGTATATTGCCATGCTGCAAAAAACAGACTTAGGCACCTATGAAAATACGGAGTTACTGATTGTCAAGGTAAACGAAGACGGTGATGTGGAATGGCACCGGTTGTTCGATCCTATATCAGAATCCGGCGAAATCAAGGCGCAATTCGGTGAATTAATACCGACTCCTGATGGTGGGTATCTGCTCACCGGCGGCATCGACCGCGATACGAGTTTTATCACAAATATGGACGCCGTGGCTATCAAACTTGACGCCAATGGCAACGAGGTTTGGCGGCAATATTACGCTTTTGAAACCGGCGACATGGCAGTAGGTCAGCGTATCGTTGCACTCAGCGACGGCCATTTTGTGCTTGCCGGCCGTTATGCGGCGCCGGGCAGTACCATGGGGTTGTTTATGTTAATAAAAATCGACACAAACGGCGAGCTCATCTGGCAGCAATTGCTGGGTGAAGCCAGGCCACCAACCGAACTTGTCCTCACGCCGATGGGCTGTATTCAACTGGCCGACGGCACGTTGCGCCTGGCAGGTTATGCGCCTACCGCCTCCAGTCCTTACCGCTCGGTCAATACGGTGCACGTCTCCGCTGTCGGACAACTTATATCCCAACAACAAATAGCGCCCGTCGGCGCGCTCACTTTCGGCGAGCTGACTCCTTCCGCCGATGGCGGCTGGGCGCTTGCCCTGGCTTTTGCCGACGGCGGTCAGGACAACATCCTGGTACACGCCTACGGCCCGGATAACCAACTGAAATGGCAACGCCAATACGGCGGATTGCTCAGCGACGAGGCTAGCGATATGATTCTTTTGCCCGACAACGGCTTTTTGATAGGCGGCGGCAAAGGCGTATGGGAATTCGAAAACCTGGGCCGCGACGAGTACCTGCTCCGGCTTGATAGCCTGGGCAATACGTTTACACAACTCGTCACCGGCACGGTCTTACGAACAGAAAGCGATAATTGCGATGTCATATTCGGAGAGCCGTTGAACGATTGGTTGGTAACCCTGGAAGGCAATGGCGGTACGAGTTATGCCCTCACCGATGAAAACGGTTATTTCGCCCTGCCGGTAGAGCCGGGTACTTATACGGTGAGTATCACCACGCCCAACCCTTATTGGCAAATGTGCGAGCCGGTCACCACGGTCACGGTAGCCGCTTTTGATACCGTCGAGCTGACACTGCCGGCCTTTGCCCAAATCGACTGTCCCTGGCTGGAAACCGACATTTCTACCCCGTTTTTGCGCCGTTGCTTCGACAACACCTACACCGTTAACTATTGCAACAAAGGCACGTCTTTTGCCCAGGATGCTTACATAGAAGTAGAACTCGACCCTTATCTCGAGTTTAATAGCTCAACAATACCTGTGACCACTCAGACCGGAAATGTATACCGCTTTGACGTAGGCACGCTGGAAGCCGGCGATTGCGGATCATTTGCAATTGATGTGACCGTAAGTTGCGATTCTACGCTGCTCGGACAAACCCACTGTACTACCGCCCATATCTACCCCGACAGCCTCTGCGTGCCCACCCCCGATTGGGGCGGCGCCAGTGTCGAAGTAGATGCTACCTGTACGGGCGACAGCATTTTCTTTTATATTCAAAACGTGGGTAACTCACCGACCAGCGCCCCACTGCCTTTTCTCGTCATCGAAGACCAGGTCATCCTGATGCAGAGCACCTTCAACCTCATGCCATTGGAAATCAGAGAAATCAAACTGCCGGCCGCCGGCGGCACCTTCCGGCTAGAAGCCGACCAGGAGCCCTTTCATCCGGGCAATAGCAGGCCCAGCATCACCATTGAAGGCTGCGGCCCCGACGAAGATCCGACCAGCCTGGGTTATGCCACCCAACTACCCGAAGACGATGCCGACCCCTTCATCTCTATCGATTGCCAGGAGAACGTGGGCTCCTGGGATCCCAACGACAAACGCGGTTTTCCCAAAGGCTACGACGAAGAATTCCACTACATCGAACCCAATACCGATATCGAATACCTGGTACGCTTCCAGAATACGGGCACCGATACGGCTTTCACAGTTGTTGTACAAGATAAACTATCGCCGTTTCTCGACCTGGGCAGCCTGCGTCCTGGCACGGCAAGCCATCCCTACCAACTTGCGGTAGCGCCCGACGGCATGCTCGAATTTCGATTCGCCAACATCGAATTACCCGACAGCAATGTTAATGAGGTCGCTTCGCACGGATTTGTCAAGTTCAGGGTATCGCAGGTACTCAACAACGCCCCCGGTACGATAATCAACAACGTTGCAGCGATTTATTTCGATTTTAACCCACCTATTATTACCAACAAGATTACCCACCGGGTGGAGGTTAATTTTATCGAAATAGACCTCATCCCCCTGCCGGGTTGGGAGCCGGGCAGCATAGTCGTGACGCCCAATCCAGTCTCGGGCGATGCCCTGATCGGACTGGTCGACGCCGGCGCCGGCACGCGCTTCCAGTTCGAGGTCTTCGACAGCAGCGGCCGGCTGGTACGCAGAGATATTCACGACTCTAACCCCTTCGTTTTTCAACGCCATACCCTGGCGCAAGGCCTGTATTTCTGCCGCCTGCTGGTGGATGGGAAAATCGCAGGCCAAGGTAAGATGGTGGTGAGTGATTTTTGATGCTTGATGCTTGATGTTTGATGTTTGATGTTTGATGCTTGATGTTTAATGCTTGATTTTTAATGTATTATAAATATAAAAAATAATTCAACATTCAACATCCATCATCAAACATCTTCAACTTAAACCTTCATAAACATGACAAAAACAACAATCATCATCGGGCTGCTTTTGCTGGCTCACAGCGCCTGGAGCCAATGCCAGTGGCAATTCGGCGTGGAGAGCAACACCTTCATGACAAGGGGGGTGCGCGACGACTATCTGGGTTATCCTGCCCAACACACATCGCGACTCTCGCAAAGTATCGCGGTATTATCAGCGCAGCGCATCAATGAACGGTGGTTCTTCACTACCGGCCTGATGTACGCCTATGTACAGCACCAGACAGGCATTTCGGCGCTTCGCTGGGGCTCTCAGCACAACGGCAACGGCGGTTTCGACCCCGAAATCAATGCCGGCGAACCAATGCCCACCGTCCAATATTCGCACCATTACCTGGCATTGCCGCTGCGCTTGCGCTACAATATCACCACCGGCCCTTGGCGCCTATATGTGCAGGAAGGTTTTATAGGCCGGATCGCACTGAAAAGCTCCGAGACGGCGATCCCGGAAGGTTTCGCAACGGAGCCCTGGATCTCCCGCCGCCGCGCTTTTACGCCGGCCTTGCAAACGGGTTTAGGGTTGGAAAAAACAATAGGGCGCAATTTGTTCGTATATATTGAGCCCAACATAATCTGGGGGCAGGGGCCCGAGGATAATCAGCTGTCTTTTGGGTTGGCTGTGGGGTTTCGCAGGCCGTATTTGAGGTGACGGCGGGGGAGCATCCCTGGGGGTGACGGCCTTGGAGCATCCCTGGGGGTGACGGCCCGGGAGTATCTCAGGTGGTGACGGCCGGGGAGAATACCCTGGGGGTGACGGCGGGGGAGTATCCCAGGGGGTGACGGCCCGGGAGAATCCCTGCCGTCACCCCCTTGGCGAGTCCCCCTGGCCGTCACCCCCCAAGCGAATACCCCCGCCGTCACCCTCCCAGCAAGTCCCTCGGCCGTCACCCCCCCGGCGAGTCCCCCCGCCCTTAATACAACTTTAACCATCCCCGCATCAATAATCGGGGCCGAAAAGCGTTTAGCAAATAAACAATCATTCAAACTGATGAACAAATTTTTATTTGCCATAGCGGCCCTGCTGTTGTCCTTACCTGTAATGGCACAAAAGCCGGCATCGAAGCCCAAAGCGGCAAGCGCGGCCACTGAAGTCAATGATCCAAAGGCAAAAACCATCCTGGACAAAATAAGCAAGAAATACGACTCGTATGCCTCGCTGGAAGCGAGCTTCAACCTCGAAATCGAATTAGCCGAACAGGCCAAAGAAGTACAAAAGGGCGCCGTGGCGCGCAAAGGAAAGCAATATAAAGTGGATGTCAACAGCCAGTCGATGCTGAGCGACGGCAAGGCGCTGTGGGTCATTTTACACAAAAACAAAGAAGTGCAGATCAATGACCTGCCCGATCCCAAAGACGACGACAACCTGCTTTCGCCCGAGTCGATTTTTAGTTTTTATAAAAAAGGAAAATTTATCTACGCGCTGGTCAACGACTACACCGAAAACGGCCGGGCTCTCCAGCAAATCGAATTCAAACCCATCGATAAAAATTCAGAATACTCAAAACTGCGCCTCACCCTCGACAAAAAGACCTACGAGGTGATCAGCGTAAAGGCATTTTCCAAAGACGGCTCGCGTTATACCTTCGCGATTACCAAGCTGACGCCTAATAAAACTTTTGCCGCCAATTATTTCACGTTCGACAAGGCGAAATACCCGGGGTATCACGTGGAGGATTTGCGGGAGTAGGTTTTTTGATGTTTGATGTTGGATGTTTGATGTTGGATGAGAAATCTAATAATCCAGCATCAAGCATTAAACATCAAACATCCGTCATGCCCGGCAGGGCACCATTTTTCAAAAATGAAACCCATACCCGAAAAACACGGCTTTCATGCCGAATACGCTGAATCCGCTCAGGATGACGCCGGCGATGATGAGTATGAAGGGAAGGTATACAATGCCTCTCAAAGCTTTGTTTTCCCATTTGATGTGGTGCATCAAGGGCAGTAGCAGGAAGGCCAGGCAGAGCCCCATAAAGGAGATCTGGAACATGGCCAGGGCTGCAATGCCGAATACCAGGGCGGTGAGGATCTCAAAACCCTGTACCAGCCGCGTGTCGGGATGACTTTTGGCCAGAAAATCCTGCCAGCCTTTGCGCATCCGGGTGAATAACCCTTCCTGCCGGTTTTTTTCATGGTATTCCGCCTGCCTGGTGTCGCCGGTGACTAAGAAAAAGGCTTTGCCGGAGATCATGTAGGCCAATACGCCCATCGAGGATAAGGGCGATAAGGCCGCGTATAAGGAGGTGCTGTGACTCAGGAATCTGAATAATTTTAACGGCTTGGGCGCCAATTCTAATACAAAACACAATACCGGCGCAAAAAACGTGAGCAGGGTAATGAGGTAAAAATCCCAGCCGTAGATGACCTGAAAACGGGGGTCGAGGGTGATCATCGGCAAGGTATACTCTGTGCCGCCCAACACAAAGGTGACCTGCTGCGAATGCCCGAAGAAGTACGGCAACACGAGGTTGGCGTTGATCATGAACGCGAAGTACAACAAGGTAAGCGGCAGGTTGAGCGTCGGAAAAAGGATGTCGAGTTTTTCGGTACAGGAGATGTTTTTTGCTTTTAGTAACCAACCCATTTTTTTTGATAGGAATTCGCTGGTGCCGCGCGTCCATTTCATGTGGCGGATGCGGAAAGCGCGCACGTTGTCGGGGAAGTCTTCGTAGCACACGACGTCTTCTACAAACCGACCGCGATACCCCTGTTCGCGCACGTGGATGGCAAAACCCAGGTCTTCGCTGACGATGTCGGGAAAACCGCCGGTTTCTTCCCAGCACTTGCGGCGCAGAAGGGCGCCGTGGCCCAGAAACATCACAAAACCGTAGTCGTTGCGCAGCGGCTGGTACCATTTCCAGTGGATGTCGATGCCCACGCCGAGGCTTTTCGACAGGGAACTCGTCGAATACGGGTTGGCGCGGTGGTTGGCCTGCGCAAAACCGCAGCTCGGGTCGGCTTCCATCACGGCTACCAGTTTGCTAAGGAAGTCGGTGGGCAGTATTTCGTCGGCGTCGGCGATGGCGAAGTAGGGCTCCTGGGTGGCCGCCACTGACAAGCCGTGGTTGAGGTTGCCGGCTTTGAATCCCTTGCGGTCGGGGCGGCGTATCACTTGTACCAATCCCGAATAACGCGCGGCGAATTCATCGACCTGCCGCTTGTATGCCTCGTCGCTGCTGTCGTCGAGGATGTATACCGTGTAGTTGGGATAGTCTTGCCTGACGCAAGACACTACGCTTTCTTCTACAAAATCGTTGCAGGTAGTGTAGAGGATGGCCACCGGTGGGTATTCGGTTAATACGGCGGTAGGCGTCACGCTTTTCTGTTTGCCGAAGCGGTTGTAATAGATGGCAAAAAGCACCACGCCGATGTTGTAGATGCCGTACAGCCAGGCAAAGTTGATGAAGAGGATAAACGCCCACAGGGCCAGCGTACTCGCCGGGTTGTAGGCCATATCGAGCAGTAGTAGCAGGCGCGGCTGAAACCAGATTGCCGCGGCGAGCCAGGCTGCGAAGATGCCTACGTACAGCGTAGGCCGTGGCGCCTTGGCGTATTGCTCGCGGGTGAGCGCCTGCGATCTGAGCGTGCGCCGTCTGCTCATCGGTAGATCAAGTGTAGCGCCTATATGCGATCCGGAGTTGGGAAAGGTGGTCATAACTAGTGGATTTCGCGGTTAATAAGTTGTTTATTCAAATCGGATTTTGGCGCCGATGGCCAAGGAAGTAAGGTCTTCTACAATGCCCTTTTCGTAGCGCAGTGCTGCCAGGCCCCATACGCGGTTGCCGAAAGGCAGCAAGGCGGTGAGTAGTCCGCCGTATAGCTGTCTGTTGTTTGCGCTTTCGCCGGTGGGCGCTTTGCCGTAGATGAAGCCGAGGTTCAACTCGTAGCCGTTTGCGGTGCGGAATTTATTGTTGAGCATCACGCGGTGCTCTACGCCCGGGTCGTTGACCACTTTCGCCAGGAAGTAGTGTGGCTCGATGGCGAAATATTTGCCCAGCGGGGCATGCAGGGCCGCAAAGGTCATCCATTCGTTGCTGGAGGTAGACGACAATCCCACAAAGCCGCCGGCTTTTACACTCCAGTCGCCGGGCAGAAAAACTACGTGTTCGGCGGCGACAACCTTTTGGTTAATGTTGCCGGGCAGCCGCCGCACACCCAGGTCGAGGCGGCTGGTGGCATTTTTCTTCCAGTCGTATACCGCGCCGCCCATGATCGTCTGCGCGTTTTGGTTTTGGCGGATGACGGAGGAGATATCCATCGCCAGGGCGTTGTCGTAGCGCAGTCCCAGGCGCAATCGCTTGCTAATGCGTCCCGAGATGCCCAGCAGACGTATGCCGAATTTATTTTCGCCGTCTACCATCGAAAAGCCGGGTAGTACGTCCACTTCGAGGAGAGCGGCTTGTTGAAAGCTGCTTTGCCAGACTTCCTGCACGGCTTTGTTTTCGGGCGACTGCTGCAAGGCCGGCTGTATGGCTTCGCGCGCCTTGCGAGCCTGATGCAGTTGCAGGTAGGCCTGTGCCAGCGCCACGCGATAAGACGTCTCGCGGGGGTAGCGTTTTACCAGCGAGCTGAAACTGGTTACAGCCGCCTGGGAATCGTCCTGCCAGAGTTGTACGTATGCCAATCCCTTTTCTGCTTCGAGATTCGAGGGGTCGAGTTGGGCGAGCGCTTCAAACTGCCGGGTTGCTTCGGCGTATTGACCGCCCCAGGCCAGGTTATAGGCGCGGCCGGTCATGGCCTGTGTATTGCGGGGCTCCTTGGCTAATACCGCATTAAATTCGCGTTCGGCGGCGCCACGTGAGCCCATCCAGGAGTGGTTGTAGGCGCTGCCCAGCAGGGCTGCTATATTGCCGGGTTCTTTGCTCAATATGGCATTGTAAATGGTTTCGGCCTCCTGGTAACGACCCTGGCCGGCCAATTCGTCGGCTTTTTGCAGGTTTTGCGCCTGTGCGCCGCCAGTGGCAATGGCTAGCATCAGGGCAATGAATAGGACAAGGGTGCTTTTGCTTTTTTTCATGGCAAATCTTTTTTCCACAAAGAAGAGCCAAGCAGCGCCCGTAAAAAAATTATTAGCGCCGAACGGGAAGGATTGAGTACTGAATGGGGAGACGGGGCGAACTGTGCAATGGGTGTGCATGATTTTTTAACCCATATTGCGATAGGGTGTAAATGTTACCAGTCCTTTTTGAAAAAACACCCTACTAAGGGAATTCTAAATCCCCATACTGCGTTAAGCCATGCGAAACCACACGGCAAAAAATAGATTCTCAAATGAAAGTCCTAAGCGAAATCATCGATTATCTCATCTCCCACGATAAGTTGGACGAATTCGCTATGCGATTTTTGGAGGAACAGGGATTCTATAATCGCTGGTCACAAGTAGACGACGACATCTACTACGATGAAGTTGAGCAACTGGCCAAAGCCCTGCAACAACTGGAGGAAGATGAGGAAGAACGCAATTTAACCCTTGAAATCCAGGCAATAGCCCATGAATTGCTTCAATCCAAAAAAGGAAAAGGCCGGCGCAGTCGCCCACGAAAAAAGCGAATCAGCTTGCGCGAACTCAATGCGGAGATTCTTTCTCACATCGACGAATGGACAAGTGAGTTGGCGCCTTTATTTTCGCTTACCGGATTGCCGCCTGCAGAGGTGGCGGCGCGCTTGAAATTTGATTTTGTTGAAGATATGCCTTCGCTTGCGCAAAAAACGGAGCAGGTGTTGAAATATCAGCCCCGCCT
Organism: Saprospiraceae bacterium; assembly: GCA_013360405.1. Classification (GTDB taxonomy): domain Bacteria; phylum Bacteroidota; class Bacteroidia; order Chitinophagales; family Saprospiraceae; genus JABWBR01. The sequence continues at coordinate 12,403 of JABWBR010000036.1, forward strand.
GTTGGGGCCGATTTCAAAGAGCCTTTTTTATACTGATCACCAGCAACTGCTGCTGAAAAAGATGAAGCAACTGCCGCTAAGACAGCGGCTGCGGCTTAGGCAGTGGCTGTTCGACAAGAATGCAAAAACTACGCTGCAAGGCCAGGGATTTACTTTCTTACGGCATTGTCTCGACTTACAGGAAACCGTGCTGTGGCAATGGGTTTCCGCGCACCCCTCTTTACAGGGCCAGGAAGACTATTATGGAAAAACGTATAGCGATTTTTGCAGCGAATACCGGCCAATTGGCGAAATACTCCTCGCACTGGGGAACGCCCGCGACCGCAGCAATGGGCAGCCGGCAGAATGGCTGAGTTTATACTTGTACTTGATTAGTATGTGTGGAACTGACGGCGTGCCGGTATATCTGGCTTTTGAAAGGAGAATTACAGAAACAGCATAAAATTTAACCCTCACAATGAGCACCATAAACGAAGAAACCGTCACCCTCAACGAGGCCAAGGCGCTGATCAGGGAATTGGCCTCGAAAGAGAGCCTGTTGCTGTTGTCGGCGCCAGGCGTGGGCAAATCCGACATCGTGCGGCAGGCAGCTGCGGAGGCCGGCCTGCCAGTGCGTTCGCTGCTGGGTACTCAGATAGCCCCGGAGGACGTGAGCGGCATCCCCCGTATCATCAACGAACGTTCGGTATTTTGCCCTCCGCGCATTTTGCTGCCGGAAGAACCTGAGCCGTTTTGCCTCTTCCTCGATGAGTTTCCCGCCGCCTCGCCCGACGTGCAGAAGGCTCTTTACGCCCTGCTGCTTGAGAGGCGACTCGGCGAACATACCCTGCCGGAGGGTACCTGGGTAGTGGCCGCGGGCAACCGCCAGGAAGACCGCGCGCTGGTGCGTCAGATGAGCAGCGCGCTGGTGAACCGCACGTTTTTGCTTCATATACGGGCAGATGTGAAGGAATGGCTCACCTGGGCCGGGCAAAACAACGTGCGCCGCGAGATCATTGCTTTCGTTGCTTTTATGCCGGAAGTACTCATGCGGCCGGTACCGGCAAGCCCGGTGCCTTTCTCCACACCGAGAGCCTGGGCTTCGCTATCGCAGGCTCTCGACCTGGTAGAAAAAGGGGGCATTCTGGATCGCACTACCCGCAGAGCGTTAGCCTTCGGCAGGGTTTCTCCCGAAGACGCCGCTGTGTTCTGTGCCGTGGCGGAAGAAAATATTGACAATGTGCTCTCGTTGGAGGAATATATCAATCAGCCCGAATTATTGCCGGAAGACCCTGCAACCCTCTGGTTTGTGTTATGTCGCATTAAAAATGCGCTGGCCAACGGGGTTTTGAATGCCTACCCCCCGGAAAGGCTCAACGCCTTCCTCATGGCGCTGCCGCGCGAACACCGATTTGCCTTGCTAACAGGTAAAGTATACCAGTGGGGTGAACTCGGCGTAGAAGAAGCGCTCTTTGAGTCGCTCCGCGAAGTGACGGGGCTGCCCGATTAAAGTAAATTCATCATGGAAGATCGTTTAGCACATATTGAAAAAAAGGCCAAACTGGCCCTCAGCAATGTGCTGATCGCCATGCCGTACCTGGCGGGGTTAGTCGCACAAGTGCGCCTGTATATCGATGAAAGGGTGGAGACCGCCGGTATCTTCGCCTCGGGGAGGCTGTTGGTAAACCCTCAATGGCTTGCCAAATTATCGATGCCCGAGGCGACCTTCGTGATGGCCCACGAGCTTATGCACCTGGTATTGCAAACCCACGAAAGGGCAGCCGGTAGCGACCCCAAGTTGGTCAATATAGCCCACGATATGGTGATCAATCAGATTTTGGAGCACAAATTGGAGATGTACACTCCTGCCGGTGGCCTCCAATATTATCAACTGATTGACCAGTCGAGCTGGTACCGCTTTAACGAACCGGGAGCGGTACCCTTGGAAGAAGTGATGGCTTTAATCCAGGCCAATAATTCTGAAAAAAAACTGGCAGCCTTGCCTTGCTGGAGCATAGTGCCCGAAAATAAAGCCCGGGCTGAAGCCCCTCCCCTCAGCGATTTGGGCGAAACGCTGGCACTGGTATTTGGCAAACCGGCATCTCAGTCTTCAACACCGCCGCCGACACCGCAACTGCTGAAGGGCGATGTCTTTTCCATAGAAGACGAAAGACGGCTGTTTCCCCACGAAACAGCCAGGCAACTTGCTAAATCCGCCCAGGAAATCCAGCGTCGAGCTATTAACGCCCTCAGTGCCGAGCAGGCACAAAACGCCATGAATCGGCTTGTGGACGACTCATACGAAAGGGGATATTCGCCTGGAGATAGTATGTTCACCCTGGAAGCGCTCAAGTCGCACTACAACCCGCCTTGGCAGTGGGCATTACAGCAGTGGATGGAAGCCACCGCTCCTGCGGGGAATAGTTATGCCCGCCCGAGCCGTCGGGGGCAATATGCCGAATTTGTCAGGCCGGGCAAAACACGGAAGGGCGAAACCATCCATGTCGTACTCGACACCAGCGGGTCGATGTCCGACGAACTACGACAAATCCTGGGTGTGATGGCCTCTTTTTGCGAAATCACCGGTGTGGATGCAGTTCATGTGCTCCAGTGCGATACCGAAGTTACCGCCGACGAATGGGTGTCTGCTGCCGAGCTGTCCAATTTCAACATCTTCGGCCTGGGTGGCAGCGATATGAGCCCGGCCATGTACCAACTCGCCGAAGACCCTGAGGTAGAGCGCGCTATTGTCATCACCGACGGAGAAATCGGGTACCCGTATCACCCTATGCCTTATGAGGTGTTGTGGGTACTTACATCGCAAGGTAGCAGGTACAGACGCGATTTTAACCCAGGTTATGGGCAGGTAATTGGACTAACAGCCTAACCCTCCACAAAATACATCGCCACCTGGTTCAGGTTTTTGATAGACACCAGGCCGCGGGCTTCGCACTTGAATTCTGACTTGACGAGTTTGTAGGTCGTTTCCGAGATATTCACGCGGCCGGCTTCGCTGCTGGTTTCGAGGCGGGAGGCCACGTTGACGGTGTCGCCCCAGATATCGTAGGCAAATTTTTTAGAGCCCACCACGCCGGCCACCAACGGACCGGTATGGATGCCGATGCGGGCTTCGAAGAAGGGTTTACCGGCTTTTTGCCTTTCTTCTTTGAATTTGGCGAGCAATGATTGTATTTCCAATGCGGCCTTTACTACGTCTTTGGGCGAGCTGCCCTGTATGTCGGGTATGCCGCCTACGCACATATAGGCATCGCCGATGGTTTTTATTTTTTCGATTTGATATTTGCCGATGATATAGTCGAACGCTTTGAAATACACGTCCAGCTCTGCTACCAGTTGCTCCGGCGGCAGCGTCTTGGCTATTTGGCTAAAGTCTTTAAAATCGGAAAACATCACCGTGGCCTGTTCGTAGCGGCGGGCTTTGGTAATGCCGCTGTTTTTCAATTCATCGGCGACCATTGCCGGCAGGATATTCAGCAACAGCATTTCCGAGCGCTGCTGCTCGGCAATAAGCGCCTCGTTTTTGGCATTTAAAATGATGTTGTATTTTTTTATTTCGCTAAAGCGGAAATAGATGCCGACTGCCAACAAAGTCAATATGCCGGCGATGGCGATTAAGAAATTGCGCTGTGAAGATTGCAGCCGGAGTTGGTTATGCTGCAGCGCCACCTGCGTTTTTTGATCTTTAAGTTCTAATTCCTTTTTTTCTAAAAGAAAAGCATCCTGCATACGGGCCATTTCAATAGAATCCAGGTAGTTTTTTTGCATCGCCAATAGCAGTTCCGCCTTCACTTGTGCGGCGCTGAGCGACTGCACGCGCTGCTGAAGATCTTGGGTTTGGCTGCCCAATTGCGCCACTTTTTCCGACAGGTTTTTGTTGGCTTCGGCGCCCGCAATCTGGCTTTGAATGGCCGCTAATTGTTTTTGATATAAAGCCAATGCCGTATCATCTTCTTCCAGGCGGGCTATTTCGCTGAGCAGTTGCAGGTTGCGGGTCTCCAGGTCTTTGTTATCGACGCTCGCCAATAATTCCTGGCTTTTTTTCAGCGCTTTTTCGGCGTTATTGCGATTGGCCGACTGTCGCCTGGTCATTTTGAGCAGAGATTGGCCCTCCCAGTTCAATGCCTGGGCCATCAGTTCGTTGTTTTTGGTGGATTGCCCCAACTGGTAGATCAGCCTGGCCTGTTCGACAGCTTTGTCGTAGTCGCCCCGGTCGTGAAAAACCTGCCAGTTTTGGGCAAGTTTGTCTTCATTCCCACCCTGTTGCCCAAAGGTGAGAGATTGACAGGCAAGGAATAGCAGTGCAGCTATGGTAAGGTTTCCCATTAGTGTATAACTGGGTTTGTGTAGATCTTCTTTTTAACAAAAATGCTGAGCCAGAGTTTCCGCATGCAATTTAAGGAGAAAATCCTAATCCGCCGATCGCGGATTGCGGATTGCGGATTGCGGATTGCGGATTGCGGATTTTGTCCAGGATAAATCCGAATTCCGAAATCGCAAATCGCGATCGCCACCTACCCCCCGCACTGCGCCAAGGCTCTCCTTGCCTGGCTATTCCCCGGATTTCGCTTGAGGATGCGCTGCAAAAGCGGAGCGGCCCCGGTACAATCGTTGCGAAACAGCCTCACTGCCGCTTTATTGAGCAGGGCTTGCTCGTAGTCGGGGTCGAGGGCAAGGGCTTTGTCGTAGAGGGCTTCGCCTTTTTCAAACCGGCGTTGCGACACGTAGATATAACCCAGGTTGGTGAGCGCCAATTTGCGTTTGGGATTTTCTTTCAGCACCCATTCAAACGCAGCTATGGCCTGCGGAATTTGCCGGGTGGCCACGTACGCAATGGCGAGTTTTTCGTGAAAATCGAGTTGGTAGGGCAATAGGGCCAACGAGCGTTCATAAAAGGCCACGGCTTGCGCGTAGTTTTGGGTTTGGTACATCGCCTCGCCGATGCGATAGGCCGTCCATCCGTCGGCTTCTTTTGCCGGGTCGTTTTTGGCGGCTAATGTAGCTATAGCACCAAAGTCTTTTCGGGCAAAATGGTAATGCACAAGCGTGGAAAACTGCTTTTTTCGGGGCGCTTTGCTGCGGTCGAGGTACCACTTGGCCGAGTCGAGCATGAGTGGTGAAGCCAGGTATTTGTCGAAGACGGCGATATACCCCTTCGCCATTTCCAAGGGGGATGGATTGTCTTTTGTTAGAATTTGCAAACCCAAAAAATCGGCATTTGAATTGGCTGCAGTTGTAGTTTTTTTACCGCTTACATTTGTTTTGCTTATAAAATGGTCGGTGATGTGCACATGGGGAATATCGGTGCTGCCCGATTTAGGCATATGGCAACCTGAACAGTCATCTGACATAGCCAGCCGGGTGGCTGCCGGCGCCGTGCAGGTTTGAGTGGTATGGCAATTTTGGCAGGCCAGGTTGTACTGCTGTCTGCCCGTCTCCTTCACGCTGAGGTGCGGATTGTGGCAGGTGAGGCAGGTCATTTCGCTCATTTGGTAGCAGGGACTAAGCCGCAGCCGGTCGGCCTGCGAAGCCATGATAAACTTCTCGGAGGAGTTGGAAAAGCGGGGCAAAAACACATTCATCACCTGGTTCAGGGGCATGCCGGGTTTGAAATCAAAAAAAGTCTTGTCGTCTTCGAGTACGGCTACGCCCTGCAAGTGGCAGCGCTGGCAGAGGTCCATTTGCAAATCGCGGGGCAGTTTGCGGGGGTTTACGATCGTATAGTCGATCTGGGTGGCTGTGTCCACTATTTGTCCGGCCAGTTTTTCTCTTACGTGTATTTCACCGGGGCCGTGGCAGCGCTCACATTCGATGCCGCGCGGCATTTGGGCGTATTTATTAATAGAGCCTTCTACCAATTGAGGGTAGTGGTTGTGGCAGGTGATACATTCGGCGGTCAGGAAGCGGTCGAAGCGCTCGTTTAGCTCGTCGAAGCCGGGAGCCAGATCCCAGCGCTTTTCCTGGGTGTAATAGGTGATGGGCGCCTGGTACACATAACCGTTAAAATCTACGATATGGGAGTTGGTATGCTGCCCCGACCCTACGATATAACTCACTTTTTCGAGGCGTTTGTACACGGTATCGCCGCCTTCGAGCCGGAATTCGAGGATAAATAGCGCGCTGTCGCGAAAAAAAGGCTTGTAATACAGGTCGTTGACGGTATCGTACACAATGGCATGCGGGCCGTAGGTAGCGGCGCTTTTCGCCGGGGTGGCCAGGTCGAACGACCGGCCCATGCCGGTGTGGATATACGTAGCGTGGATGTCGGTATGGCAGGAGCGGCAGGTTTCCATGCCGACGTATTTGACGCCGTCGGCCAGGTTGAGATAGGGCGAATCAGCAGTTGGGGCGTTTCGACTGCAGAATACCGTAACGAGCGCTAATAGACCTATGATGATTATGGGGTAACGCATAGGACAAAAATAAGGATATTCCCTACCTCGTCAAATACATATTGCGATTGCGGTCTAATTCGCGGAAAAAGGGATCCGACAAATCTCTGATAAATCGAATCGATTCTCCCGTCGACTTCATCTCAGGCCCCAGGTTTTTGTCTACGTTCGGAAATTTTTCAAAAGAAAAAACGGGTACCTTGATAGCAAAGCCGCTGGGTTGCGGCTTGATATCAAAATCTTTCAGCTTGTGGGTGCCCAGCATGATTTTGGTGGCAATCTGCAGATAAGGTACTTTATAAGCCTTAGCGATAAAGGGTGTAGTGCGCGAAGCCCTTGGGTTGGCTTCGATCACGTATACCTGGTCGCCTTTGATGGCAAATTGCACATTTATCAGTCCTTTGATATTCAGCGCTTTGGCAAGTTTTTCGGTGTATTCCACCATAGTGGCCACCGCGGCTACCGAAAGACTATAAGTAGGCAGCACCGCCGAGCTGTCGCCCGAGTGAATGCCCGCAGGTTCGATATGTTCCATGATGCCCATGATGTGCACCTGCTCGCCGTCGCAGATAGCGTCGATTTCGGCTTCTTTGGCCCGTTCGAGGAAGTGGTCAACCAGCACTTTGTTGTCGGGCATGTGCTTGAAAATCGTCAGCACGTGGCGCTCCAGCTCTTCGTCGTTGATCACGATACGCATATACTGTCCGCCAAGCACGTATGAAGGGCGCACCAGTACGGGGTACTTTACGTCTTTGGCGATGCGAAGGGCCTCATCGGCATCGCCGGCCACGCCAAAGAGGGGATACGGAATCTCGAGGTCTTTTAACAGGGTGGAGAAAGCCCCGCGGTCTTCGGCCAGGTCCATCGAGGGGAAATCGGTTCCCAAAATGGGGATGCCTCGTTTGTGGAATTCACCGGCCAGCTTAAGGGCGGTTTGTCCGCCGAGCTGCACGATCACGCCTTCCGGTTTTTCCAGTTCGAGGATTTCTTCGAGGTGCTCCCAGAAGACGGGCTCGAAATACAACTTATCGGCTATATCGAAGTCGGTAGACACCGTCTCGGGGTTGCAGTTGATCATAATGGCTTCGAAGCCGGCGTCTTTGGCGGCGAGGAGACCGTGCACGCAGCAATAGTCGAATTCGATGCCCTGCCCGATGCGGTTGGGGCCGGAACCTAGTACGACCACCTTGCGGCGATCGGAGGGAATACTTTCGTTTTCACTATCGAAAGTGGAGTAAAAATAGGGGGTTTTGGCTTCGAATTCGGCCGCGCAGGTATCCACCATCTTGTAGGTGCGCCTGATGCCCAGTTGAAAGCGCTGGCGGGTAACTTCTTCCTCTTTGATGCGCATCAGCCAGGCGATTTGGGCGTCGGAATAACCTACTTCCTTGAGTTCGCGGAAAAAATCCTCGGGAATATCTTCTGCCACGTTATAGCGCATCAGCTGTTGCTCCATTTTGACCAACTGCTTCATCTGCTTGATAAACCAGGGGTCGATATGGGTGAGCTTTTGCACTGTTTTTTCGGGTACGCCGAGTCGCAGGGCGTCTTTGAGGCGAAAAATGCGGTCGTCGCTCACCTTTTCGAGGCGCTCCAGCACGTCGGAGGTTCTGATCCACTCTTTTTTATCGGCGCCGAGGCCCATGCGGTTGTTTTCGAGGCTCTGGCAGGCTTTCTGCAGGGCTTCCAGGAAATTGCGGCCGATGGCCATCACCTCGCCCACCGACTTCATTTGCAGGCCGAGTTGGTGGTCGGCGCCCGGAAATTTTTCAAAACTCCAGCGCGGCATTTTCACGATCACGTAGTCGAGCGTGGGCTCGAAAAAAGCCGAGGTTGTTTTGGTGATCTGATTGCTAAGCTCGTCGAGGCGGTAGCCGATGGCCAGTTTGGCGGCAATTTTGGCGATGGGGTAGCCGGTAGCCTTGCTGGCCAGCGCCGATGAGCGCGATACGCGTGGGTTGATCTCGATAACGATGAGTTCTTCGGTTTCGGGGTTTTGGGCAAACTGGATATTGCAGCCTCCTGCAAAATTTCCCAGCGAGCGCATGGCTTTGATGGCCTGGTTGCGCATCTCCTGGTAGGCGGTGTCGCTCAGCGTCATGGCGGGGGCTACCGTGATGCTATCGCCGGTGTGGATACCCATGGGGTCGAGGTTTTCGACTACGCAGATAATCACCACATTGTCGCTGGCGTCGCGCAGCAGTTCGAGCTCGAATTCTTTCCAGCCCAATACCGCTTTTTCTACCAGCACCTCGTGGGTGGGCGACATTTCGAGTCCGCGGCGCAGGGCGGCGTCAAATTCTTCTTCCTGATGCACAAAGCTACCGCCGGTGCCGCCCAGCGTATACGACGGACGTATTACAAGGGGGTAGCCGATATCCTGGGCGGCTTCTTTGCCCTCCAGGAATGAGTTGGCGATGCGCGAAGGCGCTACAAACAACCCGATATCGATCATATGCTGGCGAAAAGCCTCGCGGTTTTCGGTCAGCTCGATAGCCGCTATATCGACGCCGATCATGCGCACGCCGTATTTCTGCCACACCCCGCGCGAGTCGGCCTCGATAGCCAGGTTGAGGGCGGTTTGTCCGCCCATCGTGGGAAGTACGGCGTCAATCTGTCGCTCTTCGAGGATCTGGATAATGCTTTCTACGGTGAGGGGCAGCAAATAGATATGATCGGCCGTGACCGGGTCGGTCATGATCGTCGCGGGGTTCGAGTTGATGAGCGTCACTTCGATGCCTTCTTCGCGGAGCGACCGGGAGGCCTGGCTGCCCGAGTAGTCGAATTCGCAGGCTTGTCCTATGATAATGGGTCCGCTTCCTATGATGAGGACGGAACGGATAGACTGATCTTTGGGCATGATATCGTGCAATTTTCTGCCGGTGGATGGCAACCGGCTCGCCAAATTGCCCGCAAAGATAAGAAGCGGAATGGAAATGAGAGGAAATAAATTGGGACTTTACGACTGTACGACTCGTATGAACACTAACTTCGTATAGTCGTACAGTCGCACAGTCGCATAGTCGCCCTATTCCTCCAACGCCACCCCGATAGCCGGCGTATAATATTCTGTCGATGCAATCACATAACGCGCCGGGGTATCCTCGATTTTTACTATTTTCCGCACCAGGTAAACCATGCCGGCGCCGGTTTGCAGATTGGCTAAATTGTTGGCGGGGATAAAGACTTCCTGGTTCGTAATAGGGCCTTGAATAGTAATGGAGCCGGCCTGGTTGCGGGCATCGCTGAACAACACCACCAGGCTTTCTTCGGCGCTTAGCGGCGTGCCTTTGAGTACCAATGTGCCGCCTTTTGATTTGCTTACAGGCCCTTTAAAAGAAAAACTGTCGACGGGGCTCATCGGGACGGTGTATGTCACTTTCTCGCCGTCGTCGCCGGTGAAGGCGAAAGTAAAGGGCGGGATGAACTCGCTGCGGCGTTGCAACAAATAGCGCACCAGCCCCCCATTGAGCGATTTGGCTTCCATGGCGCTTTGCTGGAAAGTGACGCTGCCCGCAATGGTTTTCGGCACTGCCGTCTCCAGGGTATCGCCCTCGTAAAAGCTGGCCTGCGCTTTGATCTCAGACACGTCGGCCAGGTAGCGCACAAAATAATCGGCAATCAGCCGGGGTTTCCCGGCGTCGTTGGCGCAGCCGGCCTGACCCAGAAGCACCACTGCGCATATGCAATAGAATATCGTTCTCATATGCGTGCAAAGATACGCGCATATTGATATATTTGAAGTATGGAAAAATCAACCGCCATAATTCTTACCCACGGCATGCTGGCCACGTCTAACGCCAAAACCTGCCACGGACTCCTGCGCGGCACCGAGCGCTTCGATATTCTGGCCGTTATTGACTACCAACACGCAGGCAGCGACGCCGGCGAGGTGATGGACGGCAATACGCTGGGTATTCCAATTTTTGCCTCGGTAGCCGAGTACAAAAACTCCGAATTGCCGATTCCCAAGTATTGTGTTGTTGGCGTGGCGCTTCACGGAGGACAACTGCCCGATGATTTTCGCGAAGAGCTGTATACCGCCATCGGCTCGGGCATGGGTGTCGTGTGCGGGTTGCATACTTTTTTGAGCGATGACCCTTATTTCAATGCGCTGGCTGAAAAAAACCGCCTAGAACTCATCGACGTGCGCAAACCCAAACCCCGCAATTCACTGCGCTTCTGGACAGGCGATATCTACTCGGTAAAGACCCCTAAAATAGCCGTGCTGGGCACCGATTGCGCCCTGGGCAAGCGAACCACTTGCCGCATGCTGATGGAAAGCTGCCGCAAAAACGATATCGCTACCGAGATGATCTATACCGGGCAAACCGGCTGGATGCAGGGTTATCCCTATGGTTTTATTTTTGACAGCACGGTCAACGATTTCGTTAGCGGCGAAATCGAACGGGTGATCGTAGATTGCGCCAACGAAAGCAATCCCGACCTTATCCTTATTGAAGGCCAATCGGCGCTGCGCAATCCCAACGGCCCTTGCGGCAGCGAGATCATCCTCTCAGGCAATGTCACCGGAGTGATCCTGCAACACGCCCCCGGCCGCCGCTGCTACGATAGCACAGATATATCCATACCCCTTATCGCTTCAGAAATAGGCCTCCTGTCTTTATACGGCGCCAGGGTGCTGGCGATTACTTTGAATGAGGAGAATATGACTGATGCCGAGTTGACCGCCTATCAGCGCGAAACAGAGGCGACAATGGGTATCCCCGTGGTGCGCCCGCTCAAAGAAGGCGTGGATAGGCTGATACCGGTGGTGAGGGAGTTTATGGGGTTTTAGCAGTTAGGGCTTAGGGCTTAGCGGTTAGCTGATTGCTAAGCCCTAACTGCTAAGCCCTGTTAATTAAAAATTAAAACGCCATTTTGCCGTTCCCTTATGAGGCTTGTTGCGTTAAAAAAGAAGTAACTTAGAGTTTGTTTAAGATTGTAGCCCAATGAAGCACTTTTTACTCCTGATTCTAACCCTTTCGGCAATAGGCAACGGCTATTCGCAAAAGCTGTTGTCACTTGAGCCCAATGCCGTGGAAGAGCGCTTCCTGGTAGACCTCGACAATTGGTCGAAAACGCTGGAATTGAGTGCTACGGTCACCAATACCTCCAACCAGACCCTGCTGCTGAAATGGAAAAGGAACATCGTGAATCAACCATTGGGCTGGCAAACGCAGGTATGCGACGACTTTGCCTTTTATACGCCCGAAATAGCTACCAATTACGCCCCCAAATACAATATCAACGCACCGGTAGAACTGGCGCCGGGCGCTTCCCTTACGTTTTCCCTGCATATCCAGCCAATGGGGGTTGCCGGCAGGGGCGTGTATGAAATTCCCTTTTCGCTCACCAAAAGCCCCGATAAAACGATCGGCACGCTGATACTAACCGCCAATGTGGAAGACGCCGACAAAGAATTCTCAAAGGCTAGTCTGCGCCTGTTCCCCAATCCCGCCATCGACTATTTCGAAATTACGCCTAATGCCCCTGTAGACGAGATTATCCTCTACAATATGATCGGCAAAAAGATCCGCATGTTCGACGCTTCTCAGAATAATCGCTACGACATCTCCGACATACCCGCCGGCCTCTACCTCGTGAGCCTGATTAATGAAAAACGCGGCGTCTTAAAAACGCTCAGGCTCAACAAACGCACCCTGCGTCCCTGATTCATCGGTCAAGCGTTTGACAAAACCCGCTAATCCCGCATTTTCAATAGGTAAAGTTTTTATCTTTCGCTGCTTTTTATTTTTATAAAAAAAAACGCCTATTACCTATGATGCGCCGCTTATCATTAGTCGCTCTCGCCGTAATCGCATTTTTATTACCCGCCCAAAGCCAATTGCTCGACCACGTACAAGGCGAGGTGCTGGTACAATTCCGCCCGCAGGTCAGCGCGCAACAATGGGCCAAAAAATGGCAGTATTTTGAAGGGCGGCCTACCGGCCTCAAGACCCGCAAACTCGTATCGGCGCCTATGCACATCTGGGCGCTCACTTTTGACTTTGCCCGCATCCACGAAACCCGGTTTCTGCAGGCTATCCGCCGCGACCGGGAAGTCGTGGAAGCTCAGTTCAACCACTTCGTCACTACCCGCTCTACCATACCCGACGACCCCGGCTTCGGCAGCCAGTGGCAATACATCAATACCGGCCAGACCGGCGGACTTCCCGGCGCCGATATCGACATGGACCTGGCCTGGGATATTACCACCGGGGGACTTACCGTGCAGGGCGACACTATCGTAGTCTGCGCCCTCGACGACGGCATTGACCTCAACCACGAGGATTTCGGCGACAACCTCTGGATTAACCACGCCGAAATCCCCGACAATGACATCGACGACGACGGCAACGGCTACGTGGATGACTATCGCGGTTGGAGCACCGTAACCGGCACCGACAATATCAGCGGCGGCGGCCACGGCACCCCCGTTGCCGGCATCATGGGCGCCAAAGGCAACAACGGCATAGGTGTGTCGGGCATCAGCTGGAATGTCAAAGTGATGATTGTCAAAAACAATTTTAATACCGACGAAGCTAAAGTGCTCGAAGCCTACTCCTACCCGCTGGTACAGCGGATGCGATACAACGAAACCAACGGGGCAGAGGGCGCTTTTGTGGTAGCTACCAACGCTTCCTGGGGCGTCGACCTGGGCGACCCCGAAGACGCGCCTCTCTGGTGCGCCTTTTACGATACCCTCGGCACGCACGGCATACTAAACTGCGGCGCTACAATCAACGGCAATGTTAACGTGGACATCGAAGGCGACCTGCCCACGGCTTGCCCGAGCGATTATCTCATCTCGGTGACCAACATGAACCACAACGACGTGAAGGTCACCTCGGCAGGCTACGGTCTTACCACGATAGACCTGGGCGCCTTTGGCGCTAGTACCTGGACTACCGACCTTCCTAACACTTACGGTCCCTTTGGCGGCACCTCGGGCGCTACCCCGCACGTGACGGGTACCGTAGGCCTGCTTTATTCCGCCCCCTGCCCTTCTTTTATAGCTATCGCAAAAAGCGATCCGGCAGCGGCCGTATTACTCGCCAAACAATACATACTGGAGGGTGCGACCCCCAATGCCAGCCTCGATAGCATCACCGTCACCGGCGGCCGCCTCAACGTATTTAACAGCCTCCAACTGCTGATGCAGAATTGCAGCGGCTGTCCGCCGGCTACCAGCGTTAATGCCGTAGACATCACCGACGACCGGGCCACGATCTCCTGGGCAGCCACCGACAGCGTAACCCAGGTCGACCTCCTCTGGCGCTTTGCCGACAGCCTCGAATGGGATACCATCACCGGCGTCAGTTCGCCCTTCCTGCTCGAAGGTCTGCTCGCCTGTTCCGAATACGAACTGCAAATCACGGCCTATTGCAGCAGCGATACGACTACCCTTTTCAACAATTATACCTTCAAAACCGACGGTTGTTGCGAATTGCCGCAAGGCTTTGCAGTATCAGAAATCAATGACACTTCGGCTTTGGCAACGTGGGGCAACGTACTGGCCGCCACCCAATTCGTGCTTCAATTCCGACCTGCGGGCGACTCCACCTGGCAAACGATCGAAGTGGCCGGCAACAGCCTCTCACTCGATAGCCTCACCGCCTGTACCGATTACGAAATTGCCCTGTTTACCATTTGCGATACCCTGCAAACCGAACCCACGGCACTCGTCGAATTCCGCACCAGCGGCTGCGGCGCCTGTACCGACCTCGATTATTGCCCTGCCGATGGGCTCGATGCCGGAGAAGAATGGATAGAAAAAGTCGTTTTTGCAGGCATCGACAATACCAGCGGAAGCGATGACGGCTACGGCCTCTATAGCGAAATAGCTCCACCTGTGCTTGAATTGGGAGGCAGCTACGATATCAGTCTGAGCCCTGGGTTTTCGGACTTCGTTTTCCAGGAATATTTCAAAGTGTGGATCGACTATAACCAAAACGGCGGTTTTGAAAACGACGAGCTCGCCTTCGACCCGGGCGCAAGCTCCAATACCACTGTCACGGGGGCTATAGTCGTTCCTCCCGCTTCGCCCCTGGGTTTTACCCGGATGCGCGTGGTGATGAATTTCCAGAACGTGGCAGGCCCTTGTAATTTCCCCAATGGTACTTTCGGTGAAGTAGAAGACTACTGCGTAATTATCGTGCCCACCTCCTTCTGCGCATCGCCCGCCAACATAGACACCCTCAACCTGGATCTCACCAATGCCGAGTTGGGCTGGGATTTGGTGCCGCCGGCAATAAGTTATGTGATTCGCTATCGCAAGGTCGGAGAAGATTTGTGGGAAGAACGCACCTCCCTATCCCCCGGTATCGTATTAACCGACCTTGAGCCCTGCCGCGATTACGAAGCGCAAATACAAACCGTCTGCGGATTTAGCCAGAGCGATACGGCCAGTAATTTTATTTTCCGTACCACTTGCATAACCGATATCGCCCCCGCCCCGCCAAGCGGCTTTCAGTGGCGGGTAATGCCCAACCCGTTTAGCGAGTCGCTCCGAGTCGAAATAGACGCGCAAGGCAGTGGTGTGTCGTACCAATTCAAACTCGACGTGCTCAATGCCCTGGGCCAGGTGATGACCACCCAAACCATGGTATACGCCTCGGCGGGCCGGCGCCAACTCGAATTAGCAGAGGTCGACTGGGAACCGGGAATCTATTTCGTGCGCCTGACCAATCAAGACGGCGTAGTGGAAACCCGAAAAGTAATTAAACAATAAAGGGCGACGGAGTCGGTAAGACTAATTATTGCTAATTTTGCAGCCGATATAAACCAAAAATCCGGCCTATGCAATGGAGTCTTAGCGGCAAAAACGCCTTAGTGGGCGGTAGCAGTAAAGGAATTGGCAAAGCCACCGCCATAGCGCTGGCAGAAATGGGCGCCAACGTCACGCTGGTGTCGCGTTCCGCCGATATTATGGCCGACGTAATCAAACAACTACACAAAGGCTCAGGCCAGGATCACGATTTCCTCGTGGCTGATTTTACCGATACGACCGACCTGCATATCAAAGTATCAGGGCTTGTATCGGAAAAGCCTATACACATTCTCGTCAATAACACTGCGGGCCCTCCCGCGGGCCCGATTACCGAGGCGAAGGCCGAATATTTTTTGCAGGCATTTAATAACCACCTCATCTGCAACCACTTGCTTACTCAGGCCGTCGTGCCTGGTATGATCCGCGAAAACTACGGACGCATCATCAACATCATCTCTACGTCGGTAAAAGTCCCCCTCGACGGATTGGGCGTGTCGAATACCGTGCGGGGCGCCGTGGCCAGCTGGGCTAAAACCATGGCCAACGAGCTGGGCCGCCACCAGATCACCGTCAATAACGTATTGCCGGGTTTGACCCTCACCGACCGCCTGCACGACATCATCGAACGCCAGGCCGCCGAATCGGGGAAAAGCGTGGAAGAAGTAGGCCGCAATATGCAAAACAGCGTGCCTATGGGGCGTTTTGCCCAGCCCGCTGAAATTGCCGCAGCAGTAGCCTTCCTGGCATCGCCCGCAGCAGCTTATATCAACGGCGTCAGCTTGCCCGTCGATGGCGGTCGCACGCGGAGTTTGTAATGTTTTATTAAAAAAATCAAGCATGAGCAGAATAGTCTTTTATCTGTTTCTCAAACCCATTTCGCTGTTGCCTTACCGGGGCATCTACGCGTTGTCCGATTTGCTTTGCTTTGTATTGTATAACATTTTGGGCTACCGCAAAAAGGTGGTAGTTACCAACCTCAAAAATTCCTTTCCCGACAAATCGCCGCAGGAAATCGAAGCCATCGCCCATAAATTTTACCACCACTTTTGCGACCTTATCCTGGAGTCGGTGAAAATGTTCAGCATCACCAAAGAAGAAATCAACGAACACTGCCAAATCGTCAATCCGGAAGTTTTTGAACACTACGCAAAAGAGGGGAGAAGCCTCCTGCTGGTGGCCGGTCATTACAACAACTGGGAATTAGCCGCCGTAGCCTGCGACCTGCAAACGCCGCATACCGCCGTGGGTATTTACAGCCCGTTGGCCAATCCTTATTTTGATAAAAAACTACACACCTCCCGCAGTAAATTCGGCATGGAACTATTGCCCAAAAAGGAAGTAAAAGCTTTTTTTAAGGCAAATACCCACCGCCTTAATAATTATATGTTCGGCGCCGACCAGTCGCCCTCCAATGCCGCCAATGCCTACTGGACCACCTTCCTGCACCAGGATACCGCCGTGGCCTACGGCACAGAGAAATACGCAGTAGAATACAACTACCCCGTTGTTTTCGGGCGTATCAACAAATTGCGCCGGGGATATTACACCATGGACTTTACCGTGCTCGAAGACCAACCTGCGGGCACTTCTTTTGGCGAAATATCGGAAAAACACACACGGGCCCTCGAACAACAGATATTGGCGCAGCCCGAATACTGGCTCTGGACCCACAAGCGCTGGAAGCGCAAGCGCCCGGCAGCTGCGGAAAACCCGACACCTCGTGTATGATTTGGCCACCCTGCTGTTGAGCCCGACAGCCCTGGTATCAATGCGTGCCCTCTATCGGCCTATAGCATGAAAACAGGAGCGCGTTAGTCCAAATCGATCCCCTCGAGCCCCATCATATTTCTCTATCCCTGGGTCAAGCCATCGGGCCTATTGATTACCAACGCGCCCGACGGTTCATCCAGGTCATTTACCACGAAGCAAACGCAACGCGAAGGGAGTAATTTTCGCGTTTTGTGTGCCGACGCCGGGATATTTGCTGCACTTAAATGGTAGCCAATATTAAATTTTTGCTGTCGGCATGTAAAAACATCTGGCTTAACATTTCAGCGCTTATCTTAGCACTGGCTAAACCTATTTTTCACACTCACTTAACAATTCGATTAACCATGCTAAGATCGCTACTCTACTAAGTCGCATTAGTTTGTCTGACTACGCTTGCCTCTGCGCAAGTAACCACTTCCTCGCTAACCGGGCAAGTACTTGATGACAAAGGCGCTTCACTGCCGGGCGCTGCCGTGAAGGCCGTCCACACACCGTCGGGCACCGAATACGGCGTAGTCACCCTGGATGACGGCCGCTACACCCTCGCCAACATGCGCGTGGGCGGGCCTTACAAAGTAGAGGTATCCTTTTTAGGATTCCAAACGAACACGCTGGATAACATTTTCCTCAAATTGGGGGAAAAGCGATTCCAGGATTTTCAACTCATTCCCGCTACTACCGAATTAGAAGCCGTTGAAGTCAAAGCCAGTGCCAACTCGGTGATCAACAGCGACCGCACCGGCGCCGCTACCTATATCAACAGCGACCAATTGCGCACCATGCCCACCATTACCCGTTCAACGGCCGACCTCACCCGACTGAACCCTATGTCGGCAGAAGGAGGGTCTTTTGCCGGCCGCAACGACCAGTTCAATAACTACTCGCTCGACGGCAGTATCTTCAACAACCCCTTCGGACTTGACGCCGCAACGCCCGGCGGACAAACCGACGCACAACCCGTTTCTCTCGACGCCATTGACCAGATCAGCGTATCCATTGCTCCCTACGACGTCACACAAGCAGGCTTTACCGGCGCATCAGTGAATGCAGTCACCAAATCGGGTACCAACGAATTATCAGGTACCGTCTTCGGCTTTTTCCGCAACAAGGATATGCTTGGCATCAAGGTAGAAGATACCGAAGTAACGCGTGGCGACCTGAGCCAGCTACAAACCGGCTTTAGCCTGGGCGGACCTATAGTTAAAAACAAACTTTTCTTTTTTGCAAATCTCGAGATCGAACGCCGCTCCGACCTGGGCTCTTATTTCGTAGCCAACCGCGGCACTACCGGACCCAACGTCTCTCGCGTATCGGCCGCCGACCTCGACATGGTGTCTACGATGCTTCGCGATATCTACGATTACGAAACCGGCAGCTACGAAAATTACAAACACGATACTGACAACCAGAAAGGCCTCTTAAAACTCGACTGGAATATGAGCAAGGCGCACAAGCTCACCTTCTCGTTTAACTTCCTCGACGCCTTTAAAGACAAGCCCGCTCACCCCTCGGCAATCGGACGTCGCGGCCCTGATTTTCAGACCCTGCAATTCCAGAATTCGGGTTATCGCATCACCAATAAAATATACTCCGGACTGGTCGAAGTTAAGTCGCTCTTCAGCAACAAAATCGCCAATAGATTGCAACTGGGTTACACGGCTTTCCGGGATTCCCGCGATCCCTTCTCCGCACCGTTCCCCGTGCTCAATATCGGCAAAGACGGCGTGCGCTATATCGTTGCCGGCCACGAGCCTTTCTCGATCCACAACATTCTGGATCAAAATGTACTCCAAATTACCGACAACCTCAACCTATACCTCGGCAAACACACCCTTACCATAGGTACCAGCCTCGAGCGTTTCGAATTCGACAACTCGTTTAACCTGACGGGTTATGGCAACCGGGTATTTTTCCCCGACGTACCCATCGAAGATTTTGCCACTTTTGTAAATTCTCCTGATTTCGCAGCAGAAGTCCAGGCCGCCCGCGATGCCGAAACTACAAATAATGCAAACGACACCTGGGCGCTGGCAGAAACCAACCTCGGCCAGTGGGCCTTTTACGCCCAGGATGAATTCGCCATTTCCGACAAATTGGTGCTTACCCTCGGCATTCGCGCCGATATGCCCCTCTATTTTGATACACAAGATAAAATCGAGGAAAATATTAAGCGCAACTGCTGCTACGATCCGACCATTACCTATTACAACGAAGGCGGCGAGCCGGTGCTATTTGACCACACGGTATTACCCAAACAAACGCCGCTGTTCTCTCCGCGACTGGGCTTTAACTACGACCTCAAGGGCGATCAAAGCATACAGCTCCGAGGCGGTACGGGTTTATTTACCGGGCGTTTTCCGTTTGTATGGATCGGCAACCAGGTGGCCAACCCCAACTTTTTCTTCTATTGCGTTACCGAACCCGATTTCAAATTCCCGCAGGTATGGCGTACCAATATCGGCTACGACCACAAATTCGGCACGGGATGGACGGCCACTATCGACCTGGTTTACACCAAAGATGTCAATGCTATGATGGTGCGCAACTACGGTCTGCGCCTGCCCGGCGGTACGCTTAGCGGCGTAGACAACCGTCCGATCTACCGCCTCGAAGACCGCGCACAGGTGTTTGGCGGCGCTACCAACGCTTATGTTTTCTCCAATACAGATGTAGGCCATACCTTCAACGCCGCATTCCAAATCCAGAAAGAGTTTGCAAAAGACATGCGCGTTTCGCTGGCCTACAACTACCTGGATGCTCAGGATGCCGCTTCCATCGACGCCGAAATCTCGTCTGACGCCTACGACCGCAACCCGGCAAATATCGACCATTCCAACACGCCGCTACTAGCGCCTTCGCTGTATGGCAACCGCCACCGCGTAGTGGGCTCGCTCTACAAGCGATTCAGCTATGCCGGCAACTGGGCTACACACGTGGCATTGTTTGCCGAATACGTAAAAGGCGGCCGTTATAGCTACACGTATTCCGGCGATATCAACAACGACGGTTCCGGGCTTAATGACCTGATCTACATTCCGACTAGCAACGAGTTGGGACAAATGCAATTTGCCGGCGATGCCGCCGCCCAGCAGGCCCAGCGCGATGCATTGGAAAATTATATTGCACAAGATGAATATCTGAGTGAAAACAGGGGCGCCTACGCCGAGAAATACGCTTCGCTGAGCCCCTGGTATTCTCGCTGGGACCTCCGCATTATGCAGGAATACAAGTTTGGCAACGACAATTCGCTGCAACTCAGCATCGATATTCTCAATGTGGGCAACTTGATCAGCTCATCGTGGGGCGTCCGTCAAATTGCTACCAATACAGGTCTGGTTCAACCCATCGGCGTATCTGTGGCCGGCGGCGTGCCTACTTACAGCTTCGACACCTCGCAGGAAACGACCTTCTTCAACGACTTTAGCCTCAATTCCCGCTGGCAGGCACAGGTGGGGTTGAGGTATTCGTTCTAATTAATGTTGGATGTTTAATGTTGGATGTTGGATTATTTTAATTTATAAAAATCTATCATCCATCATCCAACATTAAACATTAAACATCAAACATCAAGAATCAGAATCCCACCGCCAGCGCTGCCGTAAAGAAATAATTATTCTGCGTGGGGCCTCCATTTTCCTCTCTGAAGATGGGGTCTGTGCTATTCATCGTGCGGGCTTCCAGGCGAAGCATCACGTTATTCACGGGCATAATATCCACATTGGCTGAGAGGCCCAGTGTTTGGAAGCCGTTGGGGGAGCCGGTGGATACGATCACCTCGTTTTCGTCATTGTAGTATTCGGCCCGGGCGGCAATAGCCAGCTTATCGCTGAAGGCGTAGCGGGCAATCACTACCGGGGTCATCCAGTAGTCGTATTCGCTTTCTTTGGGCCGGGTTTGCTGGGCGCCCAGGTCGAGACCGGCAATGAGACCGAATTTGTCGGTAATTTGGAACATGCCGTACAAGTTATGGAATATGCGCCAGCGCTCCTGGTTTTTGCCGGGGAATTCATTGCCGACAAACGAACTCCAGTTGAGCGTAATCTTATCGCTGGGCTTGAAGGTGAGCTGCGTGCCGAAGGCTGGCGTCTGGTTGCTGTTGATGCGCCGGATGCGCTGCCAGCCGTTGAGCCACAGGCCTGCAATATACCATTTGCCGCTTGCCGAAGTGTAGCTAAGTCTTGCGCCCGCTTCGTAATACGGCGATGTTTCAGCCGCCAGGCTGCGGGTGAGCGTCCAGCAATCTTTGCCGACCGCGCTTTCAAAACCGATATGCGAGGGCATAATGCCTGCGTCGAGCCATAGTTCTTTGCTTTTCGACAATTTTACGCCGGCGTTGGCTTCAAAAATGTAACGCAACAGCTCTTGTTCAGCCGCCAGGTTGTACTGGGCGTAGGTGCCCGCCATCAGGGCTACATTGGCCCTCACCCGGTTGGCCGAGTAAGCTCCTTTGAGGTAGGCCAGGTTAATGTTGAATTCGTTGTGGCGGTTGTGGCTGTAAAAAATGCCGGGGCGCTCGTGGTTGGCGGGGTTGCCGGCATCGTAGCTGTAGTAAGCTTCCACATACCCCGAAAAGGTTAGGGTGGATTCTGTGCCAGAGGATAAGTCTTCCTGGGCGTTTAGTTTTAAAAAACTACAAAGCAGTAAAAAAGGCAGTAGCTTTTTCATGATTTAACAGGTTTTATGGATCAATTTATTGGATAACTCAGGCTGGTCAAAATCCCGTATTTTTTGGCGTAGTAATATTGGGTGGTTTTAAATAAAAAGGTTCGTAATAAGCCAGGTCGACAAAGGCGCCTTGTATAAATTGTTCAACGGACAAAGGGGACAGGTGTTGCGCCGAGCATTGCAAATCGATAAAAAACACCTGCGGAGAAACAAATAGCGGCCTGGCTTTGTCTGAGCCGTTGCCGCAACACACCACGGCATAGCCCTTTTGCAGCCATTCATCCAGCCAATTTTCGTGCAACACGACCGCGGCCGGCGCCATAAGCTCGCGACCTTCCTCGTCGTATAGCGCTGTATACACCTCCATACGACGGGCGTCGATCATAGGGCAATACAGCGTGGGCTGGTCAACCGCGATCCGGCGGGCGGCATAGGCCAGCGATTCCAGCGTAGGCACGGCCAGCAGAGGCTTGTCGAGGGCGTAACAGATGCCTTTGGCCGTGGCCACGCCGATGCGCAGCGAAGTATACGAACCCGGACCGCCGCTCACCGCCACCGCATCGAGATCGCCGAGCCCGTATACCGCCTTGCTCATGCATTGGTCGATATACGTGGTGAGTTGCGCGGCATGGTCGTTGACGGTCTGCGATTCTACGAGGGCCAGCACCTCTTCGCCGAGGCACAAGGCCACCGAGCACACGTCGGTAGCGGTTTCTATATTTAATATCAGGGGTTCCGGCATAAGGGGGTATTACTGCCGACTGTAATTCGGCGCTTCTTTTGTGATAGTAACGTTGTGCGGGTGACTTTCCGTTCTGCCGGCGCCCGATATTTTTACAAAACGCGCATCTTTAAGCGCGTCGATATTGGGTGCGCCACAATAACCCATGCCGGCCCGCAATCCACCTATGTATTGCAGCATCACCTCTGCCAGGGTGCCTTTGAAAGGCACGCGGCCTTCGATGCCTTCGGGGACCAGTTTTTTGATGTCGTCTTCCACATCCTGGAAATAGCGGTCTTTGGAGCCCTCCATCATAGCGCCCAGCGAGCCCATACCGCGGTATATCTTGAATTTGCGGCCTTCGAAGATCACTGTTTCGCCAGGGGCTTCTTCCACGCCGGCAAACAGGCTGCCGGCCATAATGGTGCTGGCGCCGGCGGCTAGGGCTTTCACGATATCGCCGGTATAGCGGATGCCGCCGTCGCCGATAATGGGTACGCCGCTGCCTTTAATAGCCTGTGCGGCGCTATATATGGCGGAGAGCTGCGGTACGCCCACACCCGCCACTACGCGGGTAGTACAGATGCTGCCGGGGCCCACGCCTACCTTCACACCGTCTACGCCGGCATCTACCAGGGCACGGGCCCCTTCGCCGGTGGCCACGTTGCCGCCGATGACCTGCAGGTCGGGAAAACGCTGTTTTACCATGCGGATGGCATCGAGTACGCCTTTCGAATGGCCGTGGGCGGTGTCTACGCAAACGACATCCACGTTGACCTTCACCAGCGCTTCCACGCGCTCGAGCACGTCGGCCGTGACGCCCACCGCCGCGCCTACTACCAGTCGGCCCAGCGAGTCTTTGCAGGAAAGGGGGTAATCCTTCACCTTCATAATGTCCTTATACGTAATAAGACCGCACAAAGTACCGTCGTCAGACACCACCGGCAGTTTTTCAATCTTGTGGCGCTGTAATATCTGGCGGGCCTGGTCGAGCGTAGTGCCGATAGGCGCGGTGATCAGGTTGCTCTTGGTCATCAGGTCGCGCACCGGGCGGTGGTGCAGCGCCTCGAAGCGCAGGTCGCGGTTGGTGAGGATACCGATCAGCTTGTTTTGCTGGTCGATGATGGGAATACCGCCAATTTTAAACTGGCGCATCAACTTCAGGGCGTCGCCTACCGATGCATCGCCCAGGAGCGTGACGGGGTCCACGATCATGCCGCTTTCTGAGCGTTTGACCATGCGCACCTGTTCAGCCTGAGCTTGAATAGTCATGTTTTTGTGGACGATGCCGATGCCTCCCTGCCGCGCGATGGCAATAGCCAAAGCATGCTCGGTCACTGTATCCATAGCGGCAGATACAATAGGCACGTTTAGCCGTAGGCTTCGGGTAAGTTGTGTAGAAGTGTCTACTTCGCGGGGAAGTACTTCGGAGTAGGCGGGCACTAGAAGCACATCATCGAAGGTGAGCGCTTCGCCCAGCAAGTTGTCTTGGGTAGTATTCCGTATTTCCATGCGCAAAGATATAGCTTTTTGCAGATGAAAAAAAAATGCTTCCGTTTTCCGCGTGTGATATTTTCTTCCTGAGTAATATTGTGGCTTCACAATCCTTACACCCATGCTATCGGTACAAAGCGACGCCTATTATATGAAGCAAGCGCTGAAGGAAGCGCAAAAAGCCTATGAAGAGGGAGAAATACCCGTAGGCGCCGTAGTGGTGTGCCAAAATCAGATCATCGCCCGCGGTTATAACCAAACCGAGCGTTTGCAGGACGTCACGGCGCACGCCGAGATTATCGCCCTCACGGCCGCCGCCGGATATCTCAACAGCAAGTACCTGCAGGGGTGCACGCTTTACGTCACCTTAGAACCCTGCGCCATGTGCGCCGGCGCCCTGTATTGGTCGCAAGTAGACCGGGTGGTGTACGGAGCAGCCGACGATAAACGCGGGTTTATGCGTTTTGGGAAAGACATGCTGCATCCCACCACCAAAATGGAATTCGGGATTTTGACCGACGAGTGCAGCGCCCTGCTCAAGCAATTTTTTCAAAATAAAAGGTAACTCCCTATCCTACTACCCAGCTCCGGAGGAGCGACCTATTGGTAGAATAATAAATCGATGAGGTAATCAGCTTCGGAGGAGCGCAATATACCAAGTGATATTTCGCTCCGCTGGAGCTGGGCGCCTTGTCTTGTGTTATTTCTACCAATATTAAGCCCCGCTGGGGCTAGACCATAAAGCAGGCTCGCCGCCAGGGTTCGTAATTCGCCCCGACTGCTGAGTGCTGAGTGCTGCCCCCCTACCGCCGCCTCGGCTTATACTTCGACTCGTCGAGTAGCTTCTGGGCGTCTTGCAATTCCACCAATTGCTGGAAAGTCGTATCCGGGAAGCGGGTCATATATGCTTTCACAATTTGCCATCCCAGCCAATTGGCCGTGCGACCCGGCGCCTCCTCGGGCATACCGGGTGAATTGGGGCTGTACTCCACGTATTTGCGGATATCTTCCCACGATGTATTATACAACATATTTTCCTCGAGGAAAAAAGCCCACATTTCGAGTTCGTTCTCCTGCATCCATTGCCATTGGGCTGGGGTCACCTCCATCTTGACCGTATCGGGGGCATTGGGCATCAACATATCGAGCAGGTACAGCTTTTTGCCGTTGCTGATCATCACATCGAGCATGCGATTGCCCGACGGCGGGCCCACCATATCATCGGCCAGTGTAAACAGGGTTCGCGCTACCAGGTGGTCGGCGTTGTAGGTGCGGATCAGGTAATCCGAAAAATTGGTATTGCCCGGATTGTATTGCTGGTAGGGATAATTTTCACCCAAAAAGAAATCGAGCCCCACGGCCAGCGAGTTGTCGCCGAAGATAAATGCCGCGTGCGAATATTCGGACACAAAAGTAGTAATATCGGGTACGGGCCGGTCGGGGAAGTAGTATTTATAAAATTGAAAAGCCTGCTTAAACTGCTTTTCGATAGGCGAGAAATCGTCGTACAGCACCATACAGGTATCGTACAGATGGCGCACCGGTGGATAGTTGATAAAACCTCTGACAAAAGCTTCGTGGCCTACGGGGGCCAGCGCGGGGTCCTTGGAGCCGAGGATGCGTTCGAAGTAGATTTGGCTGAAAACCGGGTATTTTTCTTCGATATCCTGCAACCCGGCAGCCATTTGATTGGTGTCGAGGGTGAAAAGCGCTTTTTCAAAACGCGTCACATTCATTTCCACCTCGATGTCTGACACATCGGGGATGTCTTTGTCGGTTTCCTGGCGGCATGCCTGTACAAAAAGCACACTGAGTATCAGTCCTGCATACCACCAACGGCTTAGCTGTAACATACGTATAGGGTTTTTTGATAAGGTATATTGCACTGTATTGTCGGGCGCGTGGGGGGAACATTGAAAATAGTTGCCGATAAACACCCAACTATCTTTCAGCCTGTATAACTTTACAGCGTCTACAAAAAACAATGCAATAATGAAAAAAATTGTCATTCTTGCCGCCTTTTTGTGCAATGTTTTAACAATTTCTGCACAGGATGATATTCGCTTCGGCTTTCAACTGAGTCCGTCCTTTTCCTGGATGTCGACCAATGAAAACAAAATAAACCCCAGCGGCACCAATCTGGGTTTGAAACTCGGCATGATCGGCGAGTACCTTATCGGCGAAAACTATGCCTTTAGCACAGGGCTCGGATTTGCCTTCAACAGCGGAGGTACCCTGCTGCACGATTACGGCGGACAATACTGGACTAAGTCCGACCTGCCGTCTACGCTCGACTCGCTTTCTAATGGCAGCAAGCTCAAGTATGGCGTGCAATACCTGGAAATTCCGATCGGCCTCAAGATGCGCACCAACGAATTCGGCTACATCCGCTATTTCCTGGAGCCCGGTATATCGATAGGTATCAAAACCCAGGCGCGTGGCGTAATCAACGATCCGAGCCAGTCGGGTGAAAACGAAGAAAAATTCAATATCACCAAAGAAGTCAACGGCATCTACATGTCGTGGGGCGTCGGCGGCGGTATCGAATACAGCCTTTCGACAAGTACCAGTCTGATAGCCGGCTTGGGATTCCAGATCGGCTTTACCGATGTTAGCGACGATAACGGCACCGTTTTTGACCCTCGCGGCAATCGCAGCGAAGACGCCAAGGCTATCATCAACGCGATTACCATTAAACTGGGCATCTTGTTCTGATCCGTAAGACTTGGACAAAGATTTTTATTAACCACAGAGGACACGGAGTTACACAGAGGTATAATCTCACTCTGTGTAACTCCGTGTAAACTCAGTGAAACTCTGTGGTTAAAAATCCACGTGTACTATGAGCACAACCTCTCCCTTACCTGCCGACGTGGCAGCCCTGCTCGATGATTTCATCGACCGCGCCATATATGAAGATGTACGCGACGGCGACCACACGTCAAAAGCATGTATTCCCCCCGATATGCGCAGCAGGGCGCAATTGAAGATAAAAGACGTGGGCGTCATTGCCGGCGTAGAAGTCGCCCGCCGCATTTTTCAAAAAGTAGACCCCTCTTCTACTTTCGAATCGCTCATTGCCGACGGCAGCGAAGTCAACTTCGGCGATATCGCCTTCAAAGTGGAATGCAACACGCAGGCGCTATTGCGTGCCGAGCGCGTAACGCTCAACACCATGCAGCGCATGAGCGGCATCGCCACCCTCAGCAATCACTTTGCCTTTGAAGTAGAAGACCTGCCGGTCAAAATCCTCGATACGAGAAAAACGACCCCGCTGATCCGCTTCCTCGAAAAATGGGCCGTCAAACTCGGCGGCTGCCACAATTACCGCGTAGGGTTGTACGATTGGATCATGATCAAAGACAACCATATCGACGCTTGCGGCGGCATCACCCAGGCCGTACAGCGCGTAGCTGAATATCAGAAAGCCAACAACCTACAGTTGGGCGTCACCCTCGAAGTGCGCAACCTGGTCGAACTCGCCGAAGCCCTCGAGGTCGGCCAGATCACCCGCATCATGTTCGACAACTTTGAACTACCCCTGCTCGAAGAAGCCGTGGCTACCGTTGACAAGCGCTTCGAAACCGAAGCCTCCGGCGGCGTCACCATCCACAATGTACGCCGCGTAGCCCAAACCGGCGTGGATTATATCTCAGTGGGCGCGCTCACGCATTCGGCGACGAGTTTGGATATGAGTTTGAAGGTGGTTTGATGTGCTAATTTGCTAATTTGCTGATTTGCTGATGCGACCGAAGTGAGTCCCGATTGATACCGGCGAGCTTTGGATGCGCATACTATTCTTGATTCTTGCCCCCGCTGGCGCCACGTTGCCAAAAGCAACCACTAAAACCCAAAACAACACACGCGGGCGCTGGCGCGAGAATCAAATCTCGTCCCGCCTATCAGTCGGGGTTCAACCCGACAGACACTGTACAACCCGGTAAAACCCGAAGGATAAACGGCACGAGGTGGAGCCTCGCGTCAGCGGAGGTTAGCGGTTAGCTGCTTGATCTCAGCGCTAAGCCCTGAGCGCTAACTGCTAACTGCTATTTAACTTTGACTTCATATTTTGTTGTTTTTTCATCTAATTCGTATCTTTGATGCGATCAAATGATGGCATCATGATTCATAAATACTACGAAGGAACGCCGCAAATAATCAATTTGTCAACCGAGATTGGCAGATTATTAGGCGTTGTAGATGCCACACATCTTAGGAAGCCGCAGACTGAACTTAGGAAGAAAAACAAGGTAAAGACCATTCGTGCGTCCCTGGCTATAGAAGGGAACACGCTGAGTGAAGATCAGATTACCGCGATCATTGAGAATAAACGTGTAATCGGTCCTTCCAAGGACATCAAAGAGGTGGAGAATGCCATTCAGGCATACGATAACCTTACAAACTTTGATGCCTTCTCGAAGGAATCTTATTTGGAGGCGCACAGGTTGTTAATGACAGGTCTGGTGGATATGCCCGGCCAGTTCCGCACCGGTTCGGTCGGCGTGATTCAGGGGGACAGAATAGCGCATTTGGCTCCACCGGGATGGAACGTCGATAATTTGATGACAGATTTGTTCAGGTATCTTAAAGACGGAGAAGATAACGTAATCATCAAGAGTTGCGTGTTCCACTATGAAATGGAATTTATTCATCCTTTTATGGATGGGAATGGAAGGATGGGGCGATTATGGCAGAC
Source organism: Saprospiraceae bacterium (assembly GCA_013360405.1). GTDB lineage: Bacteria > Bacteroidota > Bacteroidia > Chitinophagales > Saprospiraceae > JABWBR01. The sequence goes on from JABWBR010000036.1 coordinate 40,911, forward strand.
GGTGATATTAATGAGGGCTAATCCCGTGTTTGAATATTTGCCGGTTGAACAAGAAATAAAGAAGAGTCAGGAGGAATACTATAATGTGTTGAGCCAATGCGACAAAGAAGGACTATCCACAAAATTTGTTGAATACTTATTAGGTAAGATAAAATTGAGTTTAGCAGAATTGGTGGATACACAAAGAGCGCATTTCACAGATATAGAGCGTTTGAATTACTTCCTCGACCAAATTGATAAGGGTGACTTCACCAGGAAAGATTACCTCAAGATGTTCCCTAAAATCTCAACTGCAACCGCAACAAGGGATTTAAGAAAAGGCGTTGAAGAGGGAATACTGATTAGGAAAGGGAGCGATCGATTGGCCAGGTATCAAAAGCAATAAACCACTGGCACGAGGTGGAACCTCGCGACAGCGGAGGGCGGTTTATTGATTTGCTGATGTGCTAATAGCATAGTTATCAGCACATCAGCACATCAGCACATCAGCAAATCACTTTATCGCCCTATACTTCGCCGAATTCGTCGCATCCACCTTTGTCATTATCTGGATCACGCGGTCTTGCTGGGCCATTGTTCCTCTTTTGAAGATCTCTATAATTTCGTTGGCTTTGGCGTTGCTATACAGCTGTACGATCATCGCGTTGGGGTAGGCCTGATTCACCTTGTCGAGTTGTTCGAGGGCGAGGGCTATATTGGTGCGGCCGTTGTCTACATTCTCCGGCATGACGTCGAGGCCCTGGCGGTGGTAGGTGTAAATAGCTTCGCGCAAGGGGCGTACGCGCGGCGACAGTAGGTTTTCGATCAGCCAGAAGCGGTTGCGGTTGCTTTCCATCGAGCGCCAACCCGGGTTGGCGGCGGTTACGTTGGATGGCACGTTGTTGACGATCTCCTGGGCCGTCTGGAAATAACGCTCGCCGCCCAGGGCGGCAAAAGAATCGTAATCGAGCCCGAGGATGACATACACGTAAAATGACAGCACCGAAGACAGGTTGTCGTTAAACGCGTTTTTGGAATACACCAGCGGCTGAAATTGTTCGTATTCGAAGGTAAGCTCTTTGTCGAGGTAATTCAACAGCGGGGTTTCCTGGTCGGAGCCGTAGATGGGCCGGGACGATTGCACGGCCAATTCGGCTTTAAAAGACGTCGCCGAGCGTTCTTCCTGAATCGTGAGGATAAAATTGCAATTGATGCGCTCGGGGTTGTCAAACACGTCTTCGGTCCATTTCTGGCTATTGAGAAATTCGCGAAGCGTTTGTTCCAGCGTTTCAAATACCCTGGGGTCTGCCGTCTGCAGCTTTTGCGTATTGATCTTGACGGTGGCGTTGAGTTCCTGGGCTTGTGCGCTACCCATAAAGGCTGCGACAACCAGAACAAAGGAAGCCAGTTTTAGTCCAAAATTATTCATTGTACCCGTTTGTGTCGATTAAATGTCGGAAAGCAGTGCGGCCACTTCATCAATAATATCGGTGGCCACCGCGGTTTTACTTTTTAACTCGAAATGCAATATCTTATTGTTTCGATGCAGAATAGAAATCTTGTTGGTGTCGTGTATAAAGCCGGCGCCGGGGTCGTTGAGGGAGTTCAGGACGATAAAGTCGAAGTTTTTCTTTTCCATTTTGGCTTTTGCGTTGGGTATTTCGTCGTTTGTTTCGAGTGCAAAGCCGACGATGAGCTGCTTTCCGGTTTTGAGGCGGCCCAGCTCGGCGGCGATATCGGGGTTTTTTACCAATTGAATGGGTAGCGTATCGGCTATTTTTTTGAGTTTCTGGTTGGCGGTATCCTGCGGCCGGTAGTCGGCCACTGCAGCGGAGAGGATGGCCACGTCGCTGCCCGGAAAATGCGACAGGGCAGCCTTGTACATCTCTTCTGCGGTTTGTACGGCTATGGTTTTTACGCCGGGGTGCTGGGGGCGGTAATACGAAGGGCCCAGAATGAGCGTCACCTCGGCGCCGCGAGCGGCGGCCTCGTCGGCCAGCGCTATGCCCATCTTGCCGGAAGAGCGGTTGCCGATAAACCGCACGGGGTCGATGGGTTCGTAGGTAGGGCCGGCGGTGATCATCACTTTGCGGCCTTTGAGGGTATCTGCCGATTGAAAATGGGCGGCAAGGGTGGCCGCAATATCTTCGGGCTCTGCCATACGCCCTTCGCCGACGAGTCCGCTGGCCAATTCGCCTACGCCCACAGGAATGAGGTTGTTGCCACAATCGAGCAGGCGTTTTACATTGTCTTGCGTGGAGCGATGCGCCCACATATCCACATCCATAGCGGGGGCAACAAATACGGGGCAGCGGGCGGAGAGGTACACGGCCACGAGGATATTGTCGCAGAAGCCGTGGGCCATCTTGGCGAGCGTAGAGGCGGTAAGCGGGGCTACCACGAGGGCATCGGCCCACAAGCCCATTTCGACGTGGTTATTCCAGGCCGATTCGGAGATGATATCGCTATGTACCGGATGTTTGGACAGGGTGGCCAGGGTAAGCGGGCTGATAAATTGCTGGGCAGCGGGCGTCATGAGCACCCTGACTTCGGCGCCTGCCTTCACCAGCAGCCGGACGAGCGTGGCCGCTTTGTAGGCGGCGATGCTGCCGGTGACCCCCACAATGATCTTCTTGCCTTTCAAAAGTCAGAATTACTTATTCGCCGCTGTTGAGTGGCTTGCGCTTCTTTTTGTCCTGGTACCGGTAATAAATCTCGCCTTCGAGATACTCCTCGGTAGCGATGATGGCCGGATTGGGCAAACGCTCGTAAAATTTAGAGATCTCGATTTGCTCTTTGTTTTCGTTGATCTCCTCGATCGTATCAGAGCTTACGGCAAACTCTTCGAGCTTTTGATGCAGTTCGTGCTTGATATCAACGGACAATTGCTTGGCGCGTTTGGTAATGATGGCCATTACCTCGTATACGTTGCCCGTTTCTTGTACGAGCTGGGTTAGATTACGGGCTCTCACGTTGGGGTCCAGGCCCTGTACTTTAGTTTTGATATCCGACATTCGTCAATTGTTTTAATTTTTTTCTGGAATTATCGTAAAACGACGAAACTTCATTTTTGAATTCGCTTTTGGGGTAGCGCTCCAGGAATTCGGTAGCGTGGTTGATTGCTTCTTTGAAGCGAGGCTCCTGTTTTTCTACAAAACTGTTTATAGCCAGCAGATAAGCCGAGCGGGCAATCATATAGCGCACCCGTTCTGCATTGTCGGTTTCGGGGTAGTCTTTCAGCAGGTTTTCATAGGTTTGGATAGCCGACTGGTAATTCCGCAGGTCGAAGTACAAATTGGCCTCTTCGTATGCCTTGCGCTCCAGTTTTTTGCGCATTTCGTCGATGAGTCGATTGCAATCGGCCACTTTTTCACTTTGCGGATAGGTGCTTACAAACACTTGAAAACCTTCTATAGCGCTAACCGTGTACGACTGGTCGAGGCGAAAAGTCGGCGATAGTTGGTAGTTAGAAAAGGCCGCCATATAATCCGCTTCTTCGCGTTTGGTGCTGGCGCCGAATGTTTGCACAAAATTCTTAAAATAATAAGCCGCCAGGATATACTGGCCCAGGTGGTAATAGGTGTAAGCGTAGCGGTACGAGATGTCCTCTGCTTCTTTGCGCCCGCGATAACTGCTTATCACCAATTCGTAGAGCGCCTGCGCTTTTTGGTATTCGCCCTTATCGTAGTAATCGGTGGCTTTGGCGTACATGGCTGTCGGATCGCCGCTAGCCCTGATGCGTTCAAACTCGCTTTTGCAGGATGTAGCCCACCCGATTGCCCCCAAACTCAATACAATTAAAAGATGCCTCATTTTCATAAGTGCGCAAAGTTACCGTTTTTTATGATTCAGCGCAAATAATTATGCGTTTTCAGACAAAGAGGCAGGAATGCCCCCGAGGGTTGTATGGGGGAGGCCCCGCCTAATGTTGTCAACTTAATACTACTTTGTCACTTTAAACCCGGCATACCGCATATTACGCTCCTCCGGAGTTTATTGCCGGTTCTACCAATATTTCGGCCCTCCGGGCCTTTAAAGATGCCCGAAAAGCCCCAGAGGGGCGTACCTATTGGTAGAAAAATCATGAACAAAGCGTATTACAGCCCCAGCGGGGCGCAATATGTGCACATGTTTCATGTAAAATATCAAAGTGACAAAGTAGTATTAAGCCGATTATTAAACCACGGAGTTTCACGGAGTTCACACAGAGTTACCTTTAGTATTGCAGGAAGAAAACTTATATTCATATTATTATTATTACTATGTATAAGTTTTCTTTTTTGCTACTTTTTTCTTTTGTTAATTCCACACGAAAAAAGTGGAAAACTCCATGGATTATGCATCGAAGGCACATTAGACAGAGTTCAAAGGTTGAAGACCTATTCTGTGTTTTAATCCTTTGATGCTTTTTACTTCAACCACCGGCCTAAATAGAAAACCAGAGTTAACCAGGCTCACTAAAGGTAGCAAAGCAGGTTGAAGGCTTTTCCAGAAGTTTTCCACTGATAGTTTTAAACTTAAAACTAAAGGTATGGAATTTTCAACAGTTTTGGGAGTAGACATGAGCAAAGAATGGTTTAATTGCTGTGTGATGAACGCCAAATTTGAGATCATGCAGGAGAGCCAGGTAGAAAATAGTCCGGACGCTATTTTTACGTTTTTGGCTGACCTACAGGCAAAAGGGGTTGTAAGTAGTCTAAAGCAGACTTTGCTGTGCCTGGAACACACCGGGATTTACATTCAGCATCTGGTTAGATGTTACTTGAGTAAAGGCGGTCCGGTTTGTGTGGTGCCGGCCGTTAAGGTTAGCGAAAGTTTAAACGGCCATGGCAAGTGGGAAGAGAAAACCGATGCCATCGACGCCCGGCGGTTGGCGGAATATGCCTTTCGATTTGCGGATAAACTCAAACTTTGGAAAACCCCGGATCCCACGCTGGCCAAGCTGCGCAGCTTTCAAAGACAACGTGAGCGGCTCCTGAGTGCCATTAATATGCTACAAGTGCCCATTAAAGAAAGCAAACAGTTTGATAGCGTAGATATCAGTGAAGCCCTGGTGGCCAATCAGGTCGCCAGCATACAGGCCCTGAAGCATGATATCAAAAACCTGGAAAAAAGTATCAATGAACTCATTGAATCCGATGAATATCTTGCCCAATTGTTCAAGCTGATTACATCGGTGGAAGGCGTAGGGGCGGTTACTGCCAGGGAAATTATCATTGCTACCGAGGCGTTCATCAAGTTTCAACCCCATCAGGGTAAGGCATTTGCGCGCTATGCCGGAGTAGTTCCCCTAAAGAATGAATCCGGCAAGTATCGCAAAAAACGAACAAAAACAGCTGAGAAGGCTAATATCAAGCTCAAAACGCTTCTGACAATGGGCGCTTGTGCTTTGATCAAAAAAGACCTGGAACTAGGCCGATATTACCAACGAAAAACAGACGAAGGCAAACATCACATGACAGTCATCAACGCCATGAGAAACAAAATGATACTTCGCGTTTTCGCCGTAGTCAGAAATCAGGTTATGTATCAGAAAAATCTTAATCTTTGTTTGGATTAACCATAGAAAACACGGAGTCAAAATCCAGCTCAGTGGAACTCCGTGGAAACTCTGTGTACCTCTGTGGTAAAAAAAATATCACTTGAGTTTTCCTAAAGTTGACGACATTAGAGGCCTCGCCTATCAATACCTACTTCCCGGCTGTCGCTTCCCCGATCACCCTTAACCCATCCAGCGTAAGGTGGGGTTCGATGGCGTGAAAATCGTGGCGCAGGGGGTGGAGGATAGATGAAAGGCCGCCGGTAGCGATGGCGATATAGTGTTCGCCGAGTTCAACGCGGATTTCGGCCAGCAGGTGGCGCACCAACCCTACATAACCCAGCAAAATGCCGCTTTGGATGGCGTGGGCCGTATTTTTACCCACTGCAGACTGGGGTAATTCGAGCGGCACTTCGGGCAGTTGGGCAGTTTTTTGAAAAAGCGAACTCACCGCTGTGCGCAAGCCGGGAGCGATAGCCACGCCGAGGATATAGCCTTCGCCGGTCACTACCGTAAAAGTAAGCGCCGTGCCGAAATCGACGATAATACAATCTTGTTGGAATCGGTGGTGGGCGGCGGCAGCATTGGCCACCAGGTCGGCGCCGATTTCGTGGGGGCGATCGATGCGCAGGCTTAGCGCTGGATACACATCGGGGCCTACGATTAAGGCCTTTTGGTGAAATAAAATTTGGGATAATTCCACAAAAAAGCTCGTCAGCGGCGGCACTACGCTACTCAGCACCACCTGTTTGACCATGTCGGGTCTGATTCCCGCTTCGAGCAGGTGGTCGGCCAGGCGCATTTCGTAGAAGAGCATGGTTTCCTCTACCAGCGTGGGCAGGCGCCAGGTGTGGCGCCACAACTCGCCGTCGTGTACGCCGATCACTACGTTGCTGTTGCCTATGTCGATGGCGATGATCATGGTCAGAGTTTTTTTTTACCGCAGAGTTAAAAGGAGTAAAACGGAGTGTAAGGAGTTTGTATTCTTAAGCTTGTACGTAGACGATATATTTTTCATGAAAAAAAGGTTCATCAAAATAGTCGCTTATCGCAAATAACTCACTGTAGGTGCCGCGCGGTATTGCTTTGATCTCGGCCCGCAAATTGCCGCCCTTAAATGCCAGCAGGCCGTTGGGCAGGGCGTGGCGCTGCTTATCCGATATGAGCCGAAAACTCCATGCAACGAGCTGATCCAGCGGCGCTACTCCGCGGCTCAATACGAAGTCGAATTTGCCCTTTAATTCCTCTGCCCGCTGGTGCTGGGCCGTTACGTTTTGCAAGCCCAGGGCCTGGGCCACTTCCTGCACCACCGTGATCTTCTTGCGCGTGCCGTCGATGAGCAAAAACTGGGTTTCTGGGAACAAAATGGCCAGCGGTATGCCCGGAAACCCGCCACCGGTGCCCAAATCGAGCACCTGGGCGCCGGGTTTGAACTGCAACACCTTGGCAATGCCCAGCGAGTGCAATACGTGGTGTTCGTAGAGTTGTTCGATGTCTTTCCTCGAAACAACGTTGATTTTGTCGTTCCACTCCCGGTACAAAGGTCCCAATTGCTCAAAGCAACTGCGTTGCCAGTCGTTGAGGTCGGGGAAGTATTTGTTGATCAATTCCATGTTCTCTGTTGTCTGTTGTCTGTTGTCTGTTCTCCGTTTTTGTTCTGTACCAAATATTTAGAACAGATAACCGACAACAGAGAACGGACAACCTACTATATCATTCCCCCATCCCAAACGCCTTCCACACCGGGTCATCCGGCAGGGGGGCTGTGATTTCTTCGAGTTCGCCGGTCACAGGGTGCCGAAATCGGAGTATCCAGGCGTGCAGGTGGATTGAGCGGTCGCGGTTGGCGCGACGGGCGCCGTATTTTACGTCGCCTTTGATGTGGCAACCCATAGCCGCGAGTTGGGCCCTGATCTGGTGGTGGCGACCCGTGATGATGGTCACTTCCAGCAGGTGGTAATTGTCGATATGGTCCAATAAACGATAGTGCAATTCGGCGCGCTCGCTGTCGGGCACTTCCGTGTCGTAAATAGCTGTGCGGTTTTTGGCTGCATTTTTCTTTACATAATGGATCAATTCGCCTTGCGGACTTGGCGGCGGTTCCTGCACCACGGCCAGGTACACTTTCTGCACTTCCCGGTTCTTGAATTGTTCGTTGAGCGACACCAGGGCGCCGTGGGTTTTGGCATACAACACCACGCCGCTTGCCGGCCTGTCGAGGCGGTGGATGAGGTGCAGCTTCGTTTGGCAGTAAATTTCAGCCAGATCGATCATCGCTTTGTCGCCGGTCTTGTCGGGTTGCACGGGAATACCAGCCGGTTTATTGAAAGCAATAAGCTGGTTATTTTTATATAAAACCAAATCCCCGATGCGAAAATTCAAGGGCTTGTCGTCGTGGCTCATTGTTCTTTCACCTCTTCGTAATCCACATATTCACTGTCGTCTGTTTTAGCCGAGCCCTTTGAAGGGCCGTGGATAAAGTCATCGCTTTTCCCTGTTTTGTCAATTGAGGAGGAAGGCGATGCGATGAAAAAACGATAGGCCAGATAAATCAACAAGCCCATGAAAAATAACTTGAACATGCTTTGTGTTTTTCAAATTTCACACAAAGATACGCAAAGTCGCGTTGCCGCAAACTTAAATCCACTGTTCGAGGTTAGTTCGTTGGACGAAGTCGAAACGAGCATTCCCCACAATCCGCA